>CAVFVJ010000033.1:0-99510 GCA_963626085.1 Alistipes ihumii | reverse complement strand
GAGCTTACATGAGAGTGGAGGAAGACAGTGCCGTAGGCAGGGCTGACGCAGTTGTCCACATGCCAGGCGCAGTGTACGTCTTCGAACTGAAGTACGATGGTTCGGCAGAGGACGCCATACGACAGATTGACGACAAGGGTTACTTGATTCCTTATTCCGCAGACGGGAAACGACTCTTCAAGATAGGAGTGAATTACGACAGCCAGCAGCGCACCATTGGTGATTGGATTATTAGGGAAGAGTAAGAACAATTTGTATATATACGTTTACTCTCAAGAACCGTTCAATGGGCTTGCTTCCCGTTCTTTGTGTCAAACTTTAAATCTTGGTGTGGATATGTCAATGCCATGACGTGTCATTATCAATACCGTAGCGGTAGATGCGAGCCAGTTTTATATCATAGACAAGCGTGGAATATGCCGGTATGTATGCCGACGTGTAATCGGTTGTGCCGTATGCGAGATAATATGGTACGTACACAAGCCAGCGGTCACCTTCATGCATGTGCATCAACGCTGTAGTGAACCCGACAATGCTTTGGCTGACACCGAAAAGTGTCGGTACGTCAGTCTCTTCGTTCAGTGTGTTTCCGCTGTAACTCTTTCCGAAGTTATAGCCTTGCGGATGTTCGCTTGTGGGCATGAGTCGTCCTGAGTAATGCACACGGATGGAGTCGGAGTACAGTGGACTGGTTGTCCCAGTCCCTGTCTCCAACTTCTTCACGTATATGAAATATTCATTGTGTCCCCAGTACACCTCTGTGGAATCGCCTATGGTGTACGACTTGATGACCTCCCATGTACCGTCAGCATTAGTGGATGCAACACTGGCGATTGAGTCGATGAAATGCTCATTGCGTACTTTCCAGTCCGCATACTCGCTCACTTCGTCCTTTTCGCTACATGAGCAAATCAAGCATGTCACAGCGAACAAAACACCCAATGCTTGGCTTATCCCCTTTATCCTTATCATTATCAGTTGTTCAGTTTCTTGAGGAGGCTGGTGATAGTTACCTTGTCCTCTATGATTCCCTTCAAATCAGCGATATTCACTCTCTCCTGTTCCATGGTGTCACGGAAGCGGATGGTGACTGTGTTGTCCTCAAGTGTCTGGTGGTCGACTGTGATGCAGTAAGGAGTTCCTATGGCATCTTGACGACGGTAACGCTTGCCTATGGAGTCTTTCTCGTCGTACTGGCAGTTGAAGTTGAACTTCAAGTCATTGAGAATTTCACGCGCCTTCTCTGGCAGTCCGTCTTTCTTGGTGAGCGGCATGATGGCGAGTTTCACCGGTGCCAGCGCAGCAGGCAATTTGAGTACTACACGTGTCTCTCCGTTTTCCAACTTCTCCTCCTGATAACTGTGACACATCACAGAGAGGAACATACGGTCGACTCCGATAGAAGTCTCGATGACGTACGGAGTGTATGACTCGTTCAGTTCTGGGTCGAAGTACTTGATGCTCTTGCCAGAGAACTTCTCATGCTGAGAGAGGTCGAAGTTGGTGCGACTGTGTATGCCCTCCACTTCTTTGAATCCGAACGGCATCTTGAACTCGATGTCTGTAGCCGCATTGGCATAGTGAGCCAGTTTCTCGTGGTCGTGGAAACGATAATTCTCAGCTCCGAAACCAAGGTTCTGATGCCAAGCCATACGAGTTTTCTTCCATGTGGCGAACCAGTCGAGTTCCGTTCCTGGCTTGATGAAGAACTGCATCTCCATCTGCTCGAACTCCCTCATGCGGAAGATGAACTGACGTGCCACAATCTCGTTGCGGAACGCCTTGCCTATCTGTGCGATACCGAACGGAATCTTCATACGTCCTGTCTTCTGCACGTTCAGGTAGTTCACAAAGATGCCCTGTGCCGTCTCTGGTCGCAGGTAGATGGTGGATGTGCCGTCAGCGGTACTTCCAAGCTCGGTCTTGAACATGAGGTTGAATTGGCGTACCTCCGTCCAGTTTCTTGTTCCGCTTATCGGGCAGACAATTTCCTCGTCGAGGATAATCTGGCGCAACTCGTCCAAGTCCATTGCATTCATTGCCTTCTTGTAACGTTCGTGTAGTGCATCGCGCTTAGTCTGTTCCTCAGAGACCTTAGGGCTAGTCTCGCGGTATTTTTGTTCGTCGAAAGAGTCACCGAAACGTTTCCGTGCCTTAGCCACTTCCTTTTCTATTTTCTCATCGTATTTGGCAATTTGGTCCTCGATAAGGACATCCGCACGGTAACGTTTCTTGGAATCTTTGTTGTCAATCAACGGGTCGTTGAACGCATCCACATGTCCGGATGCCTTCCATATGGTCGGGTGCATGAATATCGCTGAGTCAATTCCAACGATATTTTCGTGCATGAGCACCATGCTCTGCCACCAGTATTGTTTGATGTTGTTCTTCAACTCAACACCGTTCTGTCCGTAGTCATATACGGCTCCCAGTCCATCGTAGATGTCGCTTGAAGGAAATACAAAACCGTATTCCTTGCAGTGTGACACCACTTTCTTAAAAACATCTTCTTGTGCCATTTTATATCTTGTTCTTTTGTTCTTTTTCTCATCAGTCAGGCTTTTCGCATGGCGTGAAGCTACGAAAGCCCATAGTTGGGGACAAAGGTAGTAAAAAAATACCAACGGACAGACGGTATGGTATAATTATGCCTTATTATTAAAAGTAATTAAGCATTCCGGACCCATATTGAAGAGTAAATCCACCACACTCAAGTCCGGCAGGAAACCGTGCTTGTCGGCAAATACCTGATAATACTCAGCTATGGGAAGGTTGGGGCTGCAAGCCAAGTTCACATGCTTCAAATCCAACAGGTCGGTAATAAGTGTCAGCAACTCATGGTTGAAATCTATAAGCAACTCCTGCTTTCCCTCATAGACACGCAGGAAATCATCACGGTAATACTCGAAGAAGGGACTGTTGAAGTAAGTCGATTCCAGTGCATGCCAATGTTTACGCCTCCATCCATCGTGCTCACTTATTCTGACATCCTTGAGCAACTGTGGCTTGTGGCTTGCTTTCTGTACAGGGACAGTCAATTGAAGTGGTCCGTTGGGGGAGTCGATCACGCAGTGGTTATAGCCCGCATGTTTGTCGAACACCACCTCATTGTCGGATTCTGGCATTCCTTCCGCTATCCATTTTTGCCACCAGCTCACCGATGGCAGATATCCAGTGGTCATACCCATGTGAATTATAGTTTTGGCTAATCGAACGTCTTGCAAAGGTATGAATAATTACTAAAACAACAAAACAACAGGGCTTTATACTTGCCTCACACATCGTAGTATCATTATTTTTGTCTACCTTTGCAAAAAAATAAGCGAAATCATGACAAAAGCGATTATCACAGTCGTAGGTAAAGATACAGTCGGTATCATTGCCAAAGTGTGCACACACCTTGCGGACAATCAGATAAACATACTTGACATAAGCCAGACCATAGTACAGAGCTATTTCAACATGATGATGATTGTCAGTATGGACAACTGTACCAAGGACTTTGGGAACGTGACAGAGGAACTTGCCTTACTTGGCAACGAGATAGGAGTACAGGTGAAGTGCCAGCTTGAGGATATCTTTAACAAAATGCATCGGATATGATTAATATCAATGAAGTGTTCGAGACCAACAAGATGATCGAACAGGAGAATCTTGATGTTCGTACCATCACGATGGGAATCAGTCTGCTTGACTGTGCCGACAGCAGTTTGTCGACTACCTGTAGCAACATAAAGGAAAAGATAAGCCGGTATGCAAGCAATCTGGTCAAAACTGGTGAGGAGATATCTCGTGAGTTCGCCATTCCCATTGTCAATAAACGTATATCCATTACACCGATATCGCTAGTTGGCGGAACTTGTTGCGACACACCGTCGGACTACGTGCAGATAGCCAAGGCTTTGGACGAGGTGGCGCATGAGGTAGGAGTCAATTTCATAGGTGGATATAGTGCAGTCGTATCGAAGGGAATGACACGCAGTGACGAACTGTTGATTCGGTCTATTCCCGAAGCAATGGCTGAGACCGAGCGCATATGCAGCTCTGTCAATGTGGGTTCCACAAAGACTGGAATCAACATGGATGCGGTACGCCTCATGGGCGAGATAATCAAACAGACTGCGGTGTTGACTCGTGACAGTGATTCCATCGGCTGTGCCAAGCTGGTGGTTCTTTGCAACGCACCGGATGACAATCCGTTCATGGCAGGTGCGTTCCACGGAGTGAGTGAGGCTGATGCCATCATCAATGTAGGAGTAAGTGGTCCGGGCGTGGTGAAGTACGCCTTACAGCAGATCCCTGATGCCAACTTTGAGGTATTGTGTGAGACAATAAAGAAAACAGCGTTCAAGATAACACGTGTCGGACAGTTGGTTGCCCAGGAGGCAAGCAAACGTCTGGGCGTGCCGTTCGGTATAATCGACCTCTCTCTCGCACCGACTCCAGCGATTGGAGACTCGGTGGCTGACATCCTTCAGTGTATAGGTGTGGAGAAAGCTGGTGCACCGGGCACTACGGCCGCCTTGGCGTTACTCAACGACCAAGTCAAGAAAGGTGGCGTGATGGCAAGCAGTTATGTGGGCGGACTTTCCGGTGCTTTCATCCCTGTGAGTGAAGATCAGGGCATGATAGATGCAGTGGAAGCAGGTGCGCTTACTATTGAAAAACTAGAAGCGATGACATGTGTATGTTCGGTGGGACTTGACATGATAGCCATTCCAGGGGATACTACGGCATCGACTATCTCCGGCATCATTGCCGATGAATCCGCGATAGGAATGGTCAACCAAAAGACTACTGCCGTGCGTATCATACCTGTCGAGGGCAAGAAAGTGGGCGACACCGTTGAATTCGGTGGATTGCTTGGTTACGCCCCTGTAATGCCAGTAAACACGTTCAGTTGTAACCGTTTCATCAACCGTGCAGGACGCATACCTGCGCCTATACACAGTTTCAAGAACTAACTGTCACGATTGCAAACGCCCATAGGAATAGACATGAACAACAGTATAGTACAAGCGGAACTACAGCAATGCCGGACTCTTCTCTCCGAACTGTGCCAGCACGACAATCCTCTGCTCGGCAGGGCACTGACAACCATCCTTAGTCGCTCAGGTAAGATGATGCGCCCTATCTTGGTTCTGCTGTCTGCCAGATTGTTTGGAGGAATCAATAATGACACAATTAATGTGGCGGCAGCCTATGAGGCGTTCCATACAGCCAGTCTTGTGCATGACGATGTGGTGGACGAGAGCGATGAACGGCGCGGACAGGACTCGCTCAATTACGCTGAAGGCAATAAAGTGGCTGTACTTGTGGGCGACTATATCCTGGCTTCTGCACTCAGGTTCCTTGCGGATGCTCATGACACCAAACTTGTGGATATACTCTCCAGTGCGGCACAAGGTTTGTCCAACGGGGAACTGTTACAATTGTTGAATATCTCCAATACAGACTTGTCGGAAACCACCTACTATGACATTATAAAAAACAAGACAGCTGTGCTTTTCTCTGCTTGTGCGAGTTCGGGAGCAATCACCTCTGGCGCAGGGGAAGAGGATGTGGAGAACATGCGACTGTTCGGTGAATACGTAGGCATGTGCTTTCAGATAAAGGACGATATATTCGATAACCTGACAGATGACATAGGCAAGCCTACCGGCAATGACTTGCGTGAAGGCAAGATTACCCTGCCGACCATCTATGCCTTAACCCATTCGGACACCGATTCCAGTGACATGGTATATAAGATAAAAAACCGCACCGCTACAGAGAAAGACATACAACAGTTGCTGGAGTTTACTAGACAGAACCATGGTATTGAATATGCGACACAAGTAATGCATGATTATGCGGATAAGGCGTGTGGACTGTTGGACCGGTATCAAGACAACGAGGTCACACGAGCACTGCGTGACTATGTGGACTATGTAGTAGGCAGAACGTATTAGGCATGAAGATAACACTTCTACAACAGGACACCGTATGGCAATCGCCTCAGTTCAACTTGCGGAAGATAGAGGAGGCGATAGACCGAAATCAGGGTTCAGACCTTTACCTGCTTCCCGAGATGTTTACTACAGGTTTCCTTACCTATCCACAGTGGTTTGCCGAATCCGCATCCAATCCTGAGACTTTGCGGTGGATGAAGGAGAAGGCTACAGCTGTAGATGGTGCTATATGTGGAAGTATCGCAGTGGAGGATAAGGGAAAGTACTACAACCGTATGTATTTTGTCCAGCCCGATGGAGCGGTGACACACTACGACAAAAGTCACCTCTTTACTTACGGGGGTGAGGGCAAGCAGTATACAGCAGGGGACGATCGGGTGATAGTTGAGTTTCGTGGGGTAAAAATCTTATTGGAGATATGTTATGATTTACAGTTCCCTATGTGGTGCCGCAACAACACGGATGCCGATGGAAACATCTTGTATGACTTGATAGTGTATTCAGCTAACTACCCAGTGGCACGCAAAGCAGCATGGGAGACCCTGCCTGTAGCTCGCGCCATTGAGAACCAGTGTTTCGTGGCAGTGTGCAACCGTATAGGTTCTGACGACTATGGGGAGTATTACGGAGGCTCTAGAATCATACACCCCTATGGTCATACCATTGCTGAAGGACCTGTTAATACGGAGTGCGAGATTACTGGGGATATCGATATGCCGACTCTCTTGAGATACCGTAAGAAATACCCCACACTGCAAGATATTATATGGAATAAGTTCTATTAGGTAACAAAACGTAGTGATACGGTTTCGGCTCTGTCGCCACAAGAAGGAATGATTATAGACAACAACAATTATAGAACAGTTTATGGAAAGACACTGCCTTACAAGGCTTTTGACTGCCCTGTGCATGGTATCGTGCATGTATTTCTCTGTCTGTGCACAGACGGAGAAGGATGCTCGGCTCACTTGGGAAGATTTCATACAGTCATTGTATGATGAAGGAAGTGATTATGATGAGGATGTCGTGGAGGATCTTTACGACATTTACCAACACCCGATAGAACTGAATGGGGTGACTGCGGAGCAACTCCAGCAACTGCCGTTCCTTACCACGGTACAGGTTATGGCGATAGTCGATTATGTGAATCGTAACAGTCCCGTACTTTCTTTAGGGGAACTGATGTACATTCGTGAACTCGATTATGTGACACGCATGCGACTGATGCTGTTCTGTCGTGTAGATGCGGCTGTCGCTGACCAGTCACAAAATGTGAGTCTGCGTGACCTTATGAGGTACGGCAAGCATGGGCTTGTCCTACGTTCCGACTTCCCACTGTATACCAAGGAGGGATTCAAACCCAAGTCTGACAGTATACTGTTGAAATCCCCAAATAAAGTGTATCAGGGTACACGCTTCTACCATTCATTCAGATACCGTTTCGAGTCAATGCAGCATTTTTATGCTGGAGTGCAGATGGAAAAGGATGTCGGGGAGAAGGGGGTCGACTATTGGGCTGGTTACGTGATGTTGCAGAAGATAGGACGGATACAGAAATTGGTGGTGGGAGACTATAAACTCAGTTTCGGACAGGGACTAGTGGTGAACAGTGCGATGAGTTTCGGAAAGATTGCCAGCCTGTCGTCTTCTTCGTCTATGAATCGAGGTATAAGCAAACACTCGTCTATGTCGGAGGCGAACTATTTTAGGGGCGCTGCTGCGACTGTGCGTCTGTTCAGACGCTTGGACGTGACTGCATTTGTCTCTTTCCGTGACATCGACGGCACTGTCAATGCCAAGAGTGTAGAGGAACATGGATTTGAGTCGGTAACCTCACTCAAACAGGATGGGCTGCACCGTACCAAACTGGAAATAAGCAAGAAGGTCAATATGGATGAGTTCTCCGCTGGTGGAGGCTTACAGTATGCCTGTGGTTACTGGGGCATAGGTGTGACAACCCTATACACACACCTATCCATGCCATTGCTCCCCAAATACAATACCGAGTCAAGTCTCTATAGGATGTATAATCCGCAAGGGAATGACTTCAGTGCCACTGGCGTGAATTACTCGTTCCGTCACCGCCGTCTGTCGGTTATGGGCGAGACTGCCTTCGCTTTGAATTATCTGTATGGGGAAAGGACTAACCGTGGATTGGCGACTGTCAATATAATAAGGTACACCACCAATAGCAATACCTCACTGGTGCTCCTGCACCGGCATTACGACAAACGGTATGCCACGTTATATGCACGTAGCTTTGGCGAAAACAGTAAACCTCAGAATGAGTCGGGTATATATATAGGTATAAAGACACAGGTGGCAAGACGGCTGTATGTAGAGGCATATGCCGATGGATTCGCCTTCCCGTACAGGAAATACCTGGTGTCGGACGGATCTAACGGTATCGACTGTATGGCTCGTGTCACCTACGTTCCTTCGGACAAGTCGTCACTTGTTGTCAACTACCGTTTCAAGTCGAAGCAGAAGGACTATAAGGTGCAGACTGACGTGAAGGAGTTGCATTATTACACCAACCAAAATCTGAAGATACAGTACAACCGGCAGTTCTCACCTGTCATATCCACCAAGACCATCTTTTATGGCACCCATGTGTTTAACCCAGATGTGTCCAACGAGTATGGCTTCATGCTGTCGCAGAACGTGCGCTTTGCAAGTAGTACACAGAGCGGCAAGCGTGCCGACCTCATGGTGACTTACTTCAATACCACTTCCTACAGTTCCCGCGTGTATCTCTACGAGCCGTCACTGATCTATTCATCGGGGATGTCATCCCAGTACGGGCATGGCATACGTTCAGTCCTTCTGCTGTCGTATCCCGTAATCCGTAACCTGTATGTCATGGGACGCTTTTCCGTATCCAAGTATTTCGACCGTGACACTATCGGCAGCAGCCTTGATGTGATAAACGCAAGTCACAGGGAGGACGTGCAGGTACTGCTACGGTGGATTTTGTGACAAACCAGACAGTAAGGTTTCCAATTCTATCTGAATATCTCCCTCAGTTCACTGTTGCTTAACTTGCCTATCCAGCTCTCGCCTGAAGCAACGGTCATGTCAGCCAAATGCCGTTTGTCCTGAATCATCCGGTCGATGCGCTCCTCGAAGGTGTTCTGCGTGATGAAACGGTGTACCACTACATTCTGGTGCTGGCCGATACGGTAGGCACGGTCGGTGGCCTGTGCCTCGACGGCAGGATTCCACCACAGGTCGTAGTGGATAACATGACTGGCGGCAGTGAGGTTAAGTCCCGTTCCTGCGGCTTTCAGCGATAGCAGGAATATCTGATCGCCACGGGTGTTTGTCTGGAAACGGTCAACCATCGCCTGACGTTCCTTGATGCTGCAACCGCCATGCAGTAACATCGGTTTTTCACCCAACCGCTGATCTATCATCCGCTGCAACATCTCACCCATTTCCTTGAACTGCGTAAACACCAGCACTTTCTGTCCACTCTCCACGATGCTATCCAACAGCGAAAGCAGCATTTCCGTCTTGCCTGAGAGTTCCGGGGTGAAGTCGCCATTTTTCAAAAACAATGCCGGATGGTTACAGATCTGCTTGAGGGCGAGAATCATCTGGAGAACCAGACCCTGGCGCACAAAGAGCGACTTCTGGTCGGCGACCTCGATACCCTCGATAGCCAGCATGGCATGTTCGAGAGTTTCGTGGTAGAGTGCAGCCTGACGTTCCGTCAACAGTGCCAGTTCGTTCTGCTCAATCTTGTCGGGCAGGTCACTGATAATGGTCTTGTCCGACTTCAAGCGACGCAACAGGAAGGGAGCGGTAATCCTACGGAAACGGTCGGCCATGAGTCGGTCGCCTTGTCGCTGGATAGGATTGGCAAACTTCTCCTTGAAACCCTTTGCCGAACCGAGATAGCCCTGATTGGCGAAGTCCATGAGGCTCCAGAACTCCGAGAGGCGGTTCTCCACAGGCGTGCCGCTCATGGCGATGTGTAGCTTGGCGTGGACAGATCGGGCGGCCTTGCTCTGGGCTGTGTCAGCATTCTTGATGTTCTGAGCTTCATCGATGACAACTGTCAGCCACGACAGCTTTTTCAGTTTGGTAACATCGGAACGGAGTACTCCGTAGGTAGTTAGGAGGATATCTGTGTCCTTGAATCCTTTCAAGTTTCGTCCTTGCCCGTGATAGGTAAAGACGGTAAGCGACGGGGCAAAACGGTGCAACTCCGCCTGCCAGTTTGTGACAAGACCCGTGGGTACGACAATCAGTGCAGGCTGATCGGAACTCAGAGATCCTTCGTCCTTCAGTTTCTGTAGCAATGTGATGACCTGCAGCGTCTTTCCAAGACCCATATCATCTGCAATGATACTGCCGAAGCCAATGCGGAAGTTGCGGTACATCCACGAATAGCCCCGCTCCTGATAGGGACGAAGTGTGGCTTGTATGCCTGGTGGCACTGGAATGTCGGCTTGATCCGTCAGTTGGCGTATTAGCTGTCGCACTTCATCGGTGAGTATAATCGGTGCACGGTCGTAACTCTCGGTAAGTGCCGCCTGCAGCATCTGTGTGGCAGTCATCGGCTGTTGGTTCTCAAAGGCTTTCCGCAACCGATCAATATCCTGTTCGTTGACGTAGATGTATTGCTGGCGGAATTTTATCAGTCCGCGGGCCCTGCTAATGAGTTTCGAGAACTCAGCATTGCTCACCACCTCGTTGCCCAGTGCCACCTGCCAGTCGAACTGCAACATCTCGTCGAGCCTCAGGTAGCTCTTGCCGTCAGTCTGCTTCTTCGACAACCTCAAACTCACCTTCGGGCGGATAATCTCCTGTAGCGACTTAGGCAACAGCACTTTTACGCCTAAAAGGCGGATGGCCGGGATGGCATCGAACAGGAAGGAGGTGAACTCACCCACCGTAAATACAATAGGTGCATCTCCATCGCAGTTGATATACGTCTCCAGTCCACGGATGAGCGATGACAACAGCGACAACTCTTTCAGAATCGTGAACCTCCGTGAAACCATCTTCGCGTCGCAAAGAATGTCCTTTAGTAGCACTGCCTCGCCATCGCAGTCGACAGCCACATCAAGGGCAAACCCGCCACGCTCAATTTCAGATACTAGCAACGACGGTGTATATTGCCGCTGTGACAGGAAGAAACGGTCGATCCAAGAACGTATGGCACCTGGCGTGGCTTTCTCACCGATACCATCGAATGCCTTCGGCTGGTTCTTGAAGAACAGTTCCCTGAATGTGTCTCCTCCAGCAGATACCGACATTCGCAGAATCAACCGTTCCAACAGATAGGAAACGATATGCTCTGTCTGGTTTTTCAACGGAACTGCGAGCTTGCGCTTAGGCAACCGAGCCTTCATCAGTGTTTGAGGCATGATGCTTTCCAACGATCGCATCATCTGTGCCACTTCGTCATCAATCATCGCCGGCAACCACCGTATAGCGTATGCCGAGATTCCTGTCAACTCGACAATCTGCGGCACGATGGCCCCGTTGGCAATCAAATGAAGCGCACAGAACAGAGCCTGATGCATGGCTGCAACAGAAGGGTTGTAATCGGCAAGATAGTCCGTTGGCAACTGATAGAGTGCAGTAATAAAGTCATCGTCTGATGGCAGGTGACGATAAAGGTCATCCTTCTTCCCATAAAGGACATACGACTGGCGGACTGTCATGTCGCCATCGATTTCAAGCACCACCTCATCACTACGTTTGATCTCTCCCGCACTTGAACCAGACAGTCCCATGTCAAGGTTCACTTTCCCCTGAAGGATGCGTCGGGCGTTCTTCGCCATCCGGACCATCTCAGCTTTATATGTTTGCTGGAAATCACCGTGGGAACAGAAGGCAGGACTCGGTGCCAACAGGTTTGCCAAAGGCTCTGCTATATCCCGTAGTCTGGAGAAGTCCACCCCATGGAACTCAAACAGGTCATTGCCCATCTCTTTAGGCATCCTACGCTCCAACAGAGAGGCAAACTCCGGCACATCCATCACCTTCTCCTTCTCGATTACCACATTCCGCTTCTTCAACTCGTCGAGCAAGTCCACACCATGCATTGAGAACACCAAGAACGGGTCGTTGTCAATCTCGCGGCTCATCATATAGATGACTGCTGCCAAGTGCTTGCATGGCACAGCCCAATCAGGACACGAGCAGTGCATGTCGAGGTCGTTCCACCGCTGCGGAAACAGGTCCAGTCCGCTGCGCCTTGCCACTTGGAACACCTCTGGGTCGAGTTCCCTATTCAGCAGCTTCGAGATAATGGCTGGCTTTGCAAGCAGTTTATTCATCAGCACTTCCGTCTGTTCCTTCTTGAACAACGGCACCCGTATTGTCACCTTGTAGGGTGTAGCTCTGCTGCCGCTCACCTTAGCCGTGATGACGTTCCCTTTTACATCGATACTCCTTACCGCTCCTTTCCTCGCATATGCCGCCCCTCGCGGAATACGGTTGGCATAGTCTATGTAGGTGAGAGACTTCAGCCACTCACTGCCCCACCATGTCTTTCCAAATTGTCCTGCCATAATTGTTACACTGATTTCGTTTGATAGTATTCCCTCCTTAAATCCGCAACTTTACAATGCATATATTCATAACATTCCGAGTAGCATTTTGTTGCCTAGAATGTTGCCATGTCAGAATTTCCACCTGACTTAGTGCTGTATTTCAAAGCAAGCAAGAACTTAACGGTATGACAAAGGTACAAATTAAATCTGGAAACCTCACGCCCTTTGGTGGACAATTTTTCGTTGCGGACCAATCTGAGCAGGTTGGCAACAAGGGCAGTGTTTTGAATTGTGCGAATATACCCTGATTCTTTTGGCAGTCTCGTTTGTTTGTCATATATTTGCACTGAGATTGCAATTTGAAGTATGGCGACAAGATTATACCCTATAGGAATACAGACATTCGAGGAAATCAGAAGACTCGGTATGTTTTATGTGGACAAGACGGAGTATGTGTACCGCATGGCTCATGCCGGGAAGTTTTTCTTCCTTAGCCGTCCAAGGCGGTTCGGCAAGTCACTGTTGGTGTCCACCTTCAAAAGCTATTTTGAGGGTCGGAAAGACTTGTTTGAAGGACTTGCCATGGAGAAGCTGGAGACTGTGTGGAACGAGTATCCTGTGCTACACTTCGACATGAGCCGTGGCAAGCACTTGGACAAAGACGCGCTGAACAGGTATCTGCTTGACATCATTGAGGAACAGGAACTCAAGTTTGACTGCATAAACAGGAAACAGGATACAAACCTTCGTCTAAAGGACTTGATGGGGGCCGTGTACCATAAGACAGGCAAACAGGTGGTTGTACTTATCGATGAATATGACGCACCGTTGCTTGACGTGGTGCATGAGGACACGCAGTTGCCAGTCCTCCGCAATGTGATGCGTAATTTCTACAGTCCGCTTAAAGCAGCCGAGCCGATGCTCCGTTTTGTGTTTATGACGGGCATAACGAAGTTCTCGCAACTCAGTATATTCAGCGAGTTGAACAACATAACCAACATTTCCATGGATGAGGAGTACGCTGGTATCTGTGGAATAACGAAGGAGGAACTGCTCACTCAGATGAGTGACGACATAGACACACTGGCTGCGAAGCTGAAGCTGAGCAGTGATGAGACATTTGCCAAGCTTACAGCTTTGTACGACGGATACCACTTCACATGGCCTTCGCCCGACGTGTTCAATCCGTTCAGCTTGCTCAACTGTCTGTCAAAGCAAAAATTGGGTGCCTATTGGTTCGGTTCCGGCACACCCACATACCTAATCAACATGATGCGCAAGTTCCGTGTGCAGCCAGATGCACTGAAACAGATGCTGGCAAGAAGTTCCGCCTTTGATGCACCCACAGAAACCATGACTTCGCTTACTCCGTTGCTGTACCAAAGTGGTTACATTACCATCAAGGACTACGATGAGGACACAGACCTCTATACTCTGGATTTTCCGAACCGTGAGATTAAAGTCGGTATGTTCGAGAGTCTGCTGCCCAATTATATGGGTGGATATGCAGAGCGATGTGACGTGGCGATTGCCCAGATGTCCGCATTGATAAGACACGGTGACATCAAAGGTGGCTTGCAACTCCTTGCTGATTTCATCGAGACAGTACCGTACTGCGACAACACCAACTATGAAGGTCACTGGCAACAGACACTTTACATCATCTTCGCATTGCTTACCGACCACCGCATACATGTGGAGCAGCACACAGCCAAGGGACGCATCGACATCACGCTCGAAACGGCAACTGCCATATATGTGATGGAACTGAAACTGAACGGAAGTGTGGAGGATGCCCTTGCACAGATAGAGTCAAAACACAACACCGATGCATTCAAGATGCAGCCGAAGCCTGTTGTCAAGGTTGGCATGAACTTCATGCTGAAGGACGGGGTACACACACTTGAGTGGAAGGTGGTTGAATGAAATGAATGCACTTGTACATATTGTCGCCCATTAGTCTTCCATCCAGTCGCTGCGGTCGAGATTCCTGTACCCTATGGCCTCGCCTATATGCCGCGACTTTATGTCCTCACTGCCATCAAGGTCAGCGATGGTGCGTGCCACCTTCAGTATACGGTCATAGGCACGTGCAGACAAGTTGAGCCGTTTCATGGCATCGCGCAGACGTTCGGTACTTTGGTCATCGAGACAAGCGTACTTGTTCAGTTGTGAGGATGTCATCTGTGCGTTGCAGTGTACGCCTTTTACGTCCTTGTACCTTTCTTCCTGTATCTTGCGCGCTTTGATGACTCTCTCTCGTATCACTTCGCTCGATTCCCCCTTCGGCTTGTCAGCCATGTCACAGAACGGAACACTTTCCACCTCTACCTGAATGTCTATCCTGTCCATTAACGGTCCGCTTATCTTGTTGAGATACCGTTGGACTTGTGATGGGGTACATACACAAGGATGGGTGGGATGGTGTTTGTATCCGCATGGACATGGATTCATCGATGCGACAAGCATGAACGAGCAGGGTAAGGTGATGTTATAGCGTGCTCTTGATATGGTTATGACACGGTCTTCGAGGGGCTGGCGCAGTGTCTCCAACACAGACTTGGAGAACTCAGTGAATTCATCGAGAAATAGTACTCCGTTATGTGCCAGACAGATTTCTCCAGGCATGAATGTAGTACCGCCACCCACCAGCGCAACATCGGACACTGTGTGATGAGGCGAGCGGAAAGGACGCTGGGTGATAAGTGATGTTTCTTTACCCAATTTACCGGCAATACTGTGAATCTGGGTTGTCTCTAGACTCTCTGCAAGTGACAGTGGAGGTAGGATGGAGGGGATGCGTTTCGACATCATCGACTTGCCGCAACCGGGACTGCCGACAAGTATGATATTATGGCCGCCTGCCGCTGCCACTTCAAACGCACGCTTTACATTCTCCTGCCCTTTGACTTCATCGAAGTCGAAGTCGAAATGGTACTGTTGCGAGAAGAACAACTCACGTGTGTTGATTTCCGTAGGAGGAATCGTCGATGTGCCTGACAGAAATCCCACAACCTCCATGAGGTGTCTTATGCCGTATACTCTTAGTCTGTTCACCACAGCAGCCTCGCGCACGTTCTCTTCTGGTACGAAAAGTCCCTCAAACCCCATCTGCCTTGCTTTGATGGCTATTGGAAGTGCCCCTTTCACAGGCTGTACTGTCCCGTCGAGGCCAAGTTCTCCCACAAACATGTATTTCTCAATGTCCTTTGTCTCCAGGAGCTGCATCGACATCAGTACTCCGAGAGCTATGGGAAGGTCGAACCCTGACCCTTCCTTCTTGATGTCGGCAGGTGCGAGATTGACGATAATCTCCTTCATGTTTATCTTGTACTGGTTGTCAGCCAATGCGGATAAAACCCTGTCCTGGCTCTCGCGTACAGCACTGTCTGGCAGTCCGACGATGGAGAAACGTGGTGTTGGACTATGGTTGATACATGTCTCGATGGTGACTGGTAATGCGTCCAGTCCTTGTAATGTTGCTGAGTAAACTTTTGTTATCATTGTTGTCTTGTCTCTTGTTTCCTTTCTTCTCAATCTTTCCTCCAGAAACTTTTGGTTAACAGAATTAATATGGGGAATATCTCCAGTCGGCCTATTAGCATAAGCAGTGAGCAGGTTATCTTGCTTGTAGGACTGAGTACTGCCCATGAATGGATCGGTCCGAAATAGTCCATCGCCAATCCCACGTTGCTCAGCGATGAGAGTGACAGGCTCAGAGCTTCGGTGTAGTCTTGTCGCATCGCCCCATTAGTGCCGTTCACCTCTATGTAGGTGTTGTCAACTCCACACAGGATAAGAATGAACGTACCTATGACGAGAGAGCCTACAAATAGGGTGACGTAGGCGAGCAGTGTCTTCTGCACTGACGTGGGTATTATCTCGTTGTTCAGTTTCACGGGTGCTACTATCCGTGGATGGATAATCCTCTTGAACTCATTCTGCAACACTTTCCATAATATAGCCCACCGCACACACTTGAATCCACCGGATGTGGAGCCAGAGCACGCTCCGGCAAACATGAGGAATATCAGTACGGGCATCAGGGTCTGTGGCCACATGGTATAGTCGTAGGATGCGAATCCTGTTGTGGTCTGTAGAGATACAGTGGTGAACAGTGACTCACGGAATATGGACTCAAGGTCGTTGCCTTCGCTTCGTACCATCATGAAGAGGGTGCAGAGCAGTGTGGCTGTACACAGAAAGAAAAGGTACACACGCAGTTCGTAGTTGTCGAAGACCTTGCGTATACGACCTTTCAGTACAGTGTAGTAGAGTAGCGTGTAGTTCACTCCGGAGAGAAACATGAACACGGTAGTTACATACTCGATTGCTGGCGAGTGCCACTGGTCGTGGAATAGTGCTGAATGTGGCGAGAACCCTCCTGTGCCTGTTGTAGTCATACCGATGTTGACTGCGTCGAAAAGACTCATGCCGCACAGCCACAAGGCAGCGATACACATTAGGGTGAGTCCGAGGTAAATGGATACAATCCACCGTACAGCCACACTGATGCGCGGATGTATCTTGTCTTGCAGTGGACCGGTGGATTCGGCTGCGAACAGTTTGACCTCACCGACACCGAATGCAGGAAGGATGGCAAGGGTGAAGAAGATGATTCCGATACCGCCAATCCATTGTGTCATGCTCCGCCAGAACACAATACCCCTTGGCAGTATGTCGATATTATCCATGACTGTTGCTCCTGTGGACGTGAATCCCGACATCGTCTCGAAGAATGCGCTTGCAAAGTCGTGTACGCTATCAGTAAGGATAAATGGGATTGCCCCTATGAGAGAAAACACGACCCATACCAGAGACACTATCACATAACCGTCGCGACGGCTTATGTTCTTGCCTGCGTTCCATCCTACAGTTGCTCCAGTGAATCCGAGTGCCAAGGAACAGATGATGGCCCAAACGAACGGCATCACATCCTCGTGGTAGAGGAGGGCGACACAGAGGGTGACGAGCAGGTTGCCCGCTTCGATGAAAAGCAGAATGCCTATTACCTTGAGTATCTGTCGCCAGTTGATCATTGCATGTGTTGTTTACTTGGTGAAGTATCTGTCCAGTTTCTTCAGAGTCTGACTGGCACAGAACACGACAACCCTGTCGCCTGCCTTCAGTTGGGTTTGTCCCGATACCAGTTGCCCTTTGCCGTCACGTATCATCCCACCGATATTGACATTGTTGGGTAGTCCTATCTCCATTACCGGTTTTTTTGTCACGTGTGAGTCCTCCTTGATGATGAACTCAGCCACGTCTGCGTCTGCCACCGTCAGCATCTTTACGTTGTTGACATCTGCTTTCAGTAGCATTTGGTAGATATGGCTTGCTGCCATCATCTTCTTGTTGATGATGGTGCCCACATCGAGCGATTCTGCCATGTCGAGGTAGGAGAGGTTCTCCACCTGTGCATATGTGTTGCATATCCCGTTTCTACGGGCTGCCACACATGCCAGTATGTTCTTCTCGTCGTTGTCGGTAAGTGCAACGAACCCTTCGATATGTTTGTAGCCTTCGTCTTTCAGCAGGTCAATGTCGTAGCCGTCACCGTTGATTATGAGTGTTCTGTCTTTGGTTAGCCGTCCAAGTTGTTCACACCGTGCAATGTCGGGTTCGATAATCTTCACAGAGTAGTTGTCGGGTATGGCCCAATCGACCCTTACAGCCAGCTTGCCTCCTCCAATAATCATGATATGTTTTACAGCCGGGTAATTGTCCTTGCCTGCGAGGTGTCTCAGATTGCTTATCTGGTCACGTGTGGTCATGAAGAACACGAGGTCATTGGAGAGAATCTTCTCGTCTCCACGTGGAATGATGGTCTCATCGTCCCTTTTTATCGCAACCACATGAAACCGATGACCAGCCATGCCAATCTCTTTCAGAGAGCAGTCAATCAACTGATTCCGGTTCTCTTCGCGTGGGTGCCTCTCTAACGGATTGATTTCATGCATCTTCACACTGAGTAGCACCAGACCTCCGTCAAACTCCCACAGTTGTCTGACCCAGCTGTGGAGCACAGATGCCGCTATTTCCTTGCCTGCAAGGTATTCTGGGTAGATGAGCGAACTGATGCCTGCATTGTCGAAAATTCTGCGGTGCTCCTCCCCCATGTATTCGTAGTTGTCTATCCTCGCCACCGTGCGCTTTGCTCCCAGTTGTCTGGCAAGCATGCAGCAAAACAAGTTCTCGCTTTCATGGGGAGTGACAGCAATGAAGAGGTCTGCGTTGCTTATGCCAGCTTGTTTAAGTCCCTTGATAGATGTAGGTGAGACCACAAGCGTCATAATGTCAAGGTCGTTGTTGAGCTTGGCTAACTTGTCTTCATCCTTGTCGATGAGGATGATGTCAAGGTTCTCCTTTGAAAGCATTCGTGCAAGATGTGTCCCCACCGCTCCTGCACCGGCGATAACTATCTTCATTTTTCTTCTATGGCTTTACAGATGGCATCTGCATCCAGATGTATAAGTTTCCTTAGTTCGCGGATGGAGCCGTGTTCCACAAACTCATCGGGTATACCCATGCGGTGTACCCTGGTGCTGTATCCGTTGTCGTTGACATATTCGGTCACTGCACTGCCGAATCCACCGTTGAGGACGCCGTCTTCAACGGTGATGACATAATCGAACCTCTCGCATACCTCCTTGAGTAGCTCTGTGTCGATCGGTTTAAGGAATCGCATGTCATAGTGTGCCACACTTAGTTTTTTGCCATTGTTCATGGCATTCATCTCTGCCATGATGATGGCTTTGGCAGCTTCCATGCCTATAGGACCGATGGTGAGTACTGCGATGTCACTTCCATCCTTGAGCTTGCGTCCCTTGCCCACCTGTATCTCCTCAAACGGACATTTCCAGCCTATTATGGAACCGCTGCCGCGTGGATAGCGTATGACGAAGGTCCCTTTGCCTGGCAATTGGGCTGTGTACATCAGTTTGCGCATCTCGTGTTCGTCATAGGGCGATGCAATGGTTAGGTTTGGTATGGGACGGAGGAACGCCATGTCGAATGCTCCATGGTGCGTGGGTCCGTCCTCTCCGACGATGCCAGCTCTGTCGAGGCAGAGCACGAGGTTGAGGTTCATGATGGCTGCATCATGGATGATGTTGTCATAGGCTCGCTGACTGAATGACGAATAGATGTTGCAGAATGGTATCATCCCGTCTTTTGCCATGCCGCCTGAGAACGTGACTGCATGTCCCTCGGCAATTCCCACGTCGAAGGTTCGGTCTGGCATCGCTTTCATCATGATATCCATGGAACAACCTGTGGGCATTGCAGGAGTAACTCCTACTATACGCTCGTTTTGTTGCGCCAATTCAAGCAGTGTCTGTCCGAACACGTCTTGATACTTGGGTGGTTGTGGCGTGTCACTGTCACATCCAAGCCGTTCACCAGACTCGTAGTCGAACTTGCCCGGAGCGTGCCATAGGGTGGCGTTTTGTTCCGCAGGAGCGTACCCCTTCCCCTTGACTGTATGCAGATGTAGGATTTTCGGTCCTTTCATGTCCTTGATGGCTCTGAGTATCCTTACCAGTTCCTTTACGTCATGTCCGTCTGCCGGCCCGAAGTAACGGATGTCGAGACCCTCGAAGATGTTCTGCTGACGTGTCAGCAGTGACTTGATGCTGTTGTGGAACCGTATGAGTCCTTTTTTGCGCTGGTCGTTCAGTATGCCCCACTCGTAGAGTTTGAGCGAAGCCTTGTACCTCAGGTTGTTGTATGTGCTGTTGGTGGTGAGCTTGAGCAGGTACTCCCTCATGCCTCCCACGCTCTTGTCAATCGACATGTTGTTGTCGTTGAGTATGATGAGCATGTCGTTGGGGGTACTCGACACGTTGTTGAGTCCCTCGAATGCCAGTCCACCGCTCATTGCCCCGTCACCTATTACTGCCACCACTCTGCGGTCGAGTCCTTGCCGTTTGGCGGCGACTGCCATGCCTAAAGCCGCAGAGATAGAGTTGGATGCATGTCCGCAGCAGAAGGAGTCATAGACACTCTCTGAGGGGAATGGAAATGGTTTCAGTCCGTGAAACTTTCTGTTGGTACTGAACCGTTCCTTGCGGCCAGTGAGTATCTTGTGTGCATAAGCCTGATGCCCTACGTCCCATACCAGCCTGTCGTCTGGTGTGTTGAACACATAGTGTAACGCTACTATTATCTCTACAGCTCCCAGACTTGATGCGAGGTGTCCTGGATTGACTGACAATTCTTCTATGATGTCCTGACGTATCTCGTCACATAACTGTGGCAACTGGTTCACTTCCAGTTTCCTTAGATCTTGTGGGTATTCTATTTTTGACAGGAGTGTGAATTCTTTATTTTGTAGAGTCATATATGTTTCTCATTCTTAATTTGCAAAAATACGGCTTTTCCCCGATATTACAAAATAATAAACGTGTTTAACGCTTAATATTCACTTTGCGTGGACTTTTGGTGTTGTGATAGAGAGTCGCTCTGTACAACGAGAAAGCCTGAGACCGTTTGGGTCTCAGGCTTTATACTGGTCGGAATGACTAAGAATGATGATTACTTAATCAATACTTTCTTGCCGCCAACAATGTTCAGTCCTTTCTGAGGTGCATTCAGACGCTGACCTGCGATGTTGTAGATGCCGTCTGCTGCCTCATCGGTTGAAATGATGCTGTTGATGCCTGTAGTAGTACCAATCACTTTGCCTTCCTTGATGGTGAATGATGCCTTGAGGTCATCGTCACTTGTAGAGCGGCTGTCGATGTCGATACGCTCAGTTGCACTTGGGAAGATGGTAGCAGTATACTGTGCCACTTCATATGTGCCGTCATCTAATGAACTGCCATCGAAGTAGAAAGTGCCGATAAGACCGTCACCTGCGGTGATTGACGCATTTGTTGCTCCTGCTGTAACTGAGAGAAGCAAATCTTCAGGTTTTGAGTTGGTGAACATCTCAACCTTGTACTTTGAGAACTCGCTGGCGCAACGTTCACTGTTCAGCGCAACATATTCCTTGTTGTCATTGTCGTAGATGGAGTTCTCGTGAGTCAGTCCGGTTGGAAGAGCGTAACTTGCCTGCAAACCGATAATGCTGGCTTCATTTGTCATATAGATGTTCACTGGAATCTTTGATGTTGTCTCTGACTCACCAACCTTGATGTAAAGGCTGTTGGTCTGTGCGTCCACTGATACAGCAGCAACCAATGCAGCGAGTGAAAGTAAAATTTTCTTCATATACAATTCTTATTTTTGTTTGTTATTGTTCATTCAATCGTTATACTGGACTATAATCCACGGCAAAGGTAAAGCATAAATCTATAATGACAAAACTTTTTAATCGTTTTTTTTCGAATCGGTTCGATTTTTCTTTGCCAAGGCTTTGTTTTGTTGCTGCTAGGTCTACAAGGTGTTTGGCTGAACTTCTCGTTGTGTACGCATTTGCATTTACAGTATGTCTCCTTATTATACAAAAGATGCAAATTGAGTTTGGGCGTTTATGGCATACTATATGCAAAGGTAATGATTTTCTGTGAGAATACAAGCAAGGATGTAAAACCTTTTCAACGAAAAAATGATGCATGAACAAAAGCGTAATCCATCTAGCAATGTAGAGTTCTTCTTTTTAATTGCAATATTGACACTTTCAGGAGGACAATAAAAAGTGACCCGAAAAAGGTCCAGAACACCCTATTTTGTTCACTCGAGTGAATCGATCGATCCACTCGAGTGAAACGATCAATTCACTCGAGTGAAATGACCCTTTCACTCGAGCCCCATTTTTAGCGGTGTTGGAGGACAGTTAAAGATGATCTGTTCTTTTGGACAAACTTAACTATATTGTATTGAACTTGATGCTGTGCAGTTGCGCATGAAATGTAAAGTGCTAAAGAAGTTGAGGACTAAAAGAAAGTGTGTCTTCGAGTCTTTTATGTTGATGATTTTTATTATCTTTGCGTGTGAAAGTTCACTGTTAATATTGGTGGATTATTATAAACAAAAGCTGGGCAACGGTATGTTGTTGTCCAGCTTTCATCAAAGATATATTTGTAGTAGAGGGATATCATTTAACTTCCCAGATGTCGTTGGTCTCGAGGAGTTCGGCAAAGTTATGGTATTTCTTTGCTGCCTTCACCTCTTCAATCTGTTTGCTTACACCCTCGTCATATGTAGGTGCAGCCACATCACGGATGACACCGAGAGCTACAGGGAAGCCGTCGTTGTTGCCCATGAGGGCGAGCTTGAGTTGCAGAGTGTTGTCCTCGCAGTGTGCGTCGTGCACGAGTATGTCGTCCATGGTGATGCCGTCCTTGCCAATCTCTACGATTTTCAGTCCGAAGCCTTCCTGCATCAGTCCGAACTCGTTGTTCTCTCCGAACACCAGCGGCTTGCCGTGCTCCACGTAGATGGCGTTCTTGGCACGGGTTTCCTTGGTGTACACTGAGTCGTGTGTACCGTTGTTGAAGATGACACAGTTCTGGAGAATCTCGCATACGCTCGCTCCCTGGTGGTTGTATGCCGCCTTGAGTATCTCCACCGTACCTGCCGCATCAGTAGCCACGGCACGTGCGAAGAAATGACCGCGTGCTCCGAAGCAGAGTTCTGCTGGACGGAACGGATCCTCTACCGTTCCATAGGGGCTGGACTTGCTCACGAAGCCTCGTGGACTCGTAGGGCTGTACTGTCCCTTGGTAAGACCGTATATGCGGTTGTTGAGGAGTATCATGTTGAGGTTGATGTTACGGCGGTTGGCGTGGATGAAGTGGTTGCCACCGATGGCGAGTCCGTCACCGTCACCACTCACCTGCCATACCGTGAGGTTTGGGTTTGCAACCTTGCATCCTGTTGCAATGGCAGCTGCACGTCCGTGTATGGTGTTCATGCCGTAGGTCGCCATGTAATGAGGCAGACGGCTTGAGCAACCGATGCCAGAGATGACCGCAATGTCATTTGGAGCGACACCAATCTCCGCCATAGCCTTATGGAGTGATGCGAGGAAGAAATGGTCGCCACATCCAGGACACCATCTTGGCTGTCCTTTCTTATAGTTTACTGCTGTATATGCCATAATGATTGTCCTTTCTGTTATTTGTTGATGATATTACTGAATGCCTCGACGAGTTCAGCCACAACGAACGGCTGTCCCTTCACTTGGTTGAACTGATATGGCACGAAATTATCTACCTTCATGCGAAGCCATCCCGCCAGTTGACCCATATTCTGTTCCGCTACAACCACCTTCTTGTATTTCTTCAGCACCTCTGATGTGTTTGCCGGCAGTGGGTTGATGTACTTAAAGTGGGCGAGCGCAACCTTCTTGCCAGACTTGCGCATCTCGTCCATGGCAGCGTGAAGATGACCGTATGTGCCACCGAAGCCTACGATGAGCAGGTCGGCATCGTCCTTGTCGCCTGCCACCTTAAGATCGGGCACGGCAATCTTATCAATCTTCTCCTGACGCAGATGGGTCATGATGTCATGGTTCTCAGGGTCAGTGGATATAGCACCCGTCTTACTGTCTTTCTCCAGTCCTCCGAGGATATGCTCGAACCCTTCACGTCCTGGCACAGCCCAGTAGCGTACCTGGGTCTTCTCGTCACGCATGTACGGAGTCCATGTACCCTTCAGTTCCTCTGGTACGTATGGCGGGTTGATGGCTGGATAGTCCGCCAAGTCGGGCAACTTGAATGCGCCTGAACCGTTTGCCACGTAAGCGTCTGTCATGAGGATGACTGGGGTCATGTGCTCCAAGGCAATCTTACATGCAGCGTATGCGGCATCGAAACAGTCGGTTGGACTGGTGGCAGCGATGACAGGCATCGGACTCTCACCGTTACGTCCGAAGAGACACTGTAGCAAGTCTGTCTGCTCCGACTTGGTTGGGAGACCTGTGGCAGGACCACCGCGTTGTACGTCGATGACCACCAACGGCAGTTCCATGATGACCGCCAGGTTCATTGCCTCGCTCTTGAGGCAGATGCCAGGTCCAGAAGTGGATGTTGCTGCCAATGCTCCTGCGAAGGATGCTCCCACAGCAGACGCACATCCCGCAATCTCATCTTCACACTGCACTGTAGTTACACCCAGTGACTTGTGCTTTGACAGTTCATGCAGTATGTCTGTAGCCGGGGTGATAGGGTAAGAACCCAAATAGAGTTTGAGTCCAGCCTTCTCAGCAGCTGCTATAAGTCCGTATGCAGTAGCCTTGTTACCAGTGATGTCCATATAACGTCCAGGTGTTTTCTCTTTTGTCTCTATCCTGTAGACGTTGGCTACCGAGCTATGTGTATTGTGTCCGTAATCGTATCCAGCTTGGATTACCTTGATGTTGGCTTCAGCTACACCCGCTTTCTTTGCAAACTTCTCTTTGAGGAAGTTGAACGCCACGTCCAAGTCACGGTCGAACAACCAGCAGACAAGTCCTAGGGCAAACATGTTGCGACATTTCAGCATGGCTTTTGCGTCCATGCCTGAGTCGGCAAGGCAGTCCTTCACCATCTGTGTGATTGGACAGGCGATAACTCTGTCGGGGTCGATTCCCATCTCTCCGAGGTAGTCGTTGGTCTTGAAAGCAGCTTTCTCTAAGTCGCGCTGACCAAAGGCATCGGTGTCGATGATAATGGCGGCGCCGGGCTTGGCATAACGGTACTGTGTCTTCAAGGCTGCTGCATTCATAGCCACGAGCACGTCGCACTTGTCACCCGGGGTGTAGACTTTGCTTGCACCGATGTGTACTTGAAAGCCTGATACTCCGGTGAGTGATCCTTGTGGGGCACGTATGTCCGCTGGATAATCAGGGAATGTGCTGATACTGTTACCTACAGTGGCAGACACTGTAGAGAAGATGTTTCCGGCGAGTTGCATACCGTCGCCTGAGTCGCCTGAGAATCGGACAACTACGCTGTCCAATTCCTTTATTTCCAATTCGTCTGACATAAAAACTTTATATAGTTCATTTTACACTTAGTCATGAAAGAGCAGAAGCCATAGTTGAGCCTATTGCATAATGCATGAATATCTATTGCAAAATTAGAAAAAGTTCATTTCATGACCAAACAAATCCGCAAGTAAAAATGGCGCTTAATGCATAAAACACTATGTGCGTCAATTATTGCATAATGAAACTGTCAGCAGTTACCTTCAAGACAATGACAGGTGTGAGTACAGAAAAAGGACCTTGGCTGTTGCCTTGGTCCTTATTCCAAAAGTAGTGTCTACTTTTTGATGTTTTGAGAGAATTGAAACTTCACAGTCTCATTCGTAATTAGGTTTTAGTTAAAGCATATAAAAGAAATGATTGTTTTTTTTCGTTCCATTTGTCATATTGCTATTCGTAAGTCACCTCATCGTGTTCAACTACTGACGAGCGGTGACCAAGCGAGTCGGCCTTTGCCATCGCGTCCGACCGATTCTTGTCGATGACCTTTATCTTGGCTGTTATGTCCTCTTTCCGTGTGTAGGTATCACCTGCAGTGACAGCCTCCGCACCGACCGAGTTGGTTTGCATGGTCCTCTCCGATATGTTGCCTATCGTGATTGCCACAGCAACCAAAGCAACTGCCTTCAACAGCGGTGCGAACCGTGTGGACAATCTGATGCGCTTTGCCTTTACCTTCGTCTCGCTGTTGATGAGGTCTGCCATTCGCGTGTCGAAATCCTTGCCGAGGCACACGTTCTTCTCTTCCAACTCGTAGCGGAATAGCGGAGCATACTGCCTCATATTCTCTGGGATGTCAGGCTGACTGAAGAATGAACGCAATATCTGTTCCTCCTCCAATGTCGTCGTGCCCTCCCAGTAGCGGTCCAACAACTGTTCTATATATTGATAATTCATCATTTTCTACTTCTTGTCCTGTTTGAGAAACCTGTCTTTTATTGTTTGTCTGGCTCGGAAGATGTTGACCTTGACGTCTGCTACAGTGATACCCATGATGTCGGCAATCTCTTGATAGCTCTTCCCTTCGATGTCACGGAGTTGTATCGTAGCCCGTTGCTTCTCTGGGAGTGTTCCGATAATCTTGCTGACTGAAGCATACTCTTGTTGCCTTATCAGCATACTGTCTTGAGCCAAAGAGGTGTCAGCTCGGTCGTGAACCATCTCGTCGAGCGAGACGTTGTGTCTCTCCTTCTTCTCTATTCTGTCGAGCGCGAGATTCTGGCAGATCCTCATCGAGTAAACCTCGATATTATGGATGTCCTGCCACTCATCCCTCATGTCCCAAACCTTTACCAGCGTATCTTGAACGATGTCTTCTGCATCCTGCCTGTTGAGACATATCCTTAAAGCGAGCCTAAACAGCTTGTCTTTCAGAGGATACACATCGTTCGTGAAGCTGATTTCTTTCATCTCTCTACAATTAAGACGGACAAGTGACGGTAAAGTTACAGTGTGGATGCAATTTTTTTATTCTTTAGCTATTTTCGTTCCATGTGCACCGTCTATGGCAGTGGCTTTGGTGATGATAACCTCTTTTACTCCGGCATTTACAGCGGACAGCGCATTCTGCACTTTGGGAATCATACCGCCTTGAATAACTTTGTCGTTCACCAGTCGGTGGAAGTCGTCTTCGTTGATATGACAAATCACACTCTCGTCGTCGTTCTCGTCTGCCAGCACTCCTGCTTTTTCGAAGCAGTACATGAGGGTCACGTCATAAAAGGTGGTCATGGCTTTTGCCACCTCACCGGCGATTGTGTCGGCATTGGTGTTCAGTAGACTTCCGTTACCGTCGTGTGTCAATGGAGCCAAGACTGGTACGATACCCGAGTCGATAAGCATGGATAGCCGTGCGCCATCCACCTTGTCTACGTCTCCCACGAACCCGAAGTCCACCGGTTCGGGACTTCTCTTGTGCGACCTTATCACGTTCATGTCCGCTCCGGTCAGTCCCAGTGCATTGATGCCGCGCGCCTGTAGCTGTGACACGATGTTCTTGTTGACCAGTCCTCCATAGACCATGGTAACCACTCTCAACATCTCCTCGTCGGTGACTCGCCTGCCGTCTACCATCTTCGTCTCAATGCCGAGTTGTGATGCAATTTTGGTAGCGCTCCTGCCACCACCATGTACCAAAATCTTGTTTCCCTTAATAGCGGAGAAATCGTTGAGGAGCCTCTCCAGCGATTCTGGTTCCTCAACGATTTTTCCACCAACTTTAACTACTGTTAGTTGTGTCATTTCTTTAGTATGTCTTTTATTTTGTCCACGTATTCATCAATCTGCTTGTTGTCAGTGATGGTGCCAATCGCCACCTTGTAGTTAGCATGGTTGTAGAACGGCTCCCTCGCCTTGAGTGAGTGTTCGATGTAGTCGAGCAGTTCGCTGTCAGTCTTGCCGTCTACCAGCGGACGCTTCGAGCCGCCCATCCGTATATGTGCCATCAAGGTCTCGGGTGACGCTTGCAAGTATACTGTCCGTGCATGGCTGTTCATCACGTCTATATTGTCGAAGAAACAGGGTGTGCCGCCTCCAACCGCCAATACCATGCCGTTTCTGCCCACCGCATTCATTAGCGTTTGTCGTTCAATCTGACGGAATCCGTTCTCGCCCTGTTTTGCGAATATCTGCGGTATTGTCATACCAGTTTGTTCCTCTATCAACCAGTCGAGGTCGTGGAACTCACGTCCCATGCTTGTAGCCAGTGCCTTGCCGAGAGTGGTCTTGCCTGCTCCCATATAGCCCACGAGTATGATATTGTCTTTCTCCATCACTCCTCTGCCTTCTTCTTCCGTTCCTTTGCCGCAGCATGCTTGGCTTCTTGTGTCTTGATGATCTCCAGACACCGCTCTGCTGTCAAGTCCATCGGGCGGTCTACGCTCTTTGGCAACTTGTAGTTCTGTCCTTTATAAAAGAGGTAAGGACCATAACGTCCACTGCGCACTTCCAGTTCAGGCTCTTCCTCGAACCGTTTCATGTGTTTTTGGTCTTCCGCCACGCGGTTGGCCTTGATGACCAGTATCGCCTCGTTGAGGGTGATGGTGGTTGGGTCATGACTGGCAGGGAGGGCAACGTACTTTTTGTTGTGGAGAACATAAGGGCCATAACGACCTGCACCGATGGTGACTGTTGTGCCTTCGAACTCACCCAATACGCGTGGTAGTTTGAACAAATCCATCGCCTCTTCGAAAGTGATGGTCTGTATGCTCTGTCCTTTCTTCAGTTGTGCGAAACGAGGCTTGTCGGAGTCCGTCACACTTCCTATCTGTGCCACTGGACCGAACCGCCCTATCTTTACTGACACGGTCTTGCCCGTGGCAGGGTCAGTACCTAAGATACGTTCACCTGTCTTGTGCTCCGTCTTGTCGTGCATAGTCTTGTCCACCATTGGCTCGAAGTCCTTGTCGAAGTCACGTATCATCTTCTTCCAGTCCGCTTTGCCCTCTGCAATCTCGTCGAATTCCTTCTCTACGTTGGCGGTGAAGTTATAGTCCATGATGCCAGGGAAGTACTGCATTAGGAAGTCATTGACGACGATTCCTATATCAGTAGGCATCAACTTTGACTTCTCCTGTCCCACCATCTCTGTCTTATCCGTTTCAGTTACCGTGCCGTCCGTCAGAGTAAGTACCTTATATGTCCGTTTTTCTCCTACTTTGTTATCCTTGACTACATACTCTCTGTTCTGTATGGTGGATATGGTAGGAGCGTAAGTGGAAGGTCTGCCTATACCCAGTTCTTCCAACTTGCGCACCAGACTAGCCTCAGTGTATCGCGGTGGTGCTTGTGTATAGCGTTCAGTGGCGTGTACCTCCGATGCCTTCAACGGCATTCCCTCCTTGATATCAGAAGGCAACCGTGTCTCCTCGTCTTCTGTCGACTCATCTTCAACCGACTCACGGTAGAGTTTCAAGAATCCATCGAATGTGACTACACTGCCTGTAGCCACGAACTCCTGTTCCATGCCGTCGATGCTTATCTTGATGACGGTGCGCTCAATCTCGGCATCAGCCATCTGAGATGCCAGCGTCCGTTTCCATATCAGTTCGTATAGGCGACGCTCCTGCGTGGTGCCTGATATCTCGTGATTTGACACATAGGTAGGGCGTATAGCCTCATGTGCTTCCTGCGCGCCTTTCGAATTTGTGTGATAGTTGCGTGTCTTACTGTAGTTCTCGCCCCACTGCTTGACAATCTCATCCTTGCTTGTCCCGAGGCATAGGGTTGAGAGGTTTACAGAGTCAGTACGCATGTATGTGATGAGTCCCGACTCATAGAGACGTTGTGCCACCATCATGGTCTGTGATACAGTGAATCCCAACTTGCGTGCAGCCTCCTGCTGTAGGGTGGAGGTGGTGAACGGTGGGGCTGGAGTCCTCTTCATCGGTTTCTTTGTGATTTCTGAGATGGTGAAGGACTTCCCCTTGAACGATTCGAGGAATGCTCGTGCCTCCTTCTCGGTGCTGAACCGGGTGTTCAGACTGGCGTGCAGGTCTGTCGTCTGCCCGTCGCTTGTCTCCAGTGTGAAGATTGCATCCACCTTATATGACGACTCTGGCTTGAATTGCTCAATTTCACGCTCACGTTCTACTATCAGTCTGACGGACACCGATTGTACACGCCCTGCTGACAGTGCTGGTTTAAGTTTTCTCCAGAGTACAGGTGAGAGTTTGAAACCTACTATACGGTCGAGCACACGTCGTGCCTGTTGCGCATTTACGAGGTTTACATCAATGGTACGTGGATGTTTGATAGCATCGAGTATGGCATTCTTCGTTATCTCATGGAACACGATACGTTTGGTCTTGTCCACGTCCAGTCCAAGTACTTGTGCCAAATGCCATGATATAGCTTCCCCCTCACGGTCTTCATCGGATGCGAGCCATACTGTACCGGCATCCTCTGCATTCTTCTTCAATGACTTGACCAGTTCCTGCTTTTCGTCAGGAATCTCATACTCTGGCTCCAAACTGTCGAGATCTATCCCAAATCCTTTCTTCTTCAAATCACGTATATGACCGTAGCTCGACATCACCTTATAGTCGTTACCAAGGAACTTCTCGAGAGTCTTAGCCTTTGCTGGAGACTCTACAATCACAAGGTTCTTCTGCATCTTCGTTTTCTATTGTTATAGTTTTCGGGCTGCAAATGTATCAAAAAAGATTTTTGCCACATATATAATAAGGTGGCAAAAGAATGCTTTTTATGTTTTATTATTATCTCTACGACACTTTAACCCGACTCAATGTCTCTGCCGACGCACAGATACTCTTGGTGCGCTACTTCCGGAAGAGGAACTGCTTTTGGTACTCTTTTCCGCTTTGCTTGTGTTTCTGGCTGTTGTGCGGGAAGTTCTTGTCGTCGTTTTCTTCACCTTCTTTGCGTTTGCTTCAGCCGCTGTAATGGAATCGCGCCTTGCCAGTTCTGCTGAGTCGATAGGAGTGGACCATATATTCTTCTCAAAGTCCTTCATCTGTTTCTCGATGAGTTTCTGTTCCTTGACCAGTGCGGAGTCACTGGCAGCAGTCTGTGCGAGCGATTTCCCCTGCATGTTGGTTGTCATGTATATCTTGCCCTTATACTGATTGGTGGCGAAGAAGTCTGCCATCGACATGGTAGCCGCGTTGTTGATATTGCTGGTCATGACCATGTGTTGGCTCAGATATGACTCTATATCGTCTATCTTGACCCAAAACAAAGGGTATTTGGTGCTACCTCCCTCATCATCCATGGTGAAGATGTCGGCATTTCTATGGAGTACCGGACAGATGGCAACGACACGGCTGTGGTAAGTAGCTGTATTTTGGTCGAAGTAACTACTTTCCTTGACGAAGTAGCTCAACACCTCCTCGGACGGAACTCTGCTTTGGTCCACTTTGATGCTGTTTCCTTCTATCTCGTAGGGAATCTCATAACGGTCGAGCATGTCCTTGAAGTGCATACGGTTTTCCTTAGTGAAATTCTCAGTGCCGTTTATGTCATACACGTATGCAGGAATCTTGCCTTCATTAAGCAGTTGGAAAAGCAACGTGAACAGGTTGACGCGTCCGTCAACCGGTTCGATAGGGTAATACAACGGAGCATTCTCATCCTGTCTCAGGTTCAGTTCCCTGTACAGGTCGCGCCGCCATACTACATCTTCAGGCATGTTCACCGATGTTGGAAACATCAGACTTGCCCTGCTTGTAGCCTGTACCGATGTCTTGGCTTCAGACTTCGCTTTGTTTGCCGCTACACGGCTTTTGGCTGGTTGCGCACTTGCGGTAAGGACGAATGCCAAACCTGACAATGCTATTATTATCGTTCTCTTCATATCTGTTCTTGTATTTATGATCAACGAATGTTCATGTCAATTTACTATCACTTCCATTGCCGTTGGCAACACACGCTCTATGCCGTCAGGTCCCACAGCGTGTACGCGGGATATATAGAACCTACGGCCGCGCTTGAGTTTGCGGAACATCTCACGTTGACGGTCTGTGAAACCAGCTGATTTTGCCACTTCAGGTATGGCATTGCCCATTCCGTCGAAGAATGTTGCCTCGAACGATGTTACCTTGAACTCGATGTCGAGCAGTCCGTCGTCAATCGCTGCATTGATGCCTTCTGCTTTCAGTAGGGCAGCGACACTTATCGGCACTCCGCCTTTGTATCTGCTGGCAGTTCCTTCCTTGTCTGTGTAGCTGATGTAAGCTGTCGGGTCAGGCAGTTTCCTCACATGGAAGGTGAACTTGCCCATCTCCTGTTGTCTGCCTTCGTTCTCCGCAGTGACTGTGATGACAGCGTCTGCCCCTACCTTGGATGGAACAGCTATGTACTGTCCGTCACCCTTCTTGGTGAGTGTTCCGCCTGTCATCGTGGCGTTTATCTTGTTTGCTGGAATCCCAGGTACACTGACACTGATAGGGTTCTGGTAGCCAGCATAAAGCATGTTCATCATAGTTGCGGACACGGTGGCAGTCGGCTCCACCACAGTGTACGGTTGGGCGAATTCCCTACGTATCGTCTCTCCGTTGCCGTTGCGCATCATGAGATACCCTTTGAGGGTGAACTCGCCTGTTGAGTTGCAGATGGTCTCGTAGTGCCCGTTATGCGATTTGAGCAGAGTGTTGTCTATGTAGATGTCTGGGCGTGCAGTGGTGTCGACAGCCGCCATAATAATCTGCGCGGAGAACTTGCCACCACGGACTACTGTCTGTGATGTGGGAATCACGTAGGCGTTGATTTCGTTCACCCTTACATCTTTGATGTCGATGTTTGATACCAACTGATGCAGAACCACTCCTTCCGCACTTCTTACGTCACTCTGCAACTTAGACAGAAGTGTGACTGAAGCGATGGCAGGCGTGTTCTCAAACATGTATTCCTGCCAGTTCTTCCCAAGTAGTTTCCCTTTTGTCGGTACATCAGTCGACAGGTTGTCAGCGACAATCTTTTTCATTCCCGGGTCGTTAATCATTTCAGTGATGTAATCCCTGTATGATTTGATGGTCAAATACAGTTTCTTGCCCTTGCCGATTCCAGGAGCGAGCATTACATGTGTGGCAGCCTCCAGGTTGTCTTTATTTTTGATGTTGTGGATATCTCCATCATCTCCGTCTGCATCATGTACGATGTCCCATTTCAGACTTTCCGCCAACTGATATAAGGAGTCCGACTTAGAGTGTAACAGCTGGGCTTTCTCATGCCACTCGCGCGTCTTCTCTGGGTTGGTCTTCATCGCCTCGTCCAGTGCCTTGTAGAGAGTCTCGTTCTGTGACGTGGCGTTTTGCTTGGTACGGTTGAGTCCTTCGTCGACGAGCGAGAACCCGTTGAGCACGTCCGAACTGATATTCAACGCAAGCATTGCCATCAGTACGACGTACATCAAATTGATCATTTTCTGACGTGGAGATAGTTTCCTTTTTCTTACTGCCATGTCTGTTATTATTCACTCTTTGTTATGGGTCCTGTCATATTCACCTTAAGTGCCTCTACCATTCTTGCATAAAGCCTGTTCAGTTCCTCCAGTTGGGTCGCGAGTTTGGTAGTCTGCTCGTTCACGTTGTCTATCGTGGCACTTTGTGTCCCGACACTACGCAGTTGCATTTCGTAGAAGCGGTTGATGCCAGTGAGTGTGCGGTTCATGTTCTCCATCTCCTCTGAGTCGCGTGTGAGTCGCGCAGACTGTTCTGCCACTTTCTTGAGTGTTTCTGTGAGTTCTCTCAGTTGGTCAACGTATGTTTGTGTAGCTTCCTGCATTTCTGGTGTCATTCCTGTAAACTGTGTAGACATGACAGGAGAGGCAGCTATCGCACCTGCCAGTTGCGCTGGGTCTACAGTGCCTTCTGTTGAGACCGTTCCGTTGATGATAACCGTTCCGTTGTTTGCGATTGCGGTGTCATCAGCCTCACATGGCTTTGTGTTCTCTTCCGCCTTGTCTCTCTTGTCTTCATCGTATGGTCGTTCAAATCCAGCGAGAAAGAAGACGATGACCTCCGTTCCCATGCCAAGGAACAGCATCAAGTCTGCTCCTGTTATATGTGTCAATTTGAACAGTGCGCCCAGGATGACGATTGACGCACCCCAGCTGTATGCGTAGTTCAGGAACATCTGTCCCGGTCTGCTGTCCATCCAGATTTGCATTCTGGATATTATATTCTTTTTCTTCTTAGCCATTCTTCAGTAACGTTTATGTATGGTTTTTGTATAGTGCTCGGTTGATTTATCTCTTCTGTTTGGTAGCAGTGCCCACTTGTGTTCTCACACACCTGAATCCAATGAATGACCTGCCGACATTCTGATATTCGGATGTACGCCAAGCTGACTTGATGAAGCTCTCTGGGTCTTTCCATGAACCTCCGCGGACAGACTTTCTCTTCAGTGCGTATGGGTCTTCTATGGCTGCGTTGTAGGTGAGTGTCGGGTTCATGTCGCTCATTGACAGAATACCGGCTTCGGTATATACAGTGGAAGTCCATTCCGCTGCATTTCCCGCCATGTCATAAAGTCCGTTGGAGTTGGCGGAGTATATCCCCACCTTAGATGTTATCAAGTTCCCGTCCTTGGTGTAGTTGCCACGGTCGGGCTTGAAGTTGGCGTAGTAGCACCCCTTGTCACTTTTTACATCCTCGTTTTCCCACGGCAACTCGTTTCCGTCCTTTCCACGTGCCGCATACTCCCATTCCGCTTCGGTCGGAAGTCTGTATCTCTGGATGAACTTGGCATTGGCACCGAGTCCTCGGATGAGGTAGTCAGTCCTCCAGTTGCAATAGGCGTTCGCCTGTTCCCAGGTGACTCCCACCACAGGATACTCGTTGTAGTTGGGGTGGCAGAAATAGAGACGCATGTATATCTCGTTCTCTGCGTTTTGGAAGTCGTTTATCCAACAAGTCGTGTCAGGATAAACGTTTACTATGTAGGTGTTCACGAAGTCCCACATACTGGAGAGGGGACGTGTTATAGATTCACGGTGAATCCGTCCCTCATCATCGATATAGGCGGTATCTTTGGATATCATCACAACCTCATCGGGATCTGTCTTCACGTCTGTGTTGAGGTTCCTCTCCTCCGAATTAAGACGGTATTTGCGTTTTGCCGCCATTGCATAGTCGAAGGTCTCATAGCGGTAATTCATCTGGCTGGCATCCAACATCTTCGAACCATCGAAGGGATGGTGCGTGTAGACACTATTCAGGATTTCTGTCTCCTGCTCATCGGGATTCCTCCATGGCAATGGCTTTGCCCAGTTCAAGTGTGGTGTTACAGGGTCTCCGTTTTTGTCTTCCTCAATCCTGTATTCATCGTAGCCAGCATCAGCGAGCCGCTCACGAATGATGGAATCGCGTACCCACTGCACGAACTGTCGGTATTTCGAATTGGTCACTTCTGTCTCGTCCATCCAAAACGCATCTACGGAGATTTCCCTTTCTGGCATTTTCTTACCCCATAGGCTGTCTACCTTGTCTGTACCCATCTTTAGTGAACCGCGTTTGATGAGTACCATCCCGTATGGTGCAGGCTCTTGGATAGAGGTCCCTCCAACTCCTGTCACTTCTCCGCCCATGGCATCAGTGTTACCGCTCCTGCTGCTCATGCATGATATGACTACGGATGATAGAACCAGAATGCCTACTGCTATAAATCCTTTTTTCATATATCCTCTTACTCTCGATTTTATGTCTTAGTGTCCTTTTGTATTGCTTATAGGAACCTGACACTCTTGTGTAGGTTCTTTCCTTTCTTGAACAAGTCGAGGTTTGTCTTGTACCTCAGCACTATTTCGTGCGCCCCGTTTTGCAGTCCGACACCCTGGGTATACATCTGGTATGAGTAGCCCAACTGTATCCCATGGAAATAACCTCCAATCATTACTGTGGCGGAGATGTCCGGACTGTAACCGATGCCAGCATAGAACTGCCTTGACTCGAATTCATACGTGCATTTGCATTGAATGTCCTCTCTCCATGACTGGAAATCAGATTGAACCATCAAGGCTGGCTGTAGAGATAATAACGTGTTTTTTATTTTAATATTGCCTCCTGCCATGAAATAAAACACTCGTGAGATGTCGAGCTGGTACTTTTCTCCTATATTTACGGTGGGTGACATTAGGTGCTGTGCAGACAGTCCTACCCACAGCCTGGGACTGTAGTAATACAGCCCGGCTCCCAGGTCAAGTGTCTTTCCGTCTGTTGAAGATGTAGGGAAGGCTGGGTCGCTTGCGTCCTCCAGTATCATGTCACCTGGATCGATGGTCTCGCTCATCATCGCCCCCTGCACACCTATTGCCAGTCTCCCCTTTTGTCCTATCTTCACGTTGTAGGCGTACTGCAGTGCTATCTGTGTGGTTTTGAAGATACCCAGCTCATCGCTCAGCATACTGATGCCGGCACCATGGCGTGGACTAAGAAAATAGACTGGCATACTGGCTCCAGCGTACATGGTGCGTGGAGCGTTGTCGTATCCTGCCATCTGTAGCGAGTAGGCGAAGGACACGTCCAGCAATCCTTCTGTACCGGCTACAGCGGGGTTGTAGAACGACTTCAGTGTGGTGAAGTCAGAGTACTGCACATCCCACTGAGCTTGGACAGGCTGGCTGGTCAGTCCAAGAACTGTGAGGATTATGGGAATTAGCCTTTTCATTAACTAATGTAACTGATTGCTCGCCTTTTTATTGTCCGTACTGGTACTTTTGTTCAGTTCCGGGTATGAGATACGTGTGTGGTAGATAGTTTTCAATCTCTCCTTGAATATCTCTTTGGCATCTGTGATGTCCTTGAAGGTTATCGGGCAATCCTTGAGGAATCCCTCTTTCACCTGACCGTCCACGATGGTCTCAACCATGTTGCTGATAGCCTCCTCAGTGTATTCCTTCAGACTGCGTGATGCGGCTTCAACGGCATCTGCCATCATGAGTATAGCCTGTTCCTTTGTTTGTGGGTTGGGTCCAGGGTATTGGAACAGACTCTCGTCTATTTCCTCGTCTGGATGTTCGTTCTTGTAGGTTATGAGGAAGTACTTAGTCTTGCCAAGTCCATGGTGTGTGCGGATAAACCCTTTAATCTGTTCCGGCAGGTTGTTCTTCTCTGCGAGAGCCAGTCCGTTGGTGACGTGTGAGATGATGACCTCCGCACTTTTTATAGGGCTAAGATGTTTGTGTGGGTTGCCTCCTGCCTGATTCTCGGTAAAGAAGACTGGACGTTCCAGTTTTCCGATGTCATGGTACAATGCACCAGTCCTGACGAGTTGTGGATTTGCGCCGATCTTCTTTGCTACCTCGGATGCCAAGTTCGCCACTTGCATGGAGTGCTGGAACGTACCGGGGGCTTCTTCTGACATCTTCTGAAGAAGTGGATTGTTGATGTTTGACAATTCTATGAGTGTCACGTCGCTTATGAACCCGAACACTTTCTCCATGACCCAGAACAATGGATAGGTGAAGAGCAGAAGCAGTCCGTTGATGCAGAAGTAGATGTAGATGCGTCTGTCGAGGTCACTGACTACCGCACCAGCCGAAAACTCATACGCTGTGTATATCGCACAGTAGGTGAGAGTCGTTATTATTGCTGTATGGATTATTTGGGACCGTTGGTTCAGTTCACGCAGGTTCAGTATGACCATGAAGCCAGTAATTACCTGGAAGATGATGAACTCATACTGGTTGGTGAGCGCAAGTGATATGAGTAGCACCATACAGACATGGAAGGTGAGAGCCGTGCGTGAGTCCATGAACACACGTATGATAATCGGCACCATGCAGCAGGGTAGGATAAACACATGGAGGATATGCCTTGCAACCATCAATGATGCCATCACACTGAACAGAGCTACAAGGGAAAACAATAGTATGGCACTCCGTTTGTTTTCAAGGTAGTCTGGGCGGAAGACTGACAGGTATGCAATCATCATAGATATGATGAATGCCACGATAGCCACTTGTCCCCATATGAGCATTGCAGAGGTGTCGCTGTCGTTCTTTTGCTTTTCCAGTACTGCCTCATACGATTTTAACTTCTGGTAAATTTCCCCTGTCACCAGTTCTCCTCTGTCTACGATTTTCTCGTTTACCCGAACGAAACCCATATTCGATGTCACCGCATCATATTCACTTTGCAACTCCTCTCCCGATTTCATCGGTTCGTACTGCAAGTTTTCTGTGAGGATCGTGTTGATGTCCAGCCTGCTTATCTCAGATGCAGAGTATGTCTGCTCGTCGTGATGTACGATGAAACGGTAAGCATCGTGCAGCGTTGTTATTTGCTCTATTGGGACTACAGATGCATGGTTATCCTGTATGATACGTATGTGGGTTGTGCCTACAGCCTTTAGACTGTCATAGTCAGAACTTTTCATTACTCCATGTTGGTAGACGCTGTCGAACATCTCAATGATGTGCTGTTTCATGTGGTGCCCGCATTCGAGTGTATCTAGTCGGTGTCTTACGGATGTCTCAGTGTCTGTGTTCCGGTTGAAGTAAGGCATGAAGGACCGAGCGATACTGTCGCGCTTCAACTCCAGGGTGGAGTCGCTCATCTGGATGTTGAACTTCTGCGTTGAAATCATCGTGCCATAGTGCCATGGCTGGTTCAACTCGTATGAGTAGTTGAATCCGCTGGTACGTGGCAGGAAGTACACGATGACTGCGGTGGTGAATATGATTATGGCAATCTTCAGCAGCAGGATGTTAAGCGCGTGATCTTTCTGCTTCCGGTTTTTTGTTTTGGCTTTGCGTGTTAACGAGATTTTCATGTCAGTCGTTTCAGTAATCGGAGACAAAGATATGAAAAAAGCTTCAAATCAAGATGCTGCAGGATTAAAAAGTTGTTTGTCTGGCTCTGTATGTTTGTCGTGACGGTTATGAATGTTGACTGAAACCTATAAAACTTATTGGCGAAAAGTTGTAATTTTACGAGTGAAAAGCTGGCAAAAAGTTGTAACTTTGCCCTCATATTATTGGCAAAAAGTTGAAGGAATATGCTTAAGCGGAAGATTATAAGTGAATTAGCTGATTGGAAAGAAAAGACTGTCAATAAGGCTCTTCTCATAAAAGGAGCTAGACAAGTGGGTAAAACCACCATAGTTCGACAATAATGTGGTGGCGTCGCTACGATATAATAATGTGTGCCTGACGGTATTCATTTCAAGCACACATTATTATGTTTATGTCGTTGCGGCAGTCCGGTATTCAGAATTTATATGTCCGTTTGGGATTCTTAGGAAACCAACCTTTCCTCACACGGTTCTCTTGTTCAAACAGTTCCTTGATGCTCCAAAGGCAAGAGAACGAGAAGACTCCAAGCAGCGATGCCCAAAAAGTGTTTGCAACAAACAACGAGGCGATGATGCCTGTAATTCCACACACTAGAAACACCCACCAGAGTCTAGTACCTGTATAGTATTCTGTCTTTATCACTATCGGGTGGAACACTCCGATAATGAGAAACGTACATATACCAATTAATAAACCTCCGAGATACATTCTTTCGGGTTGTCTATCGTCTGATGTTGATAGGAACCTGACGCTTGATGGTTTGGTCGAGGGATATCAGAGTCTCTGTAGAGTCCACCCCGGTGATGGTCTGGATCTTGTCGCTGAGCAACTCCATCAACTGGTTGTTGTCCTTGGCATACATCTTGACGAAGATGTAGTACTGACCAGTGGTGCAGTGGCATTCCACTACTTCCGGAATCTTCTTTATTTCCTCAATTACCTTCTTGTAAAGTACACCTTTCTCAATTCTTATACCAACGAAGGTACATGTGGTGTACCCAAGCTTTTCAGGGTTTACATAAAAGCCCGAACCAGTGATGACTCCCGATTCAATCAGTTTCTGTACTCTTTGATGTATGGCTGCGCGTGATACGCCACATTCGGCAGCTACATCCTTGAAAGGCTTGCGCGCATTAACAGAGATAAGTTCCAATATCTTCTTGTCTAACAAATCTAATTTTACCATGATGTTCTGTAGTTTTATAGTAAATTGTAAGCAAAAGTAGTGAAATTAAAGTTACTACACAAACTTTTCTGCGTTATATTTCGTTCTCCATTGCCTTTTTGCTATTTTATTCAAGTTTTGCCGTTTGTCAAGTGCATTACAACGGAATCTTTGTCGTTCATGTAGAAACACCAAGTATGTTCTCTGTAAGATTTGCCTTTCCCATTTGTACTTTTGCGTAAAAGCCCTCGAAATAATGACGTTTACATGAGTTAAATTCAAATTTCCTTTGTTTTTGATTGTTGCTTAGATTAAATTTTATAAATTTGCGGAAAATGCATGGGCTGATGGTTGGATAAGGGCATCCCGTGCGCTAATATATGGATTAATCATATATCAAGAAAATATTTTTTATGGGAACAAGAAACAAAGTAATGAAAACCTGGACTCTGTTGCTCGCTGCTGGAGCAACGGTTCTTGGAACGGGTTGTGCTGACAATGACTATGATTTGTCAGGTGTGGACTTGACTGTTGGCGTGGGTAGTGACAGTTTGGTATTGCCTGTCAGCAGCACCGAGAATATTATGCTGGATGATGTTCTGGACTTGGAAAACAGTGACATCGTTGAAATCCTCCCTAACGGTGACTATGTCATCAGTAAGGCAGGTGCATCTATCGACCCTGCCCATCCATGCGTCGATAAGGTGAATGTCAGAGAGCATAGTTCGGAGTCAGAGAACCTGTATGTGAATGTGGCCTCGTGGGTTCCTACCAGCACGACCAAGCGTATAAAGATTGCAGAGAAGACAGTCAGTGGTGTAGTAACACGTTTCAAGTACACTGGTGAGACCCCAGACGAGATAAAAGACCTGCAGAAGGCTACTATAGATACAGAGGTGTCTATCACAGTCAATATTTCTCCGGCACTGAGCGGCTGTATATCAAAGTTCGACAGAATGACAGTGAAGTTGCCTAATTTCATGGCGCTGAAGGTCAACAAGACCAGTCCTGCCAAGTATGAGACGGACGGACACTCGATAACCTTCACCAATGTGAGCACAGCCAGCAGCATTACGATTGATGCTACAGTGACGGAGCTGGACTTCACCGCCGATGACACGGAGGGCAACACTCTTGTGTTCAGTGATGGTAAAGTGACACTTGACGGTGTTGTGACGGTGGAGCTTGCTGTATCCGAGATAAACACAGAGGCTATATCTTCTCCTGCGTCCGACTACTACCTCTCCAGCAACATGAACATGGAATCTATGACGATAACCGGTGCGACTGGCATGTTTGCACCGACGATAGACTTGGATGACCTGGGCAGCATAGAGATAAACAGCGTACCTGACTTCTTGAAGGGCGATGACGTGCATGTGGCACTGTACAATCCTGCCATCAGTTTGACGATTGCCAGTGACATGAATGTTTCGGGACTTATCTCAGGCTCGATTGAGTCAGTGGACGAGGACGGCACTCTAATCGCTGAGGTGGAAGTGCCTGAGATGACCATCAACCCCAACTCCACTACTAAGATATGCATCTGCAAGTATCCAGACGAGATAGACGGAGATGATTATGATGGAGTGTATGAGGTGAGCAATCTGTCTGATGTGCTGAAGAAGATACCCCATCGCATATACTTCCACGCAAATGCGTCAGCCGATGACTCCAAAGTCAGCGACATAGAACTCGGCAAGGAATACACTGTCGCCCCGAGCTATTCTTTCACTGCTCCTTTGGCCTTTGACGAAGGTGCTGTGATTGTGTTCCGTGATACTGTTGACGGATGGCACGACGACATTGAGGATCTTGACTTTATGGAGGGTTCATATCTGCAGGCGACAGCCAATATCGAGAACAAGATACCGATATACTTGAAGGTTACAGCCTTTGCTATCGATGAAAAGGGCAGGGAAATCAGTTCCGACCGCATATCGGTCACTGTCGACAGGACGTTGCGTCCGTCTGCCGATGGCGAGACCGCGGTCACTACACCTATAGTGGTAACGGTGAAGGAATTGGAGAAGGGCACGCTCAAGACGACAGACGGACTGATATTCAAGGTAGAGGCAATGTCAGACGAGGATGGGTCACCGAGTATTGTGGGCCAGACCATCAACGCCTACAACCATACGCTTCTCGTGCGTGACCTCAAAGTAAAAGTGATTGGTAAAATTATTGCAGACCTTAACTAACAAAAACAGCCTTACGTTATGAAACGATCATTGAAATATATATTGGCCATGTCCCTTGCCGCTGTATGCGGTCAAGTGATGGCACAGGGACTCAACTCCGCCTATTTCGTCGACGACTACAAGTTCCGTCATAACCTGAACCCAGCTTTCGGTAATGAACAGAACTACGTGTCACTGCCTACATTGGGAAACATCAATATCAAGACGAGCGGAAATTTCGGCCTGGGAGATGTGTTGTTCGATAATCCACGCTACGGAATGGACAGTGACAAGAAGAAAACAACGTTCATGAACCCGTACCTGTCGACTTCGGATGCCTTGAGCGGATTCAACAAAGGCAACAACAGAATCAATGCCGACGTGGACATCACCATTCTGTCCGCAGGTTTCAAGTCGTTCGGTGGATACAGCACCGTTTCCATCGACACGCGTACCAATGTCGGTGCAGTGTTGCCTTACGGTCTGTTCGAGTTTGCGAGGAACACAGGGAACAGGACATACGACATAGGCGACATCGACGTGCATGCGCAGTCGTTCGTGCAATTGGCATTCGGTCACTCACGCGATATCAACGAAAAGTTGCGTGTGGGTGCAAAGGTTAAGTTCCTCTTCGGTGTCGCAAGGGCAGACATACAAATGACGGATATGCGTGCCGACTTGTCGTCGGAGGACTCATGGACGGTTTCTGGTGATGCCAAGTCTAATGTGTCACTCAAAGGCTTTACGTACGTAGAGGAAGAGAAGGAGTACAAACAGGCGGACAAGGGCACGTACAAATACGTGAACGACGTTGATGTTGACGGTGCCGGACTCGGTGGCTTCGGCTTGGCAGTAGACCTCGGAGGCGTGTACAAGATAAACGATGACTTCACAGTCAGCGCAGCCTTGGTGGACCTTGGTTTCATTGGCTGGTCGAATAATATGCAGGCGGTCAACAGACAGAAAAGCTTTGAGTTCAGCGGTTTCCATGATGTGGCTGTGAAAGACGAGGACGCAAATGGCAACACGAAGGACAATACGCTTGGCAACCAAGCGGATAAGTATTCCGACCAGTTGGCAGACTTCGCCAACCTTTCTGACGAGGGTGACAAGGGCGGTCGCACTACAGGCATCGGTGCCACACTGAACGCTGGATGTGAATACACTCTCCCTTCTTACCGCAGCTTAAAGTTCGGTCTCCTCAGTTCTACACGCATCAATGGCAAGTATTCATGGACTGAATGCCGTGTGAGTGCAAATGTGGCACCACTCAAGTGGATTGACGGTGGCGTTAACTTCGCACTCAACAGCTATACTGCCAGCATTGGATGGGTTGCTAACTTCCATCCGAAGGGTGTCAACGTGTTCATAGGAATGGACCATATACTCGGCAAAACCAGCAAGGAATACATTCCGCTCAGCTCCAACATGAGCGTGAACCTCGGATTCAACGTTGCATTCTGACAGTCCGTTGACTCCATAAACAGGCAGGAGGCAAACAGCCCGTCACGGGTGTTTGCCTCCTGCCTTGTTCTGTGCCGCTTGCTCCTGCGGCTGTGCTGTTCTTCAGTGCTTTACCATGTTGGAGCGTTCGGTAATCTGCCTTATGTCGTCACGCTTGCGCTTGTAGGTAGGGGATGCCTCCACCATGCTGATGACATCATCATTGTCGAGATCCTCGTCCCTGAACTTATAACAGTATGTGGACTTCTTCGCACTGCTGTTGTTCATGTCATAGATGTTGTTGCGGCGTATCTCCTTCTCGATTTCCTCCTCGGTCTTCTCCGCCTCTCTCTTGCGCTCGTCCTTCCTACGCTTCTCGATACGGTTGGACATCTCGTCGGAATTGATGTTCTGTACCCCGAAGCCGGTGGCGAGGATGGTGACTTTCACCTTCTCTTGTAGTGACGGGTCAACGGACAGACCCCATTTGGTCTCCACGATGTCGGCTGTTCTCATCTTGTTCATGAAGTCGTTGATTTCGCCCATCTCGTCCATCATCAGACTCTGTGTACCTCCTTTCTCGTCGCTGCAGAAGGATATGTGCAGAAGGAACTTCTTGGAGTTGTATATGTCGTTGTTGTTGAGCAGAGGTGAGTGCAGCGCATCTTCCAGTGCTTTGGTGATTCGGCTGTCGCCACTCCCGTAACCGGTGCTCATGATAGCCACACCGCCGTCCTGCAACACGGTCTTGACATCGTTGAAGTCAAGGTTGATGATTCCGTGCATAGTGATGATTTCGGCTATGCTGCGTGCTGCGTTGCACAGTGTGTCGTCGGCCTTGGCAAAGGCATCGAGCACGGTTAGTTCGGGATATATCTCCCTCAGACGCTCGTTGTTGATGACCAGCAGCGCATCCACGTTTTTACTCATCTCCTCCACACCGTCCAAAGCCTTGTCAATCTTTATGATTCCCTCCCAACGGAACGGGATGGTCACGATTCCGACCGTCAAGATGCCCATCTCTTTGGCTGTCTTGGCTATGATAGGTGCGGCACCAGTACCGGTTCCGCCACCCATTCCAGCAGTGATGAATACCATCTTGGTGCCGTCGTTGAGCGTGTCCTTTATACTGTCGAGCGATTCCTCTGCTGCTTTCCTTCCGGCTTCTGGCTTGTTACCAGCACCCAGTCCCTCCTTGCCCAGTTGCAGCTTGGACGGCACGGGCGAGTCGTCGAGAGCTTTCTTGTCGGTGTTGCACACGATGAACGACACGTCATGAATACCTTTGTTGAACATGTTGTTGACTGCATTGCATCCGCCGCCGCCTACACCTATGACCTTTATTATATTAGTCCCTTGCTGTGGGAATGTGAATTCTACATCCATATAGTTGCCTGATTAAGTGGTTACGTTATTCTTTTAGTAAATCATCAATCCATCGTCCAATCTTGCCCCATGTGCTGTTCCTTTTCTCGGATGCCTTGAGCAGTTCCTTCAGCTTGTAGCTCTCTTCATCGCACTTGGTTATGAGGTCGTCCGCTTCCCTGAGCGATTGGTTGTACTTGTCCTTGCCGACCAGTATGTCCTTGTATTTGTTGTAGTCTTCGGTGATGATCGTCTCGGCTGCGGTGAGGTTCTGCCTCGCAATGTTCTTGAGTCCCCTGTTGGCATCGTCCACCGTTATGTCGGAGGTCGATTTCTGCAGTTTGATGATGGCATCCCTCAGTTTGGTCTTGGTCTCCTCGATGAACGCCAACGCTTCGTCCTCTTCCTTCTGGATTCGTGATGCCGCCTCTTTCTGAATACTGTCCTTTGGCTTGTCGTTCTCCCCGAAGATTTCCAACCCATTGTATCCGCTTTCCGTGCAGTTCTCTTCGCCTGACAGCAACAACGATATGACGGCACAGCTTGCTGGGTTCTCCAGTGATAGTGACGTGATATTGCTGTTCTTCACAATTTGTGGTATGACCTTCTTTGCGATTCTGACCTTGTCGGCATTCAACATCGACAGACATGCCTTGTCGATATTCCTGATGTTGGCACCACCACCGGTGATGACGACACCGCCCAATAGCCTGTCAGCATAGTCTGAGTTGTGCATTTGCTTGTCTACGTTTATCAAGATTTCCTGTAGTCTTGCCCTAATAATCTCCTGTATGGTGGTTATCTCGATGGAGCGGCCGTCTGAGGTGGTGTACAGTGGGGTTTGGTCTTCATCCCCGTTGCCCGGTATGTTCTCTGCCATAGCGTCTCCGTAGGTGAGCAGCAGTTGCTCCGCCTCGTTTTGCTCTATTTGCAGTTCGCAAAGGTCTTGCTTGATATTGTTGACACCAAGGGGAAGTGTTATTATCTGTCGTATTATGTTACTCTTTAGTACCACAATGGTAGTTGTCCCAGCTCCGAGGTCAATCAATGCCGTTCCAGTACGTTTTTCCGTGTCGGTCAACACGTTGTTTGCAAGTTCAAACGAGGACAGGTGGTAATCGGCTATGTCTAGTCCCAGATTTTCGAAGCTTGTTTTTATATTCTTCCTCAGTCTCTTGTTTGCGATGATATTGAGGAACTCTCCTTCTACAATTGTTCCCATAATACCGACAGGGTCAGCCACTAGATTGCCGTCAACGGTGAATCCCTGTACATAATAACCGATGAGTTCGTATTCATCGTCAGACACATCGTGACTTTCGTCGGTAATGCTGTCTATATGCGCCTGAGTGATGTAAGTGGGTGTCAACATATCCCTCTTGACGAAGTTCTTTACGGAACGTACGGATTGACCGCCAATACCTATGTATGTACGGCTTATCTTCATCTTCAAGGTCGCCTCCAACTTGTTGATTACGTTCTTTATACTTTGGGTTGTTTTTTCGATATTATAAACAACTCCACGTTTGATGCAGTCGCTGGTTTTGTCTTCAGCATAAGCCAGTATCTGCATGTTGCCGTCCTTCATCTTTCCTGCAATGCCGCAGATTTTCGATGACCCCAATTCGATAGCGACGATTATAGAATCCTGTTCTCCCATATGTCTTTAGTTTTTTTGTTTTTTACAAATAATCTGTCCTTCATATTCCAGGTCGATAACTGAATATTTGGTCCAACCTACTTTTGTGATGGCTTGCTGGTAGAACGCCATTAGCCGTTTTAGCTTGTCTTGAAACTTCTCTAGTGTCCCCAAGTGTATGATATGGTTGCCGACTCGCGGTATGAGGTCTATAACGTATTCTCTGTCTGAATTGACAGAGACATGAATCTGTTCAATCTGGTTGTTCCAGAATGGGTTGTTGAGCAAGTATACGCCAAGGTGTGAGAGACGTTTTCTAGCATAGTTCTGTGAAAACTTGCCAGTGGCAACCGGCATGTTGACTGGATAAGCGTCCGTGGTTATCACCTTGCCGTATTTGTCTACATAATATCCCTCTCCATTGTCAGGGAGGAGATATATGACAGGAGTGCACTCGGTGATGTCTATGGCCACCTTGTTGTTGGATGTCTTGTAGCACTCAATCTTTTCCACGAACTCATTCTTCCTCAGTGTCCGTTCTATTTGTCCCGTACTGATGTCGCACATCGGTCTGCCCGTAGGTAGTATGTTGGCATTGCGCAAGTCGTTCTCAACAATGTCGGATGTGATGAAGCCAGAATGACTATTCTTCTCGATGTTCAGTTCGATGCCGCCACACTTGTCATTATCATTCCTCTCAGCAGATAGTACCATGGCATATACGATGTATGCGGCAACACTTAAAGCAAGTATTGCCACACAGATAATCCTTATGCCTTTAGTTATCTGCATTCTTCCAGTATTTTAGCTATCTGTGGTACATAATTGTCGATATCACCTGCACCCAGTACAATGAGTACGTCGAAATCTCCTTTTCGTGCAATGTCCAGTACGTCTTCCTTATGGATGAGGTGGCGTTCGATGTCTGGTCGCAGGTTGTCATATATCAGTTTGCTTGTCACGCCTGGTATGGGCTGTTCGCGTGCTGGGTAGATATCGCAAATGAACACGCTGTCCAGCAGTGATAGGCTTTGGGCGAAGTCCTTGTAGAAGTCTCTAGTACGTGTGTACAGATGTGGTTGGAAGATTGCTGCAATTTTCTTGTCGGGATACAATTCTCTTATGGACTTGACACTTTGCGTTATCTCTTTTGGGTGGTGTGCATAGTCACTTAAGAAGACGGTTTTATCGTTCTTTATCTTGAAATCAAACCGACGGTCAACACCTCTGAATGTCTTCATGCTGTCTCGTATTTCGTCTTCGTCCACTCCGTTCAGCCATGCAAGAGCCATTGCCGCGACACCGTTTTCAATGTTGACGCTTACAGGAACACCCAATTGTATGTCTTTGATTACAGAGTCAGGTGTCACGAAGTCGAAAATGATTTCACCGCCTCCAATGCGTATGTTGTCTGCGTGGAAGTCGCCTTCATTTCGTGAGTATTCATAAATCCTTACGCCATCCTGTACCTGGGGCTTCATTTCCAATCCTTTGTGTATAATCAGTGCACCTCCCGGCTGGATTAGGGATGTGTAGTGTTCGAAACTTTCTATGTATGCCTCTTTTGTACCGTAGATGTCGAGGTGGTCAGGGTCCGTGGCAGTGATGACTGACATGTACGGACGCAACCAGTGGAATGACCTGTCGAATTCATCGGCTTCTATCACCACATAGTCACTTGTCTCTGACAGTATATAGTTAGTTCCGTAGTTTTTTGATATGCCACCCAAGAATGCGTTGCAGCCAATGTGTGAATGGTGTAGGATATGTGCGGTCATGGTCGATGTAGTTGTCTTCCCATGTGTACCCGCCACGCATAATCCTTTGTGTGACTGGGTGATGAAACCAAGGACTTGTGCGCGTTTCTGTACCTTGAATCCCTGTTCCTTGAAGAATGTTAGCTCTTTGTTCGTCTCAGGTATGGCTGGTGTGTAGACAACGAGGGTAGAGTCCTTGTCCTTGAAACATGATGGAACTGAACCGACATTGTCATCGTAGTGAATCTGCACACCCTCTTCAATCAGTTTCTCTGTCAGTTCACTTGGTGTTTTGTCGTACCCTCCCACATTGAACCCTTTTGAGAGGAAGAACCGTTCAAGGGCACTCATGCCGATACCGCCAGCCCCTTCGAAATATATTGACTTCAGTTTATTGTCCATATCTTTATGCTTTAGCGAGTTTTAGTACTTCCTTTGCAATTCTATTTGCCGAATCCGCAATGGCAAGTTTTTTTATGTTGGTACTCAGCAGTTCCAGCCTGTTCTTGTCCTGCACTACGGATATCGCACTGTCAATCAACTTGGCTGGTGCTTCCGCATCGGTGATTAGGATGGCTGCTTCCTTGTTCGACAGAGACTTGGCGTTCTTTGTCTGATGGTCTTCTGCCACGTTGGGTGACGGTACTAATATGCAAGGCTTTCCAAGCAGACACAATTCGCTGATACTGCTTGCACCAGCTCTTGACACCACCAGATCTGCTGCGGCGTATGCCGACGGCATGTCGGATATGAAATCCATGACTGACAGATTTGCCACTTTAGGGTGCTGCGCAAGTGTTTCCGCGATATGCTGGCTATAGAACTTGCCTGTTTGCCAAATAATCTGGACGCCCGAATTCTGTATGGTGTCGAGTTTGCCGAGAACGCTCTCGTTCAGTGTCCTCGCCCCGAGGCTACCTCCGATAATGAGGATAGTCGGGTATCCCGTCTTCATGTGGAACTTTTCGAGGGCCTCGCTCTGTGTTATACTGCTGTTCAGTAGTGTCTGACGCACAGGGTTGCCTGTCATGATGATTTTATCGGCAGGGAAGAATCGCTCCATACCATCATAAGCGACGCAGATGCGACTTGCAGACTTGGCGAGCAATTTGTTGGTGACACCAGCATATGAATTCTGTTCCTGTATAAGTGTAGGTATTCCCATCTTTGCAGCTGTGTTCAATGTCGGTCCGCTGGCGAACCCACCCACACCGACTACAACCTGTGGCTTGAACTCTTTGATGACCTTGCGTGCCATCCATTGACTTCTGAGGATATCCAGCAGTACCTTTATGTTCTTGAATGGGTTCTTTCTGTTAAAGCCCTCGATAGGCAGTCCGATGATTCTGTATCCTGCATCCGGTACTCTTTGCATCTCCATACGTCCATTTGCTCCGACAAACAGAATACTTGCCTGTGGACAGAGTACTTTTATCTCGTTTGCAATGGCGATGGCAGGGAATATATGTCCTCCTGTACCGCCTCCGCTTACTATCACTCTCAATTCTTTCATGATTGTGCTGATTTTCTTTTCTTGTTTATCGTCATTGTATTCCTGTACTGCTGAAATATTCGTCTGTCTCGTTCGGACTGATCGGTTCAGCCGGACTCTCTGGTGTCTCGCTCACCTTCTCTGCATAACGGCTGATGCTCAGTATGACTCCGAAGTAGAAGCACGTGATGATGATAGACGTGCCTCCTTTGCTTATCAGTGGCAGTGGCTGTCCCGTGACAGGCAACATGCTTACTGCCACCCCCATGTTTATCAGAGCTTGAAGCACCAGCATGATACCGAAGCCCATCACGAGGAACGCAGGGAAGAACTTGTCACATTTCTTTGCAATCTTGCTTACTCTTATCAGCAAGGCTATATAAAGGAATATCACGGCTATAGCACCTCCGATGCCAGTCTCTTCCACGATAATTGAATAGATAAAGTCGGATTCAGCGTGTGCCAAAAAGTCGCGTTGTATTGAGTTCCCCGGTCCCAGTCCGATGATATTGGAGTTCGCAATTGCAATATTGGCATTGCCAACCTGCCAGTCCTCAGACAATTTGTATTCATTGTCTTCGTTCTCTTCTAGTTTGTCGCTTTCAGTCTGGATGTTCAGTTTTTTCTCAAGGCGGTGCTTCCATGTTAGTGTACGCCCTCCAACCTTGTTCAGCGTCTCGTCTGGAGTAATGAGCAACAGTGTGGCAGCCACGGCTCCCAACAGACCTACGGATAGTAGCCCCTTGAACATAAGTTTGTGGGGAATATTGCCTATATACATCATCACAACAGCCACGGCAAACAGAATCATGGCAGTGGATAGGTTTTCCGAGAAGATGAGGCCGCAGATGCAGACAGTTAAGATACTGCATATCTTAAAAGGTTTGTTATAGCCGCCCTTTGTCGCCATCACAACCACTTTTGTTCCCTTTCTGCTCTTCACGACCTCCTCGTTCTGTGTCTTCGACAATATTGCAGCCAGTGTCATAATCAGAGCTGCCTTAGCCACCTCCGACGGTTGGAACGAGAGGAAACCCATGTCAATCCATCTGTTGCCATCGTTGATAGTGCCGCCAAAGAACAACGCATATAGAAGCAGTATGACCGATGTGGGCAGCATGAATAGAGGAAACAGTTTGAAGTACTTGCACGGAATCCGGTGTACTACGAGTATTATGATAAGTCCGGCAAACAGAAAACCTGCCTGTCTTATCATCGGGTCCCAGTGGTTTCCCTTGGAGTAGGTGAGGGAACTGGACGCACTGTATATCTCCACGAGAGAGATCATGCACAAGAAGAAAAAGATCATCCATATACCTTTGTCTCCCTTGAACAGGTTGTTGCTGATTACCTTAAGCATGTCGTCGTTTGTTATGAAGTGGTCTGTAGTTTACTTATATGTTTGTTCCGCTTTCAAGTCAGAGTTCTCTGACGTATGTCTTGAATTGTTCGCCCCTGTCCTCCATGTTTTTGAACAAGTCGAAGCTGGCACAACACGGACTGAGTAAGACACAATCACCGTCATGCGCCATCTTATAGCACTCGTTGACACAATCTTTCATGCTTGTGACATCCACAATCGGAAGCCCGAAAGAGTCGAAGTTGTCGTGTAGTTTTTTGTTGTCTACACCGAGGAACACTAGTCCCACGCATTTCTCACGGACGAGGTCATAGATTTCCGAGTAGTCGTTGCCCTTGTCTATTCCACCGAGGATGAGTACTGTCGGTTGTTTCATGCTTTCAAGAGCGTACCAACAGGCATTTACGTTCGTTGCTTTCGAGTCATTCACGAAGTCGATGCCTCGTACCCGACATACTTTCTCCAGACGGTGTTCCACACCCGCGAAGTTAGACAGGCTCTCTCTCAGTTGCTCGCTGCTTATCCCTGCTATGTTGGCGGCTATTCCAGCTGCAAGAGAGTTGTACAAGTTATGTTTGCCAGTCAGTGCCAGTTCGTCCAGTTCCATGTTGAATGGTTTTGGTTGCTCTATGACGAACTTACAGTCTTCTGCATAGGCGATGGCTCCGTTCCCCTTCAGCTCAGAGAATGGATACAGTTGTGACTTGAGATCATACTTCTGCATCTCTGCCTTTACGATTGGGTCGTCATTCCAAAAGATGAATGCATCGTCCTCTGTCTGATTCTGTGTGATGCGCATCTTTGCATCCACATAGTTCTGCATCTTGAAGTCATAGCGGTCGAGATGGTCTGGGGTTATGTTGAGCAGAATGGCTATGTTGGCCTTGAACTTATACATGTTGTCCAATTGGAAACTACTCAATTCGATTACGTAATAATCGTACTTTTCAGTTGCTACTTGCAGTGCGAGACTTCTGCCTATATTGCCTGCTAAACCAACGTTGTAACCTGCATTCTTTAGAATATGGTAGATGAGTGAGGTTGTTGTGGTCTTGCCGTTGGAACCAGTGATGCAAATCATTTGTGCGTCAGTATATCTACCTGCAAACTCTATCTCTGAGATTACAGGTATCCCCTTTGCCTTTATTTTCTTGATCATCGGTGCATTCTCAGGGATGCCTGGACTTTTGATTATCTCATCGGCATTGAGGATGAGTCCATCGGTATGGTGTCCCTCCTCCCATGGGATGTCGTAATTCGTGAGTTGCTCCTTATATTTGTCCTTGATGGCAGATGTGTCGGACACGAAGACTTCGAATCCTTTCATCTTGGCTAAAACGGCAGCACCGGCACCGCTCTCTCCAGCTCCTAGAATGACTATCCTTTTCATTATCTTATCTTTAATGTTATTATCGTTATTGCTGCCAACAGAATGGTTATTATCCAGAAACGGATGGTTATCATGTTTTCGTGCAACACCGTAGTTGGGCGTGTGACAATGTATTTGCAGTCTGGAAGTAGCTGACTGTGCAATACCCGAAAATGGTCGTGTATCGGGGCTCGCTTGAACACTCTTTGTTTTATGCCTTTACGGTTGCCCAATTTCGCATACCACACTTGTAGTATTACTGATATGCTCTCTACGAGGAAGATACCGCAGAGTATGGGAACAAGCAGCTCCTTATGTATTATCACAGCGGTCACTGCGATGACTCCACCGATAGCAAGGCTGCCAGTATCCCCCATAAAAACCTTGGCGGGGTAGCTGTTGTACCACAGAAATCCGATAAGCGCACCTACAAAGGCGCATAGGAACACCACGATTTCTTCGGATCCAGGGATGTACATCACGTTCAGATAACTGGCGTAGTGTATATGTCCCGACACGTATGCCAATATGCCCAATGCAGTACCGATAATGGCGGAGTTGCCAGCGCACATACCGTCCATCCCGTCGTTTAGGTTCGCTCCGTTGGATACGGCTGTGATTACAAATGTGGTTACTAGGATGAACAGTATCCATCCGCATGCTCTCTTGGTCTTCCCATCCTTAATCCAACTGAATGCTTCGTAGTAGTCAAGATTATTGTTTTTCATAAACGGCACTGTAGTTACTGTGGATTTCCTCATTTCACTTTTGTGGTAGACAATCCCTGTTGCTTCACCGTTTTCAATCATCACATTCTCCCTCACTACCGCCTGTGGTGACAGCCATAATGCGACTCCTACGACTGTTCCGAGAACCAGTTGCCCCAGTAACTTTACACGTGGCTTCATGCCGTCTTTATTGCCCTTCAACTTGATGTAGTCATCGATGAAACCGAGTATCCCGAACCATAGGATGGTAATCAGCAGCAGGTTGATGTATATGTTGTCGAGTTTGCCCAACAAGACAGTAGGTATAACTACAGATCCGACAATGACAACGCCACCCATTGACGGTGTGCCTTTCTTTTGCACACCGTATGGGTCAGTTTCAGCATCACGTGCGTTTTCAATGTATCTCTTGCGTTTCATGTAGGTAATAAAGCCTTTCCCGGCAGTCATTGAAATGACCAACGAGAGCATGAGCGCTAGCAGTGAACGGAAGGATATATATGTCCACATCCCTGATCCTGGCAGATCTAGATTGTCGAGCAGTTGTGACAGATGGTAGAGCATGGGGTTACTTGTTTGTCTGTTGATATTACTTGCACTTATTGAATATCTTCTCCACTTCTTCCTTGTCGTCGAAATGGTGTTTGATTCCCTTTATCTCTTGATAGTCCTCGTGCCCCTTGCCTGCCACCAGTACGACATCTCCTTTTTGTGCCATCATACATGCCGCTTTGATAGCTTCTCGGCGGTCGGCAATCGCTATAACCTTATTCATTTGCTCACTGTCGAGTCCAGCCAGCATGTCGTTGATGATATCTTGCGGCTCCTCGAACCGGGGGTTGTCGCTGGTGATGATGACTCGGTCGCTCTGCTTCACGGACTCTTGCGCCATCAGCGGTCGTTTACCTTTGTCGCGGTTACCACCGGCACCACAAACGGTGATGACCTTGCCTTTGCCTTCGAGTACTCCGTGGATGGCATTGAGCACATTCTCTAAGGCATCGGGCGTGTGCGCATAATCCACTACAACTGTGTAACCTGTGGGTGAGTTGAGTGCCTCTAGTCGTCCGCTCACTGGTTTCATCGCACTCATGGCAACGAGTGTCTCTTGTGGTTGCTTGCCCAACATCACTGCTGCACCGTACACGGCCAGTAGGTTGGACACATTGAACTTACCGATGAAGCTTACTCCCACTTCCTTATTATTTATGTCAAGGTACATCCCTGCGAAATGACATTCTATAATCCTAGCCTTGAAGTCTGCGGGTTGTGCTATGGAGTAGGTCTTTACTGTGGCTTTTGTGTTTTGCACCATTACCATGCCATGTTTATCGTCGAGGTTTGTGATGGCGTAAGCGTCAGTCGGAAGATTGTCGAAGAAAAGTTTCTTCGCCTTGATATAGTTTTCAAAAGTCTTGTGGTAGTCGAGGTGGTCACGTGTGATATTTGTGAAGATGCCTCCGACGAATCTAAGCCCCCCGATTCTGTTCTGTACAATGGAGTGGGAACTGACTTCCATGAAGGCATACTCGCATTCAGCCTCAACCATTTGTGCAAGGAGTTGGTTGAGAGTTATCGGGTCTGGGGTGGTGTGCTCTGTCGGTATTGCCTGTCCGTCGATATAGTTCACGACAGTCGAAAGCAAGCCGACTTTGTGTCCCATGTAACGGAACATATTGTAGAGTGTGGTTGCGATGGTGGTTTTTCCGTTGGTACCAGTGACTCCCACGAGCTTTAGCTTTTCTGACGGTTTTCCATAGAATACTGTGGCAATATTGCCTACAATATGTTCTGTGTTTGCCACTTTGATGTATGTAACATCTTTGTTGAGCGTGTCAGGTAGTTCTTCACACACTATGGCAGAAGCCCCTGATTCAATGGCCTTACCGATGTACTTGTGTCCATCGGTTTGTGTCCCTCTGACTGCGATGAACATGTGACCTTTGTCTATTAGGCGTGAGTTGATGTTGACACCCTTTATGTCTTTTTTGTCATCGCCCTTTGTCTCGATGACCTTTATTCCTTCTAATAATTCGTCAATCTTCATATATTGTTTTTTTTATTATCTCTGGTTATAGACAGTCAGTTCGTGCCAAGTTCGATGACGACCACTCTCTTTGGCGTTACCTCACTTCCAGCTTCCACGCTTTGCCGTTTAACGCTACCAATACCCTTTACTTTCACCCTCATGCCCCTGCGCTCAATTTCGTAGACAGCGTCGCGAAGTCCCATGCCTGTCAAGTCGGGTATCCGTTGGTAGTCGTTATCCCTTACAGACAGTGTGACCCTTGTCTCGTCGCTTATAGCCTCTCCGATTTCGTCTGTAGTGATTACAGGAGAGTGAAACGGTATGTTGAGTGTGGAGAGTATCGCTTTTGTCGCATTCAAGTCTCCGTTCTTCACGTAAGGTACATGTACAGCCAGCGTATCCTCGTAGTTCGTAAGGTCTGTGGTCACGGCATTTGCATATATGCTTTCTGCTATTTTCTTGAATACGGGACCAGCCTGTCCTCCTCCCGATGCAAGACCGTATGCGAGTCGTATGGCTACGATACAAGTGTATTGTGGGGCTTCAGCAGGGAAATAACCGCAGAAACTCACCAAGTGGCCTCCTCCTTTATATCCTCCCTTTCCGCCTATTTGTGCTGTGCCTGTCTTGCCAGCCACTTGAAAGTACTTACTTCCTGCTTTTTTTCCAACGCCTTCCTTGACGACCCTCACCAGTATGTCCTGTATCTGTTGTATTGATTGGGGTTTGGCAATTTGTTCCTTTATCACTTCCACAGGACATTCTTTGACGATGCGACCATCCTGTTGTATGGCTTTGACAAATCGTGGTCTCACCATCTTCCCATTGTTGGCTATGGCGTTGTAGAACGTGACTGTCGATATAGGAGGTATCTGTGTTTCGTAACCAATAGACATCCATGCCAGCGCAGTCTTCGACCAGTTGCTTCTGTCTGGCTTCGGCGTCCGGATTACAGGATCTGCAGATCCTACAAACTTGAGTCCGAGCGGTGCGCCTATTCCCACCCGGTGTAGCCCTTCCACGAATTTCTCTGGATTATTATGGTAGTGTGCATCGATGAGGCGGCTCACACCGATGTTTGATGAGTACATCAGTGTGTGGGCGACATCCATGTCACCGTAACCTCCACGATTCCAGTTGTGGTCTCTCATGCGTGCACCATACATGTTGAATACACCTCCACTTCCGTCTACATGGTCGTTCAAAGTCAATTCTCCGTCGTCCAGTCCCACCAGTATGGAGGCTGTTTTGAACGTCGAGCCGGGTTCCATCAAGGCGGCCAGTGCGAAGTTGCGTGCCTCGTAGTAGTTGCCGTCATCGTAAAGTGAGAGGTTTACAATCCCTTTCACATCTCCTGTCTTGGTCTCCATAAGTACAACTACTCCCATGTCTGCAAGACCTCCTGTTCCCTTGATGACTTCGAACTCATGACGGAGGGCGCTTTCGCAGATATCTTGCATGGTCACGTCGATAGATGTCACTATGTCACAGCCATTTTGTGGCTTGACATCAATGAGATCTACGTACTTGTTCAGTATCTTTCTCCTGTGCTTGATACCTGGTACGCCTTTGAGAATGGAATCGTATGCCAGTTCCAATCCCGAGCGTGCGGAGTCCTTGGCACCGTACATCTCACCGAGGGTACGTTTGGCAAGTGTACCGAACGGCTTCTTGCGGTTGTTCCTCTGTTCTATCGTCAGTCCGACGAAGTATTTGCTTTTCTCGTAATCTTTGAAGAATGGTAGTGACATTAGATCCTTGTACTGTATGTAGTTGAGTGTCGTCCCCTTGCATATCTCGAAGTAACGGCTCTGTGCTTCCCATCCTTTTGCCAGCCTGTCACGGTATTCTTTAGCCGTCATGATGGGACAGAGTGTTGCAAGCCCATTGCAGATGGAGTCTAGGCTTGTGGCATACTTGACACCTATACCGTGAAAGAGTGAGTCTTTGGTTTGGTACGTCAGTGAGTCGTTGTGTGAGAACACCTTGTTCTTGATGGCTTTGCTGGAAAGGCCAGATTTGAAGTCAATGTACACCTTGTAGTCGGGCAGACTGCTCGCCATCAGTTGTCCGTCAGACGATAGTATGTTTCCTCTCAGAGGTCTTACGTCCATACTGTCTTTCTCGAACTCCTTCTTCCTGATGTTTTCCCATTTTTGTTTGTCTATGGTCATGGTTTTCAGCATGAAGCCGACAATGCCGATACCAAATACAAACGCAATGATGGTAATGATTATGGACTGTTCTGATATGTATTTTTTGTTAAACTTCATTCTGCCTCGTTCTCTTGTCAGTTTTCGTTCGTCTCTTTCTTCATCTCAAACGGTGGTGTGGTTGTGTTGATGAGCATTGAGTCTCCGTTTGCCTTTAGTAGTTTTATGATTTCTGATTGGCGGCTGGCATTAAGCAACTCGCTCTCTATGGTCAGCACCTTGTAGCGTTCTTCTTGCAGTTCTATCTTCAGGCTGTCGATGAGCAGAGCCTCTTTTTGGCTGGCGTAGCGGTTGCCAGTGTAAAGAAGTGTGAGTACCACGATGAACATGAAAAACAATACCTGATGTTGCATGAAGTGACTCTGAAGGATGTCGCCCCCAATGATGGACTTCAGACTGATTTCTCCAAAACTGTCTTCATCCTCATCTTCGTCAGCGAACTTCTTGATTGCTTTTATCGCCTCTTGCTGCTCCACGATTTCATTCTCCTCGGGCTGTTTTTTTCTCAGTTCTCCGTCGAGTGGTACGTTGGTGTTATTGTCTTCTTCTTTCATCGGTGTCCTTTGTTTGACCTTAGATTTTCTCCGCTATCCGTAGTTTTGCACTTCGTGAACGTGGGTTGTTCTCCAACTCTTCCGTGTCGGGCGTGACAGGCTTTTTGGTGATTATCCTAAACGGTGTTTGGCTTTTCCCGTAAAAATCCTTATCTTCCTGCCCGTTGGCATTACCTGTCTTCATGACGTTCTTTACCATTCTGTCTTCCAGCGAGTGGTAGGTGATGACAACCAAACGTCCTCCCGGCTTCAACAACTCTGTGGCTGCGTCGAGCATTTCCTTGAGCGCATCCATCTCGTGATTGACCTCTATCCTCAGTGCTTGAAACACTTTTGCCATGTCTTTCTTTTCCCTGTCTCTGCCGAGAAATCGTTGCAAGGTGTCTGCCAAATCTCCAGTTGTCAGTATAGGCTTGTCGCCTCTTTTTTTTACGATGGCAGCTGCCATCTGTCGACTGTTCTTGATTTCACCGTAAAGATGAAGTATTGTTGCAAGTTGTTCTTCACTGTAGCTGTTCACGATGTCAGCAGCAGTGGTGCTTGCTTTTTGGTTCATCCTCATGTCGAGTGGGCTGTCGAACCGAAAGGAAAAACCTCTCTCCTTGTCGTCGAAATGATGTGACGATACGCCAAGGTCTGCCAACAGACCATCAATTCCGCCATCTTCTCCGTAAAACTTCATAAAGTTTTTCAGATACCGAAAATTGCTTCGCACGAAAGTGAAGCGGTTGGCGTTTGTGATAATGTTCCTTTCCGCATCTGCATCCTGATCAAAGCTGTAAAGGCGTGCATCGCCTTTCAGTCTGCCAAGTATTTCCTTGCTGTGTCCTCCTCCTCCGAAGGTCACGTCCACATAAACTCCGTCCCGACGGATATTCATGCCGTCGATACTCGGTTTGAGAAGTACCGGTATGTGGTATGTCACAGTGTCTGTGGTCATGATTGGTAGAGCGTTTAGATGTTTACGGACAGTTCCGCCATGATGCCCTGCAAATCCTCGCCCAGTCCGGCATCCTCTTTGAGGACATCCTCGCACCTCTGCTTGTCCCATACCTCGATATGGTCGTCTACCGCCAGGAACCTCACTTCTTGTGTTATGCCAGCATACTGGAGTTTGTGTTTGTTCATCAGAAAACGTCCGTTGCCGTCCAATTCGATGATCTCGGCATCGGCAAGGAACTGACGGAGTATCTGCTGATGCTGTCCGTTCCATCGGTTGAGTCTTTGCCCGAGGGTGTCCAGCATACTGTTCCAAAGGCTCTCTGGATACAGTACCAAGCACTTTTGGAAAAGGTCGGTGCGCAAGACGAATCTCTTCTCGTCTTCCGCTTCGAGAACCTTCCTGAACGGTGCCGGCAGGAATACCCTTCCTTTGGTGTCAGTCTTTGCTATGTAGTCTCCTATGAACCGCATCAATTCTTACTTTTCGTTTGTGAATGCAAAAGTAGGGATTTTTCTCCACATTCCACCACATTCCACCACATTTATTTTCAAACTTTTTCGTGGTCTTCTTCTTCGTTTTTCCTCTAAGCTGATTATCAACGCTTTTATATTATGGTACTTGGTGGGGTATTTGGTGGACTTGAATGTCTGCTTTGCACTTGGTCACAAAATAAATTGGGTATAATTTTGTGGTGCTGTAAAATTGTTCTACCTTTGCCGTCACAAAAACAATTAATTGATAGAATGATTATGAAAAAAGCAATCAGTATCATCGCAGTTGTTGCGGCGTTCGTTATCGCTGTACCTGCACAAGCCCAGATACAGTTTGGTGTTAAGGCTGGTTTGAATGTGAATAAGGTCAGTTTGAATGATGTTGAATCTAACCTTGACGGAGAGAACCGCACTGGTTTCTTTGCTGGCATCACAGCAGATGTCACTCTTCCTATAGTGGGTCTTGGGGCTGACATCTCACTGATTTATGACAACAAGGTAGCAGGCGCATCAGTACAGGACAAGGAGGTGAACAAAACCCTGCATTACATTGACATTCCAATAAATGTGAAGTATACGCTCGGATTCAGTAGTTTGGCAAGTGTTTACGTGGCTACCGGTCCCCAGTTCGCCTTCAACGTGGGTGACAGAAGTTGGGCTCTCTCAGACTTGAACGGTGACTGGGAACTGAAAAAGTCTGAGTTTTCATGGAATGTGGGTGCTGGTGTAACTGTTCGCAGTCACATTCGACTCGGTTACAATTACAATATTGCAGTGGGTGAGACTGCAGACCTAAAAGTGTCTGCCTTAGGTCAGGATATCGTGAAAGGCAAGTTGAAGAATAACACTCATCAGATATCCCTAACTTATCTGTTCTAAACGCTTAGTCACTATAAAAAATACGTGCCTCCGTCACATAACTGGCGGAGGCACGTTCGTTCAAAAAGCTATTAACTAGATATCGTTCGTCTCGAGTATTTTATTAACTTTGCAACGTGAAATACGCAGATGTCATATTGCCGCTGCCCTTGCAGGACAGCTATACCTATAGTGTTCCCGATGAAATCGGGGAGAGTGTCCGTGTTGGCTGTCGTGTACTCGTGCCGTTCGGTCAACGCAAGACCTATGTGGGGATAGTGCGCAGACTGCATGATGACCGTCCTATCGGCTATACGATGAAACCGCTGTCTCGTCTGATTGACCAAGTGCCTGTAGTACTTCCGAAACAACTCGAACTGTGGGAGTGGATTGCCAAGTACTACATCTGTCCGTTGGGTGACGTGTACAACGCTGCGCTACCTGCTGGTTTGAAGGACAACGGGTTCCGTCCCAGGACGGAGACACTGGTGCGGCTGGCGGATTCGGTCGACCCTTCGAAGTTTGACATCATACTCAATTTCCTTAAGAAGACAAAGAAACAGCAGATACTGTTCGAGACATACATCGAGATGTCGGGCTACGGCAGACTCGCTGAGCCTAAGCCTGTGGGCAAGTCGGAACTGTTGCACATGTGCTCTTCTACAGCTGCAGCACTTAAGGGACTTGTGGACAAGCGGCTGCTCGTGCAGTACGAACAGGAAGTACGACGGTTGGATTGCGGTGGATATGAGCGGCAGCCGTTGAATCCGTTGAACGAGAACCAGCAACAGGCGTTGGATGAAATTGACAGACAGTTTGCGGACAAGAATGTGGTGCTGTTACATGGAGTGACATCGAGCGGCAAGACTGAGATATACATACATGAGATTGAAAGGGCTATAGGCGAAGGAAAGCAGGTGCTCTACCTCCTACCAGAGATTGCACTGACGACTCAAATCACGGAACGTCTCCGGCGTGTGTTCGGAAACAGCATGGGAGTCTACCATTCCAAGTTCTCCGATGCGGAAAGGGTTGAGGTCTACCAAAAACAACTCTCCTCTGAACCATTCCAGCTGATACTGGGCGTGCGGTCTGCTGTCTTCCTTCCTTTCATCAATCTCGGACTGGTGATAGTGGATGAGGAGCATGAAACATCCTACAAGCAACAGGAACCGGCACCGCGCTATCATGCCCGGAGCTGTGCCATAGTGCTTGCCAGACAGTTCAAGGCCAAGACACTGCTGGGAACAGCCACCCCAAGCCTTGAAACATACAATATGGCAAAGTCTGGTAAGTTCGGTTATGTGTACCTGTCGAAACGCTTCATGGATATGCAACTGCCCGACATAGAACTTGTTGACATCAAGCGTCTGCGTTTCCAAAAACGTATGAAAGGACCGTTCTCTGCCCTCTTGCTTGATTCCATCGGTGAGTCACTTGCCAACGGAGAACAGGTGATACTGTTCCAGAATCGTCGTGGCTACTCCAACTTCATACAATGCAAGAACTGCGGCTGGGTACCGCGGTGCGACCATTGTGACGTGAGCCTGACCTACCATAAGGGACACAACCAACTTGTGTGCCATTACTGTGGCAAGGTGTACGACATGCCCACCAGTTGCCCTAATTGCGGAGAGGCGGACTTCATGGATATTGGTATCGGAACAGAAAAGATTGAGGCTGTGACCCGTAAGTACTTCCCCTCAGCGCGGATAGTGAGAATGGATATAGACACAGCGCATACGAGGGTTGCCTATGAGCGTATCATACAGGACTTTTCACAACATAAGTATGATGTCCTCATCGGCACGCAGATGATAACCAAAGGACTTGATTTCGACAATGTGAGTGTCGTGGGTATACTGGATGCAGACACCATGCTCAACATACCCGACTTCCGCAGTCACGAACGGGCGTTCCATGTGCTGGCGCAGGTGGCAGGCAGAGCAGGACGAAAGCACCGTAAGGGTAAGGTGATACTGCAGACTCGTTCCATCGACTCCGAGACAATCGCTTTCGTGGTGGCGAACGACTACGAGTCGATGTACAACATGCAGATGGAGGAACGAGAACTGTTTCATTATCCTCCATACTACCGTCTGATAAACGTGTATCTGAGACACCGTGATGCGGCACGGGTGGAGATGCTTGCTGCAGACATGGCTCGACTGCTCAGGCAGTCGTTCGGGGACAGGGTGCTCGGTCCCGATCGTCCCCCAGTGTCTAAGGTTCAGTCGCTTCATATCCGCAAGATTATGGTAAAGCTCGAGAAGCGTTCGCCCGTATCCAAGGTGAGGGATATCCTAGTTGCGGTACAGTCGCAGATTATGGCACAGCCGAGTGCCAGCGGACTGCAGATATGCTACGATGTGGATCCGGTGTGATGCCACACAGTGCCAACATTTTACCCTCAATCGTAATGGATTTGCAGATAAAGTGAGTGAAAAGTATCTGCTCCTTTGGTGTTGTGCCCAAAAAGCCGTACTTTTGTAGCCGAATTTTTTTTGATTAAAGTAAACGAAGAATCCTAAACGATGAAAGTATTGAAGTTTGGCGGGACATCCGTAGGTTCCGTGGAAAGTATTCTTAATGTAAAGAAAATCGTTGAGGCTCAGTCCGGGCCTGTCGTTGTTGTTGTCTCTGCCCTAGGTGGGCTGACCGACAAGTTGATAGGCACGTCAAAGCTTGCTCAGGCTGGCGATGCCAAGTATCTCGATGCTTACTACGAAATGGTGTTGAGACACCACGACATGATAGAGAAGGTCATTGCCGATGAAGAACGGAAGAAGGAGCTGCTGAAGGAGATAGACGGACTGCTGGAGGAACTGAAGAGTATCTATCAGGGTGTGTTTCTCATCCACGACCTGTCGGAAAAGACTTCCAACGCTATCGTGAGCTATGGTGAGAGGATGTCGTCAAGGATATGTGCGGCATTGATTAAAGATGCTGAATTGTACGACTCGCTTTCTTTTATCAAGACGGAGAAGAAACAGAACCGTAACTTCCTTTCGGATGAAGCTACAGACAAACTCGTGAAGGAGACGTTTGCTGCTCCGTTCAAGGTAGCTGTAGCTGGAGGATTCATATCCAGAGACGTGCATACAGGAGAGATTACCAACCTTGGTAGGGGTGGTAGCGACTATACGGCAAGTATCATCGCAGCTACACTTGATGCGGAGGCACTTGAGATATGGACAGATGTTGACGGATTCATGACAGCTGACCCACGCGTGATAAACACGGCATACACCATCGACAGTTTGAGTTATGTGGAGGCGATGGAGCTGTGCAATTTTGGCGCGAAGGTCGTTTATCCACCTACCATCTATCCTGTGTGCATCAAGAATATCCCTATATACATCAAGAATACCTTCCATCCACAGGCTGTGGGTACGGTCATTGAGCAAGGGACGCACGACACACAGCGTGCTATCAAGGGAATTAGCTCAATCAACAATATGAGCCTCATAACAGTGTCGGGACTCTCTATGGTAGGTGTGATAGGAGTCAACCGCCGAATATTCACAGCTCTTGCAGACAATCAGATAAGTGTGTTCCTCGTGAGTCAGGCTTCTTCCGAGAGCAGTACCTCCATAGGCGTGCGCAACGAAGACGCTAAACTAGCTTGTGATGTGCTTGATGCAGAGTTTGCTAAGGAAATCGAGATGGGAGCTATGTTCCCGATGACAGTAGAGAACAATTTGGCTACCGTGGCAGTAGTTGGCGAAAACATGAAGCACACTCCGGGTATCGCTGGCAAATTGTTCGGTACACTGGGGCGTAATGGCATCAGTGTCATAGCATGTGCTCAAGGCGCGTCGGAGACAAACATCTCTTTCGTTGTTGAGAGTCGTCTGTTACGCAAGTCACTGAACGTTATCCATGACAGTTTCTTCCTTTCAGAGTATCAAGTGTTGAACCTCTTTATATGTGGCGTAGGAACGGTTGGTGGCAGTCTGCTGCAGCAAATTGCACACCAGCGAGACAAACTGAAAAAGGAACGTAACTTGCTGTTAAATGTGGTTGGGATAGCAAGTAGCAAGAAGGCTGTGTTCAGTCGTGAAGGCATCGATCTCGACAATTACAGGGAGATACTTGAGAAGGGTGAGGACAGTGACATCACACGCCTGAAGAACGAGGTGATAGGGATGAACATCTTCAACTCTGTGTTCGTGGACTGCACTGCCAGTCAAGAGGTGGCTGCACTCTACAACGATTTCTTCGATCACAGCATCTCCGTGGTGGCTGCTAACAAGATAGCGGCTTCGTCCGACTACGACAACTACGTGCAGCTCAAGCGGACAGCCCGCAAACGTAATGTCAAGTTCCTGTTCGAAACCAACGTGGGAGCCGGACTCCCGGTAATAAATACTATCAATGACCTGACAAACAGTGGTGATAAGATTCTGAAGATTGAGGCTATACTCAGCGGCACTCTCAACTATATTTTCAATACTATAAGTGCGGATGTGCCGTTCAGTGAGGCTGTCCGTCGTTCGAAGGAGGAGGGCTATTCAGAACCTGACCCTCGTGTCGATTTGAGCGGTAAGGATGTAATCCGCAAGTTGGTGATCCTTTCGCGTGAAGCTGGGTACAAGATTAATCAAGAGGATGTGGAACGCCATCTGTTCGTGCCTGACGAGTACTTTATAGGCTCGCTGGAGAGTTTCTGGCAGAAATTACCTGAACTTGACGCTGATTTCGAGACAAGGCGCAAGGAACTGGCGAATGAAAACAAGCACTGGCGTTTTGTGGCAAAACTGGAGAATGGTAAGGCGAGCGTTTCGCTTGAAGCGGTGTCACCTGGACATCCGTTCTATCACCTAGAGGGATCAAATAACATTATCATGCTTACTACCGAACGCTATCTGGACTATCCGATGCTGATTCAGGGCTATGGAGCAGGTGCCAGCGTGACCGCTGCCGGTGTGTTTGCTGACATCATGAGCATCGCCAATATCTGATGGCGTGACGTAAAGACTGTAGGACACAAACGTTAAGGACACAATGAAACACATTATTATATTAGGAGACGGGATGGCGGACTGGCAGGAGGAGAGTCTTGACGGCAAGACACTTCTGCAGTATGCCAACACTCCATATATGGATATGCTTGCGAGGAAAGGCCAGACAGGCATGCTCAAGACTGTTCCCGATGGTTTCCATCCCGGTAGTGAGGTGGCGAACAGTAGTATATTGGGCTACGACCAAAATGAGGTGTATGAAGGGCGCGGACCTTTGGAGGCTGCCAGCATAGGTGTGGAACTCGCACCCGACGATATGGCTATACGCTGCAATCTGATATGCATCGATGGTGACAAGATAAAGAACCACTCTTGCGGACGATTGGAGACGGAGGAGGGCGATGTACTGATGAAATACCTTCAGGAACATTTGGGGAACGACCGAGTGCATTTCTACACAGGGGTGCAGTACCGTCACCTACTGGTCATCAAGGGCGGTGACAAGCATGTGAAGTGCGTACCGCCTCATGACGTGCCAGGACTGCCTTGGCAACCATTGCTTGTGAAGGCAGAGACTCCCGAGGCAGAAGATACTGCAAAGCTTTTGAATGACTTGATTGTCAAGTCGCAGGAACTGTTGGCAATCCATCCGCTGAACTTGCAGAGGATGAAGGAAGGGAAAGACCCTGCCAACTCCATTTGGCCGTGGGCTGGAGGCTACCGCCCTCACATGATACCGTTGACCACCACTTTTCCCCAAATACACAGTGGAGTGGTCATTACAGCGGTGGATCTGATACGAGGCATTGGGTCGCTTGCTGGCTTGAGAGTTATCAATGTGCCGGGAGCTACAGGACTGTACGACACCAATTACGAAGGGAAGGCTCAGGCTGCTATCGATGCGCTTAAAACAGACGATTTTGTCTACCTGCATATAGAGGCAAGTGACGAAGCCGGTCACGACGGAAACATGAAACTGAAACTGCAGACTATAGAGAATCTCGACAGTCGGGCTGTGGGTCCTATATATGAGGCGGTGAAGGACTGGACAGAGCCGGTGTGCATCGCTGTTCTGCCCGACCATCCCACCCCTGTGCGCCACCGCACGCACACCAATGAGCCTGTGCCGTTCCTTATCTATGCTCCGGGAATCCAGCCCGACAGTGTGGAGACTTTCGACGAGATTGCTTGCAAGGACGGGCAGTTCGGACAATTACAGAAAGATGAATTCATTAAAGCGTTTATGAGTATATGAAGTTTTATAGCACTAACGGACACGCCCCAATGGCGGATTTAGAGAAGGCTGTGGTCAAAGGACTTGCCGAGGACAAGGGACTGTACATGCCAAAGACGATAAAGGCTCTTCCCCATACCTTTTTCGACAGTATTCAGGACAAGTCGTTTCAGGAGATAGCCTATACCGTGGCTGATGCCTTCTTCGGTGAGGATGTGGATGCGGACTCACTGCGAGGCATCGTTAACGACACCCTTTCGTTCGACTGCCCAGTGGTGAAGGTGACGGACTCCATATATTCGCTGGAATTGTTCCACGGACCTACACTGGCGTTCAAGGATGTCGGTGCGCGGTTTATGGCGCGTCTTCTGCAGTACTTCCTTAGGAAGGAGGGCACAAGCGACAAGGAGGTTAATGTACTGGTAGCCACATCCGGTGATACTGGCAGCGCCGTGGCGAACGGTTTCCTTGGAGTTGACGGTATCCATGTGTATGTGCTTTATCCAAAGGGTAAGGTGAGTCCTATTCAGGAATGTCAGTTCACCACCCTCGGCAGGAACATAACGGCAATTGAGGTGGACGGTGTCTTCGACGACTGTCAGGCTCTGGTGAAGTCGGCTTTCATGGACAGTGAACTCAACAAGACCCTTAAACTCACTTCTGCCAACAGCATCAACGTGGCGCGTTTCCTTCCTCAGGCATTCTATTACTTTCATGCTTATGCGCAGATGAAGCGGAGGGGACTGGACGGAAACCTCGTCTTCTGTGTCCCTTCGGGCAATTTCGGCAATATATGTGCCGGACTGTTTGCCAAGAGGATGGGACTGCCAGTTAAGCATTTCATAGCAGCCAACAACGCCAACAGTGTGTTCTATGACTATCTGAGGACAGGCGTGTACAGTCCGCGCCCATCAGTACAGACAATAGCCAATGCCATGGATGTGGGCGACCCGAGCAACTTCGCACGCATATATGACCTCTACGGTAAGGACTATGAGGCAATAAGGGCTGATATAAGTGGGACTACATATTCAGACGAACAGATAGCCGATACTATACGTGAGGTCTACGGCAAGACGGGGTATGTGTGTGATCCGCACGGAGCATGTGGCTACCGCGCCTTGTCCGAGCAGTTGAAGAAAGGTGATGTGGGTGTGTTCCTTGAAACGGCTTATCCTGCCAAATTCAAGGGCACAGTGGACGGTGTACTGAACTTCGACATGCGTGTGCCTGACAGGTTGCTTGCCTTCATGAAGGGCGAGAAGCAGTCTGTACCGATGTCTAAGGACTTTGGCAGTTTCAAAGCTTATCTGATGGGACATGCCCAGTAATGACGGTGTGATGATAAAGGCGATATTCCTGGATATCGACGGCACGCTCGTGTCGTTCAAGACTCACCGTATTCCACAGTCGGCCATAGATGCTTTGGGTAAGGCGAGGGAACGTGGCGTGAAGGTGTTCATCGCCACAGGTCGGCCTCTACCTTTCGTGAATAACCTCGATGGACTGGAGTATGACGGCATCATGACCGTGAACGGAGCCAACTGTCAGGTTGGCGGTGACACGCTCTTGTGCCATAACCCGATAAGCCGGGATGACTTAGAGAGACTAATGGAGTATTACAAGACTCATCCATTTCCTATAGCGTTCGCATCCAACGATGATGTCTTCATGACCATGTCATCGGAGAAAGCGGGAGATGTTTTCGAACTGCTTAATTTGGACGCTCCAAGAACTGCCCCAATTGACGAGTGTCTGGATATGGACGTGATGCAGATAATCGGTTTCTTTGATGCCGGTGAGGAGACGGTGCTGATGAGAGATGTCCTGACTGGGTGTGTTGCACAGAGGTGGCACTCCAAGTTTGCGGATGTCATCAGTGCAGGCAACAACAAGGCGCACGGTATAGACACTATTATAAGCCATTTTGGGATAAGTCTCGACGAGACTATGGCGTTCGGTGACGGCGGAAACGACAAGGAAATGCTGCGACATGTGAGGTATGGAGTGGCTATGGGCAATGCACGGAGTGAGGTGAAGGAAGTGGCGCATTATGTCACTCAAAGTGTCGATAATGACGGAATTGCCCTCGCTTTGCAGAAATTTATGGGTATAGACTGAAAAAAGTCTCCGATAAGTTTTGCTAGTTTAAAAATAAGTCCTACCTTTGCACCCGCAAATCAGAAATGGTGCCATAGCTCAGTTGGTAGAGCATCGGACTGAAAATCCGTGTGTCACTGGTTCGAACCCCGTTGGCACCACCAATCAAATCGTTGAATGTCCTTGTGATGTTTGACGATTTTTTTTGAATCTAATGACCTATTGATGTTATAACAAACGTTTTTCTTTATGCGTAAGTCTCTAATCGTCCTTGCCTTCGGCACGTTTGCCTTGGGTATAACCGAATACGTGATGATGGGTATTCTCCCGTATATTGCAACTGATTTTCATGTGAGTGTGTCCGAGGCAGGTTACTTCATATCTGCTTATGCTTTGGGTGTGTGTGCTGGTGCCCCTCTGGTTGCTGTCTTTTGCAGGAAATGGCCATTGAAGAAAATCTTGTATTTGTTGGTAGGCGTGATGCTTTCTGCATCCCTATGCATGACACTCTGTCCCATACCCGACGGTGAGACTTCTGGCATCGGATGGCAGTTTTGGCTGATGATGGCGTTCCGTTTCCTTGCTGGTACGCCTCATGGAGCGTTCTTTGGAGTTGGAAGCATAGTGGCGGACAGACTGTCCAAGGGCAATGGGTCTGTCTTCGCTGTCGCTGTCATGTGCTCGGGAATGACAGTAGCCAATCTGGTAGGTATCCCTCTGGGTACGTTCCTCACAGGGCTTGTATCATGGCGGCTTGTGTTCGCCTTCGCCACTATATGGAATGTCTTGACAATGATTGCGGTGGTTCGGTGGATTCCTCGTATGGATGCCCTACCTGACACTGGGGTGAAGGGTGCGTTCAGGTTTCTCAAGACCCTCGCTCCATGGCTTCTTATCCTTGCCACGATATTCGGCAACGGTGGTGTGTTCTGTTGGTACAGTTACATAGCTCCCACACTCACTGACTTGGGCGGTGTGCCAAAGAGTTGGATGACAGGCATGATGGCACTTGCCGGTGCAGGTATGGTAGTAGGCAACATAGTGGGCGGCAAGCTCTCCGACCGCTTCGGACCAGGACATACCTGCCGTAGTCTGGAGGTGACACTCTTCGTCAGTCTGGTTCTGATAGCCCTGACGGCACAGTGGATGTGGTGTAGCATACCATTGATGTTCATCACCGCAGGCTGTCTGTTTGCTGTCTCATCTCCGCAACAGCTCCTCCTCCTCCGTTTCAGTAAGGGTGGTGAACTGATGGGCGGAGCGATGATACAGTTGGCTTTCAATCTGGGCAATGCTGTAGGGGCTTTCTTTGGTGGTCTGCCTATCGATGAGTCCAATCCACAGACATACCACTATCCTGCAGCGATAGGTGCTGTACTCGCTTTCTTTGGAGTGATATGTTATATCATATTCTGTAAAAGATACGAGAAAAGACTGAGACGTGATGTGACAGGAAGGGCGTGAGCCGGAAGGGTATATTCGCTTGTAACGTTATGTAGCCTGTACAAGCGACAATTGATGCAAAAATAGTAGTTTTTGGTTCAAAAGAAAAATACTGCGGTAGCGGAAAAGTCTTAACTTTGCAACCGAATACCAATAACATTATATTATGTATCTTTTAGGCTACGACATAGGGACATCGTCTATCAAGGCATCGCTTGTCGATATCAGTACAGGCAAGTGTGAGGCTTCCGCATTCTATCCCGAGACGGAAGCTGGCATCATCGTGAGGAAAGTGGGATGGGCAGAGCAGGACCCAGAGGACTGGTGGACAAACCTCATGCAGGCTACACGGAAGCTGGAAGGGCAACAGCCTAGCAAGCTGAAGGAGGTGAAGGCGATAGGCATCAGTTACCAGATGCACGGTCTGGTCTGCGTTGACAAGGACTGTAAGGTTCTCCGCCCCAGTATTATATGGTGTGACAGCCGTGCCGTACCCTACGGTAACAGGGCGTTCGATGGAATCGGTCATGACAGATGCCTCGAACACTTGCTCAACTCACCGGGTAACTTCACTGCAGCCAAGTTGGCGTGGGTGAAGGAAAATGAGCCAGAGCTATTTTCAAGGATATACAAGATTATGCTTCCTGGTGATTTTATTGCCATGAAGTTGAGTGGCGGCATAATAAACACTACCATATCAGGTCTGTCTGAGGGAATGTTTTGGGACTTCAAGGAAAACTGCGTCAATAAAGATGTAATGGATTATTTCGGGTTCAATGAGACTTTGATACCCGATATCGTGCCGACCTTCTCCATCCAGTCGAATGTCTGTCAGGCTGTAGCCGATGAAATCGGAGTGCCCGTAGGTACACCGATAGCGTACAGGGGAGGAGACCAACCGAACAACGCCCTCTCGCTTAATGTCATGAAACCGGGTGAGGTGGCAGCCACAGGCGGTACGTCGGGTGTGGTGTACGGAATCCTTGGGGACGTGAACTACGACAAGTTGTCCCGTGTGAACACCTTTGCTCATGTCAACCATAACCAGCCATATACCCGGTTGGGCGTACTTCTGTGTATCAATGGCACGGGCATTCTCAATGCTTGGATGAAACGTAATGTGGCACCCGAGGGTATCGACTATCCAGCAATGAACGAACTGGCAGACCAAGTGCCTGTCGGTTCGGAGGGACTGTCCGTCATACCGTTCGGCAACGGTTCGGAGCGACTCCTGCAGAACAAGGATGTGGGTTGCAGCATACACGGACTGAACTTCAATATCCACAAGAAACAACACCTGCTCCGTGCGGCTCAGGAGGGCATCGTCTTCTCGTTTGCCTATGGCATGGACATCATGCGGCAGATGGGTATGGAGATAAAGACTATCAAAGCAGGTCATGCCAATATGTTCCTCAATCCGATGTTCGTGCGTACGCTGGCAAGTGTCACTGGTGCTACAATTGAACTCTACGACACCGATGGGGCAGCTGGAGCTGCTAAAGGCGCAGGCATAGGAGCCGGTTATTACCGTAACAGCGATGAGGCGTTCGCTACACTGCGTCATTATGCCACGTTCAAGCCCGATACTGAGCATCTGGACGCTTACAGTGACGCATACCACCATTGGGTAGAGATACTGAGACAATTCATTTAAATCACTTTATACAATCAATTATGGCAAAAGAATTTTTCCCTGAAATCAAGAAGATTCCTTTTGAGGGAAAGGAATCCAAGAATCCGATGGCATTCCATTACTATGATGCCGAGAAAGTAATTATGGGCAAGAAGATGAAGGACTGGCTGCGGTTTGCCATGGCATGGTGGCATACACTGTGCGCCGAGGGCGGTGACCAGTTCGGTGGCGGTACGAAGACCTTCCCGTGGAACGAGGGTGCGACTGCCGTGGAAAAGGCTAAGAACCGTGCTGATGCAGGCTTTGAAATAATGGAGAAGCTGGGTATCGAGTACTACTGCTTCCATGATGTTGACCTTGTGGATGAGGGTTCAAGCATCGAAGAGTATGAGGCAAACATGAAGGCTATCGTAGAATACCTGAAGGAGAAGATGGCTGCTACTGGCAAGAAACTCCTTTGGTCTACTGCCAACGTGTTCGGCAACAAGCGTTACATGAACGGTGCAAGTACCAATCCTGACTTCGACGTGGTGGCTCGCGCTATCGTACAGATAAAGAACGCAATGGATGCCGGTATGGCTCTGGGTGCAGAGAACTACGTGTTCTGGGGCGGACGCGAGGGTTACATGAGTATCCTCAACACAGACCAGAAGCGTGAGAAAGAACACATGGCTACCATGCTCCGTATGGCACGTGACTATGCGCGCTCAAAGGGCTTCAAGGGCACGTTCCTCATCGAACCCAAACCGATGGAGCCTACTAAGCACCAGTATGATGTCGACACCGAGACTGTCGTCGGTTTCCTGAAGGCTCACGGACTGGACAAGGACTTCAAGGTGAACATAGAGGTCAACCACGCCACTCTTGCAGGACACACCTTCGAGCATGAACTGGCTGTGGCTGTCGACAACGGTATGCTCGGAAGCATCGATGCAAACCGTGGTGACTACCAGAACGGATGGGATACCGACCAGTTCCCTATAGACCAGTACGAGCTTGTTCAGGCGTTCATGCAGATCATACGTAACGGTGGTCTGGGCACAGGCGGCACTAACTTTGACGCAAAGACACGCCGTAACTCTACTGACCTCGAAGACATCATCATCGCCCACATCAGCGGAATGGACGAGATGGCACATGCTCTGGAGAGTGCAGCCAAACTCCTTGAGGAGTCTCCCATCAAGCAGATGGTCAAGGAACGTTACGCATCCTTCGACTCTGGTATGGGAAAGAAGTTCGAGGACGGACAGCTCACTCTGGAAGAGGTATACGAATACGGTAGGAAGAACGGCGAGCCCAAGCAGACATCAGGTAAGCAGGAGCTCTACGAACGTATCGTGGCTATGTATGCTGAGGACTGATTCATTCGGGTTCTTGGACTCGTTTGAATGAATATAAAAAGTGGAGGTGACCAACCGTTGGTCACCTCCACTCGTTTTATAGTTTGGTGTTTGAGTTATCGGACAAACAGTTTGATTACGTCTTTGTTGCCATCGTACGTGAAGGTGGCGATGTACATGCCAGCAGGAATTCCTGTAGGCATCACGAATGAACCGTCAGCGTTGACTTTGCCGTTGGCTACCACGATACCAGATGCTCCCACGATGCGGAGTTCGATGTCACTTGCCACAGCTCCGTTCAGGTCTGTGTGTACGGTTGAACCTGGGCGCACGTCACTTGAAAGCACCTGTATTCCCTTGTGGTCATACGGATTGGCTTCGTCTGCCTCCACAGTTCCGATGCCACTGATGTACTCCTCGTAGGCTTTGTCTTTCAGTGTCTGCTCAAAACGATACCACTGTATGTCTGTGGCTGCCACAGCCTTGGCTCCCTCACCCAGACGCAGACGATAGTCCCAATGGTGTTTCAACTGCTCTTCACCAGTATATACGTAGTCAGTGTTGACCACCACACAGGTGATGACACCGTTGGCAGGCTTGTGGCTCAAGTCGATGCTCATGTTGCCGCAGCGTACTGGCTGGCTATAATAACATGTGCCGTTCTTGTCCGCATAGCAGAGGAGGGCACGCAGGTTGGTGTCTTCCGGACGGAACTCTACGTTTGCCACGTCACCGCTTACATGGATAGGTATATAGTTGGCACCGCTCCATCCAGGGTTGGTCAGGGTGTCAGGAGCCATCCAACCGGCACTGTCGTTCAGTTCCACAGACTGGTAGGGGGTCAGTTTGACAGGCTCTACGTCTATCCAGTAGGGTGACCACTCTGCCTTGACTGAGACTCCGAAGTTGTTTATTGCCACCTGACGGTATGAGTTTCTCCACTCGCCAAGGTCGAACCACGCCAAACGCGCGCGGTACTGTGTGATGATGTCGCGCATATTCTCGTCACCTATCTTGTCTCCGATGGTTTCGAGCACACGGTTCTTGCAGTAACGCCAAATCCATGGCACTACACTGTTGCCGCAGACCTGTGACAGAACGAATGGGAAGGCATCAGCATACTGTACGCCACCGATGAGGTTACGCCACGTGCATATCTGTCCGCTGGATCCGTACATGTTCACGCGCTGTGCAGCTGGACCTCCGTATGAACCGTCCTGTAGCCAACCGGAATAGCACTCGATAGGCATGTGGGGTACGAGTACCGCTCCTGCGTTCAGGTATCCGGCAGTACCGTGTAGTCCGTCACGCTGTGCGTAGACTTGTCCCTGAAGCCATGAGTTGCCTCCTTCGTGGAACCATGAAGATCCTTGGCATGCACCGAGGTCAGCGAAGATGGCGTGGATGCCCTCGTGTACCATTGCATTGCGCTGGTACTCGCCATCGCTCCACTTAGAGTCTGCGTCGTCGCGGAAACGGCTGAACGGGTAGTAGGATGCCCACACGCAGGCGTAGTTGTTTCCGTCCACATAGGTATTGCCCTGATAGCCACCTTGCTCTGTGTTTGGAGAGTCATCGTTGGCAAGTCCGGAGCCGAAGATATAGACGAAGGACTTGTATCCGTTGCGTGCGCTCAGGTCTGGCGGCCAGCCCATGACCTCACGCATGTAGTAGAAGTCATAGTCGTACTTGTCCACCATATTCTTTGCCGCACCGTAGATGGTGGCAGAGTCTGTTCCTACCTCTTTGTTGAGGTTGTCGCCCCAGAAGGCAGACCACCATCCTCCATACGGGTTTTCCTCGGAATACTCGCTCACGTAATAGTTGGCGGCCTTGCCGTTCTTCTTCTTGAAGTTGTGTATCTTCTTCGGCATCGTCAGTGACGGATACTCGGTGTGGAAGTCGTATGAGAGTTGTGAATAGGTCGGCCATGTGACGAGTTCACCGGCATTCTCCTGTACGTCCACGTAGTAGTAATAGCTCTTGATGGTCAACTTGTTGTTTGTATCTGTCAGACGTACAGTCAACCTGTATTGGCCTCCGTCTTCGTATGTGGCACTCTCCGTGAGCACGAAGTCCTCGTCCTTGTAGCTGCGTTTGTTCGTAGCTACATCCTTCTTCTTGGATGCGTCCCAGTAGCACTTGCTCCATTGGTACTTGCCTGAGACATACTTGGTCTTGTCGATGATTTCGCAGCCGAGGGTAATCTTGTCGCCAGCGTTTACCTGTATGATGTTCTCGTACTTGGGGTTCTGCTCGTTCTGGCGTACCACAGGACGTACGAGCCATCCGTCGGTAGTGCTTTTTCTTCCGACTACATCTGGTTGGTCGGTAGTCACACTTTCTGCGCTGCTAGCTGCACCTATGGTGACGTTGAACACGTAGACGATGGTGTCGGAGTTGTAGATGAGAGCTTCCTTTACGGTATAGGTGCTTCCCACTTCAGTGTTGGCCTCGGCATTGTGTGACACCAGGAAGTCCGGTGCGTTCCATACGACTTTGACACAATAGTTCTTTGCTTTGTTGGTGGCGAGACCAGCAGAGGTGAACCAGTGTCCTTTCTCTGAACTGCTGCCGGTAGTGGATCCTTCATAGAATGTTTCTTTCCCTGACGAGTTAGTCCAGTTGGCTCTCAGTATAAGCCCGGAAAGAGTCTTTGCGCCAACAAGACTTCTGACCAGTGAGGACTTGACGGTACATTGAGTGGCTTTAGTGGCATCTGACGGACGTTTCACGTCGAATTCGTAGGTGTACCTCCCGCCTGCTGATGACACGAGGGATACCATTGCCATCATGGATGCAAAGCCAAGTTTGACAAGTAGAGTTTTCTTCATGTTGTTGAGTGTTAGTTTTTAGTAGTTTGTTTATAAACTGGTCTGTTGGAGTGGATTCATAAGACCATTTCTGCGCAAAGGTACGGAAAAAAATAAAGACATGTCTCAGATTCCCAAAATATTTCTCAAAATCCACCAGATAAAGAAGAGAACAGTGAAGGAAACCAACGTATATCTGTTACTGACGATTTTCTGTGCCCAGTCGAACCAATGGCGTGAGTTATACCATTCTGCAAGGATAGCAAGTATGCAAAGTGGAATTGATATGATAAAGAAATAGTTGTACTGCAGTGCCTGTAGCGGATGCCCATGTACCAAACTGTGGAAAGCGCGCTGTATGCCGCATGCCGGACATTGATAACCTGTAAGCATGTGGAAAGGACACTGTGGGAAGAACTGGCTTGTGACAGAAGGGTCGAACATATAATACACCGTTCCTGCCACCACAAGGATGACAGGAACGAGTATCGGCATTATATGTCTTGTTTTGTGTGTCACAGATAATCTTCATATGGATCATTGTAATCCCCGTTGGTTACGGCATAGACGAATACTATGATGTAGAATGCTACAATCAGCAAACACCAGATACCACCTATGATGGCTCCCCATATAGCCCATTTCTTTGCTTTGTCCGCTGCATCGTATGCCTCCCTGGCCGCTCCGATGCTCCAAAGGGAGTCCACCTTGGACGAATATACTATTGACACGATACCGAGAGGCATACAGCATAATACGGTGCAGAGGATTGCCCAAACGAGATTTGAGTCGGGCTTGCTTGTCGGTACACTCTCCTGTTGCTGATAACCGAACTCTTGTTTTTGGTAGTTAGATAGATTGTCCATGGGGTTTCTATTCAAGTGTTAATTCGTTGATGATACGTTTTCCTTTACTGTACTTCTCGATGACCGACAGCACATAACGTATGTCGACACCGATAGTGCGCTGCAGACGGTTGTCGAACTTGAGGTCACCGCTCATGGCTTCCCAGTTACCGTCGAACGCCAGTCCAATCAGTCTGCCGTTACCATCGAACATACCACTGCCACTGTTGCCGCCAGTGATGTCGTTGTTGGTAAGGAAGCATAGTGGCATCTGACCGATGGACTTGTCTTCATAACGCTTCCCGAAATCGCCCTTCTTCAGCCACTTCTGAACTGACGGAATGAGGTCGTAGTCGTGGTTTTCAGGATTCTTTTCGTTCTTGTCCAGCAAAGACTGTGGCAGGGTGTAGCATACGTAGTTGAGATTGGCTGAAGGCGAGTAGCCTTCCACGATGCCGTAACTCATACGGAGGGTGAAGTTGGCATCGGGGTAATACTCCTTGTCTTTGTTCATCTCGCGCACAGCATCACCAAGTAACCTTTCATATTCATTGATGTTGTTTTGGCTGTAGAGGGTATATACTTTTGAGAGTACGCTGTACGCCACTTCAAACATCGGGTCTGCACTTATGTCCTCATAACTCTGCAAGCTTGCCAGTTTTTCTCTGTCGGTCATTTTGGACTCAGAGTAGATATACTCTGTGTAAGCGTCTACATCACCATTGTACTTCTCGTCTATCTCGCTGTAGAAGTCTGGCTCAAAGTCCTTGCCTACTTCCATCTTACGGTAGTTCTTTATCATTGCGGCAAATACCTTCTTGTCAAGCTCGATATCGATGTCTTTGTATGTCTCGGCAATCTTCTTCTGTAGTGTCTCCGCTTCCTTACCGTCGTCGCTCAACCTGCGCACCAGCTGTGAGAGACAGAATTGAAGGATGTCGCTTCCCGTGGCGAACGACTCTTGCAGCAGTTCTATGGTGTAGTTGGACTGGAAGTTTCTTGCATATTGTGCTTTAAGTGAGTCCAGTATGCCATCGTACTGTGTCTTGCCGTTTGCCAGTGCCCATTCCTTCACTTCGTTCTCCAAGTCTTGTTTCTCCTTGATTACGTTGAGGTTCTTCAGTGCGTTGTTCTGACCGAGGGAGAACTTCCAGTAGTTGGAGCTGGAAGCGTATTTTGACGCATACATAATTCTTGTGTTGTCGTCCTTTTGCATCGCTTCCTTGAGGATGTCCAGTTTCACTGTCCTTACCTCATGACGGAGGTAATTGGTCGTTTTCATCGTGTTCTCTATGCCGTAACTGCTCAAGTAACGGTCGGTGGAACCGGGATAGCCGAATGTCATGCAAAAAGAGCCCGGCTGATAGCCTTGGGTAGACACGTGCGCATATCTCTTCGGGTGGTACGGTACATTGTCCTTGCTGTAGTCCGCAGGTTGGTTGTCTTTACCAGCATAGATGCGGAACACACTGAAGTCGCATGTCTGTCTAGGCCACATCCAGTTGTCTGTGTCGCCTCCGAATTTACCGAGGCTCTGTGGCGGTGCACATACGAGACGGATATCGTCGTAACGCTGGTATATAGACATGTAGTACTTGCTACCTTTGTAGAATGCGGTGATTTCACCGTACACACGGTTAAGCGTGTCGAGCACGTCTTCTTGTATGGCTCTCGCCACACTGTCTATATGTAGTGCTTTCAGTGTCTGCCCCATGTCCTCTGTTCCTGCCAACAGCCTGTCCGTTACGTCCACTGTGCAGAGGTGGAAAGCAATATACAGTTCGGGGTTGGGCAACTCGTCCTTTTGTTTCTTGGCGTAGAAACCGTTCTTAAGGTAGTCGTGCTTGACTGTAGAATGTTGTTGAATGGCATCAAACCCACAGTGGTGGTTGGTGAACACGAGTCCGTCGGGACTCACCACGACTCCCGAACAGAATCCACCGAACATCACTATAGCGTCGTTGAGCGACGGTGCATCGGGATTGTAAATCTCGCTGGGGGTGAGCTTTAGTCCAAGTGACCTGAGCACACTGTCTGTTTTTGCCGGGATATTCCCGACCATCCACATGCCTTCGTCGGCTTTGGCCACAAGTGCCAGCAGACAGAACAAGGGAAGTAGTATCCGTTTCATGGCTATTATATTTTATGGTTGAAATATTTGCCGATAATAGGCATGTGGCTCAGTGGAAAGTCATGGTAGATGACATGTGCCACAAAAAGAAGTATGAGTAGGGTGTTGGCCGCCAGTTGCCAGCCTGTATGCCAGTCTTCCGGTATAATCTCCATCACGGTGAACAACACCACCGTCAGCACGACATAGACAAGGATGCTCTTCATGGGATACCTGATGGGGTTCTTTATCTGTCCCACGATGTAACTCATTACCATCGCCGTGCCATAGCCGGCAAAGCCGCCCCAAGCGCACGCTGTATAGCCGTAGCGTGGGATGCCCCATATATTGACTGCGAACAGTACAGCGCAGCCCACGAAAGAGAATACGGCACCGTACATGGTCTTGTCAATCAGTTTGTACCAGAACGAAAGGTTGAAATACACACCCATCATGATTTCTGCAGCCATCACCACAGGCACTACGGAGAGTCCTTCCCGGTAGTCAGCACCTATCAGATGTTGCAGTACAGGCATGTAACCAACTACACAGAGGAATGCCAGCAGGGTGAAGATGATGAAGTACTTCATGGCAGAGGCATAGTACTCGTTCTTGTCGTTGTCCTTGTTCTTCGCAAACACGATAGGCTCGTACGCATAGCGGAACGCCTGTGTTATCATCGCCATAATCATGGCAATCTTTACACAAGCACCGTAGATTCCCAATTGTACTTCCGCTTCCTGTCTGTCGGGGTAGACCATAGGGAATATCATCTTGTCGGCTGTCTGGTTGAGTATGCCGGCTATTCCGAGGATAAGCAGCGGCCATGAATAGATGACCATACGCTTCATCAGTCCGCAGTCCACGTGCCATTTGATTTTGAATAGTCCAGGGATGAACAAGAGGGTAATCAGTCCAGTACACCACAGGTTGATGCAGAATACATAGAACACCTCGTTTTTGCCGAGCCAAAGGAAATAGATGCAGTTGAGCACGATGTTCAGCAGAATGAACAACAGTTTCAGTGTGGCGAACCGTATTGGCCGCTTCTGGAAACGCAGGTAACTGAACGGCAATGCCTGCAGTGCGTCCAGTGAAACTACTACTGCCATCATCAGCAGGTAGTCATGGTGGTCTGCGTATCCGAGGGCATTGCCTATCGGGGTGATGAAGGCAAACACACTTATTAGGAATACTGCTGTCAGTGCCGCAATAAGGGCAAAACCAGTTGAGAAGACCGTGTCGGGTTTCTCGCCCTCTTTGTTGGCGAAGCGGAAGAGGGTTGTCTCCATGCCGAAGGTGAGCACTACCAGTATTAGTGCTGTGTAGGCGTAGATGTTGGTACTCACTCCGTAGTCGCCCGACTCCTTGGGCATACAGTGCGTGTAGAGCGGCACGAGCAGATAGTTGAGGAAACGTCCGACGATACTGCTCAGTCCGTATATGGCAGTGTCTTTTACAAGTCCTTTCAGATTGGCCATGGTGTTGTCAGTTGAAGAGGTCTTTCATACCGCCTCCTTTGGAGACAGGTTTCATCCGTCCGAGATGGGTGTATGCTAAGTCGGTCACTTCACGTCCGCGTGGAGTGCGTTTCAGGAATCCTTCCTTGATGAGGAACGGCTCGTAGACCTCCTCTACAGTTCCTGCTTCCTCGCCCACGGCAGTGGCAATCGTGCCGATGCCCACAGGACCACCACCGAACTTGTCGATGATGGTGGTGAGAATCTTGTTGTCTATCTCGTCCAGCCCATACCTGTCGATGTTTAGGGCTTCGAGTGCGATGCCGGCAATGTTTGTCGTTATCGTGCCGTTGCCCTTGACTTGTGCGAAGTCACGCACACGCCGCAGTAGTGCATTGGCGATACGTGGCGTTCCACGGCTACGGCTCGCTATCTCGTACGCACTGTCGGACTCGCACGGCACATTGAGCAGTCTGGCACTGCGCATGATAATTTTTGCAAGTACGTCCGCATCGTAATACTCCAAATGGAGGTTGATTCCGAAACGGGCGCGGAGAGGAGCAGTCAACAGTCCGCTGCGTGTGGTAGCTCCCACCAGCGTGAACGGGTTGAGGTTGATCTGTATGCTGCGTGCCGACGGACCCTTGTCAATCATGATGTCTATGCGGTAGTCCTCCATGGCGGAGTAGAGATACTCCTCCACCACAGGGCTGAGCCTATGGATTTCGTCGATGAAGAGCACGTCGTTTTCTTCGAGCGATGTCAGTATACCTGCAAGGTCACCGGGTTTGTCCAGCACCGGACCTGATGTCATCTTGAAACCCACCCCCAGTTCGTTGGCTATAATCTGCGAGAGGGTGGTCTTTCCCAGTCCGGGAGGACCATGGAGCAGGGTGTGGTCGAGAGGCTCGCCACGGTATTTGGCGGCTTCGACAAATATCTTCAGGTTCTCGACAATCTTCGACTGTCCCGAGAAGTCACTGAACTGCAACGGGCGCAGTGCGTTCTCAAAATCCTTGTCTTTGTTGCCGACAACGTATTGTTCCTCGTGTATGTCAAATTCTTCTTTCATCAAGTATCGTTCATATGATTGGGCAGTGTATTTGATACACCACACAAAGTCAGCTACAAAGTTAGGCAAAAGTTCCGACATGAGGTGTCGCATTGTTCAAGATTAGGTAATAAAAGCGGTATTGAAATAAAAAAGGATGCCCGAAGTCTCCTCCGGGCATCCATAAAGTCGTATAGGTTTAGTTGGTTACTTAACCAGTACTTTCTTGCCGTCAATGATATTGATACCCTTTTGAGGAGCAGAGAGCTTCTGTCCTGCGAGGTTATAAATACCCTTGACTGCTACTTCTTCAACCTCACTGATTTCTTCGATACCTGTCACTGTAGTGCCAAGGTAGAAAAGCTCGAAGTTGTCGAAGATTGCCCAGTCATTAGTGAAGCCAGTCCTGCCTTCAGTCTTGACACCGATACGGAGAACACCGTCTTCGCCCACCTGAACGATAGGAGTCTGGTTGTCATAGTATCCTGCTTCGAACCAAGCGTTGCCTGATGTCATATAGTTAGGAACGTAGAGTCCTTCACTTGCTGCTGCGCAGTCGTCTGTTGTAGTACCGATTGCAGTCACTTCGTCTGATGTGAGGGCAGCGGTTGAAGTGCAGACTACAGGAACGGATACCTTAGCTACGGATGAAGTGGCGTAGAGTTTCACGAAACGTGCTGAGTCTGGATTAGCCTGCTCTATTGCGTAGTCGTTATCTGCGCCTCCACGGCGATAGAAACCGTCAGCCTTCAGGATGTAGAAACCTGCTGGCAGACCGCCAAGATCCTGATAAGTGTCGAAGTCCATAGCGTAACGCTCTGCACATGTAGAAGTCTTGCCTCCGGCACCGAAGCTTGAACCGCTCCAGCCTGTGAAGTCATTTACCGTGTCGAATGTGGCGTTCTCAATGACAGCGGATACGTTTACAGGATTCTCCTCAGTTGCTTTAGATGGGTCAATTCCAGCCTCATTCAACTTAGCCGAAGTCTTTATTGCGCTTACCATGATGGTTGCCTGCTTGTAGAAGTCTTCTGCCTGCTCGTTGGTGAAGCTTGCATCGTTGAGACCACCGTCAATTTCATCAACCAGACTCATCGCCTTGTTTATAATCTCTTCACTTGCAGTATCCTGATAAGTCTCACATGCCTCGTTGAGAGCGTCATAGCTGTCAGAGAGGTTCTGGTAGTCAGTGATTGATGTCTTTGCATAGGTCAAAGCCGCATTGGCATCAGCCACAGCCTTCATACAAGCATCACCGCTTTTTGATTCGTACGCCTCAGCCATTGCAGTGATAGCATTGTCAGCCTTCTTCTTTGCGTCAGCACCGTAGTATGTGGCATCGTCGAATACAGTCGTAAGAGCTTCTGTGAGTGCGTCAATCTGAGCCTTGTAAGACTCTGCGCTCGCTCCCTGATAGTAGAGACGGAAGTTGTCGAAGATGACCCAACCAGTCTTGGTTGTTGTCTTGATACCGATACGTACACTGTCACCATCCTCCTTGACAGTGAAGTAGAGGTCTACGGTACATTCCGGATTGTTGTAGAAGTGATAGTTCGCGCCCGGCATTCCGTTAGGAACGTATGCTGGTTCAGCATCAGTGCCGACATTTTTGTCGTCCCACCAAGTGCCGTCTGAGAAGATCTGGTCTGCTGTCGCATACTTGTAGATGTGATTGACTTTTGTCTGAGTGTCATCTGCATACAGGACAGCGAAAATGTTCGCGTCACCATACTGCAGGTAGTCTGTGGCAGCGTTGCCAGCCCCGGTAGTTGTTCCTACTCCGTCATTACGCTCGAACGCCTGTGCAGTCAGCTTGTAGCTTCCCTTTGGCATGTTGTGGATAACCTGATACATGTCGAAAGTATTCTGGTAGACTTCCGCATTGCCGGATGTGAGAGTCACGTCAGCGAGAGTTCCACTGGTGTTTGCATCTGTGCCGCCCCATGCTGGTGTTGCACCTGTAGTGCTCCATCCTGAGAAACGTGTGTCGAAGTCTGGGTTGGTGATGAGGGCTGTAATCTCGTCGCCTTCTTTTACATTTTCTGTGATGTAATCGACGATAACTTTGCTCATCTGCTGTTCTGCTGATGCGATGTACTCAGATGTGGCAGTACCATCGTTGTATGCCTCTTCCCATTCCATGTAGAGGTCACCGAGGAGGTCGCTGACACCGGCGAACGATGTCTTAGCGAATGCATCCTGCTTGGCCAGATTCTCTTCCATGAAACCGGCAAAGGTAACATATTCCTTTATGGAGTTTTCGAGGGTCTTGACAACTGCGTTCAGGGAATCGTTCATGGCCTGATAGTCTTCAGTTGCAGCCTTCGCATTTTCGACAGTGGTAGTGAAGGCAGCCTTCACGTCAACGTTTGCGTAGATAGTCTCAAGGTCTGCATATTTGGCCTCAGCCTGCTTTATGGCATCATCGAGGACAACCTTGTACGGGTCCTCTGACACCTCACCGTAGTATGTAAGCTTGAAGTTGTCACCTGCAATCCAGTTGGCAGTTGCGTTTACAGTGCGGAGACCCATCTTGATGTCGCCACCAGTACTGATGAACGTGAGTTCAATGTGTTCTGGGAGGGCGTTGCCCGTTGAGATTGACTTGTACATGTCGAGGTCACCACCGGTAGCGAACAACTGAACACCTGTTACAGGGTCAGCGTTGCCGTCTTGGTTGACAGCGATGAAATCACCTGTGAGGAGGTACTTACCAGCAGGGAGACCTGGGATAGTCTGACTCAACTCACCGTCACCGACAGCACGGTATGTGACATTCTTGTTGAATGTCGTTCCAGCTGCTGCCCATGCCTCGATGAATCCGCTGATTGTCACGTCACCGTTTGTATAACTTGCACTCTGGTAGCCGACATTGGTAGCGTTGGTGCCACTTTTGAAGGTGTTTGTCCAGCCGTTGGTGTTCCCTGTAGAGAAGTCAGGGTTGGTGAACAGGCTGGTAGCATCCTTAGGGTCATCTGCTGTTGCACCGTCAAGCACTTTCTGCACGTCAACGCTGCGTACGGCTTTCTGAAGTGCTGTCTTGGCAGCTGAAACATCGTCCTTTGTGAAGCTTGCCTGCTTGAGGACAGCCTTTGCCGCAGCAGCGTCAACTGTGGGGTAAGAGGTTGCAATCTCTGCAATGTACAGACTCAAGTCAATTGCTGCATTCAGAGTAGCCTTGACTGAGTCGAGTTCTGCTGCTGTTGACTTGGTGTTGTTGTAAACTGCGTTGATTCCGGCAAGGTTGATGTCTGTGTTGTGTACGCTTGCGCTGTCAATCACAACCTTCAGTTTAGTAGCTGAGAAATAAGCGGCGTACTGCACAGCCATAGCCTCGTACACTTCAGGGGTAACGAGCTGCCAGTCAACCTGGTACTTGTGTCCGGCTTCCACGTCATTTACGTTGAGTACTGGAGAGAGAGGACCGTCAATCAAAGCACCGCCATACTGGTCGAAGCCCAAATAACAGCTCTCATAACTGGTTTTGTTGAATTCTGGGTTGACGTCAGCTCCGACAATGCGGTAGACGTTGTTGCCTTGGTCTTCGAATTCAAACATGTAGTTGGTTTGTGAAGCTCTATCCACGTACAGCTGAGTCTCGCTGGCGATGAAGAGTTGCTTCCATGCTTTCTTTACCAATGACGAGTCATTGATGTAATAGGTCTTCTCGTCCCATACACCGTCTACCAAGTACTTGGAGAAATACACTCTCAATGCTGGAGCACCGATACTTGCTTGGGTTCCCCAAGCGTTGCCTTCTGTGAAGAAGGCTTGCGCATCCTTGTTGTAGAGGTAATAGTAATGGTAAGTGTCACCATCAGATACCTCAAGGGCAGCTGTAGATGCTGGGACCGGTTTTGTCCACTGTGCAAAAGCAGCTACACTCATCAACAAGGTAGAGCAAATCAACAGTAATTTTTTCATACAGTTACAGTTTAATTAGTAATAAGTTATTGATATGTTTTAGTTAAGTTCCAGTGTCTTCGTCTTCCGACTGGTATGCTCCTGTAAAAGAGTGTTTACCCGTGCGCAGTTAGGGACTCGCGTCTGCCACTTGCGCACATTTTCAGTTATTGGTTTCCCACTTGTGGGAATACAAGTGCAAAGATATGATTCTTTTATTTACGAAACAAGTATTTTAGAAGAAAAATCAAAGAATTTCGATTTTTCTTGTTTCGGTATTGCCCATAGGCTTGACATCGGCAATCTCCACGCCACAGAACACTGCCTGAATGCAACGGCAGAAAAGGCCGTGGCTTACGGCAAGTACCGTCTTTTCGGGGAACGCAGCCTTCACATAATCAAGAAACAACTTGGCTCGTTTTTTCATGCCGTCTACAGTCTCCGCATCGGCAGGGATGACAATCTTTGTCACTCCGTCGACCACCATGCCGGTTGCGCTGCCCCAGTCGCGCTCTCTCAGCAGAGGGGTGCCAATGACCTGCAGTTGGAGTTGGCTGTTGACAATCGATGCGGTGTCCTGACACCGTTTGAGGTCGCTGCACAGGATAAGGTCAAAGCCGACATCCTTCAGCGAGTCCACCGACTGCATGATTTGCTGCTTGCCCTCCTCTGTCAGTGTGCCTGGCATCAGTCCTTGTAGAATGTGGCGTCTGTTTTCCTCTGTCTCACCGTGACGGTATAGATAAATCGTTGTCATGTGTCGTTATTTGAATGCCAGGGCAGAGTAAGCTACTATGATGTACCTTGCCACTTTTCCTATAAAGGTGAACAGCAGTGTCCCCCAGACGTTGGCTCTGAGAAATCCGAGTGCGAGACTGATGGCAGTGCCGAGTATCGGCAGGAAAGCAAAGAAACCCATCCACGACCCATAACGCCCTACGTACTTCTGTGCTTTCTCCATTCTCGACGGTTTAATCTTGAACAGTCGGTTGACTGTCTCAGGCTTGCACATTCTGCCTATGGCGTAGTTAACCATCGAACCGAGGACATTACCGATGGATGCGCTGGCGACGGTGAGTACAGGGTCCATGTCGCTTGCCAACAGTAGGGCAGCCATGACAGTCTCGCTGCTGAACGGAAAGAACGTGCCTGCAAGGAACGACGCAAGTCCCATGCCAAAGTAGCCGTAGTTGATGAAGAAGTCGTTTAAAGAATCCATGAGTTGAGAATAAATGCCGCAAGAACTAAAATAGTGATTACACAAACTGTTATGTTGGATGTGGGAGTCGGGTCGTTGCACACATAATGACCTCCCATGATGGACGTATTCATTATGATTGCAGGCATCAAATCCTTATAGCCTGCAGGATGAAGCAGTAACAGAAGTATATAGGCAAAGCCGTGCAGTGCCACCAAGTTGAAGATGCAACGTGTGCGAGTCTTGTCAAGATAGATGCGCATGTAGAAGTCTGCCACACCTGCGATGAATATCAGCATTACAAGGCAGAGGACAATGATTTCACTGGTGGTCAGTCTGGCGTAACCGCTGATGTCGAATGCAATCGTCTGGTCCATCAGTCGTTTAAAACCATCCATCCTGTTTGTGCAGAACGCCATCCCTCCTGTAATCCAGAATGGGGTGAGAAGCCCGAGTAAAACTCCACTTATGCTTTGGGCGTTGACAGCCCTAAGGATGTATAGAGATAGGATGTATATGGGTGCAAGCCATATCGTTTGTGGCACGATAAGCGCGCTTGTACCGAGGTAAAGGCATGTGACGTAGGTGAGTCCTGCTGAGTTGTCCGTCTGGTAGGCGGTGAATAGAGGGAAGTAAGACAACAGCAACACGAACATAACAATTAGTCCTGGGCTGAAGGAATGCAGGGATGTGGCAGTCAGTATCAGTGCGGCAAAGACAATACTCACTGCGCGTGAGTTCAGACGCAGCAATACTTGTGAAGTGTTCAACTCGCCAAGGCTGTATACGGTCAAGGCGACTGTCAGGACAGCGAGTGTAGAATTGAACCACCCAGGTCCGCCTATCCAGTCGGGCAGCAGTTGCCACAATACATTATGGCTATCCGATAACTGCCCTTGCGCTCCTCCCACAACAATCCACGCAGCCACGACGACCGCAGCCACTGTGTGGAGTGACATGGAGCTGATGGCAAGTGAACGTTGAAAATTACCAAACACCTGTATCTGCCTCCCTGTCAATTACAAATCCTTGCCTATGTCGGTGCGGAAATACTTCTTCTCGAACTGAATGGTCTGTGCCCCTGCGAACGATTTGGCGAGAGCCTCGTCCTTGTTCTTGCCGTAGGAACTGACAGCGATGACCCTGCCTCCAGCGGTGACAGTTTGTCCGTCTTTCAGTGCTGTGCCTGCATGGAACACGATGCTGTCCTTCACTTTGTCGGTCTCTGTGATTGGGTAGCCTTTTGTATAAGCTTCAGGATAACCGCCTGACACGAGCATCACGCATACAGCGCAGCGGTCGTCAATCTCCAACTCGCGCTTGTCAAGATTGCCTTCCGCAACTCCTTCAAGTAGTTCTACAAGGTCGCTCTTGATTCTAAGCATGACACTCTCGGTCTCGGGGTCACCCATACGTACATTGTACTCTATAACCATCGGTTCGCCATCCACGTTAATGAGTCCGAAGAAGATGAATCCTTTGTAGTCGATATTCTCTTCTGCAAGACCCTCTACGGTAGGGCGTATGATGCGTGTCTCAACCTTCTCCATCCATTCCTTGTCGGCAAAGGGAACGGGACTGACCGAACCCATGCCTCCTGTGTTCAGTCCGGTGTCGCCCTCTCCGATTCTCTTGTAGTCCTTTGCTTCTGGTAGGATTTTGTAGTGTTTCCCGTCGGTGAGCACAAATACAGAACACTCGATGCCGCTCAAGAACTCCTCGATGACTACGGTCGCACTGGCGTTGCCGAACATGCCGCCCAGCATGTCCTTGAACTCTTTCTTTGCCTCTTCAAGGGTGGGGACAATAAGTACTCCTTTTCCAGCGCACAAGCCGTCTGCCTTTAGTACATAGGGAGCTTTCAGTGTCTCAAGGAACTTCAGTCCCTCGTCCACCGTTGTGCCGTTGAAACTTTTGTATGCGGCTGTCGGGATGTTGTGGCGTTGCATGAATCCCTTGGCGAATTCCTTTGATCCTTCGAGTACGGCTCCTTGCTTAGACGGACCGATGACAGGTATGGAGCGGAGTGAACTGTCGCTCTTGAAGTAGTCGTAAATGCCCTCTACCAGAGGTTGTTCGGGTCCGACGACGACCATGTTTACCTTATTGCTCAAGACAAATGTCTTTATGCTGTCAAAGTCGTCTGCCTTGATATTCACGTTCTCCCCCACAGACGCAGTGCCTGCGTTGCCGGGCGCGATAAATAATTTGTCCACTTTTGGGCTTTGGGCAATTTTCCATGCCAGCGCATGCTCCCTTCCACCACTTCCTAATAATAGAATCTTCATATCTGTCATTTTAAATAATCGTTGAAATACTGTGTTATCTTGTTGTGTAGGTGTACCCTGTCAGTGCCCATCATGTTGTGCTCGTCACCAGGATAGGTGAACAGGTCTGGATAGGTGTCTGCATCGATGCATGCCCTTATGAAGGACAGAGTGTGCTGTGGTACACATACGTTGTCGTTACCTCCGTAGATAATCAGTAGCCTTCCCTTAAGGTTTCCGGCTTTGTTCAGTAGTGAGGTTGTAGCGTATCCCTGTGGGTTGGATTGTGGCGTGTCCATGTAGCGTTCACCGTACATCACCTCGTAGTACTTCCAGTCGATGACTGGTCCGCCAGCCACTCCTACCTTGAACACTTCGGGGTAGGTGGTCATCAGACTCGTTGTCATGAATCCACCGAAACTCCATCCGTGCACTCCCATCCGTTCGGCATCCACGTAAGGAAGGCTCTTGAGGAACTCTACGCCTTGCAGTTGGTCTTTCATCTCTTCTACACCCAACTGGCGGAACGTGACTTGTTCGAAGTCCTTGCCCCGGTGTTCACTTCCCCTGTTGTCCAGACAGAACATGACGTAGCCTTGTTGAGCCATCCATATGTCCCATCCACGGGCTGCCCAGTTAAAGGATGTGTCGATGTTGTGGGCGTGAGGACCACCGTACACATACACTATTGCAGGGTATTTTTTGTTGGAATCGAAGTCTGTCGGTAGAATCAGCCGGTAGTACAGGTCGGTCTTACCATCCGCAGCCTTTATCGTCCCTACCTTCACTTCCGGACAACGGAACTTGTCCCAAGGGTTGTTGGCAGTGAGTAGGTTGACTGCCGCCTTCTTGCCGGAGGTGTCCACAAGGTCGATGTTATGTGGTGTGTCAGGTGCAGAATAACTGTCGACAAGGTACTGTCCACTGGCGGACAGAGTGGCGTGGTGTACACCATTGCCATTGTCCAACCTCTGTCTCTTGCCTTTCATGTTGACACTGTATATGTTGACTTGCAGTGGGTCGGTTTCGTTACTGGTGTACAGTGCGGTCTTCGCTTTCTTGTTGAACCCGAGGAAGTCGATGACTTCGAACTCTCCTTTGGTCAGTTGCGCCAGTTGCTTTCCTTCCGTATTGTACAGGTACAGATGGTTGTAACCGTCTTTCCGCGACAGGTAGATGAACTTGGAACTGTCCCACGGAAGAAACTGTATGGGGAACATCGGCTCAACGTACTTCTCGTCGTTCTCTTCAAACAATACCGTTTCTTTCTTGCCGGTATTGGCGTTGTAGCGCACTAACTGTGCGTGGTTTTGATCTCTGTTCAGTTCTATCATATAAACGGTCGATTCGTCCGGACTCCACGCAATATTTGTGAAGTAGCGGTCTGTGGGATTGCCCGCATCGAGATATACCGTTTTGCCGGTTTCAACGTCAAAGATTCCAACGGTCACTTTGTGGCTTGTCTCCCCAGCCATGGGATACTTGTCGGGTACCAGTGTCGCGCAACGGGTAGAGATGTCGACTTGCGGATAGGTGGTGACCATGGATTGGTCCATGCGGTAGAACGCAAGTCGCTTGCCAGACGGACTCCAGTAGGAACCGTGGTTGATGCCAAACTCATTGCGGTGGACTGTTTCTCCGTATACCAAGTCGATGCTTCCATCTGTACTTACGGCTACTTTGTCTCCGTCAGACTTGACCACGTATAGGTTGTGGCTGTTGGTGTATGCGAGGTTGCGTGAATTGGTGGCGAACTCTTTATTGGATGCACCCTTTTCCATAGGCTGTGACCATACGACCTCTTCGGTTGACCAGTCTACCAGCACTTGCTCGTTGCTGGTGCCTAACAGGACAAGCGTCTTGTCTCCATATGGAAACTTGGAGTAGTACAAGTGCGTCAACTCCTTCTTCCCTGCTTTTTTCAAGGCTGCGTTGATGTGGCTTAAGTCAAACAAGGGCTTCGACTGTCCGTCTGTGGTTTCCACAGTGACCGCTTCCATGTCCAGTCGCACTAGCTCGTCTCCCCACCATTCTGTGTATAGGGTAGCTGGCGTGTTCTGATAGTAGGTTTTCCCTCCAGGGATAAGGTCGTCAATCGTGAACAGTCGTTTCTCTTGTGCCATTGTCAGTTGTGCCACGGACAGTGCCATGGCAAGAGTTAAATAATGCTTCATCCATTGTAGTTTAACCAGCGTGCAAAGTTAATATATAAAAGGCAACCAAACAAATTATATGGGGAAATTCACTCCCTAATTGGAAAAATTTTTTTTGAAGGTTAGCGAGTTTTTCGCGCTCAGTTAGACTTGTTTTTGTGGGCGGATTTTGCTTTAGAACGCAAAAGTCGTTAATATTTGACTTTTTCAAAAATAAATATGTAGTTAGTCGACAACTCTCGGCAGAATTTGCTAAATTTGCATTTCAAACATAAGTAAAGAATACAGTAGAAAGATGGCTTCAACAAAAAAAATCAAGTGTGCACTGATTTCAGTGTTTCATAAGGACGGATTGGAGGAAATGTTGGCAGAACTGAACAAGAACGGTGTCAAGTTCCTGTCGACTGGTGGAACACAGGCTTTTATAGAAAGTCTGGGGTATGAATGCGCAAAAGTGGAGGATTTGACCTCCTATCCTTCGATACTCGGAGGACGTGTCAAGACACTGCATCCGAAGGTGTTTGGTGGTATCCTTGGACGTCGTGAGTTGGAGAGTGACCAACAAGAGATGGTCAAGTACGGCATTCCTGAGATTGACCTTGTTGTTGTCGACCTGTATCCTTACGAAGAGACGGTAGCAAGTACTAACGACGAGGCAACTATCATAGAGAAAATCGACATAGGCGGAATCTCACTCATCCGTGCCGCTGCTAAGAACTTCAATGATGTTGTCGTTGTGCCGAGCAAGAAGGAGTACGGTGCGCTGACAGACATCCTGAAGGCTCAGGGTGCGGAAACGACCAAGGAGCAGCGCAAGTGGTTCGCTGAACGCGCTTTTGCCACAAGCTCTCACTATGACAGTGCCATTCACGACTACTTCAGTCGCAAGTGACTGGTTTGAATGTAAGAATACGGGGTTGAAATGTATAAATAAATATATAGGTAGGATATGGGTTTCTTTTCAAGTCTTTTCTCTTTGACTCAGGATATAGCCATGGACCTCGGTACGGCAAACACAATCATTATCAGTAACGGTAAGATTGTGGTGGACGAACCGTCTGTCGTCGCTCTTGACCGCAAGACCAACAAGATGATAGAAGTGGGAAAGAAGGCTAAGTTGATGCACGAGAAGACTCATCCGGACATTCGCACTTGCCGCCCGCTGAAGGACGGAGTGATTGCGGACTTCAACGCTTGTGAACAGATGATGCGCGGTCTGATTAGAAAAATCAACAACGCTCACAGTTTCTTGACCCCGTCGCTTCGAATGGTTATCGGTGTTCCGTCGGGTTCTACCGAGGTGGAACTCCGTGCTGTGCGTGACAGTGCAGAACACTCTGGTGGCAGGGATGTCTACTTGTTGTTCGAACCGATGGCTGCCGCTATCGGTATCGGCTTGGATGTGACTGCTCCAGAGGGACATATGGTTGTGGACATAGGCGGTGGTTCCACTGAAATTGCTGTCATTTCGTTGTGCGGTATCGTGTCTAACAGTTCCATACGTGTAGCCGGTGATGAGTTGACTGCCGACATACAGGAGTATATGAGCCGACAGCACAACGTTAAGGTGTCAGAGCGTATGGCGGAACGAATTAAGATAAATGTGGGCTCGGCTCTGACGGATTTGGTGGACAATGCCCCTGAAGAGTATGTAGTACACGGACCTAACCGTATCACCGCACTGCCTATGGAAATATCTGTGTGCTATCAGGAAATCGCACACTGCATAGACAAATCGGTTGCCAAGATAGAGACTGCCATACTCAATGCTTTGGAAAAGACCCCACCTGAGATTTATGCCGACATTGTGAAGAACGGAATATATCTCACTGGAGGCGGTGCCTTGCTTAGGGGATTGGACAAGCGTCTGACAGATAAAATTCACATCCCGTTCCATATTGCCGAAGACCCGCTTCACAGTGTGGCTAAGGGCACGGGCGTGGCATTGAAGAATATCCACGTGTATAGTGCGGTCTTGATGCGCTGAACTGGTGTGAGTGAAGGACTCATCATCATAGTATGCAGAATCTGATTGATTTCATCATCAAGTACAAGTATTGGTTTGCCTTCTTCCTTATGGAGGCATTCAGCCTTGCCATGCTTTTCCGTTTCAATTCATATCAGGGGAGCGTGTTTTTCACAACTGCCAATTCGGTAGTGGGTGGATTGTATTCAACAGTAGACGGAATCACTTCTTACGTGCAACTGGGAGCAGTCAATGAACAGTTGGAGGCAGATAACGAGGCGTTGCGCAGTGAACTGAATGAAATGAAGCGTGAATTACTGGCAAAACGGATTGACACCGTCAAGTTCGTCGGGTTCAAGAATTCTCGTTATCGGCTTGTCGGAGCCTTGGTGGTGAATGCGACTACAAATCACAGCAAGAATTTGCTGACAATAGATAAAGGAACAGAAGACGGCATTAAGCCAGAGATGGGTGTAATCTGTTCGAGGGGTGTAGTCGGAATAGTCTATCTGGCATCTGCGCACTATTCAGTGGTCATGCCACTGATAAACGTGAAGTCAAGGGTGAGTTGCCAACTGAAGACGCATAAGTCTTTCGGTACGATAGAATGGAAGTTCGGTGACTCTGAATGTGCCTATATGACAGGCGTACCCTTACATGTGAAAGTAGCGGAAAAAGAACTGGTGGAGACAAGCGGATTCTCCGACATATTCCCTTCAGGTATACCTGTCGGAAGAGTAGAGAGCGTGGAGACATCGGATGACGGACTCTCTCAGTCAATAAAAATAAGGTTGTCGGTAGACTATACCTCGGTGAGGAACGTGAGTGTGATAACCAATTATGACCATGCAGAGAAGAAGAAACTTGAGTATGAGGCGGACTCGTTGATGAATCTGGATTGAACGGACAACATTAACAATACTGTATTTATGGGTTATAAGACGTTAGTGCGTTTTGGGCGTATGGCTCTGTTGCTGATTGTGCAGGTGGTGGTACTGAACAACTTCCATCTGTTTGGATATGCGACACCACTCGTCATCGGTTACATGCTTGTCTGTTTTGAGACAGGCGAGTCCAGGATGGCACTGCTGTGGTGGGGCTTCTCCACGGGACTTATATTCGATATGTTCTCCAATACGATGGGGATGGGAACAGCCAGCTGCACGCTACTTGCAATGATGAAGCCTTATATACTGAAACTCTTCATGCCGCGCGATGTGGTGGGTTCGTTCAAGCCTACGATACAGAGTATGACCTTCTCGCGCTATGTGTGGTATTGCCTCTCTTGTATGGGACTGTTGCACTTTACCTTTTATTTTCTGGAGGCATTCTCACTGAGTGACTTGCTACTCACTGTCGGGGCGATGGCTGGTGGTACTGTTATTGCAACTGCCATAGCTGTCTGTGTCGAATTCGTCGTTCATAACAAGGCAGCTGAAAGAGAAGGACTGTGATGAGAGACTATGAGTTGCAGAGAAGACAGTATGTGATAGGCGGACTGGCAATTGCCATTGTGTTTGCCTATGTGTGTCGTTTTGCCTATTTGCAACTCTTTCCCAATGACTACGAACAGACTGCGTGGAACAACGCATTATATAATAAGGTGATATTCCCTTCGAGGGGTGCCATGTACGATAGGAACGGAAAACTGGTGGTCTATAATGAACCTGCATACGATGTGATGGTGATTACACGGGAAATGAATAACCTCGACACATTGGATTTCTGCAAGACCTTGCACATGAGTCGTAAACAGTTTGAAGACAGGATGGCATGGATAAAGGACAGAACGCGGAATCCTGGTTATTCATCCTACTCTCAACAGTTGTTCATGCCGCAGATACAGCCTGCTGACTTTTTGGTTTTCCAGGAGAAGATGTTCAGATTCAAAGGCTTCTATGTGAGGGAACGTAACTCGCGCCAATATAAATATCCTTATGCGGCACATGTCCTCGGTTATGTTGCTGAGGTGTCGGGCATGGACATCGAGAGGGACGACTATTACAACGCAGGTGATTTCATAGGCAAACAAGGAGTGGAACGCTCTTATGAGAGCGTGCTTCGTGGACAGAAGGGCGTAGAGGTTTTGTTGAGGGACTCACGTGGTAAGATTCAGGGAAAGTTCAAGGATGGTTCGGAAGACCGCCAGCCCCAGCCTGGCAAGGACATAATGCTCAGTCTGGATATAGAGCTGCAGGCGTTGGGCGAGAGACTGATGCAGGGTAAAAAGGGCAGTATTGTCGCAATCGAACCGTCTACGGGTGAGATCTTGTGTATGGTCTCAGCTCCTTCGTACAGTCCAAGGGATATGGCGGGGAAGACAAGGGGCGAGAATATCATGCGGATGTTGGAAAATCCAGATCGTCCGATGCTCAACCGTGCCATTTCTGGAACCTATCCACCCGGATCTACATTCAAGCCAGCGCAGGCACTGACCTTCATGCAGGAGGGCATAGTCTCTGCTGACGGCACATATTACCCTTGTAACGGTGGGTTTAGATATAAGCGGCTGAAGGTGGGGTGTCATCCTCATGAGTCTCCGATTAGTCTTAAACCGGCTATAGCCACTTCCTGTAACGGCTATTTCTGTTGGGGACTGTATTACATGTTCGGCAACAGGGGCAAGTACTCGTCGGTACAGGATGCCATGACTACGTGGAAGGACTATATGGTATCTATGGGTTTCGGCTATAAACTTGGAATAGACATGCCGGGTGAGAGTCGTGGCATGATTCCCAATGCGGATTATTATGACAAGCACCTCAAACGCTGGAATGCACTTACCGTCATAAGTATTTCCATAGGACAGGGAGAGGTTACTCTCACTCCGCTTCAGATTGCTAATCAAGGGGCTACCATCGCAAACCGTGGACATTATGTGACTCCTCATATAGTTAAACGTATCCAGGGAGGGGCGATTGCAGACAGCTTGAAGCAGGTGCATTACACCAAGGTGCAACCTCAGTTTTATGAGCAGGTGATAAGTGGAATGCGACGCGCAGTAGTCTCTGGTACATGTCAAGGAGCACAGAACCCTTGGTACGAGGTATGTGGCAAGACTGGTACGGCACAGAACAGGGGTCACGACCATTCTGTATTTATGGGCTTTGCTCCACGCAACAATCCTAAGATAGCTATTGCTGTATATGTGGAAAATGGCGGCTTTGGTGCAGCCTATGGAGTCCCTATTGGTGCATTGATGATGGAACAGTATATAAGGGGCGGACTCTCTGAGAACAGTAAGGCGAGGGCATTGGATATTCAACAACGGACGGTGAACTAAATGAAGGCGGATTATGAGACGTGATGACAATAACAAGGGTATATTTCTCTCTCTGGATTGGGTGGCAATCTCGCTCTATCTGGTGTTGCTCGTATGGGGCTGGTTGTCGGTGTGCGGTGCCTGTTATGACTATAATAATCCCGACTTGTTCAGTTTCAGTATGAAATCGGGCAAGCAGTTCGTGTGGATACTGACTGCTGTTCTCCTGGCGGGTGCCTTGCTCCTAATAGAGAAACGTTTTTATTACAAGGCTTCAGCATTCATTTATATAATGATGATTCTGGTGCTGGTGCTGACCATATTCATCGCCCCGGATTCGAGAGGGTCGCGCTCATGGATTCCTATCGGGCCGGTGAAGTTGCAACCTGCGGAGTTCGCGAAGTTTGCAGTAGCCTTAGCTATAGGGAAATATATGGACAGGTATGGGTTCAATATATCCAATACGAGGGAGTTCCTTAAAGTGGTGGCGTTGTTTGCTCTTCCAATGGTGCTTATCGTGGCTCAGAAGGAGACTGGAACGGCTTTGGTTTACCTGGCGTTCTTCCTGGTCCTTTATCGTGAGGGCATGACTGGGGCAGTGTTATTTGCAGCGTTTGCTTTTATGGTATTCTTCGTGGTCGGGATAAAATATGGTGATGACATGTTCCTCAATATGTCATCGTCAGTAGGTGAGTTTTGGGTCTTGTTACTTGTTCAACTTTCGACGGTGTTGTTGGTGTGGAGGTACGGCACTGAACATGGTGTTGTCAAGAATATTGTGTGTTTGGGTGGAGGTGTGGTTTTTCTTGCTTATCTGTTCTCTGCCTATGTAATCCCGTTCAATGTGTGTGTTGTCCAGTTGATAGTCTGTGTGGCAATGGTGGTTTACATCCTGGTACTGTATGCTTATTCCAAACTGTATAAGTATCTTTTCATTGCGTTGTTTGCAGTAGCTTCCACTGGAGTGTATTATGTGTGTGACTATGTGTTCAACAACGTACTTCGAGAGCACCAGCGTACCCGTATAGAGGTTTTGCTCGGTAAGAAAACGGATGTCATGGGTGCCGGTTATAATGTGAATCAGGCAAAGATTGCCATAGGGTCTGGCGGCTTTTGGGGAAAGGGATTCCTTAAGGGCACGCAGACGAAACTGAAGTATGTTCCAGAACAGGATACAGACTTCATCTTCTGCACTGTGGGTGAGGAAGAAGGGTTTGTGGGGTCTGTTGGGGTACTTGTTTTCTATTTGATATTCATTCTGCGTCTTATTGTATTAGCAGAACGGCAACCCGATGTGTGGGGACGTGTGTACGGATATAGTGTGGTGAGTATCTTCTTGTTCCATCTGTTTGTGAACGTGGGCATGGTGCTGGGGTTGACCCCAGTCATCGGCATCCCTCTTCCTCTGTTTAGCTATGGCGGCTCGTCGTTGTGGGGCTTTACATTGCTGTTGTTCATATTCCTGAGGATGGATGCAGAGCGCAACTTCAAGAATCGGTAGCTTACTTTTTTCTGTGTTTATTGCACGTTCAGTCTCAACCCGATGCCACAGATTCCTTTGAGCGTGCCCGAACTCATGATGTGGCAAATTTTGTATGTATAGGTCAGACCAGAATCCACGTGTACGACAGGTGCATCTGTGGCAACTGTAGTGTAGGGGAACCCCCATCCTTTACTTTCTCCGTTGGCATCATAGATGTCCACTTTCAAGGTGTCGTGGCTCATCTCTTCTCCTTCGCATAGAAGGGCGGCTGTTACATAGAGGCTTTTGAATGTATAGGTATCGGTTACCCGAACGCCTATTTCAGTTTTCAAATCCACCCCTCTTGTAACTTTGGGTAAGTCGAACGAAACGGTGTCGTCTGATGTCCATCCGTTTATATTCACGTCTTTGAACTCGTTGAGTATCCTATCGTTATGGCATGAGATGCAGACTGTAAGGCTCAAGAGTGTCGTGAGTAAGATGGCATATCTGTTAATGCTCATCCTGTGGCTTTTGACTGTTGTTGCCCCTACTCCGCTTCTTTTTGCGTTTTTTCTTGGAGTTGTCGAAGCGGTTGATGTTGTCCTGACTGAGCAGGTCGACGGGCTTGTCGTCCCTAATGTCCTCCGTATCACTCAGTGTCGCAGGTTTCTTTCCTTCTTTGTTCATGTTGATGACTTCGAACGCGCGCTTTGAGGAAATGGTGACCTCCCTGACGAGCATGCGCTTGTCTGTGGAATAGGTGATTTGTTTGGCGAGGATGTCAGACTTGAAGTAATAGTAGTCTTCGTCTTTGGTCTGTAATATGATCTCCCGTGACGGCAGGTCCTTCAAGGCTTCAACATATTGGTCTACCTCATAGTTCATGCAACATTTCAATTTTGCACACTGTCCAGCCAGTTTCTGTGGGTTGAGTGAGATATCTTGAAAGCGTGCGGCACTCGTCGATACGCTTACGAACCGAGTCATCCATGTGGCGCAACACAACTCACGTCCGCATGGACCGATACCTCCGATACGGCCTGCTTCCTGTCTCGCTCCAATCTGCTTCATCTCGATGCGTACCCTGAAACGTTCCGCAAGTACTTTTATCAGTTGTCTGAAGTCGACACGGTCGTCCGCTATGTAATAGAATATAGCCTTGTTCCCGTCGCCTTGGTATTCTACATCACCGATTTTCATTTGTAACCCCAGATTTTTCGCGATCTGCCTCGACTCAATCATCGTGTCATGCTCACAAGCCTTGGCTTCGGAGTATTTGTCCATGTCTACGGGACGTGCTTTCCGGTAAATTCTCTTAAATTCTGTACCAGCACGGAGATTGGCTTTCTTTATTTGGAGCGCAACTAGTCTGCCTGTCATGGTGACGGTTCCTATGTCGTGTCCAGGACTTGCCTCCACAGCCACAACGTCCCCTTTTTCCAGTTGTAGGTTGTTCGAGTTTATGAAGTAACCTTTGCGTGGGGGCTTGAACTCCACTTCCACCAGGTTGGTAGCTTTGTCGTTGTCAGGCAAATCTGCCAGCCAGTCATATGAGTTTAGTTTGTCGGTATGTTTGTTGCATCCTTTCTTGCAGAGTCCGCAACAACCGTTGCCTACTATAAATTTATCCATCCGTTTATGTCTGTATTCGTTTATGTATATATCGCGTATTCGTTTATGTCTGCATTACGCAATCATTCTGCAAAGTTACGAGAAAAAAACGAGATATGGAAATGCTTCGGCTCTAATCTTTCAAGTCCGAGTCTTTACTGATAATCCAGTCACTTATGGTACGTTGACTACTGTCATAGTTGACACCTATCTTCACCAGTCGTTTACCGTCGGCAGAATAGGGTATCAAGTAGCCCTTGTTGTAAATCTGCTTGAGGGCATACTCAGCGGAGTCGTCGTACTTCAGTTCGAAAATATACACAGTGTCCCGCATATGGACAACTGCTAAATTGTGCAAGAGGCATGGCTTTTCACGCACCCCCGTAGACACCCCTGTAGAGGGTCTCGGCTCAATCGATCATTTCACTCGGCTCAATCGATCAATTCACTCGAGTGAATTGATCGATTGAGCCGAGTG
>CAVFVJ010000032.1:0-17757 GCA_963626085.1 Alistipes ihumii | reverse complement strand
CCATAGATACATTCTTTATGTTGTTCAACTCACTGAAGATACTCAGCTGCGAGAACTTCGTTATGCCAGTCATGAACACGAAGCGGAGCATCGGTTCACAATCCTTCAAAGGACTGTAGAAGTTTCGCATCACATTGCGGAGAACTGGCAGTTGCGTATCCTCGTGTACCACGTCAAGCAAAGGTGCGTCATACTCGTCAATAAGCACAACCACCTGCTTGCCTGTCTTACGGTACACAGTCCGCATCAAGTCAGAGAACCTGTTGTTCACACCACTGCGGTGTTCCGTAATACCGAACTTCCTCTCCTGATCCTCTAAAATATAATTCAGATATACTTCCAGTTGGTCTTTGTCCATGTGCTTGCCGCTTGCCATACTGAAGTGCAGTACAGGATATTCGTTCCACTCAGTTTCCAGTTTCTCCATGGCAAGTCCTTCGAACAAGTCTTTCCTTCCTTCGAAATAGCTTTTGAAGGTGGATACCAAGAGCGATTTGCCGAAACGCCGAGGACGGCTCAGAAAGAAATACGTACCACTGGAATGTGTCATATGGTACACATACTCTGTCTTGTCAACATAGAACAAGTTCTCTTTGCGGATACGCTCGAATGTCTGTATTCCTATAGGATATAATCTCGCCTTCATACTTCAAACTGTTTTCTCGATGCAAATATATTACAAACAAACGAGACAGCCAAACAAATAGGTATGGAATCAACGCAAACAGGGAGCAATGCGGATTACAAACCCGACATTGCTCCCTATATTCATTAGACGAAAGTCTACAATTAGTCTGTGTACTGCATTGTAGTGCCCTTTGCCATCTCCTGTGCCAGTTCGACACCAGCTGCATCAGGAGTGGTAGTCACCTTAGTACCGCCAAAGTTCAGTGTCAGTGAACCATCCTCGTTGATTGTCATCAACTCGTACTGTGTTCCGTCAAGTTCTGCACTCCAAGTCTTATTTTTCTTGTTGAACACCAACTTACACTCACATCCACGAGTCTCGTCCACGATCTTGTAACCAGTCTTGGTTGTAGTGATAGCGAACATATCACCGTTACTACCCTTCATGTGCTTCACCTCACCCGCCTTTGCGATTGGGTTAGAACCGCTCCAGAACTCGATAGAGTTGAACACCAAGATATCAGCCAAATAAGCCACTCCATATACTGGGATGATATGGAAGCAGGCAAACACCAACTCGTTAACAAACTTAGAGCCACTAAGACCCTCGTTCCATGTTTTCAGACTGTTGAAAGTACGGAATGAACCGATACAGCTTGTGAACAACACGCATGATGCCAAAACTGCACATGTCAATTTCAAAGTTCTCTTCTTCATAATTCGATAAAGTTTTGATTAATAATATAAAGATAAAAAGTCATCTAACTCTCAACAGGTCGCCCTCCACTGGACTATAGTTACTGTCCTTAAAATTCAGTTTGTACAGTTTTTTGATGTTCATAGCATAAAGTTGTGCTATGGAATACATTGACTCACCCTTGCGAACATGATGCCAATACCCCTTGCCATACTGTTTGGCAGCTTTAGACTGTTTCTTCTGCAGATAAATGAAGTCGCCCGCATTGATGCCTACACTCTCAATAGCCTCGTTGTATTGCAGCAATTTCTTCTTAGACACGGCAAACTCTTTTGACAGACTATCCCAAGTCTCAGTTCCGTTAGCCTTGATACACACTACCCCGTTGTTGCTGTAGAGCTGATGGGCATTGAGCCGCACATCGACCAGAGGTCGCTCTTCGAGGACGAACGAACCATTCGGGTCACGGTCAAGTTTGTTCAGTTCATACAGTTCAATGATACTGATAAGACGGTTGGCGTAAGTGGGGCTTGTGGCATACCCACATGCCTTCAGTCCTCGTGCCCATCCCTTGTAATCGAGTATGCTAAGGCGGAAGAGACGGCTATAACGGTCGCGCAATAAAAATTTGGAGTGGTCCTCATAACTGTCGCGCACCGAAGCATATACACGGAAGTGTTCAGTCCTACCGTCATCGAAATGGGTGGTAGTGGGTCCTGTCCAGCTACTGCCTCGTTTTATGCCAAAATGGTTGTTGCTCTTCTTTGCCAACTCACTTGTCCCTGCCCCACTCTCAAGAAGTCCCTGGGCAAGAGTGATACTGGCTGGTATGCCGTGCAGTTCCATTTGCTCCACAGCGATGTCCCTATATAGGTCTATGTAATCGACGAACTTCTGGCTTTTGGTTTGAGCCACGCTCCGTATCCCGGTGGACACCAAGACGGCGAATAGCAACAAAGTCAGACCTCTTTTTATATTCATGATTGTTTTTCAGTCTCTTTTTATTCGTTTCGGATGCAAACCTACAAAAAAAATGCATAACTTTGGGTACGATTAACAAAAAAAATGACGTACAATGGAAACGGCAGTACAATCCATAGAGATTATCATCAAACAGGAGAATGAATTGGACGAGTCCGAACTCGCACTCCTTCAGGCAGCCAAGGCTGCCACCTACCGTAGCTACGCTCCATACAGCAATTTCAAGGTTGGAGCAGCTGTAAGCCTCGAAGGCGGTGAGGTCATATCGGGCAACAACCAAGAGAACAGCTCGTACCCAATGGGGTTATGTGCCGAGCGCACCACCCTCTTCTATGCCAGCTCCAGATATCCAGACACTCCCGTCATCGCATTATGCATAGCGGCACGAGACAGCAGCGGAAGATTCACACGTATCCCCATCAGTCCGTGTGGCGGTTGCAGACAGGTGATGCTGGAGACGGAGTGTCGCTACCGCCACAACATCAAAATCATGCTTTACGGGACAGAGGGTATATACATCCTGTCGTCCGCACGAGACCTATTGCCTGTAGGGTTCGACAAGGAAAGTCTGACATGAAGCCAACCAACTCAATTTAGCAGCTTGGCAGACAAGACTGTTCCGGAAAGAATTCGTACCTTTGCACAGGAATTGACATAAGTCTATTGAAATTATGACAGGAATTGAAAAAGGAATCTTCAACCGGTCAGAACTGTTGCTCGGCTCACAGATGATGGAGCGCATCATGCAACGACGAGTCATCATATTCGGAGTCGGAGGAGTCGGTTCATGGTGTGCTGAGAGCCTCGTGCGCAGCGGCATAAGCCATCTGACAATTGTGGACAGCGACAGGGTGTGCATCACCAACTGTAACCGTCAGTTGATGGCTACCACACGCACTGTGGGCAAGGTAAAGGTTGAGGTTCTGAAAGAACGTTTACTGGAGATAAATCCCAGTGCAGAAATCACAGCCATTCAAGACATATATAATAAGGAGAGTGCGGAGCGGTTTGAACTGGAAAACTACGACTACATCATCGATGCCATCGACTCACTCAAGGACAAAGCCAATCTGATACAAAGGTCGACACACATAGTACACGAACATCCAAGCACAATGTTCATCAGCAGTATGGGCGCAGCACTACGAATGGACCCCACACAGGTGAGAGTTGCTGAATTCTGGAAAATCAAGGGTGATCCTTTGGCACGAGCCCTGCGCAACAAGTTCAAGCGTGCCAATGAGTTTCCTAAAAGCAAATTCATGTGCGTGTACAGCGAGGAACAGCCGTTGGAAAACAAAGGCACTGCACACACCTGCGGCACGTCCGCATGCATGTGTCCCAAAGCAAAACTTCTCAGTGGGACTCGTGGAACTGACACTGCAATATACGATGCTCCAGGCAATCAAAAACTGGTCGAGCACGAATGGTGTACCAGTAAAGCCCAAATAAATGGATCACTTAGTCACATAACCGGAATTTTCGGTATGATGCTAGCAGGTCTTGTCATGAAAAACGAGAGCCGTACAGCTCAATAAAAAAAACAAAAGGGTTGCTCCTCCGATGGCAAAAGCCACCCAACAGAACAACCCCTTGCTGGAGGAGTCGGGATGACGTGACTCGAACACGCGACTCCAACGTCCCGAACGTTGTGCGCTACCAACTGCGCTACATCCCGTAATAACCGACTGCAAAGGTACAATAAATATTCCGGACAGTCGTTATTAATAAGGAAATAAATTTAGAATGACGATAAAAAAAGACATATTCAGAAGGGGAAAGTCGGTTGTACTGGCGTTCTTACTGCTTCTGACATTGGGAATCCAAGCACAAAACGTAACCATCAAAGGTACCATAACCGATGATGACAAGAAGCCTGTGGAGATGGCTCTAGTAAAAATCGAGGGCGCGACACTCACTGGCACCACCGCAGACCTTAAAGGCAGATACAGTATTACATGCAAGAGTGCAGACTCACTAGTTGTGGTATTCTCCATGCTTGGATACCAGACTCGCAAGCGGACACTTAAAGAGCCTACTGATACCATTGTTCTCAACGTGATGCTACCGAAGATGGGTTATGAACTGGGAGAAGTGGAAGTCCGGCAGATAAGGCAACAGACAAGCACCATGAACACTATCAACATGAGTGACATGAAGCACATGGGAAATGCGTCGGGACAGGGAATCGAACAGGTCATAGCAACACAGGCTGGCGTGAGTACACACAACGAACTCTCCAACCAGTACAATGTCAGAGGCGGTTCATTCGACGAGAACTCCGTGTACATCAACGATATCGAGGTCTACCGTCCACTGCTCGTCCGCTCGGGACAACAAGAAGGGCTCTCTATCATCAACCCCGACATGGTAGATGGAGTACAGTTTTCCGCTGGAGGATTCGAAGCCAAGTACGGAGACAAGATGTCGAGCGTGCTCGACATCACCTACAAGCGTCCCGACAAGTTCGAGGCATCTGCATCTGCATCTATGATGGGTGCGTCTGCCTATATCGGATACGGCAACGACAAGTTTTCCATGACACATGCAATCAGGTACAAGACAACAAAAAACCTACTTGGAACACAGGACACACAGGGTGAGTACGATCCCAAAGATCTGGACTACCAGACTTATATCAGTTGGAGACCAACTAAAAGGTGGTCGTTCGATGCGATAGGCAACGTAGCGCGCAACGACTATAATTTCACGCCTGCAACTCGTACCACCAAATTCGGTACAGCTGAAGACGCACATGAGTTCAAGGTCTATTTCGACGGAAAAGAGAAGGACCAGTTCCACACTTACTTCGGAGCACTGTCGCTCACCCATAAGTTCAACGACTACAATGAGCTGACACTTAACTATTCCGCTTTTAAGACTAATGAAAGCGAGACTTACGACATTCAGGGTGAATACTGGCTCGACAGCGATGACTATGCCATAGGTACATACAAGGAGCACGCACGCAACAGACTCAACGCCACGGTACGCTCCATCGGACTGACCGGACGGAGCCGTTTCACCGGACACGACCTCCGTTATGGCATACTGACAAAGAACGAACATGTAGACGAGACCATGAACGAATGGGAGATGCGAGACTCTGCCGGCTACTCACTACCCCACTCTACCAATGAGCTGAAACTCATCTACAGTCTGAAATCACAGAACGCAATAAAGTCCAACCGAGTTGAGGCATTCATCCAAGACACGTGGAGAAAAGAAGTTGCGGAAGGCGAACTGGTGCTCAACTATGGACTACGTGTGGCACACTGGAGTTACAATAAGGAGACTATCGTGTCGCCAAGAGCCACGGTAGCGTTCATCCCAGCGAAGAACAGCGACTGGGTGTTCCGCTTCTCCACTGGACTCTACTACCAGGCTCCGTTCTACAAGGAACTGAAAGACACCGCCAACGTCAACGGTACAGGGTTTGTCACACTCAACAAGAACATCAAGTCACAGAAGTCTGTCCATTTCCTCTTCGGGAGCGAGTACAACTTCAAGGTCAACAACCAGTTGTTCAAGGCAACTGCTGAGGCATACTACAAGGCTCTGTCAAACATCAACCCATACAACGTGGATAATGTGAGACTGTCGTACTATGGGGAGAACATCGCCACTGGCTATGCTATGGGACTCGACTTAAAAATCTATGGTGAATTTGTTCCGAAGACCGCATCATGGGTGAGCATAGGAATCATGTCCGCAAAAGAAAAGATACACGGCAAGAGTGTGCCGCGGCCAACAGACCAACTGTTGAACTGCAACATACTCTTCTCCGACTATTTCCCCCACACAGACAGGTGGAAGGTGACGGTAAAAGGACACTACGCTAGTGGACTTCCGTTCGGTCCGCCACATACAGGAAGGGAAAAACAAGTGTTCCGCATGTCCAGTTACCGTCGAGTAGACCTCGGCATCTCCTACCGTCTGGTTAAGGACGGAGAAAACAAGCGTTACCGCCAGATGGGAATGAAAGACGTATGGTTGGGACTTGACGCATTCAATATTCTCGACATCAACAACGTAAACTCATACTACTGGGTAACAGACATCAGCGACAATCAGTTTGCTGTGCCCAACTACCTGACGGGCAGGCAACTGAACCTGCGCGTCATGGTAGATTTCTAAGAAGAGAGTCAAGGAATTACAGCTTGGCGCGCAACTCCTTGATTTGGTCAGACGAGATATAATCGTCGTACGTCATCAACTTATCTATATTGCCATTCGGACCCAGTTCTATGATACGGTTTGCCACCGTGTTGATGAACTCATGGTCGTGACTGGCAAACAGCACGTTACCCTTGAAGAGCTTCAAATTGTTGTTGAATGCCTGTATGGACTCCAAATCAAGATGGTTGGTTGGAGTATCAAGAATGAGACAGTTGGCGTTCTTAAGTTGCATACGTGCAATCATACAACGCATCTTCTCGCCTCCAGACAGCACGTTCACCTTCTTCAGCACCTCCTCACCAGAGAACAGCATCCTACCCAGATAACCCTTGAAGAACACATCATTGCCCTCGCCATACTGGCTCAGCCACTCCACAAGGTTCTTGTCAGACTTAAAGAATTCCGAGTTGTCGAGAGGTAAATAGGCTGTGGTGATGGTTACACCCCACTTGTATGTACCAGCCTGTGGTTCCCTGTTACCGTTGATAATCTCGAACAAGGCTGTCATCGCCCTCGGGTTATGACTGAGGAACACCACTTTCTGTCCTTTCTCCACATTGAACGACAGATTGTCGAACAGCAAGGTGCCGTCCTCATCCACTGCCTTCAGTCCTTCTACCTCAAGGATTTGGTTACCCGGTTCCCTCTCCATCTGGAATATAATACCAGGATACTTGCGTGTTGAAGGCTGTATCTCCTCGATATTAAGTTTCTCAAGCATCTTCTTACGGCTCGTAGTCTGCTTACTCTTGGCAGCATTGGCAGAGAAACGACGGATGAACTCCTCCAACTCCTTCTTCTTCTCTTCAGCCTTGGCCTTCTGGTTCTGTGCCTGGCGCAAAGCCAACTGGGAACTCTCATACCAGAACGAGTAGTTGCCGGCAAACAGGTTTATCTTGCCATAGTCGATGTCGACAGTATGGGTAGACACGGCATCAAGGAAGTGGCGGTCGTGACTGACTACCAGCACCGTGTGCTCGAAGTTGGCCAGATAGTCCTCCAACCACTCTACAGTATCGAGGTCGAGGTCGTTGGTCGGCTCATCGAGCAACAAGTTGTCGGGATTACCGTACAGAGCCTGTGCCAGCATGACACGCACCTTTTCCTTACCTGACAGTTCCGACATCTGACGTTGGTGCAGATTTTCCTTTATACCAAGTCCGCTGAGCAGTATCGCAGCATCACTCTCCGCATTCCAGCCGTCCAGTTCCGCAAACTTCTCCTCCAACTCGGCAGCCTTGATTCCGTCCTCCTCTGTGAAGTCGGCCTTGGCATAAAGTGCGTCCTTCTGTTTCATGATATCCCAAAGGACGGTATGTCCCATAAGGACGGTGTCCATCACGCTAAAACTGTCGTACTTGTTGTGGTCCTGGCTCAACACCGACAGACGCTCCCCTGGGCCAAGGGTTATCGTACCCGTCGTAGCCTCCAGTTCTCCTGTTATCGCCTTGAGCAAAGTAGACTTACCGGCGCCATTCGCACCAATCACACCATATATATTGCCGTTAGTAAACTTCAGGTTGACATCTTTGTAAAGCACTCTCTTCCCGAATTGTATTGAGAGATTCGAAACTGTTATCATTGCTGTACTTGTAATTGCTGATTAAATAATCTACGTAGAAAAACGGTTGCAAAGTTAATAAAATATCACGACACTCTAACCACGAAATGGAATAAATCACTATATTTGCCCTCGCAAACAGACTGCGGCAAGAGAATCTGCTGCATTTACGAATAATTTGAGTTATAACACAAACAGAAATGAAGTCAATCATTGATTTATCCCTTAGTGTCGCCATGAGAGCACACGGAGGAAAGAAAGACATCGATGGGGAGGCGTACATCCTCCATCCACTCGCTGTGGGACTCATGGGCAGCACCGATGAGGAGCGCAGCACTGGGTTCTTGCACGACGTTATAGAAAACACTAACTTCATCATTGAGGATTTGGAAGCGGCAGGCATCCCCCATGGGATTGTCAACGCAGTCAAATTGCTCACGCACCACCCCAACACACCTTATCTCGACTACATACAGAACATCATAGACTCCCATAACCCTGTGGCACTTAAGGTGAGGTACAATGATTTGCTCTACCATCTCAACAAAGACAAGGCACACCCTGAGAAGTTGGAGATGCACACCAAAGCTTTGGAGATGGTGAAGGAAGCACTCAAGGACATGTACAGGGTATATAAGTTTGACAAAGACTCACTCGTAGGTACAAGCCACAAGACTGCAATCTTCGCTGCCGGATGTTTCTGGGGCGTGCAGCAATACTTCAAGAAAACACCAGGAGTGATTGACTGCAAGGTGGGCTACACAGGAGGAAACGAAGAGAACCCAACATACGATGAAGTGAGGGAGCACCACACAGGACACAAAGAAGCTGTACTAGTGGAGTACGACCCTTCTGTCGTGAGTTACTCCAGTCTGTGTAAGTTATTCTTTGAAATCCACGACCCAGGACAGACCGACGGACAGGGACCGGACAAGGGGCAGCAATACCGCAGTGCCGCATACTATAGCGACAAGGAGGAGTATGACACCATACAGACACTCAGCGACATACTGCGCTCCAAGTCGTATACCGTCAACACCCTCGTCCTGCCGGAGAGAGACTTCTGGGTAGCGGAGAACTACCACCAGGACTATTACGAGAATACAGGAGGTACACCCTACTGCCACTTCCGGACGAAGAAGTTCTGATTTATTCTGTTTTTTCTTCATTGACAGCCATTTTTGTCAAATTTGTGTGACAAACAGACCTGCCTTAATACAAAAGTAAAGGAAACAGAGATTAAAAAGGGATAAACAACTTTAAACCCGAGAACAACTATACTCTTTTATTTCGTAACTTCGCACTTGAAAATGATAACATAAGGCTAACAAAAGACACAGAACAATGGACAAAAGCAGTACAGGCAAGATTACGCAAGTCATAGGGCCAGTGGTGGATGTCACGTTCGAAGGTGACGAGAAAACAATGCCGCCAATCTACAATGCCCTACACGTGAGAAGAGGCGACGGGACAGACTTGACACTCGAAGTCGAGCAACACATGGGTGAACACACCGTACGTTGTGTTGCCATGGACATAACCGATGGTCTTCAACGAGGAATGGAGGTGATAAACACTGGCGAGTCCATGTCTGTACCTACAGGCAATGCACTGCGAGGCAGGATGACCAATGTGCTGGGTGAACCTATAGATTATCTGAAGGGATTCGACTCTAACACACCAAGACGCGCCATCCACCAGCCTGCGCCAGCCTATACGGACTTGGCAATTTCATCCGAAATACTTGAGACGGGCATCAAGGTAATCGACTTGCTTGAGCCCTACAGCAAGGGAGGAAAGATAGGACTCTTCGGAGGTGCCGGTGTAGGCAAGACAGTCCTCATCATGGAACTCATCAACAACATAGCCAAAGGACACAACGGACTGTCCGTATTCACTGGAGTGGGCGAACGCACACGTGAGGGCAACGACTTGTTGCGTGAGATGATTGAAAGTGGTGTAATCAACTACGGTGACAAGTTCAAGGAAGGTCTGGAACGCAACGAGTGGAATATAGACGATGTGGACATGGATGCTGTGGCGCAGTCACAGACATCCCTCGTGTTCGGGCAGATGAACGAGCCACCAGGTGCACGTCTGCGTGTTGCTCTTGCCGGACTGTCTGTGGCCGAACAGTTCAGGGACGAGGATGGAGGCGGACGCGACATCCTGCTCTTCATCGACAACATCTTCCGTTTCACACAGGCCGGTTCTGAAGTGTCAGCCCTGCTCGGACGTATGCCTTCGGCTGTGGGTTACCAACCGACACTGGCATCCGAGATGGGAGAACTACAGGAGCGCATCACGTCAACCAAGAATGGAAGTATCACATCCGTACAGGCAATATATGTGCCTGCAGACGACTTGACAGACCCTGCTCCAGCCACCACATTCAGTTTCTTGGATGCGACCACAGTACTCTCACGTAAGATAACAGAACTCGGCATCTACCCTGCCGTTGACCCATTGGAATCCACCTCACGTATCCTCGACGCCAACATCATCGGTGAAGAGCACTATAACGTGGCACAGAGAGTGAAGCAGATTCTACAGAAGTACCACGAGTTGCAGGACATCATAGCCATTCTCGGAGTAGACGAACTGAGCGACAGCGACAAGCTGGTTGTATCGAGGGCGCGTAGAGTACAGCGATTCCTCTCCCAGCCATTCCATGTAGCAGAACAGTTCACTGGTGTGCCGGGAGTGATGGTACCATTGGAAGAAACCATACGCGGTTTCAAGATGATTCTCGACGGAGAGATGGACGAATATCCTGAACAGGCATTCATGAATGTCGGCACTATTGACGATGCGATAGCCAAGGGAAAGAAATTACTTGAAGAGTCATGATACTGAAGATAATGTCACCAAGGAAAGTGGAACTGGAGACTGAAGTGCAATCTGTCACGATTCCTGGAGAGCAAGGCCCGTTCATGGTGCTGCGCGACCATGCGGCTACAATATCCAACCTCACCTTTGGAAAAGTGAGCTACAAACTGACGGACGGTTCCCTGCAGGATTTCGAGGTCAAGGGCGGTGTCGCTGACATAAGAGACAACATAATAACACTGTGTATCATATAAACCCGTGACGACATGAAGAAGCTAATTGCCATATTACTGACGCTCGTCTGTCTTGTGGACAGTCAGACTTCTCTTGCAGCAGAGTCGGACAAGAGCTCGTTTAATGTCAAGGAGACTATATTCGGGCATCTCGAAGACCACTACGGATGGGAAGTGCCGTTCACTGTCGACAAACGGATTCCGCTACCAGTGATACTGTGGAGCAAATCCAGCGGATGGCATCTGTTCAGTTCATCCAAGATTACTGGCGGACAAGAATACCAGGGGTTTCGGATAGCGACATCAGGTGATTACAAAAACAAGATTGTAGAGTCCGTTGGAGGAGAATATATTCGACCTGTAGACTTGTCGGTAACCAAAAACGTGGCAGCACTCATTGTGGCAGCACTGGTGGTAGTGTCACTCGCCTTCAACGTCAAGAGGTGGTACAAGAAAAACCAGATGAAAGCACCGCGGAAGTTAACTGCCGGAATAGAAACACTCGTAGAATTCATCTATTCAGACGTAATCAAGACAACCCTTGGAGACAAGGCGACCCGGTTCGCCCCCTATTTGTTGACAGTCTTCTTCTTCATCTTCACAATGAACCTACTGGGACTGATTGTCATCTTCCCTGGAGGAGCGAACCTGACGGGCAACCTCGCAATTACAATGGTGCTGGCAATAGCCACCTTCGTAATAACCAACGTATGCGGTACGAAGCACTACTGGAAGGACATCCTGTGGCCCGACATCCCATTGTGGCTGAAGTTCCCGATACCCATTATGCCAGTAATAGAGGTGTTCGGTATCTTCACCAAACCAATTACCCTGATGATACGTCTCTTCGCCAACATGATGGCAGGACACATGATTGTGTTGGTACTCACCTCACTGATATTCATCTTTGCCAGTTACGGTGTCGTAGCGCAGTGCGGAGCGACTGTAGTGTCTGTGGTGTTCGGGTTCTGCATGCTGATGCTCGATGTGCTGTTCAGTTTCATCCAAGCCTTCGTATTCACCATCCTCTCCACCATATTCATAGGACTGGCACTGGAGAAAGGATAAGAGAATGAAAGAGAAAGAATAAAGAAAAGAATACAAAAAGACAGAAACAACCAAAATAAATGCATTATGTTAGGAACAAGTTTTTTGCTCGCATCTGAACAGGTTGTACAGATGACAGCGGAAGCCATCAAAGCGTATGGATTCGACAAAATTGGAGCATGTATCGGAGCAGGTGTAGCTGTAATCGGAGCAGGTATCGCCATCGGCAAAATCGGTAGTTCTGCAATGGAGGCTATGGCACGTCAGCCGGAGGCAACCAATAACATCAGGAGCAACATGATTGTTATCGCAGCCCTGATTGAAGGTGTGGCTCTGTTCGCCATCATCGTCTGCATCCTTTCTATGTTCGTTTAACAACCGACAACCATGGAACTGTTCACACCCGAATTCGGACTGGTGTTCTGGATGTTCATCGTCTTTGTCCTACTGGTGTTTGTCCTGGGCAAGTACGCATGGCCATACATTGTCAAGAGTCTCGACGAGAGAGCCGAACTGATTGACAAAGGGGTGACGTATGCGACTGAGGCTAAGGAAAAGCTCGACCATGCGGAGGCTGAGAGTCAGAAATACATCAAGGAAGCCAGACAGAAACAGACAGAGATGCTTCAGGAGGTGGCTCACAAGCGAAGCGAACTGGTGAAGCAGGCCAAGACTGAGGCACAGGAAGAGGCACACAAAGTGCTTGAACAGGCAAAGACCGACATAGAAAGGGCAAGACAGGAGTCTGCCACACAGTTGCACGACCAGATTGGCGATTATGCGATAAGAGTGGCTGAGAAGATCCTGCGTAATAAACTGACAGACAAGGAAGCACAACTCTCCCTCATCGACAAGATGATTGGGGAGATTGAAACAGTGAAGTAGTAAGGGTTATGGATAACGGTCTGATTCCACACAGGTACGCCAAGGCACTGTACAAGTATGCTGAAGAGCAAGGGACTGCGGAAGAGCTTTACGGACATGTGAAGCTGTTGTGCAAAGCGTTTGAGGGGAACAAGGGATTGGAGAAGGCTCTCTGTAATCCATACGCCTCTATGTCCGACAAGACACGTCTGCTACATACCGCCAGTGGAGCACCTGCCGACGACACACTTGTACGCTTCCTGCAGTTGATGACGAGCCATTTCAGGCAACACTTCTTCAGGATGGCTTGCCTCAACTATCTGAAAGTGTACACAGAAAGCAAGGGTATTCTACCTGTCGAGATACAGTCGGCTGTGGAGATGACCGCCCCACTCAAGTCGAAACTGGAAAGTGTGCTCCACCTCCAGTACCCCGACAAAAGACTGATTACGACCTACACGGTTGTGCCCGGTCTTATCGGAGGGTTCATAATTAAGACAGACTCATCAGAACTCGATGCGTCCGTAGTTGCAGAACTGAAACGTCTGCGTGCAAAACTATTAAATCAAAACCACAATGATTGATCCAAGCGAAATATCAGAAGTGCTGACGAAAGAACTCAGCAACGCCCCATCGAAGCTGGTGTTTGAAGAGACAGGCAAGGTCCTGCAAATAGGCGACGGTGTGGCACACGTGTATGGTCTCGACAATGTAGGAGCCAACGAGCTTGTTAGGTTCGAGAACGGAGTGACCGGAATTGCCATGAACCTGGAGGAGAGCAACGTAGGTGTCATCTTGTTCGACCACACAACCACGGTGGAGGAAGGGATGACGGTCAAGCGCACACGGGAGATTGCATCGGTACAGGTAGGCGAGGGTCTGCTGGGTCGCGTAGTCAACGTCTTGGGCAAATCGGTGGACGGCAACGGACCGATAACAGGCGAGACTGTGAAAATGCCACTCGACAGAAAGGCACCCGGAGTGATTTTCCGTCAACCAGTGAAGCAACCGCTACAGACGGGTATACTGGCCATCGATTCCATGATCCCAATCGGACGTGGGCAGCGAGAACTGATAATCGGTGACCGACAGATTGGAAAGACTGCCATTGCCATAGACACCATCATCAACCAGAAGGAGAACTTCAAAGCAGGCAAGCCCGTCTATTGCATCTATGTGGCAATCGGGCAGAAAGCGTCAACCATCGCTGCGATAGTCAATCAGTTGAAGGTACACGGAGCTCTCGACTATACGGTGGTCGTTTCTGCCACAGCATCCGACTCCGCTGCCATGCGCTACTATGCACCGTTCACGGGGGCTGCCATAGGAGAATATTTTAGGGATACAGGTCGGGATGCACTCGTTGTCTACGATGACTTGTCCAAGCAAGCAGTAGCCTATCGTGAGATTTCCCTGATTCTGAAACGTCCATCAGGGCGCGAGACCTATCCTGGCGACATCTTCTACCTGCACTCACGCCTGCTTGAGCGTGCTGCGAAGATTATTGAGAACGATGAGATGGCTGCCAAGATGAATAACCTGCCAGACACATTGAAAGACAAGGTTAAGGGCGGTGGCACACTCACAGCACTGCCTATCATCGAGACACAGGCTGGCGACGTGTCTGCCTACATACCTACCAACGTCATCTCCATCACCGACGGACAGATTTTCCTTGACACGAGCATGTTCAACCAAGGACTGCGACCTGCCATCAATGTGGGAATATCCGTCTCGCGTGTGGGTGGCAACGCTCAGATAAAGAGTATGAAGAAGGTGGCAGGAACACTGAAGATTGACCAAGCCACGTTCCGTGAGCTAGAGTCGTTCACAAAGTTCGGAGGCGATATCGACCCAGTCAGCGCACGTGCCATCGACAAGGGTCAGAAGAACGAGATGTTACTCGTGCAACCGCAGTACTCCCCTATCGACGTTGCGGAGGAGATTGCCATCCTGTTCTGTGGCGTGAACGGACTTCTCTCCAATGTACCTAAAGACAAAGTGAGCGAGTTCAAGAAACTGTTCCTGGAACAGATGAGGCACACCCATGCCGACATTCTGAAGAGTTTGAGTGAAGGGGTGCTCGATGACAGTATGACAGAAGCAATGACACAGACTGCCGAGACTGTGTCTGAAAGCATTTAAAGAACAAGGAGAGGAATCATATGTCCAGTCTGCGTGAACTGAGAGAAAGAATAAATACTGTAGCCTCCACTGCCAAGATTACTGGAGCGATAAAGATGATTGCGTCTGCTAAAGTACGTGGATATGAACGGAAGGTGAAGCAGTCCGAGCCGTTCCACGATGCGGTGAAACGTATCCTCACTCGTCTCTACTCCTCAGACGAAGGCGGCAACCTGCAGTCGGTATTCATGTCGGGGACAGAGGGCAAGCACATCGCTGTTGTGGCATTGGGCAGTGACGGTGGACTGTGCGGAGCGTACAACATAAATATCTGCAAGCAACTGAAGGAGCAGACGATACAGATGAGGAGAGACGGAGCAACCATCGACCTCTACCCCATCGGAAACAAGTTTCGCCGGGTGGTGGAGTCTGCCAAACTGCAAGGCGTGAACATAATCACAGACATTGACATCAAGGCGGAAGCGGATGCGGAGCGTATCGATGGTTTCCTCGACATGTTAAAGAGGAAGTTCATAAGTCATGAGGTCGACCGTGTGGAACTCATGTACATGCATTTCGTCAGCACCACACGCCAGACGTTCTGCCGGCAGACCCTGTTTCCTGTGGAAATCGGACAAGACGTGAAAGGGAACGGCGGAGGCAAGACCAACCAACCTTGTATCCTCGAACCCGATGCCGGCAAGATACTCGACAACGTACTACCACTGTACGCATCGTCAAGAATGTACAACGCTTTCCTGGAGAATGCCACAAGCACTTACGCTGTACGGGTACTCGCCATGGAGACGGCAAGTGAGAATGCGACCCGACTGAACGAAGAACTGACTCTTGAGTACAACAAGATGAGGCAGGAGGAGATTACAACCGAACTGCTCGACATACAGGGCGGACAGACGGGGTGAAGATGATGTGGCGTGAGTTGATGATGTTTTAGAGTTCAGCACTCATGACGTAGCGGTAAGTACCCTTGTATGGTTCAACGTACTGGAGCGTTCCTTTGAGTTGATTTGATAGACATAACTTTTGACCTATAGGTCAAAAAACTGGTGACAATTGTCACCAGTTCAAATCCTTCTTCTTTCAACCGCTGTTTCAACTTGTTCCAATACTTATGTGTCGCGGTTGCAATGGAATCTGGATCACAATCTATTTTCAATATTTTTTCTGTCATGTGAATATATCCCTACATATTCCTTTTGTAGAAGTCTATCACCGGAATGATGTTTTCCTCGCCCACCTGGGACTTTCTGGCTATGAGCAGAGCCCTGTCGAACTCATAGTCCATTGCAGCCATCACTGCCCTTGCTCCGGCTCTCATACACGGTATACCCATCTCCTGTAAAAGATGACGCAGCATGTCGAACTCGTAAGCCCACTCCTCATATATCACGTCTGGCTTCTCGGCATTGAACTTGTCCGCGTCCTCAGCTCCGAGAACAAGAAGGCGCATGAGCGCATTCCTGTCCGGTAACCATCGCACAATTTTCAGCACATCTCTCCTATGGAAGCTGCGGTCGAGGAAAGTCCTCGTGTCCTCTGGCTTCATTTTCATCAGTCTTCTCTTTATTGCCATCACTTCCAGCTGCATTTCCAGCGGAAGTTCATCGAAGCCCATGGCTTCATTCCCGTTTTCATTCGTCTCCATTTTCGTAGTATTCTCCTGAATTTGACAATGCGCCACCCTTGTCTCGTGCACGTGCCTGCGAGCATTGATTTTCAGTTAGTCAGCCGTTGTCGAGTATGCTCTTTATGTCGAAACGCGGCTTGATCCTGTTATGAGCCGGTGTAAGTAGTAGTGTCTGCTGTAGTCGTAGTCATGAAGTTACGCAACAAACAGTCGTCCACATCGCCTTCCACTTCAATGTCGGTCTTTAAGTAAAATATCCTATGACACCCTTCCCCCAAACAGTTCCAGTATCTCTTTGGCAGACTTGCCCATTGCCTGTCGGATGACTTCGACAGACATGCCGTTAGCCAGCATTACCTGTGCCATGGATTTTAGTTGGTTGTCCTTCTCAGTGAGCTGGTTGTCCTTCTCTGCCAGTTTCTCACTCATTTCATCTAACTTTTGCGTCTTGACCATCAGTTCGGTGTCCCAGTGCTCGATGGCAGAGAAGTACTCGTCCTCCACGAGGAACTTGAAAACCGAGTCGTAAATTGGGTTGGCTACATTGATAATCATCATTTATTCCGTTTTTTGAAAGTTGACTGAACTGTGTTGCAAAAGTACGTTTTTATTTTCTTACCCCCAAATCTTTGACCGCCTAATTTCGCAGTTAATTAGTAGGTGACGTGGCTCACGTCACAGATTATTGTCTGTGTGCAGTGAGCCACTGCACCTACTATCTGGTTGGCCGGAAATTTTATTCGTACTGTCGCAATGGTTTTGGCAGTCCTTAGTACATAATCGACGCTGAAATCTATGTCTGCGATTCGTATGATGCGTTCTAATTCCTTGGCCGCAAAGTTATGAAACACGCTTTGCGCCACCCATTTCAGCACAATCAAACTGATTCGATAGCTGATAATCTGCAACTTGCATTGTTAGGGTTCAACACCTGTCAAAGTAAGGAAAAGAATCACAATCTACAATA
>CAVFVJ010000031.1:0-108692 GCA_963626085.1 Alistipes ihumii | reverse complement strand
TGCTCAACTCGAGGAGAAGGATGCGATGCTTCGTTCCATGATACAAGGCATGACAGCAAATGGTATGTCGATAGAAGCCATTGCCCAAATGCTGAACAAAACAGTCGATGAAGTGAAAACGATGATGTAGGGTTGAACATTGATAAAACGAACACCCCCTGGCGGTTTTCCGTCGGGGGGTGTTCGTTTATGGTGATCTCGGCGGGATTCAAACCCGCGACCTTCAGAACCGGAATCTGACGCTCTATTCAGCTAAGCTACGAGACCTTCCATTTGTATGTGTTGGCTCTTGTCGTGCTGTGGACTCCTTACAGTCCCACACTCTTGAGCACTGCGCTGCATTTCTCTTCTGCCTTCTCGCAACAGTTCTTGTAGTCGGCAGGTGCCTTCATGTCGCCAGACACCTCGATGTAGAACTTAATCTTAGGCTCTGTGCCTGAAGGACGTATGCTGAGTTTGGTGCCGTCGGCTGTGAAGTACTGGAGTACGTTGCTTGTCGTTGGCTGATGGAGTGGGGTAGTACGACCTTCGTTGTCGGTCGCCTCAAGTACTGACCAGTCTTTTCTGAGTACAACCTCGCTGCCTGCCAGTTCTGCAGGTGGATTCTGTCGGTAGTTCTCCATCATAGCCTTTATCTCATCGGCTCCACTCTTTCCCGGACGTACTACGTTGACTGCTTTATTGTATGAGAATCCGTATTCCATGTACACTTCCATCAGTATTCCGTAGAGTGACTTGCCTTGGTCTTTAGCCCATGCACAGATCTCTGCCAAAAGTGAGCAGGCACTTACTGAGTCCTTGTCGCGACAGAAGTCTTCCGCAAGGAAACCGAAGCTCTCTTCACCGCCACCGATGTACTTCTTCTTGCCCTCGGATATGAGAATCTCGCGTGCAATCCACTTGAAGCCTGTGTAGCAGTCGCGCATCTCGATTCCGTACTTGTCGGCAATCTTCTTTACAAGTTCTGTTGTCACGATGGTCTTGACCACGAACTCGTTTCCTTTCATCAGGTGTTGGTCGATGCGGTTCTTGATGATATAATAGAGGAATATGAGTAGTGTCTGGTTTCCGTTGATGATGGTCCACTCACCACGGTCGTCCTTGCATGCCATGGCTATGCGGTCAGCATCAGGGTCACTTGCCATCACGATGTCTGCGTTGAGCTTCTTCGCAAGGTTCACTGCCAAAGTGAGGGCTTCAGCATTCTCTGGGTTGGGGGACACGACAGTAGGGAAGTTTCCGTCCTTCACCATCTGCTCGGGCACGCAGTGCACGTTCTCGAATCCCCAGCGTTTGAGGCTGCGCGGAATCATCATCATGCCGGCTCCGTGGAGTGGGGTGTAGACAATGCACAGGTCTTTCTGGTGCTCGATGGCTTTCTTGTCGATGGACAGCGTATACACCTGCTCGATGTATGCCTTGTCTACTTCTTCTCCTATGATGGTGATGTACTTCTTGTCGCCTCCTGTCTTCACGTCCTCATACTGCACCTTGTTGACCTCGTCGATGATGCCCTTGTCGTGTGGCGGCAATACCTGTGCTCCGTCTTCCCAGTATGCCTTGTAGCCGTTGTACTCGCGTGGATTGTGGCTGGCAGTGATGTTCACACCGCTTTGGCATCCCAAGTGGCGTATGGCGAACGACACTTCAGGGGTAGGACGCATGTCCTCGAAGAGATAGACGTAGATGCCGTTGGCTGCGAAGATGTCGGCAACGCGGTTGGCGAACACGTCGGAATTGTTGCGGCAGTCGACTCCTATGACCACACTGATCTTGTCGCGTCCAGCATAGTTTTTCTTGAGATAGTTGGCAAGTCCCTGTGTTGCTGCGCCTACCGTATAGATGTTCATACGGTTGGTGCCGGCACCCATGATGCCCCTCAATCCACCAGTACCAAACTCAAGAGTCTGGTAGAAACTGTCAATCAGTTCTGTCTTGTCTTCTTTCTGAAGCATTACCTTTACGGCATCCTGTGTCTCTGTGTCGAACACAGGGTCATTTGCCCATTTACTGGCAACCGCTTCACACTGCTTTAATAATTCCTGGTCAGCCATAATGTTTTTGTTTTGTCTAATGGTCTGCAAAGGTAATGCAAAATGGGGTAACACCCAAACATTTTATGCGTTTTTTTCATGTGAACACTGTTTGGACTGTCTACTTCAGTCTGTTTATGATGGTTCAGTATTTATGTAGTGCCCTCATAGCATTGAACACAGCCAGTACTGTAACACCCACGTCAGCGAACACAGCCATCCACATGTCGCACAGTCCAGCGGTGGCAAGGATGAGCACAACCATCTTTATCCCGACAGCAAGCCAGATATTCTGGTTGGCTATGTTGATTGTGCGGTGGGCTATGGCTATGGCGGTTGATATATGGGACGGCTTGTCATCCATCAGTACAACATCTGCTGCTTCGATAGCAGCGTCGCTGCCCAGTCCTCCCATCGCTATGCCGAGATCTGCGCGCGCCAGTACAGGAGCGTCGTTGATTCCGTCTCCAACGAATGCCAGTTGTGTTCCTACTGGTTTATCCTTCAGTAGTCTCTCAACGTGACTAACCTTGTCCGCAGGAAGTAGTTCTGCATGGTACTCATCCAATCCGATTTTCTCAGCCACGTATCTTGCCACATCCTGGCGGTCGCCTGTGAGCATTACAGTCTTGGTCACTCCCTGCTTCTTCAGTTCCTGTATTGCCCGTGCACTGTCTTCCTTTATCTGGTCGCTTATAACAATATGTCCGGCATATTCTCCGTCGATAGCCACATGTACTATTGTCCCTATATGGTTGTCTTCGTGCCATTTCACATTTATCAGTTCCATCAGCCGTGTATTGCCCACATGAACCGTGTGTCCTTTCACGTTTGCCTTTATGCCGTGTCCCGCAATCTCTTCCACGTCGGACACCTTGCATCCGTCGGTAGCTTCCTCGGGGAAGGCATTGCGGAGAGCGGTTGCGATGGGGTGGGTGGAAAAACGTTCCACATGCGCTGCCAGATGTAGCAACTGTCGGCTGTCGCACTTCTCTGGGTGAACTGTCTCAACTGCGAACTGTCCTTTGGTTAGAGTTCCGGTCTTGTCGAACACCACGGTCTTTACTTTAGCCAATGTCTCCATGTAATTGGCTCCCTTGATGAGTATTCCACTGCGTGACGCTCCTCCGATACCCCCGAAGAACGACAACGGTACACTGATGACCAGAGCGCAGGGACATGACACGATGAGGAACATGAGGGCGCGGTAGAGCCATGTGGGGAACGCTTCGCAGAAGTTGCCGGAGAAAAGAGGCGGCAACAAGGCTACTGCCACTGCGGCAAACACTACTATCGGCGTATATATACGTGCGAATTTGGTGATGAAAGCCTCACTCTTCGACTTGTTCCCACTAGCACCTTCGACAAGTTTGATTATCTTCGAAACGGAACTCTCACCGAAGTCTTTTGTGGTTCTGACCTTCAATAGTCCAGATATGTTTATGCATCCAGAAAGCACAGTGTCGTTCTCGTTCACTTCCCGTGGCATACTCTCGCCTGTAAGTGCCACTGTGTTGATAGCAGAACTTCCTTCAATAACGATACCGTCGAGTGGAATTTTCTCACCTGGACGTACGATGACTGTCTCGCCAACCTTCACCTCGTTGGGGTCAACGTTTACAGTCTCTCCATCGCGCACCACATTGGCCGTATCTGGGCGGATGTCCATGAGGTGTGATATACTCGTGCGGCTCTGTCCTTCAGCGTAGAACTCAAACAGTTCCCCCACCTGAAAGAACAGCATCACGAACACAGCCTCAGTGAAGGCTGTGTCGGAACCAGGAAGGAATCCGATGGACAGTGCCCCGATAGTGGCAATGGTCATCAGAAAGTCTTCGTTGAAGACATCTCCTTCTGTCACTCCCTCTACCGCTTCCTTGATAGTGCCGTATCCTATATATATATAAGGTATAAGATAAACGAGTAGCAACTGCCATGTGGGCAGGTCGAGCGTATGCTCTACGATGATTGCCCCAGCAAGCAAGACGGCAGTGATGATGATAGCTCTGATTCTTGCTTTCACCTCATTCTGCTCGTGATGTTCATGTGCCATAGTCAATTCATTTTATTTCCTTTGCCTTTCCCACACAACTGTTTGGCATCTGTATGTGGAGCATGGCACAGACGGTAGGGGCTATGTCGACAATGAAGGTAGGGTCGGATGTCTGTCCGTGACGGACGTTCCATCCGTAGAGAACGAACGGTATGTGTGAGTCGTAGGGATTCCACTGTGAATGAGTCGTTCCTGTGTAGTCGTCCGCACTGCTCACGTTCTCCCAGTTGGGCTTTGCTACATAAATAATGTCACCGCTCCGCTCCTTGTTGTATCCGTTCACGATACGTTCACGGATAGGCTGGGGTATTGAGGTAGTGAGAGCATTGTCGTAGTCCACCGCATACATGATATAGGGGTTGCGCTCCAGTTCATCGATGACAGCCTGCTTCACCTTTTGCAGGTCGAGTCCGTTCTTCCTTACATTATCATGGTTGAGGTATATGCGAGTGGCGTTTTCCTCAAGTATTATCTGGTCGTCAACTCCAAGTACATTTCTCACGCGTGCATCCATATCTTTCATACCGCTCCACAGCTCCAGTCCTCCAGCGGGCATTCCGTGTGACTTCAGGTAATTGTGGTTGTGCGCCCCACCGTGGTCGGCAGAGAGGAACAACAGGTAGTTGCCTTGTCCAACTTTCTCGTCAAGAAGGGATAAGAACCGTGCAAGCTGGCGGTCGAGTTCCATGTAGGCATCTATATTTTCCTTGCCTCGAGTTCCGTACTTGTGTCCGATGGCATCTGTTGACGACACGCTGACTGCCAACAGGTCGGTGACCTCGTCCTGTCCCATCTGCTCGTTTATCAGTGCAGCCTCCGCCATCTCGAAGGTCTTGACTACACCCTCTACGTTTGTCTTCACGTCCGTACCCGGTTTTGCTTCAATCCTTTTGTTTGTCTTCTTTACCCATTCGGGTAGCTCTGACATGTAGTAGGTGGAACTTACGAAATGACCTGCAGAAGTGTCCCACCAGTATGCAGCGTCTGCCGCATGACCTGCGGGAAGGATTGACGCACGGTCTTTCAGTGCCACACCGATTACCTTTGCCTGATAGTCAGTGGCTATCTTCAGCATGTCACCGATGCCTGAGGCAAGCAGGTTGCGCGGTGACATCTGTCCTTCGGTACTGTTGGAACCCACGCTGCGGACTGTCTTGTCATAGACGCAGTAGGTCATACTGTCGCCGATATGGTAATTGTTGCCGGCAATGCCATGCAGGGCTGGAACGGAACCAGTATATATACTCGCATGTCCGATAGCAGTCACTGTCGGCAGATAGTTGATCATGGTGTTCTCAAAGCTGTATCCATCGTCCACAAGCCGTCGTAGTCCTCCTTCACCGAACTGGTCGTAGTAATAATAAAGATAATCCCACCGCATCTGGTCGACCACCAGTCCCACAATCAGTTTCGGACGCTGAACCTGTGCGGTCGCTGCGGCATACAGGCCTACAGCCATTATCAAACTCAAAAGTCTTTTCATGTATCTTTGTCTTTTGTTGTAAGTTTTTCCGCTGCAAAGGTACGAAAATGGACTGTTGCTGATAAAAAAACCATCTGTTTTTGTCTGAGATAAATATAAATTCTTACCTTTGCGCTATAGATTAACCAAAACCAATAACAACTACTGTATGAGAAAATCTTACACCAGACTAATCACGGTGGCAGCATTGTGTGCCGCCGGACTTACTGCCAATGCGCAGGAAGGACTTGTCGCACCGAAGGGTGATGCCTTGGAGAGCGGCAAGGAGTACACAATGTTCAACTACTACAAACCGTCATCCTATCTCGGACGCACGACTTGGGACGGTGCACTCGTCAACTTCGGTGCGTCAGCTGACAGTTACCTCAAGTTCCATGCGCAGCAGAACGACGGAGGTACATGGTCGTTTTATTACGACTCGTCGGACGAAGTGCCAGTAAGCTACTACCTGCACGTGCCGACCGGGACAGCCAACGTGAACTTCAAGTCTACGGAAAAAACCGATTGGTTGGTAACTGCCGACGGAGACTACTATCGTTTGATGGTGGACGAGGGCAACAATGCTGAAGCCATAGGCTACAACATGCACATGAACTCCAGTTGCGAGTATGTCGTTGCCTCTTATCCGGGCGATTCCTGGTATCCCGACTTCTACGGAGGCACGAAGAAGGACGAAGATGGGGGTGAGATGTTTGACGAGAATGACAGAAACCTCATGGCAGACTCCATGTCGTGCAACTGGCTGTTCGTCGAAACGGAGAATGTACCAAGCTATATTGTCAAAGCCAACGGATACACCTTGCTCCGCAACTTCTACAATTCATATATAGCAGACGAGTCTTACGCTGACTATGCCATAGGATTCAAGTCTTCGTATGATGCTGCCCTGGTAATCTACAACGGGGAATTCCTTGAGGAGGATGTAGAGACAGTAAAGACTATGCTCGACCAGAAGGTGGCTCTCTACGAGCAGATTGAGAAGGCTGATGCCATTGAAGACAAGGACGATGTGCTCACTTCTGCCATAGAAAATGCTGTGACGATGTTCAAGTCCACTACAGATGCTGACGCTCTCACCTCAGTACAGGAAACGCTTGCGGAAGCTGTCAAGAACTTCGAACTGGGCAACGGTGATGTAACCAGTCTTGGAAAGAACATGTCGTTCGAGGATCTCTCGTCACAGAACGGACAGACAACAGTGGGTATAGGTGCTCCTCCTGCAGGATGGCACGTCTACATCAATTCAAACGAAGTGACCACTGCCGCTGAAGTGAAGGCTGCAGGCATTGCCAACTGGCACGGTGTCAACGGTGACGCTGCTGGTGAGGGCAAAGACGGCAGTTACGCCTTCGGTCTGTGGACCAGTTCTGTACCTTCGTACGAGATAAGCCAGACCATCGAGGGACTGGAGAACGGTTCATATACAATCACAGCCGGACTGATGGTTGGTGCCAACGGCAACGGTTCACGCCGTACCACACAGCGTGTGTTTGGAAACCTCAACTCTACTTACTTCGCGACAGCTGAGGAATACAATGAGAGTCAACTTGAGCAGTCTGAGGTCTATGCATTCCAGGGACTGGAAGAACCTGTGACCGATAACGAACTGAAACTTGTCACTGTAAACGCTTACGTATACGACGGAACTCTTACGTTCGGTATGCGTACGGACGGCAACATAGCTGCAGCTAACCGTACGTCTGGCAATGGATCAGGAGGCGACGGATGGTTCAAGCTCGACAACTTCCATATCACGTACAACGGTTATAATGCGGATGACGCACTTTCCATCGTCAGCTTCTTCAACAGTAAGATGGGCGATTTGATTGACGATTCAGAGATTATCCTTCCAGAGTCAGTGCGCGCAATGGCTGATTCTCTCGTCAAAGCCGCCACCGGACTTGACGCTGATTCTGATATTGAGGACATCAACAAGTCTATCCTTGCCTTGTCGTCCAACATATCTGCTATCAAGGATGTGGCTGATGCCTACACACGTCTGTCTGACGCTATTGATCTAGCATACGAGCGTGCTGAATACGCAGTACTTTATGCTGGCATAGGTGAGTTTACAGACTCAATCATGTTTGTGGAAGAGCACAGGGACAATGCCGACTACCTGACTGTAGAGGAAATCGACGCTGCTATAGCATTGCTCGACGTGTACTACCAGCGGTGTCTGGAGTCTGACCCTATCGAAGAAGGTTCTGACCTCACTTCTTATATCGTGAACAACAGTTTCGAAGACTTGTCAAACCAGAACAACACCACTTCAACTGGTGTTACCAACGCTCCTAAGGGTTGGACTCTTACCCTCAATGGCAACGTTTGCTCTACAGCTGCAGAGATAACTGCCGTTCCAGTAGAGAACTGGTGTGCTATCAATGACGGTGACGGTATCAACGTTGAATTTGAAGGCGAGACATATACTCACCAGTACACAGACGGTAATTACCTCTGGGGTATTTGGACTGCGTCAATGCCAGTGGTAGAACTCTCCCAGACCCTCACATTGCCAGAAGGAGTATATGAACTCACTTGCGACATGATGGTTCAGCACGACTGGGCTGGCAACAATATCACAACTCAGCGTCTGTTCGGAAACTCATCAGTACAGATGTGGGCACGTGAAACCGACTATGCAGACAATCTTCCGCAGGACGCTCTCGACGCAAAGGTGCTTCAGGAGTATAACACTGTTGACGATGTAACCTATTACTCATACGCAGGCTACGACAATGACGCAAGCCTCGATTATACAAATCTGCTTCGTCCGATGAAACTCACGTTCGTTGTAGGTGCGGATAAGGTTGCCAAGATTGGTATGCGTACCGACAGCAATAGTGCGACTGCCTCTCACAACGGTCAGGGATGGTTCAAGGTCGACAACTTCCACCTCACTTGCCTCAAGTTAGGTGCGGTTGACTCACCAGACCTTCCAGACGGCATCGAGGCTGTTGAGGATGCAGAGGCTTCAGTTGACGGAGTTATGTATGACCTCACAGGTCGTAAAGTGTCAGCTCCTGCTAAGGGCATCTACATTCAGAACGGCAAGAAGATTCTTGTGAAGTAACCTCTTTAGAAACTTTTATATATATATAATAAGGCGTGTCATATGATAGTGGCACGCCTTGTTATATTAAGGGTTGATTTATTCTGCTATAGTATGATGACCTCGATATAGTCCTTTGCCCGGTACAGCCTGTTGCCCTGTCCGTTTTGTGAGTCGTTGATGAGCAAGACGGTCTGTCTTCCGTCAGATAGAACAGTGCCAGGACACAGCCCTTCATAGTTGGCGAAGTTCATTTTTCCTACCTTCAGTGATGTGTGGAATTGGCAAATGAACTGTTTGGACAGTGGGGTAGTGGTCGTGTCGGGAGTGACACGGTAGAGTTTCACTATACAATAACTTCCCATATACTTAGGTGTGACGAGTACCTCTCGTTCCATTATTATCAGACTACCGTCATCCATTGCCATCATGTCGGACACACCATGCACGAACATACGGTATCTCTTATTCTTTATCGGCTCGTCCATCTCATAGAGATATTGCCGTGATGGTTGTAAGTCAGAGGTAAAGCTCTGCAGACGGCGCAACAGGGGGAATTCAGTCATGTCTGTCTTCAATGCCCCCTCGGTGGTAGTCCAGAAAAGACGGGTGGAGTCATTGTATGTGAGAGACTCAAAGCCCAAGTTGTCCTGAATACGGTCTCTCCCGAACTCTGCCGGTACTGCCAGCTCCCTACCAGTTGGTAAACCTTCGAATGAGTATTCGAGTATCCTCTGGTCTGCCTCGCCTGAGATGAAGAACGAGTTGTTTGGACGGAAGTAAGCGATGCCCTCAAGGTCGCGTTGGGGCAACTTCATGGAAAGTGCTCGCTCCTGATTCTCTTTTTGACGCACTGGCTCATGTCTGTAGACCTCAAGAATCTTGCCTGTGACAGAGTCGATTCGGATATAAAGGAAATGGAAACCATCAGTATCGTCCTTGTCGCTCACTACAGCATACAGACTGTCACTCACATGGGTGATTCCACTATAATGACCGTAGGGAACACCCATGCGCGTGATATTGGTTTGTCGCATCTGTTGCTGGGCATGTATGCAATGGATGCTTTGTGTACAAAGCAACAGAATTAATGCGAGACGGTGTGTGCACATCAGTTGTCCGTTTTCCTTGGCGCATCCTCAAGGATGGCTATGAGGTGTCTCCACACCATGTCTACAGTCGGGATAAGCAGACATTCGTCGGGTGAATGCACCCCACGTAGTGTGGGTCCGAAACTAATCATGTCCATGTGTGGGTATTTCTCTGAGAACAGGCTGCACTCCAGTCCTGCATGGATGGCAAGAACCTTTGGGTCTTTGCCGAACAATTCCTTGTACTTATCCACAGCCAATTTCAGTATGGTGGAGTGGGGGTTGGGTTTCCATCCAGGATAACCATCGTGGGTGAACACCTCTCCTCCTGCAAGGGTGAAAGCAGAGGCAACGGCATCACATACCGCCTGTAATTGGCTCTTGGTGCTGCTGCGCTGGCTCACCACTATCTTTATATGACCCTCCTCCAGCATCTTGACACTTGCAAGATTGGATGAAGTCTCTACAAATCCTGGTATGTCTTGACTCCATTCGTACACACCGTTATGTACAGCGTTGAGCGCACTGACAAGATTGTATGCAGTCGTGTCATCGATGGCAGTTGCAGGTCGTTCGCATGATTCCATAAAGAAGTCGATTGTGGGTTCTGTGACATGGTATTCATCCTTGATATTTGATGAGAATATGTTGAACTCACTACGAATGTCGTGCTTGATGTTGTCAGGTACGGTGATGACAGCCTCTGCATGGCGTGGGATAGCATTATGGAGGTTGCCCCCGTTGATAGTTACAAGATGTGTCTCATGATGTCCGTTGAGAGTCTCATAGAGGAAGCGTGCGAGAATCTTGTTGGCATTGGCGCGGTTCTTGTTGATGTCATCGCCAGAGTGTCCGCCCGTCAGTTTGTCCACTACGATTCTCAGTGCGAAATGATCTTCAGGAATATCCTGTGAGAAATAGGAAAACTCGATGTCCGTATTGACTCCCCCTGCGCATCCTATGAAGATCTGTCCTTCGTCCTCACTGTCGAGATTGATAAGGTATTTGCCAGTCATGAATCCAGGTTGCATTCCGTTAGCACCAGTCATGCCAGTCTCCTCGTCACGTGTGAAAAGGCATTCTATAGGTCCATGTATGAGACTCTTGTCTGTCAGCACAGCCATCGCCATGGCATCTCCTATACCATCGTCTGCTCCGAGCGTTGTTCCCTTTGCGTGCATCCATTCACCATCGATGTAAGTCTCGATGGGGTCTTTGGAGAAGTCGATAACCCTGTCACTGTTCTTCTCACACACCATATCCATATGGCATTGCAGGACTATGGTCTCCCTGTCTTCCATTCCAGGGGTGGCATCCTTGGATATCAGAACGTTTCCCACTTCATCTGTCTTGCATTCCAGTCCGTTGGTTCTTGCAAAGTCCTGCAGGAACGCTATCATCTTCTCCTCCTGCTTTGAAGGGCGTGGTACCTTATTGATTTGCGCAAAGTAGTCAAATACAGCTTTTGGTTTCAATTCCATGATATATTAAATTAAAAAAATGTTATACTTATTCTTTCTCCCACCGTTTTCCATTTATGTGCGGCAAGCATTCTCTTTTTCTTTGTATATTTGCATGCAAATATACGGAATAATGTTGAAAGTATTTCTTTTATCATTGGCAATTATAGGATTGAGTATGCTTTTCCTGTGCGTACGCATACTGTTGAAAAAGAACGGTCGCTTCCCGAAGACTCATGTGTCATCGAGCCGAGCGATGAGGGAGCGAGGTGTTGGTTGTGCCCAAAGTCAGGACTTTATGGCACGGATTCCCAATCCTCATGCTGTTAAGGAAGTGAAGTAACAGATGAAACATATAAACAAACAGAATAAATGAAAACATCAAAATTTTTTGTTGCTGCCTTTGTGGCATGTTCGTGCGCCACTGCGTTCACCTCATGCAACCAGGCACAGAATGAAGATGCCAGTACTGCTAAGGAAAGCAGTAAGGCGGCAGTGTCAAAGTCTGACTTGAAGATAGCCTATGTTCTTATAGACACTCTTACCAGTCAGTATGAGTACTATAAGGATGTGTCGGATTCATTCCAGAAGAAACAGACAAACGCTGAGTCTACGATCAACGAGAAGGGAAAGAACTTCTCTGCACAGGTACAGGAATTCCAGCGTAAGGTTCAGTCCAACTCCATCACTCAGCAGCAATACGAGACAGAACAAGCTCGTCTTCAGAAACTACAGCAGGATATAGAAGGTCTGCAAGCGCGTCTGTCCAATTCTCTTCAGGAGGAGTATCAAAAAGAACTTGCAGCCTTGACAGACACCATTCAAAAATTTACCAAGTCATATGCGGAAGAGAAGGGGTATGACTTCATCCTTTGCAAGAGCAGCGGTATTGATAATGTCCTTTACGGAGCTCCACAGTACGATATCACCAAGGAAGTGGTGAAGGCACTCAACAAACGTTACGAGAAGAGCGGTAAAAAGAGGGCTGCTGACAGTAAGAAATAATAGTATACATGATAAATGAAAAACGAGGACTCCATAACGGAATCCTCGTTTTTTTCTTGCTTATTTCTTAAGCCATAGCTTGAAGTCAGAGAAACTGACCCATGCGGAGTTGGCTGAGTAAGTGGTCTGGAACAGTCCCACTTGCAATGCCCTGTCGCCATAGTGGCGTATGTCCACAGGACTGGCGGGCATCTCGGTCCATGTCTTGCCATCCTTGGATGTGCGGGCATAAATCAAGTCACCCACACGTTGGAGCTGCATGTACGGATCGTAGTTCCATGACATCCTGTTTTGGTACTGTGGCCGTCCTCTTCGACCCACAACGGTCAACATGTTTCCACAGTCGTAGTTGGGGAACACTCCGAGTTGTACAATCTCCTGCGAACCGTCCTTTGGCAGTATCACCATCAGTCCGCCTTCGTTGTAACCAGGTGTGCTCCTGCGTTCAGCACCTGTCATGCCGTGTATCTTAGCCTGCAAGATAAAGTCTCCCTTCACTTCTTTGTACATCATCGCTCCATTGTGTGACGGGTCTTGGTCGAAGTTGGTGTCGGACGATGTGAGTGTGAGGACTCCATTCTCTGCCTTGTAACTAACCTTGTCATTGGTTTGGTATTTGCCGTCCCATCCCTTCAGGGTCTTGAAATCATCAGCGAACACCGTGTAGTCGTTGTTGCTGACGGTGATGTCCTGTGTCAGAGTGCTGCTTGTACCGTCAGAATTACTGATGATGACTTGGCATGTCTGGTTTTTCTTTCCATCAGTACTGATGATAACAGACGAACTTCCTACAGCCTTGCTCATCACAGTCTTCTGCTTCTTGTCGCTTGTCACTCCAAACGAGTATTTGAGTTGTCCGGAATTGACGGGATTCCCTTCTTTGTCGGTGACAGACAGTCTGACCAGTGACGGTGCGACAACCTCCGTACTTATCTTCAAGTTCTCGGTGTCGAACGCAGTCTTGTCCTGTGTGTCAGACTTCGCACTGTAGTCTGCCTTTACCTCCTCCGCAGACAATCCGCGGTCGTAAAGTTTCAGTGAGTGGATATAACCACTGTAACCATTTGAGCCATAAGGGGTCATACCAATAGTGATAGGCCCTTCGGGACTGAACATAAGGAAGTTGTTCTTCTCGCCCACCAGTTCACCATTGAGATAATAGCGTTCCATCCATCCATCGTAGGTGATGGTCCAGTGCTGCCACTGACCTTCCCCTTTGGTCATTTGTTCAGGGAAACCAGTGCTTTCGAACGAACCAGAGTGGTCTACCAGTCCAGTGCTCCTATCCCGTCCTTGATTGAATATCAGGCTTGTGAGGTCGCCAGATTGCGGTGTGACACAAGCGATGCATTCTACAGCGTCTACCGATGGGTTAAGTATCCAAGCAGAGATAGTGAACGCTGAGTTATATGTGAAGTTCTTCGGACAGTCGAAGGTACTTGTGAGTGAGTTGTTGCCATCGAAGTAGAACGCATACTTATGGTCGACCACTTCCACAAGCACACCCTGCTCACTCTTGAAAGCAGCTCCAGCACGGTTCTTCACATCTTTTGTCATGATAGCCTTGCCTTGAGCATAATCGTCCGCATTGATATCGACAACCAGTCCATTATTATACTTCACACGCTCATCTGGGTTTACATCTTTCTTGTGCAGGTTCGGGTAGCCTTTATTCACTGCCTCATAGTCCATATTCTCAATGACAGGAAGTAGTGTTGACGGATCGTGCTTCTTTGTTGCGTTGTATATCTTCACGTTCCATAATGCTCCGAAGTGACCGTTCTTCTGTGTGTCGGTGATGGTCACCTTCACGTAGCGTGCCTTCACTTCTTTCTTCTCTATCATAGGTGAACCTGCATCAGTGTTGTTTGTCTTGTCCGAATACATTTCCCAAGTCTTGCCATCGTTTGATGTCTCGACCTTGTATTGGTAAAAGAACGTTGCGTATTCGAACTGCAACCATATCTGGTTGAATGCCGTTTCCTTGCCGAGGTCAATCTGTAACCATGCCTCACCTTGGTTGTTGGCAGGTCTCCACAGTGTGCCGTTGTTGTCGTCTACCGCGTACTCTGCCTTGAAGTCATCACTTAATACGGAGGATGCCGTTACTTTAGCTTGGTATGCCAAGTTAGTGAAGTTGTACTTCTTCGCTTTCTTAGCCAGTGAAGAGGGTAGTAAACCACTGTGGGTCGGGACAATCGCCTTGATGTCACCGTTCTCGTCGAACTCCAGTTTGTCGATGCATAGCTGGCGGTTGAATCCGTGGATTGAGTGTGGATTGTTGTGGCGGTGGTATACAATATAATAGTCGTCACCGTCTACAAGGATTGAGTGGTGTCCTGGTCCATGTACTGTGCCGTCGGCATTGGTCTTCAAGATGCATCCTTTGTAAGTGTATGTGCCAGTTGGTCCTGTGGTGCTGGTGGAGTACTGCACACGGTAGGTGTCGTCGTGGCAGCTTCCTGCAGAATAGGTAAAGTAATAGATGCCATTTCTCTTGAAGAGGAATGGGGCTTCAAAGAAATCCTTCAGTTCGTGACTTGATATGAGACCCTTGTCGGTGAACGACTTGCCGTCGGCTGCCAGTTTAGCCCATCCGCAGCCTGAGTCGTCGTAGAATCCCCAAGTGCCAACAAACATATACTGGCTGCCGTCATCGTCGGTAAATACTTGTGGATCGAGGGTTATGGCACGTGGATGACAGAAACGGTCGTACATCAGAACTTCGTCTGGACGCCCCAACATGTTTGTCCATGGACCTACAGGGGTGTCGCTTTCTCCGACATAAACCTGACAGGGCGTACAGTAATAGTAGCGGTACTTTCCTTCATTGGTCTGTATCACGTCTGGAGCCCACACGACAGTTGTCGTAGGCCAGTTCATTACTTGGTTTCTCCAGTGTACGAAGTCTTTCGACATCCATACTTGTGCCGGACCGTAACCGTTTCCTGTACCGTCGGTGGTGGCGTAGATGTAAAATGTGTCTCCGAATTTACGAATGGTCGGGTCGGCAAAGTAGCCGGGGATGAATGGATTGCCCGCTCCGGGAGTGTTCCACTCGACCGGTGCTTGTTGCGCACATACAGTAAGTGACGTGGCGACAAATAGTGACGTTAGTAGTTTGTTGTTCATAAAACATTAATATATAAATGTACTGTGGTTTGTCTTATGTCGTTGATTAGGTTGCAAAGGTAATAAAAATGTGTGAGACTATAAGACAGCGTCAGAAAAAAAAAGACATACTCCGTTCTTTTTTTTACGAGTAAATTCATTGCGCAATAGTTTTTGTTTCATATCTTTGCAGCCTGAAAGGCTAATGCCCTTCGAGTGAGACAATACAATTCTATTTATGTGTAATTCTAATAAGTAAAACATTATGGCAACAAAGTATTCAGGAACACAGACTGAGAAAAATCTGGAGGCTGCCTTCGCTGGAGAGAGCCAGGCACGCAACAAGTACACTTACTTCGCATCAAAGGCTAAGAAAGAAGGATTTGAGCAGATTGCGGAGATATTCATGAAGACAGCTGACAACGAGAAAGAGCATGCCAAGATGTGGTTCAAGGAACTCAACGGTATCGGTGACACAGCACAGAACCTTGAAGCAGCGGCTGCTGGTGAGAACTATGAATGGACTGACATGTACGAGGGTTTTGCAAAGACCGCTGAAGCAGAGGGTTTTGAGGCTTTGGCACGTAAGTTCCGGTTGGTTGCAGCTATCGAGAAACGTCATGAGGAGCGTTACCGTGCCCTGCTCAAGAACATCGAGATGCAAGAAGTATTCGCCAAGAGTGAGGTGAAGGTGTGGGAATGCCGTAACTGTGGACATATCGTAGTAGGGGAGAAGGCTCCTGACGTTTGTCCTGCGTGTGCACATCCACAGGCATATTTCGAGATCCACGTGGACAATTTCTGATTTCCGTACAGCAACCCTTTTGAGAGGCGAGCGTACAGATTCAATGGTTTAACAAACAAAACAGCCGAAATTATGACAAAGACAAATGAAATCTACAAGTGTAAGGTTTGCGGAAACATCATTGAGGTTGTGGGTGAAGCAGAAGGAACACTTGTGTGTTGTGGACAGCCCATGCAACCGATGAAGGAGAATGACACTGACGGAGCGAAGGAAAAGCATGTGCCTGTTGTCACAAAGACTGCCAACGGCTACCGTGTGGAGGTAGGTGAGGTGGAGCATCCGATGACGGAGGCTCATTACATCCAGTGGATTGAACTCATCACACCCGATGCTGTCTATCGCAAACGGCTCACTCCATCAGACAGTCCGGTAGTGGAATTCATGACGGATGCAGACGAAGCATACGCACGTGAATATTGCAACCTCCATGGCTTGTGGAGAAGTAAGTAAACCAGATTGTAACGTACTTGATAAAAATAAAGGCTGCCAGATTTGTTCAGGCAGCCTTTATTGTGATATGTCGGTTTGACTGTATGCCTTATTTTGCAGTGTAGAAATCTGTGATGCCGATGATGGCGCGTGTGCATACAGGGCAGAAGTCCTCTACCTCGTTAACGTTCATTCGACACAGTTCCGCTGGACGGTAAACTCCCTTGGTTTGGTAACCACCGCCTTCGTACACGCCCACTTTCTTTGTTTTGGCGTTAAGGTCCTCTTGCTGTCCTGCTTTCTCTGCGTTCTTCGGACGTGAACTCTTACCGCCCTTATCGTTGACAGTAGTAGGTATAGGTGTGTCCTTCGGAATCATGTCAGCCCATTTCTTGCTGAAGTCGTGGAGGGTCGTTATGTTAGGTTCCCATGGCTCAGTGTCGGCAGGATACCACTCTACATAGTTGTCATTGTAGGCATATTCATCTGCAAGTCCAGCGTACGAGTGACCGAACTCATGCACTAGCACTTGTTTGAATGTGGGATGGTCACTTGAACTACACATCCACTGGTTGTAGATGCCACCGCCACCGTAGCGCGATGTGTTGATGAGCACAATCACATGCTCGAACGGCACTCCGCTGAGTATGTCATAGAGCTTGTGAACCTTTGATGTGGTGAGGTAACGGTCGCTGTAGAATGTGTCGTAGTGGGATCGCAGGACGGTGTTGTGCCATACTCCCTTGCCAGGTTCAGACGGTCCACTCTCAGCAGACTCACTCGCTACTGCCACCACGTTGAAGCGGCTTTTGAGTGACTTGAACGGCTCGTGGCTGAACAGTGCGTCAGCTGCACGCTGGCAGTCCCCATAGAATTTTTCCATCTGGTCCTTGGTGTATCCTTCGGCTACTATCGCCAGGTCCACACAGTCGCTGATGTCACCGCTCTTCACTATATATTTATAAGGTATGCCGTTCTCGCCAATCGGACGAATCAGTATGTCGGTAGGGTTCACATGGTGGGTCATCTTCGATGTCACCTTATTGTGGTTGTCTGTCAGTGTCACCTGCACGTCCACAGGTCGCTTGGGGAACGGAATGTTGTAGCTTGCCTCAAACCCACGCAACATCTTGGTAGCCTCAACCTCGTTCTGCCATTCCTGGAATAGGGTGGAGAATGTGTGTACGTATATCAACTGGTGAGTTTCGCTGTCGAACACATTAATCTGTCCGTTTCCTCGCAGATAGGTCTCAGCCAGTCGGTTACGTCGTCCTGCCCATTTGGGTTGCTTGTAGAGTTGCTCCATCTGGATGTACTGGTTGACGCTGTCTCCTCCCATGATGTAGTCGATGCGTAGTGTGTTGTCTTCGAAGTAGTCTTCGAATTTCTGTGCCTTAGTGCCAGTCGCTACGATTAGTGCGATGGCTGCAATTAGTAGTTTCTTCATTGTCAGATATTGTTTTGATGTCATTGACTCAGATAGTTGACCAAAGCCTGGCCTGTGTAACTTTCTTTGCACAGTGCCACATCCTCAGGTGTGCCTTCGCATACGATATGTCCTCCAGCCTCGCCCCCTTCGGGACCGAGGTCGATAACATGGTCTGCACTCTTTATTATTTCCATGTTGTGTTCGATTATCAGCAACGAGTGTCCTCTGCTAATAAGCGCCTGAAAGGCATTGAGCAGTTTGGCGATATCGTGGAAGTGCAGTCCTGTGGTAGGCTCATCGAATATGAACATGGTTGGGTTCGTCTTCTCTTGAGATAAGTAATATGCAAGTTTCACCCTTTGGTTCTCTCCACCAGAGAGGGTGGACGATGTCTGTCCGAGTTTAATGTATCCGAGTCCCACGTCCTGTAGCGGTTGCAGTCTCCTCGCAATCTTCCTTTGGTCGTGAGTGTTGAAGAACTCGATTGCCATATTGACTGTCATATCGAGTATGTCTGAGATGCTCTTGTCGTGGAATTTCACCTCCAATATCTCTTTCTTGAAACGTTTTCCGTGGCATGACTCACATTCGAGCACGAGGTCGTTCATGAACTGCATCTCGACAGTGATGGTTCCCTCGCCTTTGCATTCCTCGCACCTGCCTCCATCGGTGTTGAAGGAGAAGTATTGTGGGGTGTAGCCCATTTGCTTCGACAGTTGTAGTGAGGACATAAGCTTGCGTATGTCGTCGTAGGCTCCGAGGTAAGTCACGGGGTTACTGCGTGTGGACGTGCCTATGGGGTTTTGGTCCACGAACTCTATTGCCTGTATCCGATCCGTGTCTCCTTCAAGACCGAGGCATTGCCCAGGTCTGTCGCAGGCTTTGTCCAACTTGCGCATCATGGCACGGTAGAATATGTCCCTCACAAGAGTTGACTTGCCACTGCCGCTTACTCCAGTTACTACAGTCATCACGTTGAGTGGTATCTTCACGTCTATACCCTTGAGGTTGTTTTCCCTTGCACATCTGATGAGTATATAGTTGTTCCAAGCACGTCGGCTGTGCGGCACTTCTATGGTTTCTCTGTGTGTGAGGAAGTCGAGAGTGTGGCTATTTGTCGGTTGTTGTGTGCTTCCGTCTAGAATATCTTTGTCCTGAGTGTTTGGTGCACCTTGCCACACTACATTACCTCCTAGTCGTCCAGCGTCGGGACCGATGTCGATAATGTGGTCAGCAGTACGTATGATTTCCTCGTCATGTTCCACAACCACTACCGTATTACCTATGTCTCGCAGTTCTTTCAGAACCTTTATCAACCGTTGGGTATCCCTGCTGTGTAGTCCTATACTTGGTTCATCTAGGATATACAAACTTCCCACCAAACTGCTTCCGAGGCTGGTGGCAAGGTTAATTCTCTGACTTTCTCCACCCGAGAGAGTGTTGCTCAGTCGGTTGAGGGTAAGGTATGACAGTCCCACGTCGTTCATGAACTGCAACCGGCTACGGATCTCTGTTAATAATCTGCGTGCAATGGCTGCATCGTGATCGGACAGTTGTAGGTTTTCAAAGAATAGAGACAACTCACTTATAGGCATCTCGACCAATTGAGTTATGCTCTTGCCTCCAATCTTGACGTAGTTGGCCTCTTTTCTCAGTCGGGTCCCGTTGCACAGTGGGCATGTGGTTTTCCCTCTGTATCGTGCCAGCATCACACGGTACTGTATCTTGTACTGGTTTTCGCGCAACATGTCGAAGAAACGGTCAATGCATGGTTGGTGCTCGTTGGTCCTGTTGCCATTGGTGTCTGTGTCCCCATGCCAGAGATAATTTTTCTGTTCCTGTGTCAACCGGTAGTATGGTTCGAAGATAGGGAAGTTGCGTGAAGCTGCTTGTCGGCAGAACTCGTCTTTCCATGCACTCATCTTCGTTCCGCGCCAACAGAATACAGCCTCGTCGTATACACTCAGCTCTTGGTTGGGTATGACCAATTGTTCGTCTATGCCCATGATTTTGCCGAATCCCTCACATGTAGGACATGCCCCTATGGGAGAGTTGAATGAGAACAGGTGTTCAGAGGGTTCCGTGAATGTCATCCCATCAGCCTCAAATGCCAACGAGAACGTGTGTATGGAGTACCTGTTGATTGCGTTGGAATCACCTTGTCCAGAACTGTTGATGAGGAATTTCAGTATGCACTGTCCTTCACCCTCGTAGAGTGCGGTCTCACAGGAATCTACGAGGTGGCTTATGTTGTTGTGCTCGTCGCGCACAGTCATTCGGGCTATGACTATATATGTCTTGCCGTCAATCACGTCAGTTAGCGACAGTCCCTGTTTGGCGTATTCCGCAAGTTGTTCGGATTCCGACCTCCCTTTTCTGCAAATGAGAGGACAAAGTACCATGAAACGGGTTCCTTCGGGATAAGATTTCATGCAGTGTACCACATCCTCTGGCGTATGTTTCTTTACCTCTTGTCCGCTGATGGGTGAGAATGTGTGACCTACTCGCGCATAGAGCATGCGGAGGTAGTCGTAGATTTCAGTTGATGTGCCTACGGTACTTCTCGGATTCCGGCTGATGACTTTCTGCTCAATGGCGATTGCAGGCGGTATCCCTTCGATGAGGTCGCATTCAGGTTTTGCCATTCTGCCCATAAACTGTCGCGCATAGGTACTTAGGCTTTCCACATAACGGCGTTGCCCCTCTGCGTACAGTGTGTCGAAGGCAAGCGACGACTTACCCGATCCGCTTACTCCAGTTATCACCACGAACTTGTTCCTCGGAATGTCAACACAGACATTCTTAAGATTGTTCACTTTCGCTCCACGTATTCTGATACAGTCGTCCATCAGTCGTCAAGTCTTAAATATCACCAAGGAATCGTTCCATCTGGAGTTGTACTTCCTTAGCTTTATCTGCAGCCACTTCTGCAAAACGTTCTGTTGAGTCAGCGTATATGATGGCGCGTGAGGAGTTGACTATCAGTCCGCAGTCTTTGTTCATGCCGTACTTGCACACCTCTTCCAAGCTGCCTCCTTGCGCTCCCACACCAGGCACGAGTAGGAAATGGTTGGGTGCAACCTTGCGTATGTCCTCGAACATCTTACCTTGTGTGGCTCCGACTACATACATCATCTGACCCTCGTCAGCCCACTGTTGGCTCCTCTCTATGACTTTTTCAAACAGTCTGCCACCTTCGCTGAGTTCGGAGAACTGGAAGTCTTGACTGCCCTTGTTGCTGGTAAGGGCGAGGAGTATGACCCATTTGTCTTTGTAACCGAGGAACGGAGAAACGCTGTCTTCTCCCATATATGGGGCAACAGTGATAGCGTCCACATTCATCTCCTCAAAGAAACAACGTGCATACATCTTTGATGTGTTGCCTATGTCTCCGCGCTTTGCATCGGCTATGACAAGATGATTCGTGTAGTTCTCCTTTAAGTATTTCACAGTGCGCTCGAGGCTTCTCCATCCATTGATACCCTCACATTCATAGAATGCGATGTTGGGCTTGTATGCAATGCAATATTGTGCAGTAGCATCGATGATTGACTTGTTGAACTCGAATACCGGGTCTTCCATATTATTAATAAGGTGTTGCGGTATTTTCTTGATGTCTGTGTCAAGCCCTACACACAGGAAGGTCTTTTTGGTTTTAATCTGATTAATCAGTTCTTGTCTGTTCATGATAGCTTATTGGTTTGTAGCTGCAAAATTACGAATAATATCTGGAATACAGACCATCGAAATGAATAGTTACGAAAAAATTAACTTGAAAATCCAATAGGTAAACGTGGGATTCTTGACTGAAGGCAAGAATACGGTGCCGACTCGAAAATAATTGTTTAAATGTCATTCCCAGTTTTGGAAAACTCTCTACCTTTGCACTGGATTTAGAAAGCAAAAGGTAAAATGATTAAGATTGCGACATACAACAACGTTTCTCTGAATAATAATCAGCAGAATCAGCAGAACCAGAATAATAATCAGGTTCTCAATTGTTCGTTGTATGAATCTACCAGTCGGATGAATATTTAAGTAAGACGGACATTGATTGATGATATAAGGAAGGCTGGTTCTTAGGAATCAGCCTTCACTCGTTTAGGAACACAACACAAACAACACAAACACAATTAATTTTAGTTATTAACAACACAAACACAAAGTAAAATGAAGACAAAACTAATTGAAACCGTAGCATGTGCAGCCGCAATGATGTCAGTGGCGACAGTGGCTGAAGCACAAGACAAGGTCGAAGTGTCAGCGGGTGCAGACTTGGTAAGTTCTTATGTTTGGAGAGGACAAGACCTGGGTGGGGCGGCTATCCAACCGTCACTGGGTGTCAGCTACAAGGGACTGAGCCTGTCAGCGTGGGGCTCTTATGGATTGACAGACCATAAGGATACAAAGGAATTCGACTTGACCCTCGGATATTCTACAGGAGGATTCTCTGTTGGTGTCACAGACTATTTCTGTATCGCTCCTGGAACAGACTACGCTGATTTGAAATATTTTATGTATGAGTCGCATAAGACAGCACATGTCTTTGAGGCGTTCGTGGGGTACGACTTCGGAAAGGTGTCAGTCCTGTGGAACACCAACTTTGCAGGAGCCGATGGGTTGAGTGACGGTGACAGAGCGTACTCCTCTTATTTCGAAGCAACTGCACCCTTCACTCTTGGTGGAATAGACATGAGTTTCACCGCAGGCATTGTTCCATGGAAAACCACTTATTATGCAGACGCATCAGGATTAGCTGTAACAAACCTTACTTTAAAAGGAACTAAATCAATCACGATCTCTCCTACTTTTTCACTCCCTCTTTTCGCCTCAATAACAGCCAACCCAAGTGCATCGAAGATATATCTGACAGCAGGTATTTCATTCTGAACCGTATGAATCCACTATAAACCAGTAGTACACAAATAAACACTCATTATTTATAAACACAAATCAAGACACAATGAAAAAGATTGAAGCAATCATTCGTAAGACGAAGTTCGAGGATGTCAAGGAAGCGTTGCTCGCAGCTGACATCAACTGGTTCTCTTACTCTGAGGTGCACGCCGTAGGGCATGACCGTGAAGACAGAATCTACCGTGGGGTTATGTACAGCACTGAGATTATTGCACGCATTGAGATCAAGATCGTTTGCCGTGACCAGTTCGTACAGCCAGCCATCGACGCTATCATGAGCACAGCCCACACAGGTGAGGTGGGAGACGGACGAGTGTTCGTCAGCAATGTAGAGGACACTTACTCCATCCGTACAGGTGAACATGGTGATACTGTCCTCGCTGACAGGAAATAAGCGGCATGACTGCCATACTTACACGATAGTACAACAAATCACAAACACACAACACAAATCATGTTCTCAGTGTGCCTTCCGCTATGGACAGGCGTAGAGAACCCTAAAAATCACATTTTATGGAAGATATAGTAACAATAAGCGGTCTTGATACCGCGTGGGTATTGATAGCAGCGATGCTGGTGTTCTTCATGCAACCAGGTTTCGCACTTGTCGAGGCTGGTTTCACCCGGTCAAAGAACACTGCCAACATCTTGATGAAGAACTTCGTGGACTACATCATAGGAACAGTCCTCTTCTGGTTCATCGGTTTCGGTCTGATGCACGGAGCTGGTAACGGATTCATTGGTGAGCTTCATCTTTTTGACTTCTCTTTCTATCCTGACACAAACATCCCGAGGGCTTGTACCTTGATGTTCCAAACAGTATTCTGCGCCACAGCAGCAACCATCGTGTCAGGTGCAATGGCAGAGCGTACCAAGTTCTCTATGTACGTTATATTCTCAATAGTAGTATCAGTAATCATTTACCCGATTGAAGGTCACTGGATCTGGGGCGGAGGCTGGTTGAGCGAACTTGGTTTCCATGACTTTGCCGGTTCTACAGTGGTTCACTCTTGTGGTGGTTTCATCGGTCTGGCTGGTGCCATGCTCCTTGGTCCCCGTATCGGCAAGTACACTAAGAGTGGCAAGTCAGTGGCAATCCCAGGCCACAACCTTACATACGGAGTCCTTGGTGTGTTCATCCTTTGGTTCGGATGGTTCGGATTCAACCCTGGTTCACAACTCGGAGCTGAAGGTGTGGAGAACGCACGCGCCATCTCACACGTTATGTGTACAACCAACATGGCAGCCGCTACAGCAGGTCTGTCAGCAATGTTCCTCACTTGGTTCGTCTATGGCAAGCCGTCCCTCTCTCTCGTATGTAACGGTATCCTTGCCGGACTTGTAGGTATCACTGCCGGTTGCGACGTTGTGTCATTGGGCGGAAGTGCAATAATCGGTGTTGTTTGCGGAGCCGCAATGGTCGGTGCTGTAGCACTCTTCGAGAAGGTGCTGAAGATTGATGACCCAGTAGGTGCTGTTTCTGTACACGGTGTATGTGGAGTTCTTGGAACAATCCTCACCGGTGTGTTCGCAGTTGACGGTGGTCTGTTCTACGGCGGTGGCTGGAGCTTCCTCGGTGTGGAGACACTCGGAGTCTTGTGTGTTTGTGCATGGTCATTCGGACTCGGTTACCTGCTCTTCTGGACTCTTAAGAAACTGTTTGGCATCAGAGTGTCAGCACGTGTAGAAGAAGAAGGTCTCGATATCTACGAGCACGGAGAGACAGCGTACAACAACTGATAAACGAAGAACTCATAATTTTATTTATATACAGAGTCTATATATAACATTTTGTTGTAAGGTGGTACAGGTCGCGAGATTAGTACCACCATTTTTTTATCTGTCAGCAACAATCTTGCAGATGTTCACAATCGTAGTCATTCCCTTTTCGAGCGACTGTACGGGACAGAACTCGTATGGACCGTGGAAATTGATGCCTCCGGCAAAGATGTTGGGGCAGGGGAGACCCTTAAACGAGAGTTGTGCACCGTCAGTTCCGCCACGTATTGGTTGTATGTGTGGTGTGATACCAGCCTCTTTCATTGCTTGTTGTGCAGTCTCGATGATGTACATCATTGGTTCAATCTTCTCGCGCATGTTGTAGTACTGGTCGTGGAGAGACAGTTCAGCCACGTCCTTTCCGTACTTTGCATTGATGACTGCCACAATCTCCTCAATGCGTTCCTTTCTTGCCTCGAACTTCCTGCGGTTGTGGTCTCGTATTATTATGGATACGCTTGCCCGTTCACAGTTGCCTTTGATGTCGGTAAGGTGATAGAATCCCTCATAGCCTTCAGTGGTCTCAGGTGTTTCGTCCTGTGGAAGCATTCCAATCAGTTCAGTCGCCACACGGGCTGCGTTGATCATCTTGCCTTTGGCATATCCTGGATGCACGGAGCATCCGTTGATTTTGATTTTTGCTGATGCAGCGTTGAAGTTCTCAAATTCCAACTCTCCTACTTCTCCACCGTCCATAGTGTAGGCGAACTGGCATCCGAACTTGTCGACATTGAAAAGGGCGGCACCTCTTCCAATCTCTTCGTCAGGATTGAATCCCACGCGTATCTTGCCGTGCTTTATTTCGGGATGTTGCATGAGGTAGACCATGGCTTGTACAATCTCTGCAATCCCAGCCTTGTCATCAGCCCCCAGCAGTGTGTGGCCGTCGGTCACTATCAAGTCCTCGCCTTTGTGTGCCAACAGTTCGGGGAATCTATCTGGTGAACTGACAATGCCTTCGCTTAGTATAATGTCTCCTCCATCGTAGTTGTGTACAATGCGCGGACGTATCTCTTTGCCAGAGCAGTCAGGACTGGTGTCGTAGTGTGAGATGAAACCAATTACAGGTATGTCCTTGTCTGTGTTGGCTGGTAGGGTGGCATAGACGTATCCATGGTCATCGAGTTCCACATCGGTCAGTCCCTCTGCTTTAAGTTCATTTCTCAGATATTCAGCGAAAACAAGTTGTTTGTCCGTACTTGGGCATCCTTCATTTTCCTCGTTGGATTGTGTGTCAAACGCAACATAACCCAAGAACCGTTCTTTTATATCCATATTCTGTCGATTTTTTATATTGCCACAAATTTACAAATAAAATCTATAACCACCGGTGTGTTGTCATTTAATTCGTAACTTTGCACCCAGTTTTATAAAGTCGTACAAGATGAAAGGATTTAGTTGGAAAGGACACTGTTCAATGCTGGGTGCCAACGTGATGTGGGGACTCATGTCGCCTGTGTCCAAGTTTGTAATGGCTGGTGGCGCTGTCACACCATTTGTTGTGACCGATATGCGCATCGGTGGTGCAATGCTGTTGTTTTGGTTGGGCTCATTGTTTCAGAAACCAGAGCACGTCAGCCACAAAGACCTTGTAGCGCTGTTCTTCGCTTCCCTCTTCGCCATAGTGCTCAACCAGGGCAGTTTCATATTCGGAGTGAGTCTCAGTTCCCCCGGTGACGCTTCGATAATCACCACGAGTATGCCTCTGTGGGCGATGTTGCTGGCTGCGTACATTCTCAAGGAACCGATTACCGGAAAGAAGATAATGGGTATTGCTGCTGGAGCAAGCGGAGCGTTGCTGTTGATTCTTGGCAGCAGTCATGTGTCGTCTGCCTCGTCGGGAGACACATACGTGTGGGGTGACCTGTTGGTGCTGTTCGCCCAGTTCTGTTACGCATTCTATATTGTGAAGTTCAAGAACTTCGTGAGCAAGTATTCCATGTTCACCATCATGAAGTGGATGTTCACCTATGCCTTCATCATCACCTTGCCATTCTCAGCCAACGACCTTCTACGTACCGACTGGGCTGGTCTTGACACCATGCACATTGCCGGTCTGGCATTTATAGTAGTGTGCGGAACATTCATAAGTTACATGTTTATTGTGGTCGGGCAGAAGAACCTCCGTCCTACAGTGGCAGGCATGTACAATTACGTGCAGCCCATTGTGGCTTGTGTGACAGCTGTTTGCTGGGGTATGGACTCGTTCAACGTGACCAAAGGCATTGCCATAGTCCTCATCTTCGGTGGCGTTTACCTGGTGACGACAAGCAAGAGCCGCAAAGACCTGCAGAAAGAAAACAAGTAGAAAGGAAATCAGTGGTGGTTCTCGGCAATGGTCAGCTTGAGCAGTTCCTCATACGTGCCGTTGAACACATTGATGTCCACATTGCCTTTGATGCCGTCAATGACACCAAGGTCAGAGTGCTGCCATATCTTCCATTCGCCTTTGTACCGCAGTTCCTCAACGTAATAGTGTGCAATCCAGAACGGGTAGCGGTCGAACTCGGGAGTGTTGAGGTAGTTGACGCGGAATGAATAGGATGTGTATAAAATAGGTGTAACCCGATAGTGGTGTTCCACGTAATTCATCCATTTGAGTACATTTGTACGCAGTTGGGCTGGTGTGAGATTGCCGAGATTCTCCACATCGAGTATTGGCAAGATATCAAAGTCTTCCAGTTGTGCGATTTTGCAGAAATGTTTTGCCTGACTTATCGGGTTGCTTCTGTTCGAGAAGAAATGGTAGGCACCACGCAAAAACCCGTTCTTATGTGCTTTTGCAAAGTTTTCGTTGAAGTTCTCGTCTATAAGGTCAGTGCCTTCAGTGGCTTTTATCAATATGAAACGTATTGGGGCTCCATTAATCTCAGCGTTGCGCAGTTTGTCCCAATCGATATCCTGTTGGTAGTGGCTGATGTCGATTCCACGTATGTCACCGTCTGGGTACACTATCTTTCCGAATTTTGCCTTGATAACAAACGAGTTGTCGATAATCAGTCTGCACCCGAAGTAGACAAATACAGCTATGATGACCAGGACGAGAGTCCAAAGTGCGTAATAAGGCAGACGATGCAAAGGGGAAGAATTGCGCATATTCTTCCCCTTTGTCTTGTGCGTCGTCTTTTTCACATGACTCCTTGGCACAGACCTTTTCTTAGTCTTTGATGCCTTGGTAGCCATGTTTACTTGTTCTGTTCCAATTGAAGAGTCTTGGTCGGTTGGTCACAAACTTCTGTCGGTCCCCAGTACTGGATAGGTCCAGGATAGACATATGCAGTCTGCTTAGCCCACTCGTCGCGGTGAGAGGCGAAGAACTTGAACGGAGCACCGTTGAGTTCTACGAGGGCCTTGCGGATGACCGGCTTCATCTTACCGTTACGTTTCTCCATGTTCATCATCATGGTGATTGGCACACCGCCGGCAATCCACTCGGCAGCAGGTGCTGTGGTGTTCTTCACGATAGACATGTAGCCTGTCTTGCCGTTGGCGATAAGACGAGAGGCGTTGTATCCGAGAGAGTAGCAGTAGTCTGCATCGTAGTTTGACGGAGCAGCGCAACGACCCTCATAGCCGAAGAAGTGGTGCTGTGTGCCGAACTTGCCGACATACTTGCCTTCTTTCTTCCATTGCTCGAGTTTGGCTGCAACCATTGTGGAGAGCAGTTTCTCCGTCTCGATGAGTGACACCTGTACGTTTCCGTGTGGGTCGCGGTCGAGGGCAAGCTGACGAGCCACACTTGTAGGAAGTGAGTTGAACACCGCCAGGTTTTCCTTGGATATGTGGTTCTTCACGAAGTCAATCTGCTCGCTGCGTCCGAGGTTCTGTGCTTCCGGAGTTGCCAGTACGTCGTTGAGCTGTGCGATAAGTTTCTTTATGGCAGGGATGAACTCGATGAGTCCTTCTGGAATCAGAACAGTACCGAAGTTGTTGCCTTCTGCAGCGCGGTCAGCCACAGCCTGTGCGATGTAGGTAACCACGTCGTCGAGCGACATCTCCTTGGCCTCAACCTCCTCGCTTACGAGGCAGATGTTAGGCTGGCACTGGAGGGCGCACTCAAGGGCGATGTGAGAAGCTGAACGACCCATCAGTTTGATGAAGTGCCAGTACTTGCGAGCTGAATTGCAGTCGCGCTGGATGTTACCTATAAGTTCTGAGTAGGTCTTGCACGCTGTGTCGAAACCGAATGAAGTCTCAATCTGCTCGTTCTTCAGGTCGCCATCGATTGTCTTCGGGCAACCGATTACCTGTACTCCATATTTCTTTGCTGCATAGTACTCGGCAAGCACACACGCATTGGTATTGGAGTCGTCGCCACCGATGATGACCAGTGCCTTGATGTTGAGTTCACGGAGAATCTCAATGCCTTTCTCGAACTGGTCTACCTCTTCGAGCTTTGTGCGTCCAGAACCGATGATGTCGAAGCCGCCAGTATTGCGGTATTCATCCATCATTTCTGCAGTAATCTCAGTGTACTTGTGGTCTACAAGTCCTCCAGGACCGAGGATAAAGCCGTAGAGGCGGCTTGCCGGGTTGAGCGACTTGATGCCGTCGAACAGACCTGAGATGACGTTGTGTCCGCCTGGTGCTTGTCCACCTGATAGGATGACACCGACATTGATAGGAGCGTAGTCTTTCTTCTCTCCCGGTTCAAACTCAATGACAGGCATTCCGTATGTGTTGGGGAACAAAGCCTTGATGTCATTTTGGTCGCCTACAGACTGTGTAGGCTTACCTTCCTTGGCAGCCACTGGACCGAGCAGGGCTTTGGGCAATTTCGGCTGGTATGCAGCACGGGCAATTTGCAATGCACTTTTTTCCATCTTTGTATAGTTTAAATTGAATGATTAATGTCTTTCTACCATAATTTATGCGCAAAGATAGGGAAAAAAACTTTGGCACCTGCTGCCTGCCGGAATTTATTTGTAACTTTGTAGGACACAACTTATGTATAACTTTAAATTGTTGGATTAATATGGCAAAGAGAAGACTTTTGAAGAAGAGTTTGCAACTGGTAATGGGTGACCTGTTCACTGCCACAGTCGTTGCTTCACTAAAAGAGAATGCGGACACAGAGAAGGTACATGGTGTCCAAGGCAAGATTATAGAGGTGTATTCCGACTTCAACACGCGGTTGAGTCATTATGACCGTAAGAATGCCAAGGCATACTTCAGACAGTACCGTGAGGAGGTGTCTAAAGCTGTGGATGGTATCGTTGATGAGATCAATGGAATCTGTTAGAAAGTGAAATTTCACCAGTTGGAGAAAAAATTTTATCCAGTTGGAGAAAAAAACGTACGAATTTGCTTGTCGGTAATTTTTTATGATGTAACTTTGCACCGTCAAAGGTTGATTATGGCACGCACAAAAAATAGTTCAGACAAAATATAATTTTTTGGGTTGGGGGACTGATTTCCGCAAGGATTTCAGTCCCCCTTCTTTTGTGGACTTGCAATATGCGCCAATGCCTTGACACTTAGGACGAAACAATACAAACATATAACATACAATAAGGTTTTGACTCTACTATTATACTATGGAACCATTGAAGCATGAATGTGGTGTGGCAATGATAAGGTTGCTCAAACCACTCAAATACTATCAGGAAAAGTACGGCACGTGGATGTACGGACTCAACAAGCTGTACCTTCTCATGGAGAAGCAGCACAACCGAGGACAGGAGGGTGCAGGTCTGGCTTGCTCCAAACTGGCTGCCCACCCAGGCGACGAGTATATGTTCCGTGAGCGCGCCTTGGGCAGCGGAGCCATTACGGAGATATTCCAGACCGTGCAGAACCGTCTGAAGACCCTCACGCCTGAACAGATGAGTGACGCTTCGTACGCACAGCAGTACGTGCCCTATGCCGGAGAAATCTACATGGGACACCTGAGGTATTCAACCACAGGAAAGAGCGGACTGGCATACGTGCATCCGTTCCTCCGTAGAAACAACTGGCGTGCGAGGAACCTATGCCTGTGCGGTAACTTCAACTTGACTAATGTGGACGAGGTGTTCAGTGAGATTGTGTCCAAGGGGCAGCACCCACGAATATACAACGACACGTACATCATGCTGGAGCTCATAGGACACAGACTCGACATGGAGAGCGAGCGCGTGTACAACATAGCACGGGAAAAGCAACTGGAGGGTAGGGAACTCACTACCTTTATCGAGGACAATATAGACATTACCAATATATTGAAAACGTCAACTCCTATGTTCGACGGAGGTTACGTGCTCTGTGGATTTACAGGTAGCGGCGAGATGTTCGCCATGCGTGACCCCTGGGGCATACGTCCAGCCTTCTGGTATCATGATGAGGAGATACTTGTGGTGGCATCTGAACGTCCGGTCATACAAACAGCCTTTGAACTGGAGGCCGACCAAATTCATGAACTGCAACCAGGACAGGCGGTAACGGTGAAGAAGAACGGCGAGGTGAACCTCACACAGATTCTGCAGCCACACAACTACAGTGCCTGCTCGTTTGAGCGTATCTACTTCAGTCGTGGGTCGGACAAGGACATCTACCTGGAAAGGAAAGCACTGGGAGAGCAGTTGACTCCGAAGATTTCCAATGCCATAGACGGAGACTTGGAACATACCGTGTTCAGTTACGTTCCCAACACCGCGGAGGTCGCCTTTTACGGAATGCTCGACGGGTTCAAGAAGAAACTCAACGAATACAAGGTAGAGCAACTCTTTCGGTTGACTCGCACACACCAGCCTACCAAGGATGAAATCCGGTCAGTACTGCAAGATTATGTGAGGAGCGAGAAGGTGGCAATCAAGGACATCAAACTCCGCACGTTCATCACCGAGGGCAACTCGCGCAACGACCTTGCAGCCCACGTGTACGACATTACCTATGGGTCGCTCGTACCCTACGTGGACAACCTCGTAATCATAGACGACTCCATAGTGAGGGGAACGACCCTGAAGGAGAGTATCCTCAGGATACTCGACAGACTCCACCCGAAGAAGATGGTGCTGGTAAGTTCCTGTCCGCAGGTGCGCTATCCCGACTACTACGGAATCGACATGGCACGAATGGAGGAGTTCATCGCCTTCCGTGCGGCAGTGGAACTGCACGTGGAAAGGGGCAGTTGGCAAACCATACACGACATATACAACAAATGCATGGAGCAGAGCAAGTTGCCTGCCACGGAGATGAAGAATTACGTGACGGAAATATACAAGCCGTTCACACCCGAGGAGATAGCTGCCAAGATGGTGGATATGCTCCGTCCTGAAGGTGTGACCACACCGATAGAGATTGTCTTCCAGTCACTTGAAGGACTGCACGAGGCGTGCAAGACCAGCCCGGGCGACTGGTACTTCAGCGGTGAGTACCCGACACCAGGAGGAGTGAAGCTCGTGAACCAGGCGTTCATCAACTACTACCGAGGCAAGTTCGTGGACACCAAGGAGACAACGGCTTCGAAAGAAAACATTCAGTAACGACAACACACAAACAATATACTATATGGACACGAAATACATATTCGTCACGGGAGGAGTGGTTTCCTCACTTGGCAAGGGAATCGTATCATCAAGCATCGGCAAACTGCTGCAGGCGCACGGTTATAAGATAACCATTCAGAAGTTCGACCCCTACATAAATATCGACCCGGGCACACTGAACCCGTACGAGCACGGGGAGTGCTACGTAACGGTGGACGGAATGGAAACCGACCTCGACCTCGGACACTACGAGAGGTTCACCGGTATTCGCACTACACGCGAAAACTCAGTGACTACAGGACGTATCTATCAGGCGGTAATCGACAAGGAACGCCACGGAGACTATCTGGGCAAGACAATACAGGTGGTTCCGCACATCACTAACGAGATAAAGGCACGAATCAAGTCGCTCGCTGCCAAACAGCATCTCGACTTCGTGATTACTGAGATTGGAGGCACCATCGGAGACATTGAGAGTGCCCCTTTCATGGAAGCTATCCGTCAGTTGAGATGGGAACTGGGACACAACGCCATCAACGTGCACCTTACCTATGTGCCTTACCTGCGTGCTGCCGGTGAGTTGAAGACCAAACCCACACAGCACTCGGTGAAGGAACTCCAAGGCATGGGTATCCAGCCCGATATCCTCGTGTTGCGCACTGAGCGCCATCTGGACTCCTCTATATTAAATAAGGTAGCAAGCTTCTGTAATGTGGAACCCGAGTGTGTGGTTCAGAGCGAAGACCTGCCGAGTATCTATGAAGTGCCCATCAACATGCAGAACCAAGGACTCGACACATCCATACTGCGCAAGCTCGACGTGCCAGTGGGCGAGAAACCAGCTCTGTTGCCGTGGCGCGAGTTCCTGAAGAAACAGAAGGAGGCTACAGAAGAAGTGCACGTGGGACTCGTGGGCAAGTACGACTTGCAGGACGCTTACAAGAGCATCCGCGAGAGTCTGTCGCTGGCTGCAATCTACAACGGCAAGAAAGCGAAGATACACTTCGTCAACAGCGAGTACATCACGCCCGAGAACGTAGAGGAGAAACTGAGTGGACTGGCAGGAGTGGTCATTTGTCCAGGCTTCGGCCAGAGAGGAATCGAAGGTAAAATTACGGCTATAGAGTACACCCGTACCCACGATATCCCCACCTTCGGAATCTGCTTGGGAATGCAGATGATGGTCATTGAGTTCGCCCGTGACGTTCTTGGCTACGGTGATGCTCACAGTATCGAGATGGCACCGGATACAAAGCACAACGTGATTGACTTGATGGAGGATCAGAAGAATATAACCAATATGGGAGGAACGATGAGGCTCGGAGCCTACGGATGTGACTTGAAAGAAGGTAGTCGTGTGCGCCAGATATATGGTGAAGCCCATATCGAGGAACGCCACCGCCACAGGTATGAGTTCAACAATGAATACATGGGCGAGTACGAATCGCACGGAATGCAGTGTGTAGGAACGAACCCCGAGAATAACCTCGTCGAGATTGTCGAGATTCCAGACTTGCGCTGGTTCATCGGAACACAGTTCCATCCAGAGTACTCTAGTACCGTGCTCCATCCGCATCCGCTGTTCCTTGATTTCATCAAGACAATAGCTGAGATGAACCAGTAAACGGGGTAGTCTGAGGTAAAAACGGCTCAGTGCGAAAGGAAAATGAGGTCTTCCTCACAAAAAAATCATGAAATGTTTGCGCAAACAAAAAAATGAGCGTAAATTTGCAGCGTCAAAAACAAAACAGATGAAGTTCGGATTAGTAAACAAGGCAGCGTTCAACATTCTGATGGCTTTCGGTAATCAGAATTCGAATAATAACAAGAACCAGAATAATAATAAGGCTCTTGGCATTGCGTTGTGTCCGTTTACCAGTCGAATGGACTAGAAGAAAAGAAAATAAATGACGCGGGGTATAAAGAAAATAGAAAGGACTGGTTCTGAAACGGAATCAGTCCCTTTTTTTATAAGCAGTGAGAGAAACATAACAAATAGATTATAACAACACAAACACAAAATTATTTTAAACTAAAGAAACTATGTGTGGCTTTGTAGGAATATTGAAGATTAAGGGTGATGCCCACAAGAAGAGAGAGCAAGCGTTGAAGATGTCGGCAAAGATTCGTCACCGTGGTCCGGATTGGAGCGGTGTATACAGTAACGACGATGCAGTACTGGCACATGAACGACTTGCTATCGTTGACCCTCTCTCTGGAGGACAACCCTTGTATTCCATGGACAAGAAAAAGGTGCTGGCTGTCAATGGCGAGATATACAACCATCAAGATATCCGCAAGGAGACAGAGGACAGCTACCAGTACCAGACTGGATCCGATTGCGAGGTTATCCTTGCACTATATGAGAAGTATGGTGTCGATTTCATTGACAAACTGAACGGAATCTTCTCGTTCGTGCTGTACGACTCAACGACAGACGATTACTTGATAGCGCGCGACCCGATAGGTGTCATTCCACTTTACATCGGTCACGACAAGGACGGTACGGTGTACGTGGCAAGTGAGCTGAAAGCTTTGGAAGGGTATTGCGACAGTTACGAGCCCTTCCTTCCGGGACATTACTGCACAAGCAAGCACGGCGGTAAGGTGGAACGCTGGTACAACCGTCCTTGGTTCCATTACGAAGGAATGAAATGGAGTACATCCGACCGCAAGGAAGCAGTAAAGCTTGTGAGAGACGGACTGATGGCTTCAGTAAAGAGACAACTGATGAGTGACGTTCCTTACGGAGTGCTCCTCTCTGGCGGACTCGACAGTTCAGTGGTGTCAGCCATTGCAAAACTCTATTCGGCTAAGCGTATCGAGACAGGCGACAAGCACGATGCATGGTGGCCTCAACTCCATTCGTTTGCAGTAGGACTCAAAGGTGCGCCCGACCTCGTGAAGGCAAAAGAGGTGGCTGACCATATAGGAACCATTCACCATGAAGTGAACTACACCATCCAGGAAGGACTGGACGCAATCAGGGATGTTATTTATTATATTGAGACATACGACGTGACTACAGTGCGCGCAAGCACTCCAATGTACTTGTTGGCGCGTGTCATCCGCAGCATGGGAATCAAGATGGTGCTGAGCGGAGAGGGAGCGGACGAGATATTCGGCGGTTACCTTTACTTCCACAAGGCTCCGAACGCCAAGGAGTTCCACGAGGAGACTGTGAGGAAACTCGGCAAACTCTATATGTACGACTGTCTGAGAGCTAACAAGTCGCTGCTGGCATGGGGAATCGAAGGTCGTGTACCGTTCCTCGACAAGGAGTTTCTTGACGTGGCGATGTCCATCGACCCCGAACTAAAGATGTGTCCGGGCAAGACCATGGAGAAAGGAGTGGTGCGCGAAGCGTTCGCAGACATGTTGCCTGAATCTGTCGCATGGAGACAGAAGGAACAGTTCAGTGACGGAGTGGGCTACAGTTGGATTGACACCCTCAAGGACATCACGTCGAAGGCAGTGTCCGACGAGCAGATGGCACACGCGGCAGAGCGTTTCCCAATCAACCCACCGTTGAACAAGGAAGAGTACTACTACCGCACCATCTTCGAGGAGCACTTCCCAAGCGAGTCGGCAGCACGCAGTGTACCGAGCGTACCGAGTGTGGCTTGTTCTACAGCAGAGGCACTGGCATGGGACAAGGCGTTCAAGAACATGAACGACCCGAGTGGACGTGCAGTAGTCGATGTGCACGAGGAGGCGTAAACATTAAACATACAAAATATAAAGAACAGAGTAAACACAACAAACACGATTAAAACAACCCTAAAAAGTATTGGATTATGAGTAAGTTAAGATTTGACGTGGTGCAAGACGCTTTCAAGAAGAAGGCATTGCCAGTAGACATCCCAAGTGAACGCCCTTCAAAGTATTTTGGAGAGTTGGTGTTCAACCGTGACAAGATGCGCAAGTATCTCGATGTGTCTGCCTACAACGAGTTGGTTGACTGTATCGACAACGGACATCCTCTTGACCGTGCAATAGCCGACAAGGTGGCTGAAGGCATGAAGACCTGGGCAATGGAACACAAGGTGACACACATTACACACTGGTTCCAGCCGCTGACAGAAGGAACGGCTGAAAAGCACGACTCGTTCCTTGAGTACGACAACAAGGGCGGTATGATTGAGGAATTCAACGGCAAGTCTCTCATCCAGCAGGAGCCTGACGCAAGTTCATTCCCAAGTGGAGGTATCCGTGCTACTTTCGAAGCTCGTGGTTACACTGCGTGGGACCCTACATCACCGGTGTTCATCCAGGACGACACACTGTGTATCCCTACCGTGTTCGTATCATACACAGGAGAGGCACTCGACTACAAGACTCCTCTCAAGAAAGCGTTGAAGGCAGTGAGCGACGCTGCGGTTGACATCTGCAAGATGTTCGATCCGAAGGTGAAGAAGGTTTACTCATATCTCGGTTGGGAGCAGGAGTACTTCCTCGTAGACGAAGACCTCTACGCTGCCCGTCCAGACCTTATGCTCACTGGTCGTACACTGATGGGACACGAGTCTTCAAAGAATCAGCAGTTGGACGACCACTACTTCGGAGCTATCCCTACACGTGTGGCTTCGTTCATGAAGGAAGTGGAGATTGAAGGCTACAAGCACGGCATCCCATTGAAGACCCGTCACAACGAGGTTGCCCCAAACCAGTTCGAGCTTGCTCCTATCTTCGGTGAGACCAACCTCTCCAACGACCAGAACCAGATGATCATGAACCTGATGCAGAACATCGCACGTAAGCATGGCTTCGTGCTCCTGCTTCACGAGAAGCCGTTCGCAGGCATCAACGGTTCAGGAAAGCACAACAACTGGTCACTCGGAACCGACACCGGCACTTTGTTGCTCGCTCCAGGCAAGGACGCTAAGGGCAACCTACAGTTCGTCACTTTCTTCGTGAACGTGCTCGTAGCAGTACAGAAGCACAACGGACTGTTGAAGGCATCCATCGCCTCTGCTACCAACGCCCATCGTTTGGGAGCCAACGAGGCACCTCCAGCAATCATCTCATCATTCCTTGGCGACACCATGACCAACGTGCTGCGCAAACTGATGGACGTACCTTCAGACACAGCGATTGAGATTGCCGGCAAGAAGGGTGCGTCAGTAGGTATCGTGGAGATTCCAGAGATATTCATCGACAATACAGACCGTAACCGTACCAGTCCGTTCGCCTTCACAGGTAACCGCTTCGAGTTCCGTGCAGTTGGTTCAAGTGCCAACAACGCAGGTGCAATGACCACCCTCAACGCAGCTGTCGCTGAACAGTTGAAGGAATTCAAAGTTGCAGTTGACAAGGAAATCGCTTCAGGCAAGCCGATGAACGTGGCTTTCATGGACGTGCTCAAGCCGCTCATCGCAAGCATCATCGACACTGTCTGCTTTGACGGCAACGGCTACTCTGCAGAATGGCCGATAGAGGCAAAGAAGCGTGGACTGGATGTCGAGACAAGTGTACCTGAGATGTTCAAGGAGTTCACCAAGCCGGAAGCAGTGGAGATGTTCACAAGCACAGGCGTGTATACAAAGGAAGAGCTTGAGGCACGCAACGAGGTTAAGTGGGAGACCTACACCAAGAAGGTGCAGATTGAGGCTCGCGTCATGGGTCGTATGGCAATCAACCACATCATCCCAGCCGCTCTGGCATACAAGACCCGTCTGCTCAACATCGTGTCACAGCTGAAGGAGATTTATCCAAGTGATTTGGAGACAATGGCTGCAACAGAACTTGAACTTCTGAAGGAAGTAACAAAACTCATCGACGAGGTTCGTACCAAGACCAACGCAATGATTGAGGCACGTAAGGCAGCCAACAAGATTGAGTGCGAGTACGAGAAAGCAAAGGCTTACCACGACATAGCCGAGTCTCTCTTCGGAATCCGTCGCCCAATCGACAAACTGGAGGAAATCGTGGACAATGATCTTTGGCCATTGCCGAAGTACCGCGAGATACTGTTCATCAACTGATATTTGATTCATAACATGTGTCTCTCCCTTCCTTCGGGAGGGGAGGGCATTTTAATACTTGCAGTCACACAAAGCTGTGAATAGCTTATAGAGACAAACAAGAAAAGACTATTACCCGAACATTAACAAACACAAGTTATATGGAAACACTGTATAATAAAGAAAATGAGCACGACGCCTGTGGTGTCGGACTGTTGGCGGACCTTAGGAGTGACAAGACTCACAAACTTGTCGATGACGCCCTCACAGTTCTGGAGAACATGAGACACCGTGGCGCTGAGTCAGCGGACAATAGGTCCGGTGACGGTGCGGGTATCCTCGTACAGATACCCCATGAGTTTATACTACTTCAGGGCATCCCTGTTCCCGAGAGAGGAAAATATGGAACTGGACTTGTGTTCCTGCCGAAGGACAGGACTTTGCACGATGCCTACCTTGACCTTATCCACCGTGAGGTGGAGTCGGCAGGATTCACTCTCTCGCATGTGCGCAATGTGCCGGTCAACTCCGACATCCTCGGAGGAGCATCAGCTGAAACCGAGCCGGACATAGTGCAACTCTTCATCACTGGGGCGAAGGACTTCGACCGCTTTGAGGTTGACCTCTACCTGCTCCGCAAACACATCGAACAACAGATAGACGACAAGGACTTCTACATAGTATCGTTGTCGACAAAAACCATAATATACAAGGGAATGCTCACGTCCATGCAACTGCGCGAGTACTTCCCCGATTTGAGTAGTCCGTTCTTCACGAGCGGAATGGCTATAGTACACTCCCGTTTTAGTACCAACACTTTCCCTACATGGTCGCTTGCGCAGCCGTTCAGAATGCTGTCGCACAACGGTGAGATAAACACCATACGCGGTAACCGAGGTTGGATGGAAGCTCGTGAGAGTGTGCTCTCCTCAAAGGCTCTTGGCGATGTAAAGGGAATACATCCTATCCTGCAGCCCAACATGAGCGACAGTGCGTCCTTCGACAACGCCCTTGAGTTCTTCGTAATGTCAGGACTGAGTCTGCCTCACGCCATCTCCATGATGGTGCCAGAGTCGTTCAACGACCGTAACCCTATAAGCGATGAGCTGAAGGCATACTTCGAGTACCACTCAATCCTGATGGAGCCGTGGGACGGTCCGGCAGCCCTTCTGTTCTCCGACGGACGTTACGCAGGCGGTATGCTAGACAGAAATGGTCTCCGTCCTTGCCGTTACGTCATTACTGAAGACGGACGGTTCATCGTAGCCTCAGAGGCAGGCTGTCTGAAGATAGACCCACTCATCATAAAGGAGAAAGGTAAGTTGCAGCCGGGTAAGATTATGATGGTCGACACCGAGAACGGACAGATATACCGGGATGCGGAGATAAAGTCACTGCTCGCCAAGGAATGTGACTACGGCCGTTGGTTGCAGACCAACCGTATCGAGTTGAACAAACTTCACAGTGGAAGGAAAGTGGAGAACGGGGTCAGTGAGTTCCAGCGTAAGTTGAGATGTTTCGACTACACACGCGAGGATGTGGACAAGGTGATTGTCCCGATGTGCGCCAACGCACAGGAGCCACTCACGTCAATGGGTAACGACACCCAGTTGGCTGTGCTGTCCGACAAACCACAGCTCCTTTTCAATTACTTCCGTCAGCAGTTCGCCCAGGTGACCAACCCACCAATCGACCCGATACGCGAGGAGTTGGTGATGTCCCTTACAGAATACATCGGTGCAGTAGGCATGAACATCCTCAGCCCGAATGAGTCACACTGTAAGATGGTGCGTCTGCCGCAGCCGGTGCTCACCAACACCGAACTCGACCTTCTCTGCAACATCCGCTACAAGGGATTCAATACAGAGAAACTCTCCATCCTCTTCGACAAGAGCAAGGGAGAGGCAGGACTGAAAGAACGGCTCGACGAACTGTGCCACGAGGCAGAGGAATCTGTCGACAAGGGTATTAACTATATCATACTGAGTGACCGTGGAGTAGACACAGACCATGCAGCCATCCCTTCACTGCTCGCAGTAAGTACCATACACCATTACCTCCTGTCCATTCGCAAGCGCGTACAGACCGCACTGATAGTGGAGAGCGGAGAGATTCGTGAGGTAATGCACGCAGCCTTGCTATTGGGTTATGGAGCAAGTGCCATCAACCCATACATGGCGTTCGCAGTGATTGACGACCTTGTTAAGCACGGAGAGGTGCAGCTCGACTACGCCACTGCTGAGCGCAACTACATCAAAGCCATTGACAAGGGTCTGTTGAAGATCATGAGTAAGATGGGTATCAGTACCATCCGCTCTTACCGCGGAGCCAAAATCTTCGAGTCCATAGGCTTGAGCGGAGATCTTCTGCAGAAGTATTTCGGAACATCCACCTCATCCATTGGTGGCATAGGACTGTCTACCATAGCTGCCGATGCAGCAAAGATGCACAGCCAGGGCTTCGAACAGACACCGTCCGACATCCTCCCATTCATAGGACAGTACTCCTTCCGCAAGGACGGAATCAAACACGCATGGACTCCTGATGCGATAGCCACGCTCCAGCTTGCCACACGCACGGGAAGTTACAAGAAGTTCAAGGAGTTCACACACATAGTCGACGACGTGAAGGAACCGCTGTTCCTCCGCCATTACTTCAAGTTCAAGTCCAACCCTATTCCGCTTGACGAGGTAGAGCCTGAGGAGAACATAATGAAGCGTTTCATAGGAGCAGCCATGTCCTTCGGAGCAATCAGTAAGGAGGCGCACGAGACCATCGCATTGGCATTGAACAAGATAGGCAGCAGGAGTAACACCGGTGAAGGCGGTGAGGACGAAGAGCGTTTCTCTGCCAATGTCGACGGAGTGTCGCTCAGCAGTGCCGTGAAGCAGGTTGCCTCTGGCCGTTTCGGAGTAACCACCGAATACCTTGTCAACGCAAAGGAGATACAGATTAAGGTGGCTCAGGGCGCTAAACCAGGAGAAGGTGGTCAGTTGCCAGGCTTCAAGGTGAACGAGATTATCGCCAAGACACGCCACTCCATCCCGCAGATTTCACTTATCTCACCTCCGCCACACCACGACATCTATTCAATTGAGGACCTGTCACAGCTCATCTTCGACTTGAAGAACGTCAACCCCGATGCTCAAATCAGTGTCAAGTTGGTTGCTGAGAGCGGTGTGGGTACAATTGCAGCTGGAGTGGCTAAAGCCAAGGCAGACATCGTGGTAATCTCAGGTGCAGAAGGTGGAACAGGAGCCTCCCCAGCATCATCAGTGAGGTACGCTGGAGTTTCTCCCGAGATTGGTTTGGCTGAGACCCAGCAGACACTGGTGCTCAACGGACTGAGGGAACAGATAGAGATACAGGTCGACGGACAGTTGAAATCGGGCAAGGACATCGTGGCGATGGCGTTGCTCGGAGCTGGACAATTCGGCTTCGGTACAGCCCAACTCATCGTGCTCGGCTGTCTGCTGATGCGCAAGTGCCACACCAACGCCTGTCCGGTGGGAGTAGCGACACAGGATCCGAAACTGCGTAAGCATTTCCTCGGTCGCGCTGATTACCTCGTCAATTACTATACGTTCCTCGCCCGTGAGGTACGTGAGTACATGGCTGAGATGGGCTTCCGTAAGTTTGACGACATGATAGGACACACTGACATGATAGAGATAGATCAGAGCCGTCTGAACGACAAGACAAGTTCGCTCGACTTCAGTAAGCTGCTTGCCAAGGTCGACAACGGTACTCCTCTCCATATGCTTGTACATCCTATCCACAAGATATACGATGTGCTCGACCGCGACATGATCATGTCAACCAGAGACTATGTGGAACTGGGACGTAACGTGACTCTCGCGTACGACATCATCAACACCAACCGTTCTGTGGGTGCTATGCTCTCAGGCGAGTTGACACGCAAGTACGGAGGCAAGGGACTTCCCGACGGCTCCATCAACGTGCGATTCAAGGGTTCTGCCGGACAGAGCTTCGGAGCGTTCCTCATGAAGGGCATCTCCTTCAGCCTTGAGGGCGAGACCAACGACTACATGGGCAAGGGTCTTTCGGGTGGCTGCATAAGTCTCTATCCACCGAAGCACTCCAAGTTCCAGGCACAGGACAACATAATTGCTGGAAATACACTGCTCTACGGAGCTACCAGCGGTGAAGTCTACATCAACGGTAGGGTGGGCGAGCGATTCGCTGTCCGCAACTCAGGTGTGACCGCTGTAGTTGAGGGAACAGGCGACCACTGCTGCGAGTACATGACAGGCGGACGTGTGGTTGTCCTCGGCACTACAGGGCGCAACTTCGCTGCAGGTATGTCGGGCGGACTCGCTTACGTGTGGAACAAGAACCACGACTTTGATTACTACTGCAACATGGACATGATTGAGTTGGGACTCATCGAGGAGCGCGCACGCCGCGAGGAGCTGCACGACCTTATCCTGAAACACTACCTGCACACGGGCTCTGTCCTTGCCAAGCAGATGCTCGACAACTGGAGCACGTATGTGGAGGAGTTTATCCAAGTGACCCCAATCGAGTACAAGAAAGTGCTCCATGAAGAGGCGATGAAAGACCTTGAGAAGAAAATCAGCAATGTAGAACGCGACTATTAATCATTATCATCATGGGAAATCCAAAAGCATTTTTGACTGTGCCTAGGCAGGAAGCCGGACACAGACCTATATACGAACGAGTAAGAGACTTTGCTGAGGTTGAGCAGACCCTCAACGAGAGTGACCGTCAGCTGCAGGCATCACGGTGCATGGATTGCGGTGTACCGTTCTGTCACTGGGCTTGTCCGCTGGGCAATAAACAGCCCGAATGGCAAGATGCGGTGTACAAGGGCAAGTGGAAGCAGGCGTATGAGTTGCTCTCTGCTACCAATGACTTCCCTGAGTTCACTGGGCGCATCTGTCCTGCCTTGTGCGAGAAGAGTTGCGTGCTGAACCACTGCATTGACGAGCCTGTTACTATACGCGAAAACGAGTGCTCCATCATCGAGAAGGCGTTCAGTGAGGGTTACATCCAACCTCAGACATACGAACGCAACGGTAAGCGTGTGGCAGTCATCGGAGCTGGTCCTGCAGGAATGGCAGCAGCTGTGCAACTCAACAAGAAAGGTTACAGCGTGACTCTCTTAGACAAGCGGCAGTCCATCGGTGGACTGGTACGCTACGGCATCCCTAACTTCAAGCTTGACAAATATGTGGTCAACCGTAGGGCTGACCTGATGAAGGCTGAGGGCATAGAGTTCCAAATGAACACGGAGGTCGACTCCAGTTCCCTGCCTGAGGGCTACGATGCTTATGTGATTGCTACAGGCACTCCAGTGGCGCGCGACCTCAAGGTGCCTGGACGTGAACTCAAAGGTGTGCATTTTGCACTGGAGATACTGAGCCAGCAGAACCGAGTACTTATGGGCGAGGATACGAGCGGTGAGGAAAAAATCAGTGCTAAGGACAAGACAGTGCTGGTCATCGGAGGCGGTGACACAGGAAGCGACTGTATAGGAACGTGCAACCGTCAGGGAGCAAAGCATGTTCTCCAAATTGAGATCATGCCGCAGCCGCCTGTAGGTCACAACCCAGCAACACCCTGGCCGCAGTGGCCTGTGGTTTTGAAGACCACGACGAGTCACGAGGAAGGTTGCGAACGTCGCTGGTGTCTCACTACCAATAAGTTCATTGACGATGGCAACGGCAACGTGAAGGGAGCCGAGATAGAAGAAGTGGAGTGGATTCCAGCAGCCGACGGAGGCCGTCCCCAGATGAAGCCCACAGGAAAGAAGGAAACGGTGGAGTGCGACCTTGCTCTCCTTGCCATGGGTTTCCTCCGTCCTGAACACCCTTCGTTCGCAGAGAACGTGTTCGTGGCAGGCGACGCCAAGTCGGGAGCCAGTCTGGTGGTGCGCGCCATTGCCAGTGGAAGACAAGCCGCATGTGAAGTGGACAACTATCTATCAAACAATAAATAATGACTAAGTTAAATACTAATTTCCAGCGACTCTCGCACCGCTATCTCTTTGCCGATATAGCACAGAGGGTCGCCCGATACAAGTCGGAACATCCCGATGCCCAGATCATACGACTGGGCATCGGTGATGTGACGCGTCCACTGCCGCAGGCTTCCATAGAGGCGATGCACAAGGCAGTTGACGAGTGCGCCAACCCCAAGACCTTCCGCGGTTACGGACCTGAGCACGGGTATGATTTCCTTATTGACGCTATCATAGCGCACGACTTCACGCCACGCGGAATCAGGCTCACCAAACAGGAAGTGTTCATAAATGACGGTGCGAAGAGCGACACAGGCAATATCGGGGACATCCTTTCCGTTAATAACAAGGTAGGAATCACGGACCCCGTGTACCCAGTTTATGTTGACACCAACATAATGGCTGGACGCGAGTTGACCTACATACCGTGCAACGAGTCGAATGGGTTTACAGGCGACATCCCCACAGACCATTTGGACATGATTTACCTGTGCTATCCAAACAACCCAACGGGAGCGGTAATCACCAGAGAAAAACTCAGCCAGTGGGTCGACTATGCACTGAAGAACGATGCACTCATCCTCTACGATGCTGCCTACGAGGCGTTCATCCAGGACGACACGCTGCCTCACTCCATCTTCGAGATAGAAGGAGCGAGGGAGTGCGCCATAGAGTTCCGCAGCTTCTCCAAGACTGCAGGTTTCACAGGTGTACGCTGTGGCTATACCATCATCCCGATGGAACTGAAGGTGATAGGGGAGAATGGAGAGAAAGTGTGCCTCAACGACTTCTGGGAGCGCAGGCAGTGCAGTAAGTTCAACGGTGCGTCCTACGTGTCACAGCGCGGAGCCGAGGCAGTCTTCTCTAAGGAAGGACAAAAGCAGGTGAAGGAGTCGATAGACTACTACATGGAAAATGCACGCATCATCCGCGAGAGCCTTTCCAACTTTGGCTTGAAAGTGTTCGGAGGACAGCACTCGCCCTACATCTGGGTGTCTACTCCAAAAGGCGAAGACTCATGGTCGTTCTTCGACAGACTGTTGCACGATGCCAACGTGGTCACTACCCCAGGTGAAGGCTTCGGAAGCAACGGTGAGGGCTTTGTGCGCATCACTGCGTTCGGCACGAAGGAAGACAGCGTGGAGGCAATGGCAAGAATAAAGAAAATGTTATAATAGATTTATGAAGAAAGCAACATTACTACTGGAAGACGGTTCACAGTTCGAGGGCTATTCGTTCGGCTATGAGAAGTCGACAGCCGGAGAGCTGTGTTTCTACACTGCAATGACAGGTTATCCGGAGAGTCTCACTGACCCCTCTTACCGCGGTCAGATACTCGTCCCGACCTATCCTATGATTGGTAATTACGGTGTGCCCGACGATGAGATGACCGATGGTGTCTCACGTTTTTTTGAATCCGAGAAGATACAGTGTCAAGCTGTGATAATCTCCAACTACTCCGACAAGTACAGCCACTGGGACTCAAGCCGTAGCTTGTCCACTTGGCTCAAGCAGAACCAGGTGCCTGGTCTGTGTGGTGTCGATACTCGTGTGCTTACGAAGAAACTGCGCGAGAAGGGTGCGCTGCTCGGCAAGATTGTGTTTGATGGAGTGGATGTGGAGATGACCGACCCCAACAAACGCAACCTTGTGTCTGAGGTGTCGACGAAAGAAGTCCATGTCTACGGCAACGGACGCAAGAAAGTGCTTATGATTGACTGCGGAATGAAGAACAACATACTCCGGTGCCTGCTCGGGTTCGACGTGACCGTCAAGCGTGTGCCGTGGGACTACGACTTCCGCAATGAGGACTACGACGGGTTGTTCGTGTCAAACGGACCGGGCGATCCCTCACTTTGCAAGGAAACGATTGAACATCTGCGCTGGGCACTCACCCAGGACAAGCCCATCATGGGCATCTGTCTTGGCAACCAGTTGCTCGCTATCGCTGCAGGTGCGAAGACATACAAACTGAAATACGGACACCGTGGACACAATGTACCGGTAAGAGAGGTGGGCACACACACATGTCTCATAACCTCACAGAACCACGGTTTCGCCATCGACGACAAGACCCTTCCCGAGGACTGGGAGGCACTCTACGTCAACCTCAACGACGGGACAAACGAAGGTATACGCCACCGCACCAAGCCGTTCTTCTCAACACAGTTCCACCCCGAGGCATCCAGCGGTCCTGTAGACTCCATGCCTCTGTTCGAGAGATTCATCGACCAATTGTAAAGTTTCAGTTATCGCAAAGAATAGACAGATATGAACTCTGATATAAACAAAATATTGATACTCGGCAGCGGCGCACTGAAGATAGGTGAGTCGGGCGAGTTCGACTACTCAGGCTCCCAGGCACTGAAGGCTCTTCACGAGGAAGGTAAATTCACCATACTCATCAACCCAAACGTGGCTACCGTGCAGACTTCCGAGGGAGTTGCCGACCATATATACTACCTTCCAATCACTCCCGAGTTCGTGGAGAAGGTGATTGCCAAGGAACACCCCGACGCCATCATGCTCTCGTTCGGAGGACAGACCGCCCTCAACTGTGGCGTGAAATTGTATGAGAGTGGGGTACTGGAGAAGTACAACGTAAAGGTGATAGGTACTCCGGTAGAGGCCATCATCAACACAGAGGACCGCGAACTCTTCGCGGAGATGATGCACGATATCGACGTGAAAACAGCCCACAGTGTTGCTGTAAGCTCCATCGAGGAGGCACTCGACGTGGTCAAAGAAATTGGCTACCCAATCATCGTGCGTGCAGCCTACACCCTTGGTGGACTCGGCTCCGGCTTCTGCAACAATGACGATGAACTGCGCAAACTCGCCAGCTCAGCCTTCACCTTCTCTCCGCAGATTCTCATCGAGGAATCGCTCAAGGGATGGAAGGAGATTGAGTACGAAGTTGTGCGCGACAAGTACGACAATTGTATCACCGTATGTAACATGGAGAACTTCGACCCACTGGGAATCCACACGGGCGAGAGTATCGTGGTGGCACCGTCACAGACACTCAGCGACCATGAGTACCATAAGCTCCGTCAGATTGCAATCAAGATTGTGCGCAAGGTGGGAATTATCGGTGAATGTAACGTGCAGTATGCGCTCGACCCGAACAGCGACGACTACCGTGTGATTGAGGTGAACGCCCGTTTGAGCCGTTCGTCTGCCCTCGCCTCAAAGGCCACAGGCTATCCTCTGGCGTTCGTGGCAGCCAAACTCGGACTGGGCTACGGACTGGATGAGATACAGAACTCAGTGACTAAGGTGACTTCTGCCTTCTTCGAGCCAGCACTCGACTATGTGGTTGTGAAGATACCGCGCTGGGACCTCGGCAAATTCGATGGTGTCTCCAAGCTGATTGGCTCGTCAATGAAGTCGGTGGGCGAGGTGATGTCCATCGGTCGCACCTTCGAGGAAGCCATCCAGAAGGGCGCACGTATGGTGGGGCAGGGACTACACGGCTTTGTGGCCAATACAGTCACTGTGCCCGATGTGGACTTCGAGTTGCACAACCCTACCGACAAGCGTCTGCCTGCCATCGCCCTTGCGTTCGATATGGGCTACACCATCGACCAGTTGCACGACATCACCAAGATTGACCGTTGGTTCCTCTTCCGTCTGCAGAACATCTACAACGTGAAGAACGAGCTGGAGAAGTTCGACAGTGTGGACGACCTGACAGTTGAACTGCTGTCAATGGCTAAGAAGATGGGCTTCTCGGACTATCAGATAGGTAAGATTGTGATGAAAGACCAGGGTATCAACCCTCACGAGAAGGGTCTCGTGGTGCGCCAGAAACGTAAGAAGCACAACATTGTGCCAGTGGTGAAGCAGATTGACACCATGGCTGGCGAGTATCCGGCACAGACCAATTACCTCTACATGACATACAACGGCAGTGAGTCCGATGTGGACTTCGCCCACGACGGCAAGTCGGTCATCGTGCTCGGTTCTGGCGCATACCGAATCGGTTCGTCTGTCGAGTTCGACTGGTGCGGTGTGGCTGCCATCAGGAAGATACAGGAGATGGGCTATCGCGCCATCATGGTCAACTACAACCCGGAGACGGTGAGCACGGACTACGACATCTGTGACCGCCTGTTCTTTGACGAGCTGACGCTGGAGCGTGTGCTCGATGTGTGTGACCTGGAGCAACCTATGGGTGTGGTTGTCAGCACGGGTGGACAGATTCCGAACAACCTCGCACTGTTGCTCGACCGACAGGGTATCAATATCCTCGGCACGTCAGCCAAGTCCATCGATATCGCAGAGGACCGACAGAAATTCTCCGAGATGTGCGACCGTCTGGGCATCGACCAGCCGCGTTGGAAGGAGCTTACCAAGATGGAGGAAATCTACGACTTCGTTGATGAGGTGGGTCTGCCAGTCATGATACGTCCGTCGTACGTCCTTTCTGGAGCTGCCATGAGGGTGGTGAGCAGTAGAGATGAGCTGGAGAACGCCTTGAAGAACGCAGCTGTGGTGAGTCAGGACCATCCGGTAGTGGTTACTGAGTTCCTGCAGAGAGCCAAAGAGGTGGAGATTGACGCTGTGGCACAGAACGGAGTCATCAAGTGTTACGCCATCAGCGAGCACATAGAGTATGCTGGAGTGCACTCGGGCGATGCAACTGTGGTGTTCCCTGCCCAGAAGCTTTATTTCGAGACCATCAGACGCATCAAGCGCACTGCGCGTAAGATTGCAGAGGCACTCAACATTTCCGGACCGTTCAACATACAATTCCTTGCCAAGGACAACGAACTGAGGGTTATCGAGTGCAACCTCCGTGCCAGCCGCAGTTTCCCATTCGTGTCAAAGGTCACCAAGTTCAACTTCATCGGCATGGCTACCGAGATAATGCTTGGTAAGCAGGTGGAGCCGTTCGGCAAGAACTTCGCAGACATCGACTATGTGGGCGTGAAGTCGTCACAATTCTCTTTCGCCAGATTGCTCAAGGCCGACCCTATTCTTGGTGTGGATATGGCTTCCACGGGTGAGGTAGCTTGTTTGGGTGACAACTATTACGAGGCTTTGCTCAAGAGTATGCTGTCCGTAGGACATCACATACCCGATAAGCAGAAAGGCATTCTGATCTCTTCTGGAGCCGCACGTTCGAAGGTGGAACTGTTGGATGCAGCACGCACCCTCCATGCTGCAGGGTACAAGTTGTATGCTACAGGCGGAACGGCTGAGTTCTTGAAACAGTATGATATTCCGTCAGAGGTGCTCCATTGGCCAGACTCGGGTATTGAACCTAATGTTATCGACTGCATCGCCAGTCACAAAGTCGATCTTGTCATCAATATTCCAAAGAACCATTCTCAGCGTGAATTGGAGAACGGCTACCGTATTCGTCGCGCAGCGGTTGACTATAATATTCCGCTGATCACCAACGCCAGACTTGCGTCTGCATACATCTATGCGTTCTGCAAGGTTGGAGATGCCAAGATGGAGATAAAGCATTGGGGCGAATATTGAGAGTGGCGGTCTGCCCAACGCCTCTTTGAGCTGAAAGTGGATGGACTAACAAACAAAGGCATTCAATCGTGAAAGATATTTGTGTAAATGTCTGGCAACGATGCCTACTTCCCCCATGGTCCATCCGCTTTTTTTTGCTATTTCAATATCGAGTTTGGTTGTTTTCTCCAGATAGTGTTCACCCGTAAGTAGTCTTTAGTTGTATGTTTACGGATGGGTTAGAACTCTGGAGGGATTTCTAAATGAATGTGTGCACCAGAGAGTGGGTGTGTAAAGTCGATGGACTCAGCATGCAAGTACATGCGGCAGTTTGTTACTTTACGCTGTGGCATTCCTTTTATAGTGTTTGATTTTGAATATAAGCGATCGCCTAATATGGGACAACCAAGTCCCTCTGTGCTGGCTGCGTGCACTCGGAGCTGGTGCGTCCTGCCTGTCTGTGGGTAGAAAGCGATTCGTGTGCGACCGTCCTTCCTTTCAAGTACCTCGTATTCAGTGACTGCTTCTTTACCGAGTTTCCAGTTCACCATCTGTCGTGGACGGTCGAGCCTATCGGGTGACAGTGGCAAGGATATGGTGCCGTGGTCGCTCTCTACGATGCCGTCGAGTAGGGCTATGTAGCGTTTGCGTATCTCGTGTTTGTAGAACTGAATCTGTAGAGCTTTGTGTGTTTCCTTGTCTTTGGCAAGCAACATGATTCCCGAGGTGTCCATGTCGAGACGGTGTACAATGAGAGGACCACTGACCTCTGGGTGTGAGTCAAGAATAATTGACTCTACACTAGGAGCGTCAACATTGCCTTTCACAGACAACACGCCGGCAGGTTTGTAGACAGCCATAACGGAGTCGTCCTCGTAGACGACACGCATTTGGCGTACTCTCTCGCGCATGACAGCAATCAGAGGGTTCTCCTCCACATCGAGTCCCACGAGCATGTGCCGCAGTATAGGCTTGCACTTTGCGTTGCAAGCCGGATAGTATTCACCTTCATACCTAACCTCCCCCTTGGGTGATTGTCCCAACCAAAATTCTGCCATACACAGCGGACGGAGATTGTTTGCGTAGGCGTACTGTAGCAATTTGGGGGCGCAACATTCGCCGGCTCCTGACGGAGGAATACGACAAGTCTCCTTGTCGAAGATGTCAGTCAACGAGCGGGTTTCGCCCAATGCATTCAGAAAACACAACTGTTCGAACAGCCTCATCTGTAGTCTGCGTGACAGTCTGCTCTTTTCCTCCCCGTCGGGCATGGCACTGATGACTGCGTCCTCACGCATGTATTCCTGGTTCCACTCGTCAACGTCATACACAGGTGGAACGAACCCTTCATGACACCTCTTGCCGTCCAGCAGTCCTGAAAAAGCCCAAAGTGCAAATATGTTTTCGTTGTCGTCTGCCGTTCCGACCACGAGCACTCCGAACATCTTCCCGAGACGAATCTCCTCCTGCCACTGTTCCTGCCGCCTCAGATAGTCCTGCAACTCGTGGCTTGCCATGACAGCAAGAGGGTGGGGCGTGTACAGGAACGGATAGGTGAACTGCCGCGGTAAAACAACTTCACCCTCTGTTGGAAGAGGGTGAAGCATATGGGGTATTGTATGTGTGTCTGTAGTCATTTTTTCTTAGTGTTGGCTGGAAATCTGATTACAGATAAACTGTATGCAGGCATGTCGTAGCTGAACTGTGAATGCGCTGTGATGGTGTACTGCTGTGGCTTGGCATCCTTGTCCTCTGGTTTGCCCGTGAGAACAGACAGTGTAGCAGTTGTGCCGTATCCCTGCATATCGCCCAAGTCGACATTGGTCTTTGCCGTTACCGGGAGCAGGTTGACAAGTTTCACGATGAGGTCACCGTTCTCAGCTTTCACTACCGATGAGTTAACTCTGAGTTTGGCAGTCTCGTTGCCGTTGACCGATACATTGCTTGGGATGTATTCTACTCCGTTGTTGTTACCGAAGAGGTACTGCACGTAATAGCTCGGGGTAGGTCTTACACTGGTGTTACCGAAGTAGATAAGATCGGGGTTCCAGTTAGAGTGCCCGTCCTTGCAGAAGAGTGGTGCATAAGACTCCATGACAACCACGTCAGCATTGCGCTCTAGATTGGTCATGTGAAGTGCTTCTGCTAGCGCGTTCTCCATGCGGTTGCCTCTACTTGCCCATTCTCCAAGGTAAACCTTTGTGCCGTTGCGGTCGTATTTGTCATAGAATTCTTGATTGTGGATATACCATCCCGGATTGACGTAATAGTGCTCATCCACAATGTCTATGTTCTCTTTGCGTGCAAGTTTCCATCCGTACTCATAGTCGCTGCCCTCGAAGAACGGACCGACAGTACCCACAACCTCGATGTCAGGATATTTTGCCTTGATGCCCCGGTTGAGGAAGTTGAACCGTTCCGTGAACACGTCTGAGATAAGGTCTTCGTTTCCAATTCCGAGGTACTTGAGTCCGAATGGCTTCGGGTGTCCTGCATCAGCGCGCATCTTCGCCCACTTGGATGTCTTGGGGTCACCGTTGGCCCACTCGATGAGGTTCAGCAGTTCCTGGAGGTATTCCTCCATGGTTGGTAACGGTTCTGATGTCTTTATATTGGCTTCTTCGCCGGCGAACGGAAGTCCGCCCTGCTGGCCGTGGCCTCCACGGTAGGAGTTCTGGCAACAGACACCAGCAGGCAATACCGGCAGAGGTTCAGCTCCAATGTCCTCGCAGAACTGGAAGTACTCGTAGAAACCCAGTCCCATGGTCTGGTGGTAGTTCCATATATTGGGCAGTGGCTTGCGCTCCCACACCGGACCAACGGTGTAAATCCAGCGGTACATGTCCTCAAGACCCTGTCCGTGGCTTGCGCAGCCTCCAGGGAAGCGTATGAACTTAGGCTTCATGTCGGCAAGAACCTGCGCCATGTCCTGACGGAGTCCGTTCTTGCGGTTCTTGAAGGTCTTCTGTGGAAAGAGACTTACAAAGTCGACTGCCAGCTTGCCTGTTTGCAGTGGCGTGATGCTTATCTTTGCCTTCTCGCAGTCCTGACTGGCTGTGAGCACAGCCTTGTACTGCTTCCATTCTCCTGTTGCCTTGAAGGTCTTCTGTGCCAGTACTTTGTCACCGTCAATCAGTTCCACCTTCACACTCCCTGCCCCTTCCATCTTCTTGAGGAAGAGGGACAGGTCGTACTTCTCGCCCTTGCGGACTACGATACCGTCGAACCCCTCGTTCTTGAGTGACGAACCTGTGGCTGTCGTGCTGAGCACCGAGTAGTGGGAGTTATTCTTGTGGATAGGGTCAGCTGTCTCGATGGTCCAGTCTGTCTTGCCTGTGCCTTCGACAGACCAGAACGACTTGGCGTTCCACCCTCCACGGTCGGTGTTGCAGTACTCGAAGTCACGGTTCTGCACCAGTTCCGCATAAAGACCTCCGTCAGCCGCATAGCTGATATCCTCAAAGAAGATGCCTACGAGGTTGGGGCTGATGGCTTTTTTCCCGCTGTAGTCAAGTTTTATATTCACGTCCACACTTTGTATGCCGGCAAAACGTGAGGCATCATCTCTCATTGATTCGTTGTACTGCTGGTTACGCAGGGTAGTGGCGTACCCTTTGTTTACGAGTGTCTCGACCACCTCCCACGGGGCGCGTGTGATGCATCCCTCGTATTCAGTGCCTTCCACGAGTACTTTCACCTCGTTTGCCTTGTACTCGCCTCCTTCACGTGCCGGACTCCATTCCTTGAAGTCACGGCTCGTGACTTGATATGTCTTTCCCTCCTTAGTCTTGTAGGTCACCACGAAAAGTCCACCTTTCTTCTCAAGGACAGGTGCAATTACGCTGGATGTAGACACGTAGGGGTAGTCCTGTGGCTTCCAGATGTAGAGTTTTTGGGAAAGGGTAGTTGCAAATTGGTTGGTGTTGTCGTTCACCTGCCACACAGCATACCATGTGTCACCGTCCTTGATGACGCTTGGGTGGAACATGCGTTTCTGTGAACCCCATGAGCCGAAGTCGCTGGACACGAACGACTGGTCGCGTCCGATGGCGGTCCACCGTGACTTGTCGGAGCTGTACGCGATGTGAATTCCCTTGTGGGTGTCTTGAGGAATTGCGTAGGTGAACACATAGACTGAGTCGGGCGCTGCTGCGTTGCCTTTAAGGGCAAAGCCGCACAAGAGCGTCATTGTAAGTAGTAGACTGTTTTTTTTCATCAGATTGTAAATTGGTTTGTTTTGTTATGTTGTCTCATTTGTTGATTGGCAGTTGCACGCTCACCGTGTTGGTCTGTTGATATAGGGAACCAGAGGCAAAGGCATCGGCACTGCTTGCACACATGGCTTTGAACGTAATGGTATACGTGGTGTCGGCCTTCGATGGTGCCTTGAACTTGAACGTAGCTGAACCTGTTAGGGAACTGACACTGCCGTTGGTCTTTGTAGGGTTCGAGGTGTTGTAACTCTTGCTACCGAGACGGTAGGTACTGTTGCCTATACTGTACTCCTGATAGGAATAGTAGTAGTAGGCACCTTCTTCCTTGAGTGTCACGGTAGCTGTAATTGAGTCTCCTGCGTTGCAAGGAGACGGACTGAGCTCAATCTTCTCGAATGTAGGGGCGAAGGCCGATTTGTCGTCGTCGTCGCAAGCACTGAATGTCATCATGACCCCCAGTGCCAGCGCACTGCATAGAAGTAGTTTACGCATAATATTTTCAGATGTTAATGGTTTACTTGCCAAAGGTGTCGTCAAGGAAAGTGTAGAACTGAGGGTCTTCGCCAACAATTGTCTTCACAATTTTACCGTCGGGACCGACCAAAATCTTCGTAGGGAAGCCAGATACTGCATATTTCTTTACCACACTGTCGTCACCCTCTGCGTCCTTCACGTGCAGCCACGGCAGTTCGTGCTTCTTTACAGCCTCTTTCCACTTCTCGTCCGTGTCACCAGAGTCAACACCCACGATCTCCAGTTTGTCCTTGTACTTTGCGTAGTATTCCTTCATCTTGGGCATTCCTTTGATGCACCATCCGCACCATGAACCCCAGAAGTCGAGGATAACGTACTTGCCACGCAGACTAGACAGTGTGAGGTTCTCGCCGTTGATATCGGTGAGGGTGAAGTCCTGCGATTTCACTCCTTCGCCCTGTACCTTTGCAGCCTTGGCTTCATTTTCAGCCTGTGCCTTGCTCTGGTTGAGAGTCTGGTACACGATGTCTTTCATCCGTCCGTTCTTCACTCCGTCGGACAAGAGGGCAATCGCAGCTTCAATCTTCTCCGCTGTATCGAACGAGGAAATGAGGTAAGCTGATGCTTCCTTGTCGGAGTTCTTGCGAAGTACATCCATGATTCCGTTCTCAGCCTTCTCTTTCAGTGGTCCCACATGCTCGTGGTACTCTGCCAGTACTGCCTCTTGACTCTCGCCTCCCTGGATGCGCGCTAGCATTGTCTGGTTGTAGTCTGTCAACTCCTTGATTGCAGCCTTATTCTGTGCCATTACGTCAGTGTATTCAGTGTAGAACTTACTGCCGGCGAACGTGAGTTTATCCGATACTCCCGAAAGGGAGATGACGGAGTCGTTGGTCTCTGACTTAGGCAGTGAACCAGTGACTTCCAAGGTCTCATCGGGTATGGCTACCATTTGGAAGTATTTGTTGTCTTTGCCCCTGAAGGTGGCTGGGGTAGCAGCGAGAAACATCCCCTTGTCGCTTGCGTCGAGGGTGAACTCGAACTTACCGTCAGTTCCAGTGATGGTATCACGTTTTTGCTGATAGTACACTATTAGAGAGTCACCAATGTTCTCAATGTTTACTTTGACCTGCAGTTTACCTGTTTGGGCATTTGCGACTGACGCAACTCCTGCTAGTGCTAGTCCTAAGAATATCCTTTTCATTTTTTTCTTGTCTATTGTTTTAGAGATTCTACTTGCAAAGTTAGTGATTTTTCCTTTTGTCGCAATGACATGGGGAGCGTACTTGAATAAAAGACATAAAAAATGTCCTAAGACTCTCAGTGACGAGTCTCAGGACATTTGATTATTAACAATCAATGTGTGTGAAACGCAACAGTCAGAATCTTCTAGTTGCTGTTAATGTCTAATCAGCCTCTCCCTCCTTAAGCTCAAAGTCGAGAAGGGTACTGAGCGACTTGTTCTTTTCGATTCCCTCAATAGCTTTGGCGAACATCTGTGCACAGGATATCTGCTTCACCTTCGGACAGCTGCCGTTGTACGGGATGGAGTCGGAGAAAAGCATTTCCTCCAGTGAGGACTTCTCCACACGTTCGGATGCTGGACCGCTCATGATGCAGTGGCTGGCGACAGCACGTACCGACAATGCTCCGGCTTTCTTCATCTCGTCGGCTGCCATCGTGATGGTACCGGCTGTGTCCACCATATCATCAACGATAACCACGTTCTTGCCTGCCACGTCACCGATAATCTGAATGGAGTCAACCACGTTGGCTTTCTTACGTGTCTTGTTGCAGAGCACTAGTGGAACCTGAAGGTTGTCGGAGAACTTGGCAGCACGCTTGGACGCACCCACGTCGGGAGCTGCTATGACGAGGTTGTCTAGCTTGAGATCCCGAATGTAAGGGATGAATATAAGTGAGGCGTATACATGGTCAACTGGCACATCGAAGAAACCCTGAATCTGCTCCGCATGGAGGTCCATAGTGATAAGGCGGTCAATACCTGCCACACTGAGCATGTCAGCCACCAGCTTCGCACCTATCGGGACACGTGGTTTGTCCTTGCGGTCCTGGCGTGCCCACCCGAAGTAGGGCATCACTGCAATAATCTGATGCGCAGATGCCCTCTTGGCGGCGTCGACCATCAGAAGCAACTCCATGAGATTGTCAGTGTTAGGGAACGTAGACTGTATGAGAAACACGTCTTTTCCTCGGATTGACTCTTCAAAGGAAACTACAAATTCTCCGTCGGAGAAGTTTGTGCGAACTATGTTGCCTAGCGGTGTCTTCAACTCCTTGCAAATTTTTTCGCCCAGATACCTTGAATTAGTACCCGCAAAAACCTTGTATGTTTTGTTATCTTCCATTATATTGGATGTATGATGTGTGTGTATCGTCAAGTAAAGACTAAACTAATGCAAAGTTACGGCTTTTATTTCAATTAGTCCGTGGCTTTGCGGAATTTATTGAACAAATCTATCAAATCTCTGTAGTTGTATGACTCGTGATGGTCAAATTGGTTCCACAGCACGTCGTTTATGACTATTCCTCCGAATCCATACTTCTGTGCGTCCATCACTCCTTCGAGAGTCGTCACTCCACCGGCATATACCTTATGGCTAATCAGATGTCGCGACATGGCTTGCTGGACTATTGATGGGGATGTGTTCAGAATTACGTATCCGCAACGGTTGTTCCACTTCTCTATGTCGTCCACAGTGCAAGTGCGCGATACCAGTCCTTTATAGTTGGATGGGATGTCAGGATTGCGGTCTGTCAAATGAATTCCCCTAAGGTTGTATTCGTCCTTTAGATAAAAATGGTCTTCGACAACTACTTTGCCGTACCACTTCGGATCCATCAGCGTCAGTAGCCGTTCACAGAAAATTGGTTCTGATTCTGGCTTGCTGATATGCAAGATGTCGAGACCCTCTTCGAACAAGGTCTGTATGATGGTGTTCTCTTCGATGAAGAACTGCGGTGATGTGGCTACGACAATCTTCATTCTATGGTATTGTTCTTTTTTAGTGTGTAATCGCTACTGCCGTCAAAGCAATGTGTGCATATTTGGCACTTGGGCAATCCGATTGATTCAATGAGCGTTTCCAGTTTGCTGAACTTGAGTGATGACAGGTTGAGTCGTCTGCCAATTTCGTCCACCATACGGCAGTACTCGGGGGAGTCGGTCTGTGTATACTTGTCGAGGTTCGTGTTCTCATCGCCCTCGAAGTCTTTTATGACTCGGCGTGTTATCAGCTCCATGTCACTTTGGGAGCGCGAGAAATTGATGAACGGGCATCCGTAGATCAGTGGGGGACAGGATATGCGCATGTGCACCTCCCTGGCTCCGCACTCGTACAACTCTTTAGTATTGTCGCGGAGTTGGGTGCCTCGCACTATCGAGTCGTCACAGAACAGCATTTTCTGTCCGTGGAGTATTTCTCGGTTGGCTATGAGTTTCATCTTTGCTACGAGGTTGCGTCTCTCTTGGTTGCTCGGTGTGAAAGAACGTGGCCATGTTGGTGTGTACTTGGATATGGCTCTGCGGTATGGTACTCCGTGCCCTGCTGCATATCCCAGTGCCATAGCTGTTCCCGACTCTGGAATGCCACACACACAGTCGATGTCTGCGTTATCGTATTCGCCCATCTTCTTGCCGCAGCGGAAACGGACATCTTCCACGTTGATGCCCTCGTATGACGATGTAGGGAAACCGTAGTATACCCATAGAAATGAACAAATCTGCATTCCTTTGTTGGGCTTGCGCAACTGTTCCATATTGTTGTGGTGGAGGCGCACTATCTCGCCTGGTCCAAGGTACTTCTCAATGCTGTACCCGAGGTTTGGGAAGGAGGTAGACTCACTTGTGGCTGCGTACGCGCCCTCTTTCTTTCCGATAACGATAGGTGTCCTGCCCCAGGAGTCGCGTGCTGCTATAATTCCGTCTTCCGTCAGTAATAGGAGTGAGCACGAGCCTTGCACCTCACGGAATACGTTCTCGATGCCTTCCACAAATGACTTCCCCTTGATGATGAGCAGTCCGATGAGTTCAGTTTGGTTGATTTTGCCCGAACTGAATTCAGACAGGTGCATGTTCTCTTTCAACAGCTTGTCTGCCAACTCCTCTTTGTTGTTTACCTTGGCAACGGTGACTATGGCAAAACGTCCCAGATGGCTGTTCATCAACAAGGGTTGTGCGTCTGTGTCACTGATGACACCTATTCCTGATTCTCCCTTGAACTTCTCCAGTTCGTCTTCGAAGGTTGAACGGAAATATGTGGATTCAAGGTTGTGGATTGAACGAATAAAACCGTTCTCCTTGCTGTACGTGGACATTCCGCCCCTCATTGTTCCGAGGTGCGAGTTGTAGTCTGTCCCATAGAATAGGTCATTGATACATGGTTTGGCTGAAACCGTTCCAAAAAAACCACCCATAAGTTATTGATAATCGATATTTATTGTTTAACACAAAAAAGGGCTTTAAGCCTTCACGACTCAAAGTCCTTTCACTTTTTATACTCAGTCTATTTTGAATTTCACGCTATCATTGTCCAGATATGCCACGATAGTGTCACCTGCGATTACTTCTTGCTCCACCACCATCTCGGCAATACCGTCTTCGAGGTGTTGCTGAATAGCCCTGCGCAGTGGACGTGCTCCAAACTGTTTGTCATATCCCTTCTTTGCTATGAACTCTTTTGCGTCATCGTCCACCTGGAGCTTGTAACCCATGCTTTCAACACGTTTGGATACACTGTCCAACTCGATGTCTATAATCTTCAAGATAGCATCGAGTTCAAGTTGGTCGAATGTGATAATCTCGTCGATACGGTTGAGGAACTCAGGTGAGAACTGCTTGTTGAGAGCTTTCTGTATTATACTGCGACTCAACTGTTTGTCGTCTTTTGACTCCATGGCGGAGAACCCGATGCCGTGTCCAAAGTCCTTGAGTTGTCTGGTTCCGACATTGGATGTCATGATGATAACAGTGTTGCGGAAATCCACAGTTCGTCCATTGGAGTCAGTTAGCCTTCCATCATCCATTACTTGAAGCAAGAGATTGAACACATCTACATGTGCTTTCTCAATCTCGTCCAGTAGTACAATGGAATATGGCTTGCGGCGTACACGTTCGGTAAGCATCCCACCTTCTTCATAACCGACGTATCCTGGAGGTGCACCAACCAACCTGCTGACGGTGAATTTCTCCATATACTCCGACATGTCGATGCGTATCAACGCATCGACTGAGCCGAACATCAGTTCCGCCAATTTCTTTGCTAGATATGTCTTGCCCACACCTGTGGGACCGAGGAACATAAACGTTCCTATTGGACGGTTGGGGTCTTTCAGTCCTATCCTGCTACGTTGGATGGCACTTGCTAACTTATCGATCGCCGCATCTTGTGCAATCACCTTAGATTTCAGTTCTTTACGCATTCCCTTCAAGCGCATTCCTTCGTCTGTGGCGAGCTTTGATACTGGGATACCAGTCATCAGGGACACAGTGTTCGCCACTTGGTCTGTGTCGACAATCTCTTTGGTCTCTGTATATTTGGCTTCCCAGTCAGACTTCATCTGTGTCAGTTGAGTCCTAAGTGCTTTCTCCTTGTCCCTATAGTCTGCAGCACCCTCATAGTCCTGTTCTTTAACTAGCCTTTCCTTCAGTCTTACAGCCTCGTCAATGAGTCTCTCTTGTTGTTCAATCTCCTTTGGAACGCTCACATTGGAGATGTGTACCCTTGACCCAGCCTCATCTAAAGCGTCAATTGCCTTGTCGGGGAAGTAGCGGTCAGTGACATACCTGTCCGTCAAAGTTACACATGCGTTGATGGCCTCCTCGGTGTATGTCACATTATGGTGTGCCTCATAACGGTCTTTGATGTTGTGCAGGATGATTTTGGTTTCATCTGCACTGGTCGGTTCCACGATAATCTTTTGAAACCTACGCTCCAACGCTCCGTCTTTTTCGATACTTTTGCGGTACTCGTCGAGGGTTGTGGCTCCGATGCATTGCAGTTCGCCCCGTGACAATGCCGGTTTCATCATATTGGCAGCATCCATCTGTCCTGCTTGGTTGCCAGCTCCAATGATGCCGTGTATCTCGTCTATGAACACGATGATTTCAGGATGGTCCTTGAGTTCGTTGATGATGGCGCGCATTCGCTCCTCGAACTGTCCTCTGTACTTCGTGCCTGCCACGATGGATGACATGTCGAGAGAAACGATACGTTTGTCGAACAGTATACGTGACACTTTGCGCTCTATGATTCTCATGGCCAATCCTTCAACAATCGCACTCTTGCCAACACCTGGCTCTCCAATCAGTACCGGATTGTTTTTCTTACGGCGTGATAGGATTTGCGCTATGCGCTCAATCTCTTTCTCTCTGCCTACTACGGGGTCCAATTTCCCCTCACGTGCCGTTGCCGTTATGTCCACTCCAAAGGAGTCTATGGCAGGAGTGTCTGTACTTGAGTTCTTATCAGTAGTCTGTGTACTGTAGTTGTTCTTGTTGCTCCTGTTGGTGGGGGGAGCATCTTCATCATCCTCTTCGTCATAGCCAATGTCGGCCTTTGGTGAAGTCTTTTTGGTGAGTGTCGCAAACACTTTGCTGTATGAGACACCGTTGTTGCTCAGATACTCAGATGCCTGTATCATTCCACGTTTAAGGAAACCGAGCAGGATGTGTTCAGTCTCTATCTGGTCGCTTTTCAATAGTTTGGCTTCCAGCATGCTCAAGCGTAGAATATCTGATGTGTCGTCACTTACTGTCATCTCGATGGGGTCAGTGATAGTGGCGTCTTCGTTTTTTACGTTGTTTTCCAGTATGTGCTTGTAGTGCTGAATGTCCAGTGATTCATGTAAGATGTTATATGCATGATTGTCGCCATCACGGATTATCCCAAGCATCAGATGCTCGGGCTCGATACTGTCATTGCGGAGACGGGCTGCCTCCTCTCTGCTGTATGTGAATATTTTCTTTAGTTTGCTTGAAAACGGTAATGAGAGTTTCATCCTGTTTATTTGTTGGTTGTTATTCTGTACATGCCATACAACAAATATTATGCCAGTTTACAGTTCGAGCCATTTGGTGATGCGGTTGATGATATCGTTGCGCAAGTCTTCTGGCATGGTTCCAATTCGTGAACTGTGACTGCCTCGTGGCTGTACGTATATCTTCATGTTAGTCTTCTTACTGCAGTCGAGCCATGTGCACACGCCACTCGCACTCCACGGATCAGTCTCTCCATATATAAATATGTGTGTAGGGTCTTCCTCCTTCAGGAATTTCACGGTACGGTTGTAGAGTGTTGGGTCGAATGTGATGTCGCGCAGCTCTGGCGGCAACATGATTTTCTTCAGATAGTTCTTGGTGTCCTTCACCACAGTCCATTTCTTTAGGCCTTTAAGTGAATATCCGTAATAACCTAGTTCACGCGCAGCCTGTACGTCGAAGGACAGATATCTGTTTGGGTATACGAAATAATCTGGTCCTGCCACTGTCATGAAGTGATAGAATAGCTCTTCGTCACTGGCTGTTACGGGTGGTACCTGTTCTATAGGCGTGCCGTACTGCCAGTGTGCGAACGGATATTCAAATATGCAATAGTCGTAAATTTCGTCGAGTGACAAGTAAAACTTGTAGTTCCGCTCGTCACAGTACTTCTTGAAGAGCGGAATCATGGTCTCTCTCCTCTTGAGCATTTCCTGTTGTGCCTTGAGGATGGTCTCGCGTTCGGCTTTGGTGCCGACTTCCTTTGCGAGGAACACTTCGTGTCTGCCGTCTTCAACCGATTTGTTGAGCGGAGCCACGTAACTTACGCTCACATCTACATCGTTGGGGTAGGCCACCCTGTAGAACATGGTGGTCTGTCCGCCCTTACTTGTCCCAGTGCTTATCCACTTACCTGGAAGCACAGCGCCGAGTGTCTTGCGCACGTTATGAAGGTCACGCAGTGAATTGTCGACGGTCAGATAATCCCAGTTGCACGGTTCTGGAGTGGACTCCGCGAAGTAACGGTATTCCACAATCACCATGTTAGCATCGAAAAGTTGGCACAGCTCCTCCTGAAAATCTCTGAAGCCATAATCTGCGAAATAACCCTCTGTCACAATGACGGTAGGGCGGTCTGTTCCTTTCAGTGCCACGAAGACACGCTGTGTGAATGTTCCCTTATCTGTATTGTCACCGTCAACGTTCTGTTTAATTTTCATTACATACTTCTCCTTGAAAATTTTTGACTCTAGAGGAGTTACGTCACTGATACCTTTAAGGTTGATGAGCTGACTCATGAACGCAGTGGTGTCCTGCTGGGCCATAGTGGCAAGAGCCACAAGTGTGACTAATACTGCTGAAAGGATTCGTTTCATTGCTTTTAGTTTTTAGTGTCCGTTTATATTTTGTTTGTGTCTGATCAATATGCACGAGCTATGATGACTCTGTATTTGGCTGGCTTGCCGCTCACCATGTCGACTCCCGGAGTCTGCTCGAACATGTAAGGCACACACCTGATGGTCGCCTGTGTCTCTTCCTTTATCTTCGCCTCTGTCTCAGGTGTACCGTCCCAGTGGCATAAGAAGAAGCCTCCATCCTTGATTTTTGTCTTGAACTCTTCATAGTCCTCGCACTCATAGATGCGTGAGTTGCGGAATTCAAGTGCTTTCTTGTAGATGTTCTCCTGTATATTGTCAAGTAGTTCCTTAACACGTTGTTCGATGCAGTCTAAGCTTACAGTGTCTTTCTCCAAAGTGTCGCGGCGCATTATCTCGATGGTGGAGTTCTCCAAGTCCCTCGCTCCCAGTACGAGACGTACTGGCACACCCTTGATTTCGTAGTCTGCGAACTTGAATCCAGGACGCTTGTTGTCGTCGTTGTCGTACTTCACGCTGATGCCCATAGCTTTCAACTTATCAACAATCTCGAAGGCTTTCTTGTTAATTGCATCGAACTGTTCGTTAGTTTTCCAAATAGGTATTATCACCACTTGTATCGGAGCTAGTTTCGGTGGTAGTACCAGTCCGTTGTCATCGGAGTGGGTCATGATAAGTGCGCCCATGAGTCGGGTTGACGCTCCCCAGCTGGTAGCCCATGCGTATTCGAGTTTGTTTTCCTTGTTGAGGAAAGTCACATCGAACGCCTTGCCGAAGTTCTGTCCGAGGAAATGGCTGGTACCGCTCTGCAGAGCCTTACCGTCCTGCATCATTGCTTCAATAGTATAGGTGTCGAGCGCACCTGCGAAACGCTCTGTCTCGCTCTTCACTCCTTGCACCACAGGAACGGCCATGTAGTCCTCCACGAAGTCAGCGTACACCTTCAGCATCATCTTCGCCCTCTCTTCCGCTTCCTCACGGGTTGCGTGTGCAGTGTGTCCTTCCTGCCAGAGGAATTCGGATGTACGTAAGAATATACGTGTTCGCATCTCCCACCTCATTACATTACACCACTGGTTGCACAGTATTGGAAGGTCACGATATGACTTTATCCAGTTCTTGTATGTGTGCCATATTATTGTTTCCGATGTAGGTCGTATAATCAGTTCCTCGTCCAATTTTGCGGCAGGGTCGACAACCACTCCGTCGTGTGTCTCATTGGCTTTGAGTCTATAGTGTGTGACCACTGCGCATTCTTTGGCGAAGCCTTCCACATGCTCTGCTTCTTTGCTGAGGAATGACTTAGGTATTAGGAGAGGGAAATAGGCGTTTTGCACCCCAGTTTCCTTGAACCGTCTGTCCATCTCTGCTTGTATCTTCTCCCAAATGGCGTAGCCGTATGGACGAATGGTCATACATCCGCGAACATCTGCTTGTTCTGCCAACTCAGCTTTCACCACTAACTCATTATACCATTGTGAATAGTTGACGCTTCTCTTGGTCAACCCCTTTAAATCTGTTGCCATAATATGTTTTGTCGAATCAACGATAATTGTTTACGGTTTCTGTAATCGAGCACAAATTTACGAATAATATCATTACAGACTGTGTATTCTTCATTGGAAAATAATGAAATGTCTGCTTTTTTCAAAAAACTTCGGCTGTAGGTTGTGCCATTTGGATAAAAAGACCGATATTTGCAGACTGAATTATAATCAAAAACAAGTTATTATGATGAAAACAAAGTTTACAGCACTCCTTTTGAGTGCTTTGGTGATTTTAGCTGGATGTAACATGAACAACACCACCAAGGGCGGACTCATCGGTGGAGGCAGTGGCGCTGCTGTCGGTGCGTTGGTAGGTAATCTAATCGGCAAGAATGCGGGTGGTACAGCCATCGGTGCTGCCATCGGTGCTGCCGTAGGTACAGGTGCAGGTGTCCTCATCGGAAAGAAGATGGACAAGGCTAAAGCTGCTGCTGAGAAGGTGGCTAATGCACAGGTTGAGAGCGTAACAGACAACAATGGTTTGGACGCAGTGAAGGTTACATTCGACTCTGGTATCCTTTTCGCTACTGGAAAGTCTGACTTGAGTGCAACTGCCAAGCAGTCTCTTCAGCAGTTTGCAACAAGCGTTCTCCTTGTGAACAAGGACATGGATGTTGCTGTTCAGGGCTACACTGACAACGCTGGCTGGAAGGGTAGTACTGCTGAACAGAGTGTACAGAAGAACCTCACTCTCTCTCAGCAGCGCGCTGACGCAGTGTCAACTTACCTCAAGTCCCTCGGTGTGTCTGCATCACAGATTGCTTCAAGCACAGGCTACGGAGAGTCTAATCCAGTTGCTGACAACTCTACAGCTGCTGGAAAGGCACAGAACCGTCGTGTGGAGGTTTACCTCTATGCGTCAAAAGCCATGATTGAGGCTGCTAACAATGGCACTCTTCAGTAATTGTTACTGATTGTTTTATTACAATAAGGTGTGCGGATTGCACCGCACACCTTTTTTCGTACCATTTTATTAATGTTTCAAAGACTGGTGCCATGTTGATTGTCAAGATAGTGAAATTTGTGCTCAAACCATTTATGTGGATTCTCATATTCTTTTTCGGTTCAACGATAGCCGCAACATTGTTCTACCGTTACAGTGAGGTCCCTCTGTCCCCTTTGATGGTCATCCGACTGGTGGAGCAACTCGGTGACGGTATGCAACTGAAACTGGCGCACCAGTGGGTTCCGATTGACAGTATCAACCCAAGCCTAGTTCAGGCAGTCGTTGCGAGTGAGGACCAGAACTTCATGAAACATCATGGATTTGATGTTAAGGCAATTGAAAAGGCAATGGAAGAGAAGAAAAAGACTGGCAGAGTGCGCGGTGCAAGCACCATCAGTCAGCAGACTGCCAAGAACGTGTTCCTTTGGCCGTCGTCCACGTGGACCCGCAAGGCTTTTGAGACTTATTTCACGGTACTCATCGAGACTTTTTGGTCCAAGCAGCGTATCATGGAGGTCTACCTGAACACTATCGAGATGGGGGACGGTATTTATGGTGCCGAGGCTGTAGCTCTCGAACACTTCGGTTGTCACGCCATTGACTTAAACGCCAACCGCAGTGCACTGATTGCCGCATCGTTGCCTAATCCACGTGAGCGCAACAGTGGCAGACCCACTCCTTATATGTATAAGCGTCAGCGTCAGATACTGCGTCAAATGCGTAATATAGGACCAGTGGACTTGTCCTCAAACTGATAGCATCCTGCATCTGGATTGCTGGCTGGGCGTTCAGTCCCGTTCATGTCGGTCCGACAATCATCTGGCGTGAGTGTCCCATCTCCCAGTCCACGTGCGGATGAGAGCGAATCGAGACGGAAATCGTAGTAGTACACACTGTTGTCGATGGTGCGGAAGTTGGCTTCTCTTATGACAGCCTTGTCGTCTGAACTGGATGAGGACTCTGACCCGCTATCGTCCCGGTCGAACTTGCACCCGATGAAATACTGCTCGTCGTCTTCGGTGGTGACGGTGTTTACCAGCGAGTTGTAGAACCTATAGTTAAACGATGCGTCGCTGTCTTGCATCTTGGAACCGTACACCTCGTCGGAGGACTTACCAGTGATGATGCAGTTGACGAACTCAATAAGTTCCAGTGGATATTCTTTCTTGTCGTACACGTTAGCGAAATACAGTGCGGAGCCGTTGGTGGCGTTCCATGGATAGAACTGTGCCAAGGTGCAGTGGACGAATCTTGTTGTGCCGCCTATGACTGTCACACAGTTGCCTCCAGCGTTGCTTATTAGGGTGTTCGACAAACTGGCTATTGTAGAGTGTAGTAATATGCCGTCACCGGCAACGTTGTGTATGATGCTGTTGCTGACGGTGCATTTGACTCCATCTGACAGAGAGTCGTTGTCGGCAATGATTCCGTAGTTTCCTCCGTGTATGTCACAGTAGTTGAACGTGTTGTCGTGACTCTCTGGATGAATGTGTATTCCTTCCCACTGCGCATCCAAGCGGTCGTATGGCAGGTAAGTGAAGAGTTTGTCGGTGCGGTCGCCCCTCAGTGTGACTTGCTTGCCCTGTGCTCCTTCCACTTTTAGCGTACCGTAGACATCAAGTCCCGAACCTTTATGGAAACAGATGGTAGTGCCAGCAGTTATGGTTAGTGTGGCGTCCTGGGCGACGACCAGACTGTCGCGCACCACAATCGGACGTGCGGATGTCCATGTTGTGTCACTTGTTATTACTTGTCCGTTCATCACAATGATGTCTTGTCCGTACGCCTCGAGCATCACTTTCTGTGTTTTCCCATTACCCAAAGTTAAGAGGATGGAATCAGTAATTAGGGTAGGGGAATCGGAGTCATTGGGGTCTACCGTCACTTCCACGAAGCAGTACATACTGTCATTGTGGTAAATCTCCACGTCTGTAAACACTGTGTTGTAGACTCCGTCAAGGTTTATACGGAAACCACTCTCTCCGTCGCTTCCGAGACGGACTGATGCGAGTCGCACTCCCTTGCTGTTGGGATTGTAAATTTTGAACGTTTTGGTTGCTGAACCGATGTCTGTGAATATTGTGTCAAAGCTTATCGTGTCACTGGAGAAACGCAGTGCCTCACTCGGGGACGAGGTGAACTGTTCATCCTCGTTGCAGGACAATATCCCCACCATCGTCCATGCGATAATGTAGGCGAAGATGGCAACTTTGTAACTTTTCCTTAATCTCATTTCACTTGTTCCTATAGCTACTATAAACGCAAAACACCGTCCTTTATTGTTTATTTCGTTCGAATTTCAATAATTATACAGGGTGGCGTGGGTCTGTCTGAAAAATATTGTTTACATTTGTACCCTACAATATATGTATGTAAAACGAGATGGCAAGAAAGACTCAGAGTAAAAGCTCTCAGAAAAAAACTAAGAGTAATGTTGTGGATGTCGACATCATGTCGAGGGCATCCATCGTGAAGTTTGTGATTGGACTGGTTTTGGTTTTTGCGGCATTGTTCATGATCATAGCGTTCTCTTCGTTCTTGTACAGTGGGGCTTCAGACTACAATATAGTGGACACGAGGAACTTTACAGAGTTCTACAATGAACTGACATCCAGCGATTCGCATGCTCGCAATGTCTGTGGGGGCTTCGGTGCTAAGACAGCCTATCTGTTCATCAACAAATACTTTGGTGTGGCAGCATACCTCATTCCTGTGTTTTTTATCTTGCTCGGCATGAGACTGATAGGCTCGTTTCGCATTAGGTGTGTCCGGCTGTTCATCTTGATGGGCATTACCATGATTTGGACAAGCCTGCTATTGAGTGCGCTAACCTGCGACATCCCAGCGTTGGGAGACAGTTTCTTCTATTTGGGCGGCTACAGCGGCATGTGTGTAACAAAATGGCTTGGTGTCATGATTGGTTCACCTGGAATCTACGGCATACTAATCCTTGTGGCTGTCTTTGTACTTGTGTACTTGAGCACCAAAACCATTGAGGTGGTGCGCAACTTGATGAGGTTGGAACGTATAAAGTCATTCCATAACCCTCTTGATAGTTTAATGAACAAGAACACTGACGATGAAGAGAACAATAAGGTGGAGGATGAAACGACATCTGACAGCGAGGGAGAAAAACATGAATTTGTTGACCCACAAATCAATTTCATTGACTTCGGGACGCAGGTAAGCGGTTCTGAGAAATCGGAGGCAGAAGAGCATCAACAGAACTCTACCGAGGAGACGGGTACGGAGGATGTGGCTGCCTCTGTCGAACCTGCTGCGGACCTAGGCAACAGTGGGGCTTCAGTGGCAGTATCCGACACATTCCAGATAGAAACTGGCAATACGGAACCAGCTGAGCCGACGGCTTCTGTCGACACGGCTATAGGCTTTGATGCTGTCGTTGGACGCAGTGTCGCTCCAGCCACCGACAAGAACCTGAGCCGCGGCAACATAAACACTCCCTATGACCCGAGACATGACCTTGAGTATTATAAGTACCCGCTACTGAGTCTGCTTGATAAGAGCGAGGACAGTTCACCTCGAATAGACATGGAGGAACAGACTGCTAACAAGGAACGTATCATACAGGTGCTCCATAGTTTTGGAGTGGAGATAAGTAGCATTAAGGCAACCATCGGACCTACCATCACTCTCTACGAGATAACTCCGGCTGAAGGTATGCGCATATCCAAGATTCGTAACCTTGAAGACGACATCGCCTTGAGTTTGGCTGCTGAGGGTATACGTATCATAGCTCCAATACCAGGCAAGGGAACCATCGGTATTGAGGTACCTAACAAAAAGAAGTGTATTGTCTCCATGGAGAGCATACTCAACTCCAAGACTTATCAAGAGTCGAAGATGGAACTACCGTGTGCGCTTGGAAAGACTATCACAAACGAGGTGTTCATGATTGACCTCGCCAAGGCTCCCCACCTGCTGGTCGCAGGTGCTACAGGTATGGGTAAGTCTGTCGGGCTGAACGCTATAGTCACTTCACTGCTTTATAAGAAACATCCGTCTGAACTGAAGATAGTGATGGTTGATCCGAAGAAAGTGGAGTTCAGTATCTACAACTCCATAGAGAACCACTTCCTCGCAAAACTGGAGGAAGAGGAGGAACCGATAATCACGGACACTCAGAAAGTGGTCAAGACTCTCAACTCGTTGTGTAAGTTGATGGACACTCGCTACGACCTGCTTAAGATGGCTGGCGTGCGTACTATAAAGGAATATAATGAGGCGTTTAAGGCGCGTAAACTTAATCCACTGCAAGGACATGACTATATGCCGTATTATGTGGTGATAATCGACGAGTTTGGTGACTTGATAATGACTGCTGGCAAAGAGATTGAATTGCCTATCTGCCGTATTGCTCAGTTGGCACGTGCTGTGGGAATACACATGATTATCGCCACACAGCGACCGACCGCACAAATCATCACGGGTACTATCAAGGCGAACTTCCCAGCGCGTATTGCGTTCCGTGTGGCAGCCATGATGGACTCACGAATCATTCTCGACCGTCCGGGTGCTAACCAGTTGATAGGACGGGGTGATATGCTCTACTTGAATGGTGGTGACCCTACACGTGTGCAGTGTGCCTTCGTGGATACACCAGAGGTCGTAAGAATATGTAAGTACATCAGTACGCAACAGGGCTACTCTCATGCAGCTTACCTGCCAGAGGTAGATGTCGACGGTGATGACTCCGCAGGCGGTGGCTCCTCTGACTCCATAGGTCATATTGACCCGATGTTTGAGGAGTGTGCCAAACTGGTGGTGTCAACACAACAGGGCAGCACGTCAATGCTCCAGCGCAACTTCTCCATCGGGTACAACCGAGCGGGCAAGATAATGGATCAATTGCAGAAGTCAGGTGTCGTGGGTGCACAGATTGGGGCGAAACCGCGTGAGGTGCTGGTGCAGGACTTTAATACGCTTGACACTATCGTAAGGAACTTGAAATAAACGGATGGTCTGCGGAAAAAATCTGGAAGGTCTGTGGGAAATATTTCTAAGGTTAGAGAATTTTATTTTGTCAGTTAAAGAAAAATATTTTGTCAATTAAAGAGGAAAAGGTATGATGAAAGGAAGATACGTTTTTACGGCTTTATTTGCTCTGGTGGCAATGGCGGCTCATGCGCTCGACGCGAAGGGTGTGCTCGATAAGGTGTATGCGGAATACAAGAAATGTCCTAGTATCACTGCGGACTTTGTCATAAGGGTGGGGGACGACGAGGATCAAGGCTCTGTCTTGCTGCAGGGTAACAAGTTCCGCACTAAGTTGAGCAACCACATAACATGGTTCGACGGAAAGACTATGTGGTCGTACTCTAAGGAGAACGAGGAGGTGAACGTTACTGAGCCAACACAGACTCAATTGGCTAAAATCAATCCATATGCATTTCTCGGTATCTACAAGACCGGGTATGACGTGAAGTTCGGCAACAACACCAAGACGCAGTACGAGATTATTCTGACTGCCACTTCTCCGAAGTCGTCCATCCAAAAGGCTATCATCCGGGTCAACCGTCTTGACAACCGTCCTACTTATGTCATGATGGGACAGAGCAAGGGTAATGTGGAAATCAGTGTCACTGCGTACAAGAAGGGAAACAAACAGGCGGACTCAGTCTTTAGGTTCAACAAGAAGGACTACCCTAAGGCGGATGTCATCGATTTGAGGTAATAGTAGGCAACGTGTCTCACGTTGCATATTATTATGAGTCTCACGTCGAGTGTTATGGAGAGTGCGGTGGGACACCGCACCTACTAGAAGTGTCAGTCTGTAAGAGAATCTGAATGCGACTGCAAAGAATCGCGATTAAAATCATGATACAAGAATAAAAACAATGGAACATATTAAGTGTCTTATTATTGGATCTGGACCGGCAGGATACACTGCCGCAATTTATGCAAGTAGGGCTAACCTGAACCCTGTCGTCTATGAAGGGATACAGCCTGGTGGACAACTGACCATCACGGACTCTATAGAGAACTTTCCGGGACATCCAGAAGAACTGTCGGGGCAGGACTTGATGGACTTGATGCGTCAGCAGGTGGAAAAATTCAGCGTGGAGATTCGCGAACATACGTGTGTCCGCTGCGACCTAGGTAAGACTCCTTATGTCTTCGGGTTTGAGGACGGAAGTGAGGTTGAGGCGGACACTGTCATCATCGCCACAGGAGCAAGTGCCAAGTTTCTCGGACTGGCTGACGAGAAGAAATACATGGGGCAGGGTGTCAGTGCCTGTGCCACATGTGACGGTTTCTTCTACCGTAAGAAAGTGGTGGCTGTAGTGGGAGGTGGCGACACTGCCTGCGGTGAGGCTCTCTATCTAGCAGGACTTGCCTCAAAGGTGTATCTCATCGTGCGCAAGCCTTATCTCCGCGCTTCCAAGATATTGCAGGATAGGGTGATGAAGAACGGAAAGATTGAGGTTCTGTTCGAGACTAACACTGAGGGACTCTACGGAAAGAACGGTGTGGAGGGCGCACACCTAGTGCACCGCAAGGGAGCGACAGACGAATCGCACTACGATCTGCCAATCGACGGGTTCTTCCTCGCCATAGGCCATAAACCTAACTCTGATGTGTTTAAGCCTTGGATTGAGACTGATGAGACGGGATTCATTAAGACTGTAGACGGAACGCCAAGGACGAACGTGCCTGGGGTGTTCGCTGCCGGGGATGTGGCTGACCCTCTCTACCGTCAGGCTATCGTGGCTGCCGCCTCGGGGTGTAAGGCTGCAATGGAGGCAGAGAAATTCCTGGCTGAATAGACCGTTGGCTGTGTCTGCAGTTTGACGTAAATGCTCATGGTGACGATAAGTAGAAATGGAAGAAGACTGCTTGTACGGTCTGTGGGGCTCTGCTTTTTGGTAGCGGCTCTCTTTTCTTCTTGTCACAGCTCACGCTCCGTGTACTACAAGAATCAGGACATGCGTGAACTGGCTCGTGCCGGACTGGCTCTAGGCTTCGACATAGAGGCGGACGACGAGTGGGCACTGATGATAGAGTCTGCCAAATGGCTTGGCACTCCTTATCGTTACGGTGGTAACAATAAAATAGGAGTGGACTGTTCGGGTCTGACCGTCCAAATCTATAAGACGGTTTACGGTAAGTCGCTCCACCGCAAGAGTATTGACCAGTATGAGTTGGACTGTAGGAAAGTGGGGCGAAGTAAACTTAAAGGGGGCGACCTCGTGTTCTTTGTGACATCGGGAAAGGTGAAGCGTAAGAACATCAACCATGTGGGCATCTACTTGAAAAATGATTTGTTTATACATGCAAGCGGTTCTCGTGGTGTTGTCGTGGATAACCTTAACAGCCAGTATTACATGGACTGTTGGATTGGTGGCGGTAAGGTGAAATGAAACTTGTACGTCAAATGTTTTGTCGGTTCGGCAACTCTTTGTATATTTGCAGCAGCAATTTATCAATAGCATTACAATGAATACAAAGGTTCTAACTATCGCCTTGGGCACAGTGCTCGTGTCTCTGGCGGCTCAAGCTCAGCCTGCCAACTTCTGGAACGACCCGAGGGTCAACAGCGACAACAGGTTGGACAATGTGGCGACATATTTCGCTTATGAGAACAGTCAGCTCGCTCAGTCGGGCGTGAAAGAGAAGTCTTCCCGTTTCCTGTCTATCGAGGGTAAATGGAAGTTCAATTGGGTGAAGGATGCGGACAAGCGTCCTGACGGCTTCTACAAGTTGGATTATGACGACAGTAAATGGGGTACAATGCCTGTCCCGGGTATCTGGGAATTGAATGGCTATGGCAATGCTACTTACGTCAACAACTGTTATGCATGGCGTAACGACTGGGAGACAAATCCTCCTTACGTACAAGACTTGGAAAACCACGTTGGGTCATACCGTCAGTACTTCTCTCTGCCTGCCGACTGGAAGGGCGATAAGATTTATATACATATTGGCTCTGCCACAAGTAACCTCACAATGTATGTTAACGGTCAGTATGTGGGCTACAGCGAGGACTCTAAAGTGGCTGCAGAGTTCGACATCACTCCTTACGTGAAGCCGGGCGAGAAGAACCTCATCGCTATGCAGATTATGCGCTGGTGTGACGGCTCTTACCTTGAGGACCAAGACTTTTGGAGACTCTGTGGCATTGCGCGTGAGTGTTATGTCTATGCACGTCCCACGAGTCACATCCATGACTTGTTCATCACTCCAGACCTCACTCCAGACTATCGAGACGGTATGCTTACAGTCAAGGCTGACATCGACTCGCCTGAGGCTGGCTCTAAGGTGGTGTTCACCTTGAAGGACAAGGCTGGACAGATTGTCAAGGAGCAGACTGTGGATGCAGCGAAGAATGTGGAGTGTGTAATAGCACTTGCTGACTGCCACAAGTGGAATGGGGAAGACCCATATCTTTATAAGTTATACACCACTCTTCAGAAGGACGGTAAGGTGATTGAGGTTATTCCGCAAAATGTTGGTTTCCGTAAAGTGGAGGTCAAGAACCGTCAACTGTTGGTCAATGGACAGCCTGTTCTTATAAAGGGTGTCAATCGTCACGAGATGGATCCAGACTATGGTTATGTGGTCAGCTACGAACGTATGGTGCAGGACTTGAAGGTGATGAAGCAACTGAACATAAACGCAGTGCGCACTTGTCACTATCCTGATGATCCACGCTGGTATGACTTGTGTGACGAATACGGAATCTATATGACTTCTGAGTCTAATATAGAGAGCCACGGAATGGGATACGGTGACAAGACTCTTGCCAAACGTGAGGATTATCACGATGCTCACATCCAGCGACAGAAGAACCACGTGCAGGCTTACAAGAACCATCCTGCCGTCATTGTGTGGTCGCTCGGAAACGAGGCTGGTTACGGCAAGAACTTTGAGGACGCATACGACTGGGTGAAGCAGTATGACCCATCTCGTCCTTGTCAGTTTGAACAGGCAGGACAGAACGGCAAGACGGATATTTACTGTCCTATGTACGCTGGATACGAGCATTGTGAGAAATACCTACAGGGTGACAACCCTCGTCCGCTCATCCAGTGTGAGTATGCTCATGCCATGGGAAACTCTGAAGGTGGATTCAAGGAGTATTGGGATATGGTGCGCAAATACCCAGCATATCAAGGTGGCTATATTTGGGACTACATCGACCAGGGATTGCGCTCAAAGAGTAAGGTTACAGGCAAGCAGATCTGGACATACGGTGGTGATTACGGTCGCTTCCCTGCTTCAGACAACAACTTCAACTGTAACGGTCTTATCAATCCTGACCGTGTGCCTAACCCTCACGCTCTGGAAGTACAGTTCTACTACCAAAATATATGGACTACCCTCGTAGACAAGAAGAGTGGTAAGGTGGAAATCTTTAACGAGAATTTCTTTGAGCCGATTAAGGGCATTACACTGTATTATGTAGTGGAAGCTGAGGGTGAGAAGGTTGAAGAGGGTACAGTAGATTTAACTGGTCTCAACATCAAGGCGCAGTCCCACAAGACAGTGAAGATTACGGCTATCGCTAAGGCTTTGAAGAACAAGAAGCTCGCTGGTAAGGAACTGGTATGTAATATCAGCTACAAGCTGGATGCCGACAGTCCTCTGCAGAAGAAGGGCGACACGGTAGCTCACCAGCAGTTCGTGTTGACTGACTATCAGTTTGTTGACACTGAAGCTCTGATGGCGCAGACTTCAGACGGTAAGGTCGAAGTGGAGGACCACAGTGTATATCTTGTGGTGAAGGCAGGTGATCTTGCTGTGACGTTCGACAAGGGCAACGGTTACATCGCTTACATCGATGTGGACGGCAAGCCAGTGATGAAGGAGGACTACGAACTGAGACCGGACTTCTGGCGCGCTTCTACTGACAATGACTTCGGTGCTGGAATGCAGCGTAATCTTAGAACATGGAGAGACCCCTATTTGCATCTTGATAACTTCAAGTACGAGATGGAGGGAGGCAACTATGTGGTGAAGGCTGACTATACAGTCAATGTGTCTGCACAGAAGAAAAAAGGGGACAACCAGGAGGCTCCTGCGAAGCCTAAGCTGAGTCTCACTTATGTGGTGACTCCTGCAGGTAAGGTTATCGTTACTGAAGCTATGACTGTGGGAGAGGATGGTAAGTACTATCCGCAACTCATGCGCTATGGAATGGAACTGGAGATGGAAAAGGTATACGACCAGATTGAGTTCTATGGTAAGGGACCAGAGGAGAACTACATTGATCGTAATAACTTCGCTACTTTGGGTGTATATAAGCAGACTGTGGCAGACCAGTACTGGGGATATATCCGTCCACAGGAGTCTGGTAACAAGACTCAGGTGCGCTACTGGAAGGTGACTGACAAAAATGGATGCGGTCTCATGTTTGAGTCTACCGAACAAATGGAGTGTCAATCCATACCTTATTTATATGAAGACCTTGACCCAGCTACGGAGAAGGCTCAGAGACATAGCGGAGATCTTACTCCTCGTCCGCTCACCTCAGTACATATTGCTCAGCGACAGATGGGTATCGGGTGTGTCAACTCATGGGGCGCATGGCCACGGAGTGAATACCAGATGCCGTGCAAAGACAGGACATTCACGTTCGTGATTTCGGCTGTGAAATAAAAAATAGAGGTCTGCTTACTCTTGAGTAGGCAGACCTGCCTTTAATGGACGGACTTGCTCGTGTATACTGGCAAGTCCGTTTTTTATTGTACTTCTCTTATCGTATAGGATTTATATCTTGTCAAGCACAATCTTTACCAAGTCTCCAATGTTATTCTTGTAACCTGTGTTTGCGTCGTGTGCAAGTCTGTTGGCAATGACCATACAGACGGTCAGCGCACGGTGTCCTAAGTGCTTGCACAGCCCTGCTAGTGCTGCACTCTCCATCTCGAAGTTGGTTATCCTGTAACCGTGCCACTCGAAGTTACAGATGCGTTCGTTGAGGTGAGGGTAGGCGAGCGGTATACGTATCTCTCGTCCTTGTGGACCGTAGAAGCCGCCGCAGGAGATGGTCACACCCTTTACCATTCCTTTGTTCTCGTCGAATATCTGATTGAGCAATGACTGACTGTTGTCTACAACATAGGGGGCTGGAAGTACATGGTAGTCCCACCCTACATGGTCGGTGAACGCTTTCTCGAACTCAAGGTCGCATATGTCGTTGCGGTTGGAGTAGTAGTTCAATAGTCCCTCGATGCCAATGGACTTTTCGCTGCATACGAATGTGCCGGTCGGAGTATTTGCTTGTAGTCCACCACATGTGCCAATCCTCACCATGTCCATACTCGTAAGTTGCTCTTTCTCCCTACGGGTGGCGAAATCGATGTTCTTCAGTGCGTCAAGTTCGGTGACCACGATGTCTATGTTGTCACAGCCTATGCCGTGGGATATAGCGGTGATACGCTTCCCTTTGTATCTGCCTGTGATGGTGTGGAACTCTCGACTTTGCACGTCGCATTCTCGCTCGTCGAAGTACGACGCTATCAAGGACACCCTGTCAGGGTCTCCACACATGACTACTTTGTCCGCCAGTTGTTCTGGCGTGATGTGCAGGTGGAACGAACTGTTGTCTTCATTGATAATCAGTTCTGATGGTGCGAAATACTTTGTCATAAGGCTACTGCTTTTAAGGACGAATGCCCTACCATAATGGCAGGGCATTCAGTCAAGTTGGTAATTTATTTCTGTAAGTTCTCATGCATGTACTTGGCTGCCCTCCGTCCGTCGCCCATGGCGAGGATGACGGTCGCTCCGCCTCTAACGATGTCGCCTCCAGCGTAGATGGTCGGGATGCTTGATTGCATCTCCTCGTTCACTGCTATGGTGTTCTTGCGACCGAGTTCCAGTCCCTCTACAGACTTTGGTACAAGTGGGTTTGGGGATACTCCTACGGCTACTATCGCCATGTCGATATCTATAGTTTCGACAGCTCCTTCGATAGGTACAGGGCTACGTCTGCCTGACGCATCGGGCTCGCCCAACTGCATCTTCTGCAATCGTACTTGACATACCTTGCCTTTCTCGTCGGCTATGTATTCTATTGGGTTGTGGAGTGTCAAGAACTCGATGCCTTCTTCCTTGGCGTGCTTCACCTCTTCGAGACGAGCTGGCATCTCTGCCTCACTTCGCCTGTAGGCTATGAACACATTCTTTGCTCCGAGTCGCTTGGCTGTACGGCATGAGTCCATAGCTGTGTTGCCACCGCCTACCACCATTACACTCTTTGCTTTGTTGATGGGGGTGTCGCTCTCTGGATTTGAGGCATCCATCAGGTTTACGCGGGTAAGGTATTCGTTGGACGACATCACGTTGATGCTGTTCTCACCCGGTATGTTCATGAAGTTGGGCAGTCCGGCTCCAGATGCCACGAAGATACCCTTGTAGCCTTCGCTTTCGAGTTGACTGACTGTTATGGTCTTGCCTACGATACAGTCTTTCACGAAATGTACTCCAATCTTCTCCAGGTTCTGTATCTCTACATCTACGATGGCGTTGGGCAGTCGGAACTCTGGAATACCGTATTTCAATACTCCTCCTATCTCATGGAGAGCCTCGAACACGGTGACATCGTAACCATTCTTTGCCATGTCACCAGCGAAACTGAGTCCAGCAGGACCAGAACCGACCACGGCAATTTTGATTCCGTTCGCATCCTTGCATTCGGGCAATGCCATCTTTCCGGAGTTGCGCTCGAAGTCTGCAGCGAAGCGTTCAAGGTTTCCTATTGCCACTGCAGGGTGGTTCATCTTCAGGTGGATACACTTGCTCTCACATTGTTTCTCCTGTGGACACACACGTCCGCATACTGCTGGTAGGGCACTGGTTGCCTTAAGCACCTTGGCTGCTTCAAGGAATTGTCCACGCTCGATGTTCTTTATGAATGACGGTATGTTGATGCTTACCGGACATCCTTCCATGCATGAAGGTTTTACACAATCGAGACAACGCTTGGCCTCTGTAAGTGCCTGTTCCTCTGTAAGTCCAGTGTTTACTTCTTCTGTACGTGTGGTAGCACGATAAGCTGGGTCCAACTCTCCCATCACGCACCGTTCTATGGATGAACGGTCTTTGGGCTTCATGGATGTCTGTAGTGATTTACGCCACGGGGCATTTCTGTCGAGCAACTCGTCCAGTGGAGTGTCGGTGGTCATTCCCGATGCATCAGCTGTAGGCTTGGTCTCTTGGCAATTATCAGCGACGACACTACCTACGTGAGCCTCCAGTTTCTTCATCTCCTCCAACTCTACGTCCTTGAATGCTCCCATACGCTTGAACATCTCATCGAAGTCCACTTCATGTCCATCAAACTCAGGACCGTCGACGCACACGAAGCGAGTCTTGCCTCCTACAGTTATACGGCAAGCACCACACATACCTGTACCGTCTACCATGATGGTATTGAGGGATACGTCTGTTGGTATTCCGTATTTCTTTGTGAGCAGACAGCAGAACTTCATCATGATGGCAGGTCCAATGGCAAAGCACTTGTCCACCTTCTCTCGCTGGATGACCTGCTCGATACCTACTGTCACCACTCCCTTCTGTCCGTAGCTGCCGTCATCGGTCATGATGATGACTTCGTCTGAGTGCTTGCGTACCTCGTCTTCCAGTATGATGAGTTCCTTGGTGCGTCCGGCAAGGACACTAACCACTCTGTTGCCTGCTTCTTTCAATGCTTTGATAATAGGTAACATCGGAGCAACACCAACCCCACCTCCAGCACATACCACGGTGCCGTAGTTCTCTATGTGGGTTGCCTGACCAAGTGGACCAACCACGTCTGTGATGTAGTCGCCCACGCCAAGACTGCATAACTTCGTAGTGCTGTATCCGACAGTCTGCACCACAAGTGTGATGGTGCCTTTTTCTACATCACTGTCGGCTATGGTCAGTGGTATGCGCTCTCCTTTCTCTCCTGTACGCAAGATGACGAAATGGCCGGCCTTGCGTGACCTGGCTATGAGGGGTGCTTCCACTTCGAACTTGAACACCTTCTCGCTGAACTGTGCCTTTGAAATGATTTTGTTCATCTTTCGTCCACTTAGTCTATTATGTCAAAACCAGTGTACTTGCGCAGTACTTCTGGCACTCTAATACCTTCGTTTGTTTGGTTGTCCTCTATGATGGATGCCATGATTCGAGGTAGGGCGAGGGCTGACCCGTTGAGGGTGTGACACAACTGTACTTTCTTCTCGGCATTGCGGTAGCGACACTTCAAGCGGTTTGCCTGATAGGTGTCGAAGTTGCTCACTGAACTGACCTCCAACCAGCGTCCCTGTGCTTCGGAGTATACTTCGAAGTCGTAGCAGATGGCAGAGGTGAAGCTTTGGTCTCCACCACACAGACGGAGGATACGGTAGGGCAGTTCCAGTTTTTTCAGAAGTCCTTCCACATGGTCGAGCATCTCCTGGTGGCTCTGTCTTGAGTGTTCAGGTGTGTCGATGCGTACTATCTCAATCTTACTGAACTCATGTAGACGGTTCAGTCCACGCACATCCTTTCCGTAACTGCCGGCTTCACGACGGAAACACTGTGTGTAGGCGCAGTTCTTTATTGGGAGGTCTTTCTCGTCGATGATGACATCACGGTAGATATTGGTCACAGGCACTTCCGCTGTAGGTATGAGGTAGAGGTCATCTACCTCGCAGTGGTACATCTGTCCTTCCTTGTCGGGTAATTGTCCCGTGCCGTATCCAGAGGTTGCGTTAACCACCGTCGGTGGTATAATCTCTGTGTATCCGGCGTTGCGTGCCTCATCAAGGAAGAAGTTTATGAGGGCACGTTGCAATTGCGCTCCCTTGCCTATGTACACGGGGAAGCCCGCTCCTGTAATCTTCACTCCGAGGTCGAAGTCTATGATGTTGTATTTCTTTGCCAGTTCCCAGTGGGGCACCTTGGCGTTGGCATTGGTGGGTACAGTAGTCCAGTTACCTACAGTGTCGCCTTCCTTGCATTCGCGCAGACTGGACTTCACAACCATGTTGTCGTTAGCGCATGTCCCTTCAGGAACCTCGTCGTATGGGATGTTAGGTATAGTGCAGAGTAGGACTGTCAACTGTTCTTCTGCTTTGTTCATCTCTGTTTGCAGGTTCTGCGACTCCTCCTTCAGTTTGGCTACCTCAACCTTCACTGCTTCTGCCTCATCGCGTTTGCCCTGTTTCATGAGCGCACCGATTTGTGCTGCGTGTTTCTTCTGTTCTGCCAGACAAGCGTCGAGCCTTGTCTGTGCCGCACGTCTACTCTTGTCGATTTCTATTGCCTGGCCGATGGCTTCCTTCGCACCTTCGAAGTGTTTTTTCTCCAGTCCCTTGATTACTCTGTCGGTCTGCTCTGTGATTAGCTTTAATGTTAACATGTCTCTATTCTGACTATTCGGTTACTTCTTTTTCTGGGTCTTCCGTGCCCTTACTTTCTGTTTTATCTCTGCCTTGAACTTGGCGGCTCCCGATCCGTGTGCCCCCGTCTTGTAGCTCTTGCTACGGGCTTTGGTCTTCACCCGGTTGTCGTCACTCTTCTCCTTGGTCTTTCCTTTGAAGCTGATGCCGTTCATCATGGCGTACATGAGTTCTTCGTCTGATGCCATAGGCTGATGTCAATGGTGGAACAACCTGATTCCCGTGAACGCCATTACGATATTGTACTTGTCGCAGGTCTCGATGACATTGTCGTCTCTCACCGAACCGCCTGCCTGGGCGATGTACTCCACTCCACTTCTGTGAGCTCTCTCTATATTGTCTCCGAACGGGAAGAAGGCGTCGCTACCGAGTGACACTTTAGTGTTTTGTGCCAACCATGCCTTTTTCTCTTCTTTGGTGAGGGGTTCGGGCTTCTCGGTAAAGAAGTTCTGCCATGCTCCCTCTGCCAGTACGTCAGCGCACTCGTCACCCATATACAAGTCGATGGTATTGTCGCGGTCAGCGCGGCGAATGTCGGCCTTGAACGGCAGTGCCATCACCTTGGGACACTGGCGCAACCACCATAGGTCGGCTTTGTTACCTGCCAGTCGTGTGCAGTGGATTCGGCTCTGTTGACCAGCTCCGATACCTATCGCTTGACCGTCTTTCACGTAGCATACTGAGTTGCTTTGTGTATATTTCAGTGTGATGAGGGCTATCTTCAAGTCGCGCTTAGCCTCATCAGGGAGATTCTTGTTCTTTGTTGGTATGTTGTCGAACAAGTTGTCACTGCTAAGGTCTATCTCGTTCCTTCCTTGCTCGAATGTGATGCCGAACACTTGCTTGTGCTCCACTGGTGCCGGACGATAGTCGGTGGACATCTTGATGATACAATATGTACCTTTGCGCTTTGCTTTCAGTATCTCAAGTGCTTCGGGTGTGTAATCAGGGGCGATGATGCCGTCGCTCACCTCACGCTTGATGAGTAGTGCTGTAGCTTCGTCGCAGGTGTCACTGAGGGCAATGAAATCTCCGAAGCTCGACATGCGGTCGGCTCCGCGTGCTCTGGCGTATGCCGTGGCGATGGGGGTGAGCGGTATATTGATGTCATCCACGAAATAGATTTTCTTCAGTGTGTCGCTCATAGGTACTCCCACAGCCGCTCCTGCCGGACTGACGTGTTTGAAGGATGCTGCTGCTGGCAGACCCGTGGCGGTGCGCAACTCTCGTACCAACTGCCAACTGTTGAACGCGTCAAGAAGGTTGATGTAGCCGGGACGACCACACAACACTTCAAATGGAAGTTCTCCTTTTTCCATGTACACTCTTGATGGTTTCTGGTTCGGATTGCAACCATATTTAAGCTCTAACTCTGTCATTGTCTCTCTGTATTTGTGAAGATACTGTCTTCGTTTGTTCTATGCTATAGTTATTTGTTCTTTATAATCACGTGCAAAGATACATATAAATTCTCATTGTGCAACGTGCCGGACTGTCTTTTTTTATGCCCGAGTACTCGCACCATACCTATTCTACGTACAGCACGAGTCCTTTCAGATATTCGCCTTCGGGATGGTATATGTTGATTGGGTGATCGGCTGGCTGGTGCAACTGGTGCAGGATGCGCACCTTACGCCCTGCTTGGGCTGCTGCAGTGAACACTGCTGCACGGAAATTGTCCTTGGTCACCACCTGCGAGCAACTGAAAGTGAATAGTATGCCTCCGTGCTGTATCTTCTCGAACGCCTTGTGGTTGATGCGTGTGTAACCTTTCAGTGCGTTGCGCAGTGCATCCTTGTGCTTTGCGAACGCTGGTGGGTCAAGAATGATGAGGTCGTAGTTGTCACCCATGCTGTCGAGGTACTTGAAGGCGTCCTCAGCAAATGCTTCGTGACGCGGGTCTCCTGGGAAGTTGAGTTGCACGTTGGCGTTGGTCAGGTCAATGGCTTTCTGCGATGAGTCTACAGAATGGACAATCTTGGCTCCACCACGCATGGCGTAGAAGGAGAACCCTCCCGTGTAGCAGAACATGTTGAGCACATTGCGTCCCTTGCTGTAACGCTCAAGCAGACTACGGTTGTCACGCTGGTCTACGAAGAAGCCAGTCTTCTGACCTTTCAACCAGTCCACATGGAACTTGAGTCCGTTCTCCACAGCTATGTCATCTGCACTGCCTCCGAGTAGGAAACCGTTCTCTTGTCCCAGCTCTGCCTTGTAGGGTAGGGTAGTCTCTGATTTGTAGAAGATATTCTCTATCTTGCCTTCCATCACTTCCTGTAGGGCCTCGGCTATCATCTCCCTGTCTTGGTGCATGCCTACTGAATGGGCTTGCATTACGGCTGTGCCACCGTAGATATCGATGACCAGTCCAGGCAGGTTGTCGCCCTCTCCGTGCACTAGTCTGTAGGTGTTATTGTCGGGGCGGTCTGCCACTCCTATGCATAGCCTCACTTGATAGGCTGTTGCCAGTTTCCGCTTGTAGAACTCCTTGTCGATGACCTCATGGTCGAATGTGAGTACTCTCACCATGATGGAACCTATCTGGTAGTGTCCGGTGGCTATGTACTCGCGCTTACTGGTGTACACCTCCACCACTTCGCCTTCTTCCACCTTGCCGTCGAACGACGCAATGGCTCCTGAGTAAATCCACGGGTGAAACCGCTGCAGCGATTCCTCTTTCCCCCGTTTAAGATATATCTTGTTCATTTGTTGTAATTTATTCTGGGTTATTGTCTTTACTCTCTTTGTCTTCTGCGGTCTTTGTATCTTCCTCTGCCTCGGTTTCTTCTCTCTTGACCAACTCGTAGTCATGAGTCTTCTTCAGTCGCATTATCTCATTGTGTATCATGATGCATGCCCATGCGTCGATGGCAGCGTATGATTTCTGTGCATCTGTCATGATATCTGCCTCCCAGTTACTGAGACGCTGCCGTTTACTTATCATCTTGCCGAATAGGTTGGCATAAATCTTCTGCAGCGATGCGTCCTGTATTCCGATCTCTTTCACTTCTTCCTGCAGCTCTATATATCGTCCGGGGTTGAACTTATGTCGGAGTTTGAGTGTCCGCAGGTCGTCTTTCAGCGAGAGTCCTACTTTGGTGATGTTCGCATCTTCCAGTAGTCTTACGAGACTATCGGTCATGCCTGTCCTATTCAGTCTGAAGAGGAAACATGTGTCGTGGGTGGATACTTGCAGCAGAGCTACTTTGTTTTCCACGTGTTTGCGAAACGATGGTCGTGTCTCTGTGTCTATGCCCAGCACGGTCTCTTTCATGAGGTATCCCACAGCCTTGTCTGCATCGGCTTCTGTGGTGATGGTGAAGATGCGCCCTGGGAAGGTCTCCTTCGGCATCGAACTTATCGATGTCTTGTTTATCTTGTCATAGATAGTCTTGCTCATCTGTGTCGTCTATGGTGTATTTCACTTCGTGGAGGGCGCGCATCACGTTTACCAGTTTCTGTCCCCAGTCTGTAGTGAAGTTGCGTTTGCAGTTCTCCAACGCGGTCAGTTTCTCTTCATCTACACCTATTTTATATATATAGGCGAAGTTCTTGATGTCTTGGTATATGTCGGCTATGTTCTCGCTGACGGTCATCAGTATCGGTTCGTCACTGTATTTCATGTCGCTCACGAACACGTCGAGGTAGTCGTCTCTGTCGCCCATCACGTATGCCACATTGTTGCGTATGATATCGTAGTTTTCTTCGGTCACGTAGTCGCTCACGTATCTCTCGTCCAAACTCTCGTACAGTGGCATCAGTGTACCTTTAAGATAGAGTAGGGGAAGGAGTTTTACCATGGTGTCCACGAACTCTGTTCTTCTTCTGCGTTCGAGGTCTTCCAGGTAGGCGCAGAACTGTACTGCCACTGTGGTGAACTCAAGCACGTCCCTCTGGTATATCGGACTGTCGTTCTCTTGCATTGTCTTGTACTTTATACTATATTCTCAGTTCTAAATTCTAAATCTACGTGAACACAATGTCAGAAATCACGTATGCGCCCACATGTTGGTTAAGCTGGCGCACCAGACTACTCCTGCCCATCATCAGGTCGCTCTTCAGTGAGGGTGACGAGACCTTTACGTAGAGGGTCTGGTTCTTGATGAACAGTCCACCTGTGTAGCGCGCTATTGTTTTTCCCACCACTTCGGGCCATGACTCTACGAGCCGGTGTTGGTTGAGCGGAGTCTCCAGTCCGTTCTCTCTCAAGAAGTTGTTCAGCACGTCAGACAGCGCTTCTGTCTTGCTCCTTTTCATTCTGTCACCTCCCCGTCTTTCACGTTGAATATCTTGTAGTCGCCCTTCGACATCTCCAGTATCCTGTCGAGGTTCTCCCTGTTGGTGTCAGTTATAAAAATTTGTCCAAAGTTCTCGTCTGATGCGAGGTGTATGATTTGTTCGACGCGCTGTGCGTCGAGCTTGTCGAATATGTCGTCGAGCAGCAACAGTGGGGTTGTCTTGCTTCCTGTGCGGCGCAAGAAATTGAACTGTGCCAACTTCAGACTGATGAGGTAAGTCTTGTTCTGTCCTTGTGACCCCTCGTGCTTGATAGGATAACCACCTATTGTCATGGTCAGGTCGTCACGGTGTATACCGTGAAGCGAGTAGCCTACGGCTCTGTCCTTGCTTCTCCCTTGCTGTATAGTTTGCAGCAACGGACCTCTTGTGCAGTGGCTGTTGTATTCCAGCCCTACCTTCTCGTGGTTGCCAGAGATGCGTGTGTAGTATTCCTGAAACACGGGTATGAACTCAGAGACGAACTCGCTCCTCAACTTATATATCTGTTCCCCAGTGGTAGCCATCATCTCCTCGAACGCTTCCATAATCTCTCTGTCGGGCTCTTCTTCTTGCTTAAGCAGTGAGTTGCGTTGCTGGAGTGCGTTGCTGTAACGTATGAGTAGGTTCATGTAGGTGGAGTCGTACTGTGAAATCACTATGTCCATGAATTTTCTCCGCTCTTCGCTACTTCCACTTATCAATGCATGGTCATTGGGTGATATTAGGATGAGTGGCAACAGTCCGATGTGCTCGGACATCTTCTTGTAGGCTTTCTTATTGCGCTTGAACTGCTTCTTCTGTCCTCGTTTCAGTCCGCACGATATCTCTTCTTGAATGCCGTTCAACTCATATAGGCCCTGTAGCATGAAGTACTCTTCGCTGTGACGTATATTCTGAGAGTCAATGGCATTGATGGAACTTTTGGTGAACGACAGAAAGTAAACTGCGTCAAGGATGTTGGTCTTGCCTTCGCCGTTGCTCCCGATGAAACAATTAATGTCGGGCGAGAAGTCAAGTTCAGCATCCTTGATGTTCTTGTAGTTCAGTATTGTGATATGCCTCAGAATCATTATGCAAAGGTACGGCAATATCGGTGAATAAACAAATTTATCCGTATTTTTGCGGAAAAACACGGATAAGTTTGTCGGTGACACATTTCGTCAGTCTTTTGTAATCTTGAATCCCAGTTTCATGATGAGTTTTATCGTCTCTATGGACGTGTTGCGGTCGTATTCCTCCTCTTCCTCGCTCAATGCCTCGTATGGAACAAGACACGGATGCTTCTTCTCGGCATCATTGCGCTCCTTTCCGTATGTCCAGCCCTGTTAATTCACTCGAGTGAATCGATCAAAACACTCGAGTGAATCGACCCTTTCACTCGAGCCACATTTTTAGGGGTCTCGGCTAACCCTCCAAACCGTCCTGTTGAAGGACCTGACTGATGTAATGAGCAAGTACTTGCATGAGCCAACGCAAGTACTTTCATCAGCGAACAAAAGTATTTTCGTTTGACATCGCACTTATTTTGATGACACTGATTTTTAGGGCGAACACGAATAACACGAATAATGTTGGGTTCGAACACGGATAACACGGATGACCACGGATGATACAAGACCATCGTCTGTGCAGTGGGCTGCACTGAAAGCCAGTCGAGCAAAGAATTGGCTTGTTGCAACAAGCAAAAACCACACAATCAATCAAATAAAGCGTGCACTTATTGAAGCAAAAAAAGGAGGAATTTGATTTCCTCCCTTTTTTTGTGTTGTGTGCCGTGCGGCTCATTGAAGCTTGATCTTTATGATATTCACGGAGAAGGCTGGAACCTCGAACCAGATTTGAGTTGGGCTGCTTGCCTTCGCAGCACCTGAAGTAGGGTAGATGGCATGTGGTTGGTCTAGTGAGTTCTCGTCATTGCCGTCTGCAGATGCGAGACGAGTCAGGCTGACAGCGGACTGATCGGATGTGTCGATTGAGCAGTTCTTTAGATTGACAGCACCCTCGGCATGGCCTTCACCTACATTCACTACCTTCACGTACATGGTCTTGGTGGCGTCGTCGATGGTAGTGGATGCATATACCCCTTCCATGTTGGTGCTCTTCTGTAACTTGCAGGCAAAGTCGAGTTGTCCGTCTATATAACACTTGACACTGTCACCATCGACATCGACCTGCAGGTCGTACCATCTGCCTGTCTCCACTGTGAAACGCTTGTTCGCTGCGAGTGTGGATCTGCCGCCTCCGATGGACTGTTCCACATTGCTCTGCACATTAGACCATCCACCTACATTGTACCACACGAAGTTGTTCGAATCTTCAAAGCCAAAAATTGGCATGAAGCCCTCGGCTCCGGCTTCTTTCTTTGCCTGTGTCTTGAAGGTGTATTTTTCCGAGTAAAAGTCCACGGGTGCTAAAATCATGGCAGGTGCCTCATCGGATGTCTGTACCAGTTCGTTGCCCTCCACGTTCCATGTACCGGTCAGCGGACTCCACTTGGTGAGGTCATCTATGGATTTTTTTTTGTCGTAGAAAGTCAGCTCCGGGTTACGGTAGCGCACAGTCGTTCTATAGGTTGCAAGACCCACCATACACGTTTTGGCAATCTTGTCGCCAGCTGAGTCGGATGGCACAGTGAGCTTATAGTCCAGGTTTGTCTTCACCACCTGTGTTCCTATGTTGTTGGGGAAGAGTTGCTGCACATAGTACGACGGGGTTCCCATCACCTTGCTCGAGTTGAAGCGTATCATGTCGGGGCGCCACTTGGCATCGTTCTCGTTGACGAAGATAGGGGCGTAGGAGTTCATCACCACCACGTCGGAGTTGTTCTCCATACCCATCATGTAGACAGCCTCTCCAAGTGCAGCGTTGAGGTTACCGAGATTGCCGAACTGACTTGTTACGGCATATTCGCCCACATATACCTTATGGGTATCGCGCTTGTATGAGTCATACTTGTTGAAACGGTCAGCGAACCACTTGGGGTTGCGGTAGTAGTGCTCATCCACTATGTCCACAGGATAGTCGTTGCGCCATGACGGCTCATCCGTACCCCATGACTCCACGTTACCGATGCAGTGCACGTTGGGATACTTTGCCTTGATGGCCTTATAGAATGCGTAGTAACGCTCCGGGTAGTGGTCACTCTGGTCAGAGTTGTTGTCCATGTGGAAATTGTAGTTCTCGTTACCAATCTCAATATATTCGAGGTTGAACGGTTCCGGGTGTCCTGCCTCAGCACGCATCTTACCGTATTTGGTCTTCACGTCACCATTAGCATACTCAAGGGCATCGAGACACTCCTCAATCCACTCGTCTATCTGGTCGTAAGGGGTGCACCCTCCGTGCCATATACCCACATTTACCACGAAGAGCGGTTTGGCTCCGAGGTCTTCTGCCAGTTGGAGGTACTCATGGAAACCGATGCCGTCGCTCGTGCGGTAGCCCCAGTTGACGTTGGCATGACCCTCACGCTGTTCGATAGGTCCGATGGTACGCTTCCAGCGGAAGGCATTGTCGGGACTCTGTTGTCCTTCAACGAAGCAACCACCAGGGAAGCGCATGAAGCGAGGCTTCATGTCTGCCAACATCTGTGCCAAGTCTGGGCGCATACCGTTCTCTCGGTCCTTGAATGTTGGAGGGAACAGACTCACCACATCCAACTGGAAATGGCCTGCCTTGTCGCCAGTGAGGACGAACTCCGCCTTCGGGTCGTTGCCAGTGGCAGTTATCTCAGTTGTATACTTCTTCCACTTCTTGCCGAACCCAACCTTTATTGTGGCTGAGCCGAGGTCATTGCCGTCTTTGTCCTGTAGTTTAACTGTCACTTTTCCATTGAACCGTTCTTCACTCTTTGCGAAGAATGACAGTTTGTACTTCCTTCCCTTGACAGCGTTAATGCCCCAGAAGCCTTCGTTCCTCACTCCGTCGCCAGACTTGAACAAAGTGACATCGAGGGCGTGGTGCTGCACCTCGTTGAGCATATCCTCAGTTGTCAACTTTATCTTGGCAAGTCCTACCTTGTACCAGTTGCTGACAGGCGACTCCTGATTGCCGTTCCGTCTAATACCAGGCATGGAGTCGTCCTCGAACGACCTGTTGCGTATCAGTTCGGCATACAAGCCTCCGTCAGCGGCATGGTTGATGTCCTCGAAGAATATACCGTAATGGGTGGGACTGATCATAGGTCCTCTGTCTGCTGCATCGATGTTGATTGTAACTTGTGCATTGGCTGCATAGGCGGCCGCAAACAATGCACTTGCAAGGATTGTCTTGATTCTCATATAAGTATTTATATATGTTTTAGTTATTATCTGGTTTACGGATGTCAAAGGTAGGCAAATTTTTCCACTTTACCAAGTGTAAGCCAAAAATAGAAATAAAAATAAGGTGTAACGACGTTCAAACTGTCATTACACCTTATTTTTATATTGTCAACGTTACGATTCTCTTATCAGAAGAACTTGTAGCGGTTATCTGTTACGTCAGCCTTCATGTACAGAGTGTTGATGACAGTCTGTGCAACAGCACGGAAGTAAGTCTGTGCATCCTGCTCCATCTCCTGCTTTGCATCGTACTTCTCGGAAGTCTTTGACTTGTTGACTACTTGCATAACGTATGCACCGCCTTTTCCCTTGACAGGTCCTACGAATGCACCCTTGGTAGTCTTTGATGCAGCAGCACTAACAGCTGGTTCTGAAGAGACTGTGGCACGTACGAATGTAGGATTTGCAAATGCAATGTGGTTTACTGTGTCAACCTGCGCGCCTTTAGCCTTTGCTTCAGCTATAGACTTGACATCCTTCAGTTGCTCAGCCAGCATCTCCACTTTCTTCTCTTTGATCAGTTGTGACTTGATGTCAGAAGCCACCTTATCGTATGAACGGTAGCCCTTAGGATTTACCTCGTCGAGCATCACTACAAGCATGTGGTCGTTGTCACCACATTCATAGAGTTGGCTTACGTCACCCTTGTCAGCTTCATCGAACAACCACTTGAGAGCCTCACGTGTGCCGTGGATACCTGCAATGTTATGTCCAGCACTTGTCACGTCAGGGTAGGAGAGTACGTTGTATCCGTTCTTCTCTGCGTTGGCTTCAATCTTCTCCTTGGTATTGTTGGCTGCAAGGAATGAAGTGAGCTTGTAGTTTGCAGCGTTATATGTGGCATCAGAGAAGTTGAGTGTCTTCACTACAGCAGCTACATTATACTTCTCGACTGCACCCTTTCTATCAAGAACTTGCACTACGAGGTTGTAGCCGTTAGTGAGTTTAATAGCCTTCACCTCATTAGGTTGCAGACTGTAGATGGTCTTTATCATTGTTACATCGTCAGCCTGGTAGTTACCATTCTGGTACTGAGCTGTAGTTATCCATGCACTGTCTGAACTTTGGTTATATTTCTTTGCGATGTCCGCATATGCAGCACCCCCCTTGAGAGCATTGACAATGCTGTCAGCAGATGCTTTAGACGCAGCCTCGTCCGTTCCGACTACAGCAAGCTGACGGTAGAGTACGCTATCAGCCTGCAACTGTTTGTCGAGAACCTTGAAGGTGTAGTATGTGTTGGTCATCGCATCATACTTAGGTAGGGTAGTGGTGCCCACAGCAGTACTGTCGAGGAGATTAGCTATCATCTCTGGGTATGCATCCTTTTTCTTAAGCAAGTCACTGTAGTTCAACAGACTTGTTGACTGACGGCATACATTTCCAGCAGCAGTGTTAGTGGTTGCCGCTGCAAGTTTCGTGTATGACTCATTGATAGCATTTTCCGCGTCTTTCTTGTCCTGCTCGCTCGGAACGACAGTGACATCGATATACTTGATGTCGCGTGTTTCTACCACCTGAAGATACTTCTCCTTTTCCTCTTTATACTTAGCCTTCACCTCATCGTCAGTCACACTTACCTTGTCGTCAGCGATAGTTGACAGATTAAGTGAAGCGACAATGGCGTCAGTCTCGTCAGTACGGCTGGCAAAGCTTTCTTTAGCCTCTACAGGATTGGAGAGCATGAGCTGTGAGAGGAGCACCTGATACTTCTGTGTTAAGTACTGGTTACGAACCTGCTTCTGTGCGAACATGTAGTACGCATATACTTTTTCATACTGTTCAGGCACGTTACCAGACTGTTTCAGTGTCTGGTATTCACTGAGGAACGACTGTACTATACTATAGTCATAGCGTCCGCTCTGACGGTTCATGAAGAGAGGAACCTGCAAGAGTTGGCTCTGTCCGTTTTTGATGATTTCAGCAACTTCAGCGTCAGTCACGGTGATTCCCAGTTCCTCACACTCTTTTGCAATCAGAGTATTCTGTACATAAGTCTGCCATGCTTCGTCCTTGATACGGTTGAGGTCGTCCTCTCCTGAGACAGGAGTTCCGTTGATTGTCTCATAGTAGCTCTGCAGTTCATCGAACAATTTCTGGTACTCCTGAATGGATACCGCTTCACCTGCAATCTCCGCTACGTTCTGCTGGTTCTTGTGGAAGAGGGTCTCTCCACCACGGATAAGGTCACCAGCAACGAATAGGAACAGTGCTATGGCAATGGCTGCCACAAGCAATACTCCGTGCTTTCTAATTTTTCCTAATGCTGCCATAATTTCTATGTTTTTTATTTTCTATCATTCACCTTGTGTCATGCAGTAGGTGGCAACACTCAGTATCACCATTTGTATAAACTGCAAAAACCGCACAAAGATAATGATTTTTCTCCTAACAGAACTAATGCTAAGTGTAAAAAAGAGAAATCAACTCTGTTTTTAGGGGAAAATCACGGTTTTGACACCGATGCAGTGGTGTCTGTCTGGAATTTCAGTACATCATCGTCCACAGGCTTGGATATATCCCTGTCCTTTCCCATCGGGAAGGCTCCTGATGAGGAGTGTATGAGATAGTCCGTCATGGTTTCGTTCGAACGGAAATCATAGCCTTCGAGATCCTGTTCTATTCCGTCTATAGTCATGTAGGCTGGCGAATAGATTTCGTGCTGTCTTGTATCCCAGTAGAGAAGTGCTGTCTTGAAGGTTTCACCCTTTAGGTTCTTGACGCATACGCGTCCTCTTAACTCCCATAGTTGTTCTTCATTGTAGTAGTAGGCAGTGTCACAGTTAATGAAAGCCTCAACATGGTTGTTATGGTCGAACTTCTCCAGAAACAGTCCTTTCTCGAACGACCAGCACTGCCGTTCGGTCTTGTCGAAGATGAACCATTCCTCACATATTATCTTATAGCGAATCACTCCACTGTCGGATATGAGTGTGCTGACACCGTAACTGCTTAGTGTCGGCATACTATCTCTGTTTAAAATAGTCTGTTGACTGTTTTCCTCTCCACTCTGACAACCAAATAGTCCCATGAGACAGAAGTGTCCCATGAGACTAATCAGTGTCAGTGTCCTAAACGAATGCTTCATCAAAGCCGGTTAACGCAGTCTCAGTTTGGTGGTCTCGCCCATGACAGTGACAGTCTGTCCTGCCTTGACGCCAGCGAAGAACGCCTCGCTCTTAGGATAATAGCCGTTCTTGTAGTTGGCAATCTGACGGTGTGCCGCATTTGAGCAAGAAGGGTCTACCTGAATAGCTCTCAGGCACTTGTCAGTAGCCAGACAGTAGTAGTAACTTCTGTTCAGCATCGCCTTAGTGTCCTGGCTTGCAGCTGGAGCACTGCGGACAATGCAGTTGGCGATCATGAGATATGCCTTTCCGAGAGACGGAGTGTATTTGAGGGCGGTATTGCAATACTGGCGAGCCTCCCCGATACGTCCCTTGCTGTAAAGCACGGATGCGATGGTGAATGCTGTCTTACCTTTCTTGGTAGGGTCAGATTCCAACTCGATAGCCTCCTGCAAGTATTTCATCGCGCCAGATGAGTCACCTTCCTTGAGCAACTTAGACGCTTTTCCGAGTGCTGCACTTGGAGTTTTGTTAAGCTCATATGCATAGTCAGCAGCCTTGTAGTAGAGATCAGACTTGTCGCAGTCGAAGTTCTGCAGTATTTTCAAGATATTGTTGAGTTCAGCAAGGTCTCCCTTTGCTCCCTCTACCTTTGTCTCATAGATTCTGGTAAGATCTTCACAGTTAGCAGCACCCGACTTGACGAACAGGTCGTTACACTTGTCCTGTGTTGGCTGATAGTTCATGATGATTTTCTCAGCTTCGGGTGAAAGAACGACCCTCTCTTCCCATTCAGTAGAGTCTGCAGACTCAGGGTTGGCAGGTATCACCTGGGCTGGGTATGACTTTGCTTCATCCAACAGACGGTCGCAGATATCGTTGCAGTTCATGTAGTCGTTGATGAAGTCGTCACGTGTCGCATCGTCCTTGTGTGCGATGAACCTGTTGTACGAACACTCAATGAAATAGTAGAGCACGTATGCGTCCACATTCTGTCCGAGGTCGTCGATGCCCGAACGGAATATCTTGTATGCCTCCTCATTGTCTTTTTTCGGAGCAAAGCAATAGTAGTCATATGCCTTACGGCACAGGATATTTCCTTTGGTAGTGAAAGTCTTGCTACTTGCAAACGAGTTGAGGTCAGCCAGGTTCTTGATTCGCAAGTCGTGCATGTTCATCAGAGTATTGAATATTTCCTCTATCTTTGCTTGGTCAGTCTCCTGCTGTAGCAGACTCTCACAGATGATAGCTCCATCCTGATAGATACGTATCTGAGCAAGAGGAGCTTTTTCTATAACCACCTTCCATGCATCGTATGCCTCACGGTAGTTCTGTCCCTTAAATGCCTCCCTGTACAGACTGAAGTTGTTTATGACATCAATGCTGTCCTGACCGTGTCCGATACGGTCGTTGAATGATGTCCCCGCATAGCCTTGTGCTGATGCGCTCAATGTTGCTGTAGCCATTGTGAGGGCTACAAGTAGGTTCTTCTTCATCGCTTTCTTTTATATGAATGTTTTTAATATTATTACGGATTACTGCATCTTCCATTTATAGAACCACCGTTCACTGAAGGTGAGTCCTACGGTGAATTTCAGATAGTTCTCTGTGAGTTTGCCTACCGAGCGTGAACTGCCCGATGCCGTCAAGTAGGGTATATTGGTGTGTACCCACTGCACACTCATGTTCAACTTCGGCATGTTATACCACAGGTTCTTGTTGGATATTGGTATGGTCACTCCCGCAGACACCCCATATTCATAGGGCTTGTCGCTAAGTACTCCCGTGCGGTCGGTATTGGCGTACGACTTGCTGTAGTATCCTCCAAGTTTGTATGACAGTCTTCTGCCAGGTCGTGAGTTCCTGTAATTGGGAATGTATTCACCACCGACAGATATCTTCATCTTGTCGTTTAGTTGTCCTGTGACACTCGTGTATACTCCATCCTCTGCCTGAGTAGGGAACTTGCAACTACTCCATTTCTGCAGTTCGAAGTCCGCTCCGATTTTCATCATTTTACCTTTGTAATAAGCGATACCGGCAGAATAGGTGTGCGGCAGTTGGAATGCGTTCTTTATTGTGTCGCCCGATATTCCTTCCACGGAAGAAGATGAAGTGTTATATGTCTCAGTATAGCGTATGGCCTGATTCTTTATGTCATGCCCCAATCCGTAAGTGACACCGAGCACAATCTTGTCCTCCTTATTAATATTGAAAGCATACTGTAGTCCAAAATCAGCCATCCATGTGTTGATGGTCGCTGAATAGCCCCTAATCATGGAGTGCGCTCCACTCTCACTGAACGACATGCTCATGGTGTGAGTGTAGTCACCGAACAGGTAGCTTCCGTTCACACCAACGGACAAAGGTCGCAATACCTGCCAACCTAATCCGATGAAAGCCTGGTGTAAGCCACCGTTTCCAGAATATGAATAGGATGAGGTTACATTGTCAGTACCTGCCACATCCTCACTGTTGGATGAGAAGCTATAATTGATGTTTGTATACGGCAAGAGTCCAAGAGCTACGCCCACCCCCTTTGTAGCCCTGAAATGGAAGGCAGCAAAGTCGAGGTTGGTGTTCTTTGCATTCTGCTGTAGACTTCCCATCTTGTAGTTGCCGTTGGACAAGGTGAGACCCAAGTCGAACAGTGCCGTAAGACTGTCCACGTCCGAATAGGATGCCGGGTTTGCCGTGTTGATTATGGAGCCGCCCCGAAATCCCTGTGCCACACCAGCCATACCTTTATTGAAGCCCATAGACCTGTCTGACTGTATTCCGAAGCCATAGCGGCTATATGGAGAATTGACTCCGTTTTGTGCTGAGACTCCGCCTGCCACTGCCATCAACAGTACACACAGACCGTATCGTATGTTAGTCTTCATCTTGTTCTTGTTCTGTTCTATTTGTTGTTGTGTGGGACTGCTTAAGTCTTGCGTTATATAGAAGTACTTCATTCAGTCCTTTCATTACAATAAATTTGTCTGCAAAAATACGTCTTTTTATCTCTTCCTCAAAATATAATTCATCGCCACCAGTAAAAAAAACGCAAAGATTAGAGTGTTTTATGGAAAATTTGCGGATATACCCTTCTATTTCATACTTCAATCCATCAAGCACTCCACATCTGATAGCCGTCTCAGTGTCTTCGCCCAGAGACGGACGGACACCGTCAGGACTGACCAACGGCAGTTGTGACGTGTTCTCGTTCAAGGCTTTGAACCGCATTTCCATACCCGCAGATATGTTGCCTCCCAAGTATTCCCCGTTCTTCGTAACAAAGTCGTAGGTGATTGCAGTGCCAAGGTCTATTATAAGTGTGTCGCCCCTTGTCACTTTATACCCACCTATGGCTGCTGCCAGACGATCCATGCCGAGTGTTTTCGGACTTTTGTACATGTTTTTGATGGGAATGGGAGTCTTATAGTCCATGAATACCATATCTGGATTCAGACTGAGCAGTTCCTTCTTCTGCCCATCGTTCAGGTTGATGGTAGAGCAGATTATACCATGCTGTGTGTTGTATGAGTCTATTTTCCCAGCGATGTTGTGCAATGCGCAGACCTCGTCCTTGCCGTGGAAGATGAGCCGTTCGTTGTCGAACACACCATATTTCACACATGAATTCCCTATGTCGATTATCAGATTTCTCATTTTGTCGCTTTTTTGTAGAAGAAAATTGCTATTATTGAAAACACAATATTAGGGATCCACACAGCCAGAGCTGGAGGGAAGTTCGCATTGATGGCAAAGGTGGAAGAGATGGTCTGGAACATGATATAAGCGAAACTGAGCAACAGTCCAACGCCCAAGGATATGCCCATCCCGTTCTTCCGTTTCTTGGCAGAGAGAGAGAGACCTATGACGGTGAGAATAAATGCAGCGAACGAAGAAGCCCCCCTTTTCCAGTATTCCACCTCGAAGGTCTGTATGTTGGCGAACCCTCTCTGTTTCTGGTGTTCGATGTATCTTGACAGCTCCGGGTTGGTCAGAGTCTCCTGTTGCCCCTTATGTATAATAAGGTCTTGCGGCTCCATATTGATGACTGAGTCCAGTCGCGCACCAGAGGTAATCACCTCCATTGTTCCCTTTAGGTTTCGTTCCTGATAGTTCTTTATAATCCAGTGGTTGGGCTCTTCCGAGAGTGTGTCGTACTGAATCATGGTTGCCTGTAGGTGACTCACCAGTTTCTTGTCCTCAAACTTGTCGAGGGTAAAATCATAACCAGTCTTGATGTTGTCTTCGTAGCGCGATATGTAGGCAATGACCCCCGTGTCGACTTGCAACTGTACGTTACTCGTGTAGTTAACTGCATAACGTCGTCGGTATGTGTTGTCGAAGTCCACTCTCTGTACGTTGCCTTTGGGAATGATGTATGCACCCATGACGAACGTGAGTACACACAGTATGGCAGCTGAAATCATATAAGGCCGAAGTAACCTGTTGAAGCTTACTCCTGTAGACATCATCGCTATTATTTCCGAGTTCTCCGCCAGTTTGGTCGTGAAGAATATGACACTGATGAAGACGAACAATTGGCTGAAGAGGTTGGCGTAGTAGGGGATGAAGTTGATGTAGTAGTTGACAATCTCTGACGCAGGCACCTTCTTCGCAATGTACTTATCAATATGTTCATTGATATCGAACACCACAGCTATACTGATAATGAGTGCGATGGAGAAGAAGTATGTTCCCAGATATTTACCGATGATGTATCTGTCAAGCCGTGTGACTGGACTGTGCTCGATACACCAGTCGTATATCTTGGAGAGTTTCTCTGTCCGTTTCATACCCGTCTTCCCAGTTCGTCTATTATCTTGCTCTTCCACACGCAGAAGTCACCTGCAATGATATGTTGGCGTGCCTCGCCCACGAGCCACAGGTAGAAAGCGAGGTTATGTACGGATGCAATCTGCATGGCAAGCAGTTCCTGTGCCTTGAACAGATGGTGCACGTATGCTTTCGTATAGGCGTGGTCAACGTACGACGTACCTTCCTCGTCGAGCGGTGTGAAGTCAGACTCCCACTTCTTGTTTCTCAAGTTTACCGTACCGTGCCGGGTGAAGATCATTGCGTTCCTACCGTTGCGTGTGGGCATCACACAGTCAAACATGTCGACACCTCGCTCGATGCCCTCCAGTAAGTTTTGTGGTGTTCCAACCCCCATGAGGTAACGCGGTTTGTCTTTAGGCAGTATGGCGTTCACCACTTCAATCATCTCGTACATGACATCCGTAGGTTCACCTACAGCCAGTCCACCGATAGCATTTCCTTCAGCTTCCTTACTCGCCACGAACTCAGCCGACTGACTCCTCAGGTCTTTGTACGTGCATCCTTGTACGATAGGGAAGAGAGCCTGATGGTGACCATACTTGGGTTCAGTCTCATTGAAACGAGCGATACAACGGTCGAGCCAGTTTTCAGTCAGTTGCAGTGATTTCTTGGCATAACCGTAGTCCGACGTACCAGGGGGACACTCATCGAACGCCATCATGATGTCTGCCCCAATAGATCGTTCGATGTCCATCACCCGTTCCGGACTGAAGAAATGCTTAGACCCGTCAATATGACTACGGAACTCCACTCCAGCCTCCGTTATCTTGCGTATGCCAGAGAGGGAAAAGACCTGAAAGCCACCGCTGTCCGTCAGCATCGGACGGTCGAAGCCGTTGAACTTATGTAGTCCGCCAGCCGATTCCAGCACCTCGATTCCCGGGCGCAGATACAGGTGATAGGTATTGCCCAAAATTATCTGTGCCTTGATATCGTCTTTCAGTTCCCAAAGGTGGACAGCCTTCACACTACCCAGTGTACCCACAGGCATGAATATGGGTGTCTGAATCTGTCCGTGGTCGGTTGTAATCAGTCCAGCTCTGGCATTGGTCTTGTCGTCCGTATGTTGGATTTCAAATGTCAACATCCTTATCGTCCTCTTTAACGGTGAAGTCTATGGGGTTGTCCACTTTCTCGTCAAGCAGTGCGAAGTCGAGCACATCCTTCATGTTCTCCACATAATGGAAGGTGACACCTTTCAAGTATATTTCAGGTATTTGTTTGATATCCTTCTCATTGTCTTTGCACATCATGATGTCGGTGATGCCTGCACGCTTGGCAGCCAGTATCTTCTCCTTGATACCTCCCACAGGAAGTACCTTCCCTCTCAGCGTTATCTCTCCAGTCATTGCGATGTTTTTCCTTACCTTGCGCTGTGTGAGGGCTGATGCCAGCGATGTGCAGATAGTGATTCCGGCAGACGGTCCGTCTTTGGGCACAGCACCTTCCGGTACATGGATGTGTATGTTCCAGTTCTCGAACACACGTGGGTCGATGCCGAGCATGTTGTTGTGAGCCTTGAGATATTCGAGTGCCAGCACAGCCGATTCCTTCATCACGTCTCCAAGATTGCCCGTCAGTGTGAGTTTCTGATTCTTGCCACGACTCAGACTGGTTTCTATGAACAATATCTCACCACCTACGGATGTCCATGCAAGTCCTATCACCACACCTGCATAATCGTTACCTTGATACTTGTCGCGTGTATACTTCTCAGGTCCGAGCAACTCCACTATGTCTTCAGGTTTCATACTGCTTGGCGGCAGTATGGAGTCCTTAGCATACTTGAGTGTGAGCTTGCGCAACACATGTCCGATTTGCTTGTCCAGTTCTCTGACACCCGACTCCCTCGTGTAGTTTTCGATGATTTTCTCTATTGCTGCCTTCGTGAATTTTATGCCGTAGCCCTCCATCCCCACGTTCTTTATCTCCCTCGGGATGAGATGCCGTCTTGCAATCTCTATTTTCTCCTCTGTCAAGTAGCCGCTCACTTCGATGAGTTCCATACGGTCGAGCAGTGGAGTAGGGATGGTGCCTATATTGTTTGCCGTAGCGATGAACATCACCTTAGACAGGTCGAAGTCGCAATCGAGATAGTTGTCATGGAAGGTCTTGTTCTGTTCAGGATCGAGTACTTCGAGCAGTGCTGAAGCAGGGTCACCATGCACCCCGTCCTGTCCCACCTTATCAATCTCGTCGAGTACAAACACAGGGTTGCAACTCCCCGCGTCCTGTATGGACTTGATTATACGTCCAGGCATGGCACCTATGTAAGTACGGCGGTGTCCGCGGATTTCAGCCTCGTCGTGCACACCACCAAGTGAGACCCTGACATACTTGCGCTTCATAGCTTTTGCAATACTTTTGCCCAGTGATGTCTTACCCACACCCGGAGGACCATAGAGACAGAGTATAGGACTCTTGAGGTCACCTCGTCTCTGTAGCACAGCAAGGTATTCCATGATACGCTCCTTTACCTGCGTCATTCCATAGTGATCTTTGTCGAGCGTCTTCTCTGCGCTGTTGAGGTTCAGTTTGTCTTTTGTCTCCTCGTTCCATGGCAAGGAGAGCAGAGTCTCGATGTATTCAGTCTGAATCTGGTACTCAGGCGACTGTTGGTTCATCTTCTTGAGCTTGTCGAGTTCCCTGCAGAACACCTCATAGGTAGCCTCGTTCCATTTCTTCTTTGTGCCTCTTTCCGCAAATTTGGCTATGCTGCTGGGGATACTGTCGCCCAGTTCCGCTTGAATATTCTTGAGTTGCTGTTGCAGGAAGTATTCTCTCTGTTGTCTATTGATGTCTTCCTGTGTACGCATGTGGATCTTTGCCTTGAGTGAGGCAAACTGGCATTCGCGGTTCAGGATTCCCAACAGGTGCAACGCTCTTTTAGAGATATTGTCTTCCTGCAGTAACTGAAATTTCTCACTGTTAGGTATGGCAAGAATGGAACAGAGGTAGTTGACCACGAACAACTGATTCTGTATGCCCTTGAACGAGAAGGACGTATCGAAGTTCTTCAATTCACCCATGCTGGTAAATTTCTCCACGACATCGTGCATAGCCTCCATGATGGCAGCAAACTCTTTGTCATCCTCTGCCGGTATGATCTCCTCGGCTTGCTGTATGTGTCCCATCATGTAATCAGCTCCATCGTGTGCCTCAATCAGTTTGACTCTACAGAAGCCCTGGACGAGGGCTGTCTTGTTGCCGTCTGGCAGTTCTATCATTTTGATCAGTCGTGCCAATATACCGTAAGGGTAGAGGTCGGAACTGTTTGGTTCCTCTATATTGGAGTCCTTCTGACTGAACACGCCAATCATTTTTTTTGTTTTGCCAGCGTCTTGCATCAGTCGCATTGACGACTTCCTTCCGATGGTTATGGGTTGCAATATCCCAGGGAAGAATGTTGAGCCTCTCAGTGGTAGGATCGGGTATTCCTGGTCTTCCTCTACCTTTGTCCCCTCCTTGTTGGAGATGTGTGTGTCCATGTCGGTAATGACCGAGATGGATGTGCCGCATGATGCGTCCTCTATTATAAATTCGTTCAAACCGCAGTCGTTCAAATCTTTCATTTATCTATACTTATGTGTTTTTCTCTTTTGCCAGCACCCAAGACTGGTAGCACAAAACGTGCATATCAAATACAAAGGTATGAAGAATTTTTCAAACACTTTGGAGTCTTACTCTTTTTATTTAATAATGTGTGGATTTCCATGTCGTGTTCAGCCTCGTTTTTGTTTTTCTTTGATGGAAAAGCCCAAAGTTTTCCTTGAATTGTTGTAGCATGTATTTGAAAAACAAGTAACTTTGCAACCATATTGAATGGTGATAACTGAAACTTAGTAAAGTGTTATGCAGAAGACAATAAGATTCATTTTAATGGTGATGGTATGTGTCATTGCAATGCCGGCAGTGGCACGCAAGTATCCGGTGATAAAGTTCGAGAAGACAACTGTCAGTATCGGCACGTTCTCACAAGACGACCCCGTACAGACTTGTGTATTCAAGTTTACCAACGTTGGCAAGGGGAAGTTGGTGATAAACTATATCCGCACATCGTGTGGCTGTACTGTAGCCGAGTATCCGAAGGACTATATTAGTCCAGGTGGGTCGGGCGAGATAAAGGTGACTTACGATGGTACAGGAAAACTACCAGGAAAGGTGAAGAAGTACCTTCAGGTGTTCACCAACTGTAAGGACGACATGACCCGCATCTTCATTTCAGGTGAGATGTCGGCAGTTCCCAAGTCGGTACTTAAGAAGGGCAAGTAAGGCAAGTCACTTTACACTACCTTCCAGTCCTCTACTGTCCGTGTGTCTTTGTTCATACTGACCCAAACCTTAACAATACGTCTACCGTCGGTCTTGTATGCGTTTGCATAACCCTTCTCGTCAATCTGCCTTAGTGCATCCTCCGCACTGCCACCAGCCTTCAGCTCAATCACGTAGATAGTGTCGGGCATGAAGACAACCACATCAACACGTCCACCTGCAACCTTTACCTGTGTCTGTACGTACACGTTGAGCATGGAGAAGATAAGGTAGAACGTGTATTCGTAGAACCCCTCGGCAGTAGCTGCCTTCGCCAACTTCTTCTTGAAGCCCTCCACGTAGGGGATGCTTGCGAGGTACGACTGCATGTGGCTCATGGCAAGGTCGATGTCGTTGGTTCTCAATGCACGCCAGAATTTCAGTGCAAAGCCCATCTGTACGTCGCTGCTGCTCATGCCTATGTATACTGGAAGTAGTCCTTTTATATACCCTACACGAACTTCCTCGTTCGGGAACGAGAGGACATAGGTTTTGGACACCTTATCATAATCCTTTATCGTAAGGTAACCGCTTTGGTAAAGCAACGGCAGGGCGTTCTGCATATTCTCCGTAGGCTGGTCGAACGCTTCAGCCGGCACTTCCAACTTGTCCAGCAACGTGATGTTCGTACCAGAATGCTGCAGCTGACGTATGAGGTATGTGGGAGTACCAGTCTCGAACCAGTAGTAGTTCATCTCCTGGTCGATGAACGCATTAAGCAGACTGAACGGGTTGAAGACATTAGTAGTGCCCGATGAGAAGCGGTAGCCGTCGTACATGAACTTTATCTTTCTATACATCTCGTCCGGAGTCAGTTCGTAGACTTCAGCCATCTGTTTCAAGTCCTCTGCAAAGACATTCAGTACCTCGTCCTCCGTGAATCCGCAGATGGTGGAGAAGCGTGGGTTAAGTGTTACGTTCTTGATGTTGTTAATAGTGGAGAAGATGCTGAGCTGCGAGAACTTGGTAATTCCCGTGATGAAGCAGAACTTGATGTACAGTTCATTAGCCTTCAGCGGTTGGTAAAACTCCTGCATCACAGTCCGCATACCGTCCAGACGTGAGTCGTCGTGAAGCACTTCGAGCAGCGGAGCATCGTACTCATCGATGATGACTGCCACCTGACAGCCGGTGTTGCGGTTAAGGCGACGTATCATGCCGTCCAAGATTTCTCCAGGTGTCACTTCCATTGGGTTCGCCTCATAACAGTCGAGCCTTGAGAGCATCAGACACAAGGCACGCCGCAATTCCTCGGGAGACCCCTTGCCCTTCACGATACTCAAGTCGAGATGAATCACTGGATACTGCTTCCACTCCTGTTCCATGTTCGCAATCTTCAGTCCTGCAAACAAGTCTTTGTCCCCCTTGAAGTATGACTCCAGTGTGGATGTGAGCAGTGACTTGCCGAACCGTCGGGGACGGCTCATGAACACGAAGGTAGCATAATGTACCATTTCCCACACGAGGTCGGTCTTGTCCACATATATGTAGCCTTCTTTGATTATACGTGAGAACGTCTGAATCCCAATCGGGTACTTTCTTCTTTGCAGTTCCATAACGGTATGGTTTGTTTAGTCACTGCAAAAGTAGTGAAAAACAAGGAAACAGCAAAGCTAAACCGAACTTTTCTTCCTTATCAAACACAAAGGTGTGCAAGGCAAATCCTTGCACACCTTTTATGGTAGTTGTTATTGTGTGATATTTTAATTGTCGCTCTTGGTCATTGATTGGTAAGCGGCAATTACATCCTGAGTATCCACCACACCGTCTTCGTTCACGTCGAAGTCAGAATCTGTGTCATTGTCTGTGTGGTTCTTGATGTGGTCGTATATGGCGTTCACATCCTGCTCATCCACCTTACCGTCGTTGTTTACGTCAGCATATATTGTATTAGACAGAGTAAGCGTTATCTTGCAACCCTTACCGTTGTAAGTAGCAACGAGCACAGTCTTCAATTCAGATATTGTGTCATTGTCAACTGTAGCGCGGAAGACACCATCAATGTAACCAGCTGAGAAAACATAAACTGAGTCGTCGTCAGCAATCTTTCCGTCCTTGTCAAGACTGAATCCACTTGTCTCGTCATAGTTGGTTGAAAGCAACTGTCCCAGTTTGTTGTACGCTTTCCATTCTATGAGGTCACTGTTTTCCTCAGCACCTATCAATTCAGCGATTTTTTCAACATCCACCTGTTTTGCATAGCAGCCCTTAGCGTTGTCCATTCTGAGTGTAACATGCTTATTTGCCACGATGTCTACCAGAGGATTGCGCTCCTCCACGAATACTACAGTCACGTTAACCGCAATCTTCTTTGCTGCGTCAATATTGACAAGGTAGAAGTCATTCTGATAATAGTCGCCAACCTCACGGTCACCTGGTTGCTGCCAGAAGCTCAGTTTGCCGTCTTCGTAACCTATACCGTAGGCTTTGGTGAGCACAGGCAGTGGGTTGAACGGAGCGGCAACATGTGCCATAGCCGGGTTCTGGAAGTATGTAACGTCCATCATGAGGAAACCTGCAGATGAGGAAATCAGTCGGCTATAAGCATTAGAGTACTGGAGTACAGCTCCCGTTGTTGGGTTTACGGACTTGCAATAGAATGTAGGTGACTCAGTGCCGAGCAGTTCTGCAAGATGTTCCTTGCTGAGGTCGAACGCATCCTTCATGTAGTCATCTTGCGACAATGAACTAACGTCAGAAGTTTTGTCCGGCACGATTTCAAGAACGAGATTGATGGAGTCAACTGTCTCACACTGTGGAACGGTAGGCTGGGGAAGTACGTTGAGTTTCACGTTCACCTGATAGTAGCTCTTGCCTGAGCCTACGACATAGACAGTTCCAGTAAGAGATGTGTTTCTGAGTCCGTAGTCAGGGTAGATACCAGCGTGCAACTCAGACAGGTCACCGTCGGTCTTAGGCTCACAGAACAACACAGATGTTCCCTGTCCCCATGAACATGCATAACCCTGTGCATCAAGCCAGAAACCTCCGTAGTTTGCCTGTCCGTTGTCTGTCAGGGTACCATCTTCTGACTGCATCGCATAGAGTACCAGCTCGGAATTGTCAACACCGTCTGTTCCGTCGAGAAGTAATTCTTTCAGTGAATCAGTGTTGAGGTCTATATTCTTGTAGTTGTAGCTACTATTGTAGAAAATGTCAGACTCAAAATTCTTCTCGCCCAGTTTCGTCATGCTGTTGACGTTGAAGGTGGAGAGGTCTTTTGTTTTGACAGTAACTGTAATCTCGGCTGCGTCAGTGCCCTTCACCAGGTATAGTTTTAATGTGTAAGTCTTGTCGGCAACCAACTTTTTGCCAATCTGACCGAAGGTGAACGAGAGTTTGCCGTCTTCATAGTCAAAGTCTGTGATGTAAGCTAAGACTTTGTCATTGTCTGCGTTGACAGCCACCAGTTCACCTGTCTCTGTGCCGGTGTTTGTATCATACGCCTCTGTCATCGAGCAACTGCCATCAATGTTTGCGAGTGTTCCAGAGGCTGCCTCCGTATCGGTGTCGAACTGGTTTACGTACAGTGCACCAGTGAGATCTTCTTCTGAATATCCGATTTTCTCTACTGTCTTGGCAATATAGCCAGCGACTTTGCCTTCAGACTGAACCTTACGTACAGCTTGTGTAGTTGTAATCTCTGCTTTGCATACAATTTTCAAGTCCGAGAGATTGAGAGTTTGTGCTTGTGATGCTGTGGCAACCAGTATGAGGACTGCCAGAGCCATTGTTCGTGTAATACTTCTAATCATATAATGTCTTGTTTTATTATGATTTGCAAAGTTATGGATAATTCCGTTTCATTGAGCCGATATAAGGAATTATTTTGTCGGAAGTAGGTAATTAGTAGGTGCAGTGTCTCACTGCACAGATATTAAAATGTGACGTGGGACACGTCACCTACTAAACGAGAGCAAACAAACGCATGCGTCAGACATGAGATTGACATTCCGCCCAATTCTCAACAATTATTCCGTTGAGTCGCTCTAAATGTTTGATGTTTTCTGAAACCAATATCATGTTGTGGACAATTGCTGTTACACCTATTATAATGTCTGCATCTTCAATCAGTTGTCCTTTCTTGCGTAAACAGGTTTTCTGTACAGCAAATTCTTCCCATATACCGTTTGTAGGTAGTATGTTTACATATTCGCAAAACACATGGACTACCTTCATATTCTCCGATGGTCTGTCGCTACATTGTGCTCCATATAGAAGTTCACCAAGGGTAATCTCAGATATGAATAAATGCTCTTGTCCAATTTCCGCAAATTTTGAGGCAATACCTCGCTTTCCTCTTATGAAGTCTATGCAGATGTTGGTGTCCAAAAGGTAATTCATGTCAGTCGAACTTTACAGGTTCTGATTTCGAACGCTTGCTGTTATTGATATTGGCAATAATCTCTTCAGCTGTCTGTTCCCCGACCCAGGACCCACAACAACGTTCTATCATTTCCCTTGTTCTGTCTTTCTTTGGTTCCTTTTCATTTGAGTCTGCAATTGACAATGACAACATTGCAATAATGTTTATTTTATCATCTTTGCTCAATTTCTCCAACTCGTTCCAATAAGGAATACGTTTTGTCAGTTTATTGTTTAATGCAACTGTATTCATGCCATCCTCCTATGTATAGTTTATACGTTGCAAAGATATGGATAATTCCGTTTCGTTAAGCCGATACAAGGAATTATTTTGTCTGATGTGGAAAATTAGTAGGTGCAGTGTCTCACTGCACAGATTTTAAATGTGACGTGGGACACGTCGAGATAGTAGGTGCAGTGTCTCACTGCACAGATTTTAAATGTGACGTGGGACACGTCACCTACTAAAAGCGGTGCGTCCGTTGGGACGCACCGCTTAGTGTTGGTATTATAACTGTTTTGCATTATTTTATGATGAACTTCTTGCCGTTCTGGATGTAAAGACCCTTTGAAGGAGTAATCACCTTGCGGCCTGAGAGGTCGTAGATTACACCAGATTTGACAGTGTTGTCCTTGATTCCGTCGATTGCAGCTGGAACACCGTCCTTGTTAACGGTTACGTAGAAGTAATACATCTGGTCGTTGTAGAGGGCTGCGAATGATACAGTGTACTCATTGTCGAGGTTAGAGTCGTCGATAATCCATGTAGCGAGTTGTCCGTCCTCATTAATTCCGACTTTCAAAACTTCAGTTCCATCATCGACAGTCTTGCCTGTAGCGTCGAACATGAAACCTTCTGCTGTATCGTAGTTGTCCTCAGTGTATGTGCCAGACTGATTTTGAGCAACCCAAGAACCAGCAGCCTCAAATTCTTCAGCTGTACAACCGAAGGCTGTGTACATTGCAGTGAGGTCAACGTCTGTCAATGCTCCGTATACACCATCTTCGCCACGAGCCTTTCCTGCTAGGTTCACCTGACCTACGTTAGCGTGCTTCGTCAGTTCCTCAACATACTTCACTGTGATAGTGTACTGAATCTTCTTGCCTGTCTTGAGGTTTACAAGGTAGAAGTTGTCTGTGTAGTATTTGCCAACTGCAACTGCTGAAGAGTTCGGGTACTGGAAGAACTGGAAGTAGTTGTCAGTGAAGCAGATTCCGTAAGAGTTGGTGTTTGCCCATCCAGATGCTACTGAGCGGTGCTCATTCAAAGTGTCTGGATCCATCCAGAAGCCTGGGTTGGGAGCACAAGTGTATTTCTTTGAGAAGATGTTGCCTGTAGAGTCAGCATAAGTCTCTGCATAGAATGTAGGACTGCTTGTTCCGAGCAAACTCTCAACCTCAGTCATGTCGAGGAAGATGGTTGTGTCCATCATAGTGTAGTCCTGATATTCAGAGTTCGGAACGATCTGATACTCGTACTGGTAAGTAGCAACAGTTTTGCAAGTAGCAACGGTGTAGTCTGTAGGTTCTTCCTTCTCACCCATCTGTACTCTCATTGCAAACTCGTAGTACTTGTCGTCGTATACGAGGAACACTGATCCGGCAGTTACAGTACCAAGTACGAAATCCTGAGTATCCATGTTGCCTATGTTGAAATAAGACAGTTCAGAATCATTTTGAGTGTACTCAGCGAAGTAAATCTTAGTGCCTGAACCCCATGATACAGGATGTGACTCAAGATCCATCCAGAAACCTCCATTTGCTGTATATGAGTCAGTCAGTTCGTTTTCTGCGGTCAATGCCTGGAATGTAAGGTCTGAAGCCGCTACATCTTCACCGAAGAGGGCTGCAATTGAGTCTGCATCGAAATAGTAAGTGCTAACACCATAGCCGAGTGATGGGTCACGTAAGAAAGAAACTTCCTCACCACCGACTTTGGTCATCTTGTCGAATGTCACGTCAGACTTAGGTTTTTCAATGATATTGAGGCAAACCTTGATGCGTACAGCGTTTGTACCGTTGATAAGATAGAGGTAGACGTAACGGTTAGAGCCTACAGTCAAAGTGGAAGGGTACTGTCCAAGCTGGAAGCTGAGGGTGTCAGCATTGTATGTGAATGCCTGTACAAAGAAGACATTGTTGGTACCATAAGCTACCGCTGCACACTCGTCTGACTCATTGCCAGTATTCTCATCATATACTGAAGTCAGCCACCAACCGTAACCATTAGCTGTAGACACATTAGTCAAAGAGTCTTTGACAACTTCATTTTCCGTGTCGTAGTTAGTACAGTACAGGTAGTCCGCAAGATTTTCTGCCACAGTAGCAGGATCAAGTCCCAACTTTGTACTTGCATCACCGAGGGCTAATGTCACGTTGTCGGCATCGTAGCCAGTGCGTACATACTGTTTAACTGTCACCTCTTTGTTGTCGATGATTGTGAGTTTGGAAAGGACTGGAGTCACGTCAACAGCTGGCTTCTCTATCACTCTGAGAATGATATTCCAGTTGATAACCTGGTTGTTGTACTCAATGGCGATAGTCGTTTTGAACTCGTCGCCAGGTTTGTTTGCGTTTGGATACTGACCGACACCGATACTGAATTCATCCTCGTTCGCATCCCATGACACTGTGTTGAACCATCTGGCACCTGTGGTATCTCCCCATTCTACAACATTGGAATTCTCATCCATCCAGAAACCACCAACACCACCCTGGGTGTAGTATGCTGATTTGGTTGTTCCGTCAGATACATTGAAGATGATTGGATCAACGTTCTGCACCTCATAATCAACAATGTTTTTAGCCTGCTCGTTGAGTGCAGCCACCAGAGTAGCGGTGTCTGTGTCAAGGAACTGAGCAATCGTTGTGAGAGGAAGAGTACAGTACTTTTGTGTGTAGCCGGCAGTAGAGTAACATTCCACTTTAGCACCAATGTTTGTTGGGTCTGCCATTGCACTTGTGGCAAACATTATTGTCACCACCAATGCCATCAGAGAAGTAATTGTTTT
>CAVFVJ010000030.1:0-19295 GCA_963626085.1 Alistipes ihumii | reverse complement strand
CCATCCGTCGATAGTGCCGGTCTTGGATGAGAAGTTACAACCTATTTGGTAGACAATCCTGTTGTCAGCAGCATATTCTTTTGAGTATCCCTTTCCCTCTATCTGCCGGAGGTCCGTGTTCCTCTGTGAGAATCTGTATCATGATATAGATGTATCATAATGAGCCTCCTTTTCGATTACAATAGCTCGATATGCTCTGCACCATGTCATCCTTCTACTGCGCCTTGCTTACCCTTCTATATCTTCCTCACCCAGACCTTGTGGCTTCCACTTCCCGTGCAACAGAAGGGGGCATCGTCACCGTGTGTCAATTTCTTCAGTTCCAGTGAGGCTGTGGTGCGACTCAGATTGTTGAGGTTGGCATAGTCTTGCAGAGTGAAGAAGGCGTGCGCCTCCAGCCATTGCTTGCCTCGCTCGATGCGTTCTTCCAAGGTGTATTCCTGCTTGTAGAGTCGGCTCACGCCTCCCATGTCGCGCTTCAGTTCTATGTCTCGGTTGATGCGTTTCACGAGTTCGGTGTCTGACTTGTAGTTTACATCCTTCACCTTTACCTTGCGATAGAGCATCTTGTCGTCATCGTCCTGTATTTCCACGGGCTTGTCGTCATCGAAGTCGAGGGAGAGAGAAAAAGTGCCGATGTTGTCTAACTTTACCGTATATCCCATAGCGAGCATCTCACCGAGGTAGTCTGCCACGTCGGTGAGCACGGCTGTTACCACGCTCTCTGAGATGGCATGGTTGTGAAACCGCATATTCTCGATGAACTCCTTGGTGTCCAGTTGCCGGTTGGTTACCATCTTGGGATAGACTCGCTTCTTGCCAGTGTGGTGTACATCTGGCTTTTCTTGTAATTTGTATTTAGCCATAACTTCCTGTGTTTATATGTCGTTTTGTCTGTCATAGGGTAAAGTTGTATGTGGGACTATATGAAAGTCTCTTTATCCCTATATGAAAGTTTCGTTCCGTTGTTCGGAATGTACGTTCCGTACTACGGAACGGCCGTTCCGAACTTGCGAATGTGCGTTCCGTAGTACGGAATGGAGATTTCAACTATGCAAAGATACAACTTTCACAGCCTTAAATCAAGACTTTACCTATATTTGTTGGCTTTTCCCCCGAATTTTGTTGTTTATTGACTATGGAAACAAGGCTTTTCTCAATTATAATGTGTATCTTTGCCTTTGAAAAGTAAGACAGGACAATATGTTATGAACAAACTTACCGCATTTCTACTCGATGAGCAACTGTCTCGCCGCAGGGGAGGGCTTTACCATAAGACCCAGGTGCAATTGGCATATAACTCCAATCGCATTGAGGGTAGCAAACTGACCGAGGAACAGACTCGCTATATCTTTGAGACCCGTACCATAGGTTTCAAAGATCAGGAGGCTGTTCCTGTGGATGATATAATTGAGACTACCAATCATTTTGTGGCGTTCGATTATCTGTTACACACGATAGAGGAGCCGCTGACAGCTGAAATGATGAAGGAGTTTCATCGCATCCTGAAGACAGGGACGGCTGATGCCCAAAAGACTTACTTTAATATAGGCGATTGGAAGAGACTCGCCAATGAGGTGGGCGGACATGAGACTTGCCGACCGGCAGACGTGGAGAAGAAGATGCAGGAATTGTCACGGTGGTATGAGAGTCGAAGTGATGTCAGTATCCATACGCTCGCTGAATACCATTGGAGATTCGAGAGTATACATCCTTTTCAAGATGGCAATGGTAGGGTGGGGCGTCTCATTCTTTTCCGTGAGTGCCTCCGAAATGACATCCTGCCCTTTGTCATTGACAATGAGCAAAAGATGTATTATTATCGTGGTCTTTCTGAATTCAAGTCTACTCCAGGTTTTCTTGTTGGTACGATGCAGTCTGCGCAGCATACCTATGGAGTATGGGTGAAATACTTCAATGAGGAATTGATGGAATGGATGAAAGTAGAATGATCTGGAACGTATAAATTAAAATCAACTTTTTCATCTTATCGTTATGTCTTATTGACGATGCAACGAACGAGTGTCTAAGGCGACGACTACGTATGTGTTAGAAGTGTGTCATCACCTCGATGACTATCTTGTCTTGCTCTGATACTTTGACGACAGCTCCGTTGCGGTAGAAGTACTTCTCGAAGTTGATGCGGATGTCGGAAATGAACGGCTTGTCGATGCTCAGAGTCGCTCCAGCAGTGATGCGGCTGCGCTGATAGTCGTTTACGATGAGCGTACCAGCATCGTTCACAGCTCCGTCGAGGTAGTGCTTGCCATCGCTGTGATCCTGCATGTAGTCGTAGCGCACCAGCGGTGTGATTTCGTGGAAGAAACAATGGCGCAGGGGGATGTCGTAGCTTAGGATGCTGTTGAATGAGTTGACGGGGTGGAATGCATCGTGCTGGTAGTGCTTATAGAGGTACTCCACTTCAGCCAGCAGTCCGCCATGGGTGTATGAGAGTCCGCAGTCGTACATGGTGATGATAGCGGTGGACGGCTTTATCTTTTGTGCGCTCAAGACTACATTGAGTCCGAATGGCAATTTCAACTGTGCTTTGGCAGAGAAGTTGACCTGGCGTGTCCAGTAGTCCTTTTGGCTAGTCAGTCCCGAACCGTTGAAGAGTCCAGCCTCCACTATCAGTGGCATTCCGAGGTCGAAGGTATAGCCGGCACAGAAACCCACGTCGCGCACGTTACCCACGTACTTGGCGAGGAATGAGCGGTTGGCGAAGAACTGTTGGTGGGGCGCACGATGGGCATCGATGGTGAACGGCACTCGCATCTGTCCGATGGTCAGAGTGAGTGTCTTCCACGGATGGACGCGTGTGTAGGCGTCGAGCATCTTTATCTGTCCCTCGTCGCAGAGGTCAATCTCCGCCTTGTATGATATCTGGGGATTGAGCTTTCCCGTTACGTTCACTCGTGTGGAGCGCACCTCGAAACGGTTCTCACCGTCTTGTGGCTGCCATTCATATTTTCCACGTATTGTTCCACCGATCTTCATGTCCTGTGCGCTTGCCGCTCCTGGCAGGCACAGCATCAGCGTCAGCATACAGACGCTTCTCATACTTGTTTTTCTCATGTCTTTCTGTGTGTTTACCATGCAAAGGTAGTAGGTTGATGTTTCGAAAATGCTACAAAACTGTTAATGTGTCGTTATCCCATGTAATCTGTCGTATGTCTTCCTCCCGAGGACGTGGTACTGCCAGAGGATGGAGACATCGGTGTGGTCGGGTAGAGGGGCTTCAGCGCCTATCTTTCCAGCTCCCGTTTCTCTGTCGACTGACAAAGCACGGTTCTTCTGTATCTCCTCGCGCACTGCCCTGTACGATGGCTTCAACCGTTTGAATTCCCAGTCTGCCCTGAGTACTGCCGTCATGTTGGCTGTGTCGCCCTTCAAGAGGAACTGCAAAGCGGCAAGCAGATCGAGCAACCGCCTTACTTGAAGCACCCTCCGCAGCTCAGCCTGCGGCAAGTTCTTGTATAGCATCAGCAGGTTGTTGCGGAAGTTAAGGAAGGTCTTCCTCGCGTTGCCCTGGTTGAGTGTCGCTCCGCCCAAGTGGAAGGCTGTGCTGGAGCTGACGCACACCAGCCGGTAGCCCATGATGCGCAACCGCCAACAGAGGTCAATCTCCTCCATGTGGGCAAAGAACGTGGGGTCGAGTCCGCCAGCCTTGCGGTAGGCTTCCGCCCTCACCATCATGGCTGCACCCGTGACCCACATGACTGGCACTATGTCGTCGTACTGCCCCTTGTCCTTCTCCACCGTGGTGAAGACCCTGCCGCGGCAGTAGGGGTAGCCGTACTTGTCTATGAAGCCTCCTGCAGCTCCAGCATACTCGAAGAGGTGTCCCTCGGACGGGCTTTCCTCACGGAGCTTAAGCAATTTGGGTTGGCACGCTGCCACGTCCCTGTGGGTGTCCATGTACTGTATCATCGGTGCAGTCCAATCCTTTTGTCGTATCTCCACATCACTGTTGAGTAACAGGTAGTACTCCGCGTCGACAAGTGCCAACGCCCTGTTGTAGCCCTCAGCAAAGCCGTAGTTGCGGTCGAGTCGCAGTACGCGTGTGTCGGGGAACTCAGTCCGCAACATGTCTACAGAGTTGTCAGTGGAGGCGTTGTCAGCCACGATGACCTCCACGCTCTCGTGCTGAGAGCAGTCGATGACTGTGGGCAGGTACTTGCGCATCATCTCCGCCCCGTTCCAGTTGAGTATTACTATAGCAAGCTTGCACATAAGGCATCGTTCGTTTTGTTGAATCCTTCCAGCCGTACTTGCACGATGCGGTTGTCCAGACTCTTGTCATTGGACATTTCCACCCTAATATAGTTATCTGTGAAGCCGTTCATCGGCTTACTTGGTCTCGACGTGTGTTCCATCAGAACCTTGGCAGTCCTACCTATGTGACGGCTGTAGAACTCGTGCGTCTTCTCGTCGGAGAGTCTGAGCAACCGTGTGGTACGTTCGTGCTTCTCCTCGGGACTTACCGTGTGGGGAATCTGCAAGGCTTTCGTGCCAGGGCGTTCAGAGTAGGTGAACACATGCAACTGGGTTATGTCGAGGCTCTGGATGAAGTCATAGGCACGGTCGAAGTACTCCTGTGTCTCGCCCCTCGTACCAGTCATCACGTCCACCCCGATGAAGCAGTCAGGCATCAGTTCCCTGATGCGCTCGGTCTTATGGCGGAAGAGGGCAGTGTCGTAGTGGCGGTGCATGAGTCGCAACACCTCGTCGCAACCGCTCTGCAGTGGTATGTGGAAGTGAGGCATGAAGGAGCGCGACTGTGCGCAGAACTCTATTATCTCATCGGTGAGAAGGTCGGGCTCGATGGACGAAATCCTGTAACGCTCGATGCCGTCCACCTTGTCGAGCTCGCGTATGAGGTCGAGGAAGGTCTCACCAGTGGTGCGTCCGAAGTCCCCGATGTTCACGCCAGTCAGCACAATCTCCTTGCCGCCCTCCTCGGCTACGGTGCGTGCCTGTTCCACGAGGGACTGGATGGAGCCATTGCGGCTTCTGCCACGTGCCATGGGTATGGTGCAGTAGGTGCAGAAGTAGTTGCAGCCGTCCTGTACCTTGAGGAAGTAACGGGTACGGTCACCACGCGAGCACGAGGGGAAGAATTCACGTTCCTTTCCCTTCTTTTCCTCCTTGTTTTGCTCTTCCTCTTCTTTCTCCTTATTTTCTTTGTCCTGCTTGTTTTCTTCCAACGGTGTGCCTTGACTCATCATGTAGCACATCTGTGGAATCAGTTCGCCCCGGTACTGCGCACCCACCACGAGATTCACTCCAGGGATGTCGCTGATAGTCTGCGGACTCAGTTGCGCGTAGCAACCAGTGACTGCTACGAACGCTCCGGGGTTCTCCTTTATTATCCTGTGGATGGCCTGGCGGCACTTGCTGTCTGCCTGCGCAGTCACACTGCACGTGTTGACCACACAGATGTCCGCTGCCTCACCTTTCTTCGCTTTCCTCACCCCATGTCTCATGAGAGCTTCGCCAAGGGTTGATGTCTCAGCGAAGTTGAGCTTGCATCCCAAGGTGAAGAACGCTGCAGTCTTTCCTTCAAGTATACTGTAGTCAATCATTTGTCGTTTCCGTTTAAGTATTGGCGCGCCCTTTCGATGAGGGTGTCCTTGCGTCGGGCTACGTCCGCCATGTCCATGTCCACCCGTATGTCGGGCGCAATGCCGAACTCGGTGTGTTGCTTGTCCTTATCGATGTAGACCACCGCACTGTATCTCACGCTCCATCCGCACGGCACTTCCTGTGTGAACGGCAGTCCTGACCCTCCGCCAGTGGTGTCGCCCAGTAGGGTTACGGTGGGGGCGCACTTCATCATCTTCACGAACTCGTTGGTGGCGGAGTAGCATTTGCGGTTGGTGAGCACCACCACCGGTTTCTGCCACCTCATGCCGCTTGCCGGTTCTAGATACTCCGCCTCGGGCGAGGAGAAGTCGCTGTGTCCCTTGCCGGTCTTGTGGTAGGAGTAGCCCACGAGTGTCTTCTCGTTGATGAAGAAGGACGCCAGTTTCCGTGCGTTGGTCATTTTACCTCCACCGTTGCCTCTCACGTCCACTATCAGTCCGTTGCAGGGGGCGAGTAGGGTCATCATGCTACTTATGTTGCCGTCGCCCAGTCCGTCGCTGAAACTCTCGCACCTAACGTAGCCTATGTTGTCGTCCAATACCTTGAACTTCAGTGCGGACGCTATGTTGTAGTCCGTGCCCAGATATCCACGAGCAATGGAGTCGTAGTAGTTCTCCGTATGGTCTTCCCAGAAACTCCAGTTGCGCCCGAGGTCGAACGACGCTCCGAGGTTGACGTGTCCGTCGCGAAGTTCTCCTATCATGTTGCAGCACACCTCGAAGAGTTGCAGTGAGGACATCTTGTCGTTCACCTGCTTCTGGTATTTCTCGTGCACCTCGTCCCAGTCCAAGCCCAGCTCCTCTTTCTTATAGTCGAAGAAGCAGTACCGCTCGTCGAGCAACTGCCACAGTGCCTCAAGGTTGCCCGAGGGGGTGTTGTCCGACGGCAGTTCCTCTCCGACGCACCCTCCGAGTAGTGTGAGTGGCAGGAGTATGGACAGGAGCGTTGATATGATGGTGTGTCCTTTCATGTAGTCTTCAGTTGTTGTGCCTACAGTTTTATTCCGACGACCAACGAGTGTGCGTAGGCGTGGTAGCGTAGGTTGTTGTATTTCGTTTGGTAGATCTGTCCGTTGTAGCCCAAGTAGCACCGTGCGCGCCTCACTGGGAAGCCGAGCAGCAGACGGTATTCCACCGATGGAGTGTTGAACGTGTGCGCCAGCACACAGTTGTGGTCGTAGTGTCCTCCCACGAACTCCTCGTAGTACGACTGTCCGAACTGTGGGGAGTAGGCGAGTCCGATGACTGGTACGTCGAGCGTTCCCTCCACCTTCCATTCCTCGCCTCGCAGACGGAAGAAGTAGGTGGCTGCTGCTGACGCGTGTGCCATGAGTGAGGCTTTCGCCTGTGCAGGGTTGTTGCCGTTACGCCTGTTGTAGAGACAACCCAGTCGCGCCTGTCCCATCGGTCCAGCCTTCAAAGTCCAGTTACCAGAACTGAGTATCTGGAAGTGGTGGGCGAGAGAGTAGGAGAGTCCAGCGTCGAACTCGTCCGTGTTCTTCGCTGGGTTCTTCAGCCAACCGTAATATATGTGTGTGCGGTGCACCGTGTGATTGTACTGCTTCTCCAAAGTCAAGCCCAACCGTTGCCCCTTATATGAATAAGGAGAGAGGTAGGTGTCGAGCACGTTGAACGACCCCGTGTTGAATAAAAATCGGGTTACAGGCTTGTCCGTCGTCACGTCCTGCGCTTGCGCACCCAACGTGCAACCTATCATTACCGCCAGTATCGCTGTCAATTTTCGCATGGGCTAAAAGAGAGTCAGTTGTATCGGCCCTTCATGGTGGGGTGGGTTCTTCTTGCGGTATTCCTCGTCTGACTCGTGCACTTCGGGCTCTGGCTCTTTGTGCTTAGACTTCTCGTACTCTGGAGTCTCAACCTCGTCTGTGGTCTCCTCCTCAGCCTTGTCCGTTACGCTATCGTTTCCGTCCAGTTCGTCAGTATTGTCTTCAGACTCCTGTCCGTCATTATTGTCCTCCGTCTCATCAGATATCTCGGGTTCCACAATTTTCTCCTCAACGCTCTCCAGTGCATAGGGCGTGAGCCGTTTGCCTTTGGCCTTGAAACCCTTGACAGCAATGAACTCTTCAGCGTCGAGTTCTTGTGGGCCGCGGAAGGTGTCTGGTTGTGCGAAGGTCAGCACGAGCAGCGGACGTGCAGAGTCGGTGAGCAACAGCAGACGAGACTCGGGATTGTCGCCAAGGCAGTTCTGCCGTTTGCGCGACTCCTCCATGGTGAAGCGTTTGATGTAGGGCAGGTTTTGGTTGTCAGCGTCCATAAGCACAGCTGTCCACACCTTGTCACTGTCGTACTTCTCAATCACCAGTATGTTCTGCTCGTAGTGGTTGTTGATGTCGAAGCCAGTGGTGTAGAACTCTCCGTTTTCGAGCACCACCAGTATCTTGTCGTCATTGAAGAACTCCCCGAGGTACTTGCCGTGGTTCTCGTAGTTGAGTCGTTTCACGTCCTCATCGAACCACACGTCGCGTCCTCCCAGGGTGCTGCCTCCGTGCGACTTCAGTCCGATTCGCAGCACCTCATACTTGGTGAGCAGGTTACCCCTTGCGCTCCGTCCCTTGACGGCAATGTCCTTGAAATCTTTGTCGAAGATGAGCTTCTTCAGTTTCGCTTGTGGCTTGAGCGTCACTTTAATGACCTCCGCCTCACCGTTGGCGTTGGCAGTGAAGTAAGTGACCCTCGACTTAGGCGTGCCCATCGTCAAGTCGTACTCGTGGTCGCGGCTCAGTGTAGTTATGTTGAACCGTTTGATGTACGTTACACCACTTGTCCCATCCTTGTAGCACACGTTGTATATGGTGCGGCTGTCGTTCTTCTTGAATACAGCCACATGTATGATTTCAGTCTTCCGCTTTTCCCTCTTCGCCTTCTCCGTCTCTCCCACGAACGTCTTCTCCGACACTTTTGTGGTCTTGTACGTTCCGTCCTTGTAGAAGATGATGATGTCGTCAATGTCGCTACAGTTGCACACAAACTCGTCCTTCTTCAGACCAGTACCCACGAAGCCGTCAGTACGGTTGATGTATAGTTTCTGGTTTGCCTCGGCAACTGTTGCTGCCTGTATGGTGTCGAAGTTGCGTATCTCTGTGAGTCGTGGATAGTCAGAGCCGTACTTGCTCTGCAGATACTTGAACCAGTCGGCTGTCACTTCCACCAAATTGTCGAGGTCGCGCGCAATCTGCTTCAATTCATCCTTAATCTTCAGAATCAGCTCGTCCGCCTTGTCCTTGTTGAACTTGAGGATACGTTGCATCTTTATCTCAAGCAGACGAAGCAGGTCGTCTCGTGTTACCTCCCTCACCAGGTCTTTCTTGAACGGTTCCAGGCGCTCGTCTACATAGGCGAGGGCGGCATCCGTGTTTTCCGCATTCTCGAACGGCTTGCCCTTGTAGATGCGCTCCTCGATGAATATCTTCTCCAGTGAACAGAAGAAGAGTTGTTCCATGAGCTCGTCCCTACGGATTTCCAGTTCCCTACGGATGAGGTACTTGGTGTAGTCCACCGAACGGCGGAGCACGTCGCTGACGGTGAGGAACTGCGGCATACGGTTGTCGATGACGCAACAGTTGGGGCTTATGCTTATCTCGCAGTCGGTGAAGGCATAAAGCGCATCGATGGTCTTGTCGCTTGAAATGCCCGGCATCAGGTGCACCAGTATCTCAACGTTGGCAGCAGTGTTGTCGTCCACCTTCCTTGCTTTAATCTTACCTTTGTCGATGGCACGGAGGATAGAGTCGATGAGGGTGGTGGATGTCTTGCCGAACGGAATCTCGCGGATGACGAGAGTTTTGTTGTCGAGCTTCTCAATCTTCGCCCTCACCCTCACCGAACCGCCACGCTGTCCGTCGTTGTACTTCGACACGTCCACCGAACCACCAGTGAGAAAGTCGGGGTACAGCTGGAATGGCTCGTCGTGCAGGTAGTGCACGGCAGCCTCACAGATCTCGTTGAAGTTGTGCGGCAGTATCTTGGACGAGAGTCCCACGGCAATGCCCTCGACTCCTTGCGCGAGCAACAACGGGAACTTGACAGGTAGGGTGATGGGTTCCTTGTTGCGTCCGTCGTACGACAGCTTCCATTCGGTTGTCTTTGGGTTGAACACCACCTCGTTGGCGAACTTCGAGAGCTTCGCCTCAATGTACCTGCCGGCAGCTGCATCGTCGCCCGTGAGTATGTTGCCCCAGTTTCCCTGACAATCTACAAGCAGGTCTTTCTGCCCCAACTGCACCAGTGCGTCCTTGATGGAAGCATCACCGTGGGGGTGGAACTGCATCGTGTGTCCAACTATGTTCGCCACCTTGTTGTAACGACCGTCGTCCATCCGTTTCATCGAATGGAGGATGCGCCGCTGTACAGGCTTCAGTCCGTCCATGATGTGAGGCACGGCACGTTCCAGTATCACGTAACTGGCGTAGTCCAAAAACCAGTTCTGGTACATGCCGCCAAGGTGATGGGTTATACTGTCTCCTTCCTTTATTTCGTCCATATGAATGCTATTTACCACAAAGTTAACGAAAAGTTCCGGGTTTGGGGGGCGTTGTTGTGATATTTTTGTATTTTTGTGGCGGATAAATGTTTTTGGATTATGAAATTGCTTTTGATGTGTTCCATTCTCGCGCTCGCGCTGACGGCTGAGGCGAGGAAGAGTGAAAAGGACTTTTTCCCAGACGGGACTGAAGTGCCCGCATGGTTTCGCGACACGACCCACGTGGACTTGTCCCGGCTTGGCAGACAGTACAGGATTACTGACTACGGAGTGCTCATGGACGGACAGGTGTACACCGTTCAGTTGCAGTCACTCATCGACCGTATGGCTGCTGATGGAGGTGGTGTGATGGTAGTACCCTCGGGCACGTTCGTAAGTGGTGCACTGTTCTTCAGACAAGGCACCCACCTCTATTTGGAGAAAGGGGCAGTACTGAAGGGCTCTGACCAGATAAGCGACTTCCCTGTGATGACCACACGGATAGAGGGCGAGACATGCAAGTACTTCCCGGCACTGGTCAATGCTGACGGGCTGGATGGCTTCACCATCTCTGGCGAGGGCACCATCGACGGCAACGGACTGCCTTACTGGAAACAGTTTTGGTTGCGTCGCTCGTGGAATCCGCAATGCACGAACAAGGACGAGCAACGTCCGCGACTGGTGTATATCTCCAACTGCAGGAACGTGCAGATTGAGAACGTGAGTCTGCAGAACTCTCCGTTCTGGACAACCCACTACTACAAGTGCGAGAACGTGAAACTGCTGAACTTGCGAATCACGTCGCTTTACAAACCGGTGCGTGCCCCGTCTACGGACGCTATCGACATCGATGCCTGCCGCAACATGCTCGTCAGAGGTTGTTATATGTCGGTCGATGACGATGCTGTTGCACTGAAAGGTGGCAAGGGACCGTGGGCGGACGACCCAGTGAAGATGCCAGAGAACGGAGGCAACGAAAACATCATCATCGAGGACTGCGTGTTCGGCTTCTGTGCCAGTTGCCTCACCTGTGGAAGTGAGTCTATCTACGACCGCAACATAGTGCTGCGGCGCATCAAGGTGGATGAAGCGACCAACCTGTTGTGGCTGAAGATGCGTCCCGACACTCCACAGCACTACGAATATATTACGGTGGAGGACATCACCGGCAACGCCAAGAACTTCCTCCTTATTCGTCCGTGGACTCAGTTCTACGACCTGAAAGACCGGAAGGACACGCCCATGTCGTACAGCAACAACATAGTGATGAGACGAATCAAACTCGACTGCAATACCTTCTTCAATGTCGTGCCCAACGAAGAACAATACAGTCTGAAGGACTTCCTTTTCGAGGATTGCGACATCAAGGCGGACAAGGCGGACTTCCATCCGGAGTACATCGAAAACATGTCGGTGCGCAGGGTGAAGGTCAATGGGGCGGACATTTCTCTCTGACTGGAAAATCTTACAGACTGACCCATAGTAGGTGCAGTGTCCCACTGCACACTCAACCCATAGTAGGTGCAGTGTCTCACTGCACACTCAATAAGATGTGACGTGGGACACGTCACCTACTAATGCAGAATTGTTGCTTTTAACCGCACGATTCAACATCGTGCCGTAATTTTTCCGTAACCTTCGAGTTTTTCTTCCCCAGTCAAAGACTGCAATCCGTGGATTTTACGTAAATTTGCAGCAAAATTCATATTTAGTAGAAATGCAGAAAATCATTATTCTCGACTTTGGCTCACAGACCACGCAACTCATCGGACGAAGGGTGCGCGAGCTCGACACGTTCTGTGAGATTCTCCCTTATAACAAGTTCCCATTCGAGGACGAGTCCGTGATAGGTGTGATCTTGAGTGGCTCCCCCTTCAGTGTGTACGACGAAAAGGCGTTTCATCCCGACCTCAAACCTATAATTGACAAGTATCCAGTGCTTGGAATATGTTACGGAGCACAACTGATGGCACAGACGTTCGGAGGAACGGTGGAGCCAGCCGGACTGCGTGAGTACGGACGCGCCAACCTGCAGTGGATGGAGGCGGACAACCCTCTGTTCAGTTCCATCGTGGAGGGCAGTCAGGTGTGGATGAGCCATGGGGACACTATAACGAAGATTCCAGCAGGTTTCCGTAAGATTGCGTCTACTGACACTGTAGAGTATGCTGCTTATCAGATGGAGGACAAGAAGGTGTGGGGCGTACAGTTCCATCCAGAGGTGTTCCACTCGCTTCAAGGCACTCAACTGCTGAAGAACTTCGTGGTCGACATCTGTGGTGGAAAGCAAGACTGGAGTAGTGCGTCGTTCGTGGAGTCTACCGTGCGCGAGTTGAAGGAACAGATTGGTTCCGACAGGGTGATTCTCGGTCTGTCGGGCGGTGTGGACTCATCGGTGGCTGCTGTATTGCTGAACAAGGCGATAGGAAACCAACTGACTTGTATTTTCGTGGACCACGGAATGTTGAGGAAAAACGAGTTCCATGACGTGATGCACGACTACGAGTGTCTCGGACTTAACGTTATCGGTGTGGACGCAAGTGCCAAGTTCTTCGCTGATTTGGCAGGTGTGACCGACCCGGAACAGAAGCGCAAGATTATCGGACGTGACTTTGTGGAGGTGTTCAATGCTGAGGCAAAGAAAATAAAAGATGCCAAGTGGCTCGCGCAGGGCACCATCTATCCCGACCGCATCGAGAGCCTCAATATAACGGGCAAGACCATCAAGAGTCACCATAATGTGGGCGGTCTGCCTAAGGAGATGAACCTCTCGCTGTGCGAACCACTGAAGTGGCTCTTCAAGGACGAAGTGCGCAGGGTGGGGCGCAGTCTCGGTATGCCTGAACACCTGATTACCCGTCATCCGTTCCCAGGACCGGGACTGGCTGTGCGTATCCTCGGGGATATCACCCCGGAGAAAGTGCGTATCCTTCAGGATGCGGACGACATCTATGTGCGTGGCTTGCGTGAATATAAGGTGAAACTCTCTGGTGAGGAGGCTCGTAGAGTGCTTGCCGCAGGAGTGCCGGCTGACATGAAGGACGGAGAGATTGAGGTGAGCCTGTACGATCAGATTTGGCAGGCGGGTGCGATACTTCTCTCGACGGTAAGGTCGGTGGGCGTTATGGGCGATGAGCGTACATACGAGCACCCGGTTGCGCTTAGGGCTGTAACTTCCACTGACGCGATGACTGCCGACTGGGCGAAACTGCCTTATGACTTCATGGCTAAGGTGAGCAACGATATTATAAATAAGGTGAAGGGAGTTAACCGTGTATGCTACGACATCTCCTCAAAGCCACCAGCAACGATAGAGTGGGAATAACGGACTAAACTATCCAAACAAAAAATACTGCTATGAACATCAAATCTATAGTATTGTGCGCAATGCTGATGGCTCCAGCGGCAACTTTCGCCCAGACAGCACAGCACACGAACGAGGTCATAAAGACCATCATGGCCAGACGGTCGGTGAGAAAATACAAGGATAAGGCGGTGGAGCACTCCAAACTGGAGACCATTGCCAAGTGTGGTGTCAACGCCCCCAACGGGATGAACGCCCAACAGTGGGCTGTGACGGTTGTAGAAGACCCGAAATTCATTAAGGAAACGACAGCTCTGTTCGTCAAGGCAAATCCTGAGATGGTGAAGCGCGACAAGAACTTCAAGAACATGTACAGGAATGCGCCTGCAATCATCTGTATCGCCACTCCCGACGGACGTGCGTCGGTGGACAGCGGACTGCTGGGCGAGAACATGATACTGGCGGCTCAGTCACTGGGACTGGGGACGTGTTGTCTGGGAGGACCAGTGAGCTTCCTCAAGACATCTGCGGCTGCCAAGCCTTACATTCAGAAACTGGGTTTCCCTAAGGGTTATGAACTCTGTTACATCATCGCTGTAGGTTATCCAGACGAGAGTCCGGAAGCAAAACCAAGGGACACTTCCAAGATACGCTTTGTCAAAGGAAACAAGTGATATGGCCCGAACGTCAATACGTTTCGTGGCTGAGAGAAAAGACGACGGCTGGATCTATGCGGTAGCTCCGCACAGGTCCAAGCCGTCTCTTTGGAAGATAGACTTCTCTGTCAACGGACAGACACGCAACGCAGCCGCACGGATAAGCAAAGGGATGCAGTTCAACGCTGTGTCGGCTGTGGTGGACGAGGAGGCAGGGACTGTCCGTCCCGAGATGATAATCCTGGAGCCCGACTATATGGTCGACGTGACTTCCATCTGTGGCTGTCTGAAGGATTACGGAGAGTCTCCGCTCAATTATCTGTTGCGTAAGTTCGAACCGACGGAGACAACCCGTTACATCGTGCTGGGAAACATCACTGGACAGTTTCTCGACGACTGTGTGAATAATCCTGAGGTGTCGTATGTGGAGTCTGTGCGGAAGGCTTTCAAGTCGAGTCTGATTGACATCACAGCCTGTGACGGTATTGACGCTGGTTTCTTCAACGAGTGCGAACGACAGTTCATTAATATAAAGACAACGGTACGCAGGCTTGCTTCCGACCCTAATTTCGTGGGGGCTGAGGGCAACGTGATGCTCGAACCGTCGTTCTTCTGTGAGACTTTGGGCATTCAGGGACGTTTCGATTTCCTGCAGACGGACTACAAGAATCTGATAGAGATGAAGTCGGGGCAGTGGGACAAACTCCGTCAGACTGCCAAGACGGAACATCTTATGCAGATGATTCTGTACAAGGAAATACTTTATTATAATCTGGGTGTGCCACGCGAGAAGGTGTGCGGTTACGTGTTCTATTCCAAGTACCCAGTGTTACTCGAACAAAGTGCAGCCCGCGAGTCTGTCTACCGTATGATGGACATAAGGAACGGGATAGTGCTGCTTGAACGGGAGATAAGGGACGGGCATTTGCGCGACTGTCTTGAAGGACTGAGGGCGGACGACTTGAATACGAATGGGGTTACGGGACGCTTGTGGACGGACTATGAGCGACCTGCTCTCGAACAACTCTTGCAACCTCTGCACGAGGCGGATTCCCTATCTCTCGACTACTTCTACACTTTCTTTTCCTTCGTAGCCCGTGAACAATATATAGCGAGGGTGGGCGACGGAGGTGCAGGAGTGGCACATGGGATGTCTAACCTGTGGAACACAGACCTTGAAACCAAACTGCAGGACGGGGACATCATGGTGGACCTGTCGCTGGATTGTGATGAGGACGGAAGACTCTCAACGCTTACTGATAAGTCGGACGACGGTGTAATCACGTCGGTCAGACTGTTGAAACCCGTTGGACAGGAGTATGCTACACCCAACTTCCGTGTGGGCGACTCCGTCATTCTCTACCAGAGAAACACCGACTCCGACTCGGCTGTGACCCGTCAAGTGATACGTTGTGGGGTGGAGTCGTTTGATGACAAGTCGGTCACGCTACTCTTGAGACATCCGCAGTCGAACCCTCGACTCTTGCCTACTGACAGCCGGTATGCCATTGAGCACGAATACATGGACTCGTCGATACGTACGCTCTACCGTGGTCTCTATTCGTTCCTTATTGCACCGCAGAGCCGGCGCGACTTGCTCCTATGCCGTCGGGACGCTGCGGTCAATCCCTCTGTACAGCTCAAGGGCAAATACATCAATCCGCAGATAGATGATATAGTGCTTAGGGCAAAGCAGGCGGAGGATTATTTCCTTTTGCTTGGTCCTCCGGGTACGGGTAAGACATCGGTCGCACTGAAGTCTATGGTAGAGGAGTTTCGTTCGGAGGGACAGTCGTTGCTCTTGTTGGCGTACACCAACAGGGCAGTGGATGAGATTTGTGAGACGTTGGGCGACTGCAATTACCTGCGTGTGGGCAGGGGACTCTCGTGTGGAGCGTCTTTCCGTCCACATCTGATTGAGAATATGGTGGGGGATGATGTGAGGAGAGAGTCGGTGAGACGACTGATTGCCGACACCCCAATCGTGGTGGGTACGGTCAGCTCCTTGGTGTCTTCTTCCGCAATCTTGAAAATCAAACATTTCGATGTAGCTATATTTGACGAGGCTTCACAAATCCTCGAACCACAATTGTTGGGATTGCTATGTGACGGACAGGGCGGAGTGCCTTCCATCGGCAAGTTCATCATGATAGGCGACCATAAGCAACTGCCAGCAGTGGTGGTGCAGGATGAGGACTGTTCGGTTGTGGAGTCCGAGCGGCTGAGGAGCATTGGACTAACCAACTGTCGTAACTCACTCTTCGAACGGCTGTACAACCATGTGAACGGTCACCCAGGCTCAGACTTGCTGTATGCCCTGCTTGATTCCCAAGGACGCATGCATCCAGATATTGCAGACTTCGCAAGCAATACTTTCTATGACGGGCTACTGCGACCTGTGGGACTGTCTCACCAACAGGAACAACTGCCGTTCGGAGTGTATACGGAGGACGAGCGGTTCGTGGCAACTACCCGTTTCGGTTTTGTCGACGTACCTCTGCCGTCTGTAGGTAAGCGCAGTCCGAAGACCAATGCAGGGGAGGCTGATTTGATTGCGGAGACCGTTGGCCAACTCAAACACTTGGCTGCGGAGAACAATTTGTCCTTTGACCTCTCCCGTCAGTTGGGTATCATTGTGCCGTTCCGCAGACAGATTATGACGGTGAGGCAGGCGATGTATGCGGCTGGCATTTCAGAGGCTGGTGAGGTACTTATCGATACAGTGGAGCGTTACCAGGGAAGCCAGCGTGATGTGGTTCTCTATGGGACGACCATCACGTCGGAAACCGAACTGGACATCTTGTCGAACGTGGTCAGGCAGGGTGGAGGACTGGTTGACCGTAAACTGAATGTGGCTGTGACCAGGGCACGCAAGCAACTGTTCGTGTTCGGCAATAGGCAACTGTTGTCGCACAACCCTGTCTACAGAAGTCTCATTGACTACGCTACGGAGAAAACAGAACCAACTGACTAATCATCTCTATCTCTCCAAGTGAACAATCGGATAAGGCTTACCATCTGCATCCACCTCGTCCCTCGCTATCCTACCATATCCTCGCTCAGTCCCATAAATGCAACCATATTGGGATTTCTGATGACATACAAATCGACAGCATCGAAATATATGTCTCTTATGCGAGTACGGTAATACTCCAAGTCTTCTTCCGACAGGAAATGATGGGAACTTCTTACGGACTTTTCCCACACGCCTATCAGTTCATCCTTCAAGGAGTCTGTCAGATGCTCTATCTTTTGTGTCTTGACCATCAGTTCGGTGTCTTCTTTTCTTATCCCCAAATCTTCGACCGCCTAATTTCTAATTAGTAGGTGACGTGGGACACGTCACCTACTAAAGCCACATATTTCATGAAACGTCATAAAAGTCATGTAGAGTTTACAATTATAGGATAGAAAGTTATCTTTCTGAATCCCAGAAGATAACTGCTTTCGAGTATTAGGTCTATGGGCGGACATGCTTTCGGTCTTGTTTAATCTACGGCTTCCTCGGAAGAGCCGGTATTACGTAATCTCTATGAGTAAAAAGTAACGAAACTACCAAACTTAATAACGCAAACGCTATGCCCACCAGGCATACGCCAGTCCATCCCATATTGTCCCAAGCCACACCGGCACTCAGCGTTCCGAGGCTGCCTCCGGCAAAGAGGTGACTCATAAACACCGTGTTGCAGCGGTTAGTGGCTTCGGGCACCATGGAGAGGCAACCGCTTTGGTTGCTCAACTGATGGCATTGTGCACCAACGTCAACAAGTATGATGGCAATGATGAGACCGACATAAGTGTCCGATAGGAATATGGCAAAGCCCCATGCAATGAATTGTAGGATGGTTCCGGCGTAGCAGAAGCATTCTATGCCGAAGCGCGGAATGAATTTTCCTATTCCGCTGGCCGCCGTTGCTCCGGCAAGTCCACAGAGACCAAGCAGTCCTACTGCATCGCTTCCGGCATGGAATGGAGAGCCGGACAAGTGGAATGCCATGCACGACCAGATTGCCATCATACTACCGAAACTCAGTCCGCCGCGCAAGGCATAGATGCGGATAGGCGGATAGCCAAGATAGATGCGTACTACGGACTTCATCAGTTTCCCGTAAGAACCAGTGAAACTCGATGCCATCACAGGCAGGGTACGCAGTATGACGACAAGACTTATTGCCATTATCACGGCGGCAATGCCAAACATGGCACGCCATCCGACCCATTCGCCCACGTAGCCACTCAGTACACGCGCTCCCAGTACGCCACTCAACAATCCGGTAAGCACAATGCCCATGTTGCGCGACTTGTTCTCAGGTTTTGAGAAATGGTTTGCCACGGGAATGAACATCTGCGGCACCACACTGTTGCAACCCAATATGATGGATGCGCCCCATACAATCCAAATGCTATGGGCTAAGGCGATGGCAATGCAGCAAGCCACGGCTATGCTCATGTTTAACGACACAATCTTTCGGCGCGACACCTTGTCGGCCAGCGGCACCACAAAGACGAGACCGAGCGCATAGCCCAACTGGGTGATAAACGTGATGAGGTTGGCCTGCAACTCCGTCGCACCGAGACTTTGGCGCATGGTTTCGAGCAGTGGCTGGTTGTAATACAGATTGGCAACTGTCAGTCCGCCCGTCACAGCCATCACAAAAAGTATGCTGCGGGGTATTCCTCCGTTTGGTACAAGTTCCTTTTCCATTTTACTGTCCTTAATCTTCATATAACCAACATTTTTCTTCATGCGAGTTGATGATACCCCCAAACAGTTCCAGTATCTCTTTGGCAGACTTGCCCATTGCCTGTGCAATGACTTCTACAGACATGCCGTTAGCCAGCATGACCTGTGCCATGGATTTTAGCTGGTTGTCCTTCTCTGTCAGCTTCTCACTCATTTCCTCTAACTTTTGCGTCTTGACCATCAGTTCGGTGTCCCGGTGCTCGATGGCAGAGAAGTACTCGTCCTCCATGAGGAACTTGAACACCGAGTCGTAAATTGGGTTGGCTACATTGATAATCATCTTTTATTCCTCCGTTTTTGAAAGTTGACTGAACTGTGCTGCAAAAGTAGGTTTTTATTTTCTTACCCCCAAATCTTCGACCGCCTAATTAGTAGGTGACGTGGCTCACGTCACATTTTATCGTCTGTGCAGTGTCCCACTGCACGTTTTATTATTTGTGACGTGGGACACGTCACCTACTAT
>CAVFVJ010000029.1:0-19067 GCA_963626085.1 Alistipes ihumii | reverse complement strand
TCATGGATTCCCAGGAAATTTCCATAGAGTCAGCCAAGTCACGAGCCAGCTGATAAAATTTGTTGTCAGCTGGAATTTCATTGACATCGTATACCGCTTCATCGCCACTGGCAAATAAATACTTCGACAGTTCGATGTAGCGGAAATACGAGTCTTTGACTTTTTCAAGCTTTTTGTCCATTGTTACATTTTGATTGGACGTAAATCTCACGAAGTTTTAGCATGGACTGGATGAGCGAGTCTCCAGTTTCTTTGTCATTTGGAATAGAGATAACCACGTCACCATAGATGATGACAGGCTTTCCGTCAAATGAGCTGATATTGAAACGAATAAGAGCCTCCTGCTCTGCATATTGCTTATGTTCCATTGCCTTGGAAGCAATTCTCGTTTCTTTCCACTTACTGATAATCTTTGTGATGTTGTCGATTAAAAACATTACTACATAATTTTGAATATTTAGGATGAAGATTTCGCTGGATGTCCAACGACATATCAATTTGATATTTAGCACCACGCAAGCACTTTAGGCGTTTCCCAGTAGAAAGTGTATTGTGGATATTCCTGTTTGAGCATTTCAAGCACCCGACCTCTTTGCGGATGCTTTGACAATTTCGCATGATTATTAGAAACGGCAAAATCCCTTTTGTTTGCCATACCATAAACAGGCAGTATAGTCCTAATGAATGTACTGATTGCCCCTGCTGTGTTTTGTTTTCTTTTCACTCAATTTTCCTGTTTTGTAAAGTTGTTGTTTCCGTTGTCTGTATTTTCTCTTAGCTTCAGTCCAATAAACAGTGGAGCGTTTCTTTGGTTCTGTCCTAAGTTGTGGATTAAGAACATGCTGGATAAGGCTCTTGCTGACGTTGAACATTTCTGCCAGTTTGCGGCGGCTATACCCTTTGTCCGCAAGAATCTTAATCGCTTCACGCTGCTCATCGGAAAGTTTCCTACGCTGGTCTAACTTAGTACCAGCAATAGGAATACTCTCTGATTTATATGGCATCAATATGAATTTTCTACGATTTTCACAAGATGTTCGTCATCGAGCTTCCACTCGTGAGGAAGTATGAAAAATGCAATCCTATCATCCATTGCAAACGCTTGTCTCTCCAATTTATCACCAGCATACATGTGCGCCAGTAATGCGTCTTCAAGCGTTGTGTCGGCAATAGTTACATCCAGCTCATCTTCCTTGCCAGCGAAGATTGTAATGTCTGCCGCACAATAGGATTGGTTGTTCCATTCAATTTGATAAGTATTCATAGCCGTTAAATACTAATTTGTTTTGAAATCGCTCCTGTATAGCCTTGGCTACGAAGGAACTCGATAGCCGCTTCTTCTGTCATAGGTGGCATAGGATATTCACCGTTACCATTTCCGCTCGGCGATGAAAAATCGCCTCGCTCCAATGGGCTAAATGCGGAGACAGCCCGAACAACGAAACTGCTGTACTTGTAGCAGTAGGTGTAGTAGTAACCATTCCCGAAGTACACGATCCATGCGTAATGGCTGTAGAACTCGGAACTACTCCAGCCCCAATCACCCTCATCGAAGGTATCGGCATCCAGCATTTCAAACACCTCGTTCAGTTCATCACGATAAGCGATGATGGTGCCAAGCTCATACAGGCAAGGCAGATACCACTGGAGACCGCCCTTGCCGTACTGCCAACAGCGCATAGCAGCCGTCATATTCTCGCCATCTTTCTTATTCTGTTTGACGATACTGCGAGTAAGTTCCAGACCACTCAAAGTCTGTAATGTTTCAGCTTCACCGCAAACCTTGTTGAACTCTTTACAGTTGTCTTCACTGCACCAGATTTCGTTCCACTGGTCAAGTGAAATAATCATACCAACAACCTCCGTCTGAAGAACTACGCCAATAGCGTCATTTTTGGTTAACCCCTGTGTTTTGAAGTCATTGACTGAAAGCACATTGCCCTTTGTCTTAATTGAAATTTGATGTTTCATTTTTTATTTAATCTTGATTTTCGTTTTACTTAACATATTAATTACATCGCCAAGAACATACATATCATCTGGCGATACGCCATCACTTGTTTCAATGATGTCATAAATCGACTGCAATGATTTCACAGCTGTAGATTGAAGCCACTCATTGTATTGCTCTTCCTTGAAATCTGGCTTAGATTGCCAAACTGCCTTATCGAAAGCATCTGTGTTATGAATGCGAAGAACAGCAACAGGCTTATTTTCGTTTTCAGAGCCACCCTTTGAAAGCTCATCCACATATACTTGGTTTGCCCACGCCTTATCGCCTGGGCTATTCTTCAGCCAAACGATAGTGTCTGGCTCTATCACATTCCCAGTTCCTTCTATTTCACCGACATAGTAGAAACCAGATGTCTCTTCTGCTGGGTCAGTCCAATAGACTTTGGCGTTTGGATATATGAAACTTTTGTAATACTCCGTCTGCTTTTTGAGATATTTGTGATAGACATTATTTTCCATCAAATCCCAAAGACACACTTCGGCTTCTTCATCACTTCCTGGTATATCAGGATTTTCTATAAGAATCCAAACTGATGTTTTAGCATACCAATCTTGTGGGTCTTCATCAATTCTGACAATCTTACATGGATAAACATCCTCGCATACTCCATTCCAGTTATAGAATGCTTTAACGCCAGGCTTCATCCAGCTCCAGAAATGAGCATAGTCTTCGCTTTCAAGTTCGTTCAACCATGTATCTGGGCATTGCCATGATAACTCCTGGAACATCGTATCGCACAGCTTTTCGTTGTAGCTGCACGCTTCAAGAAGAGAAAGATGCGTCCAATATTCTTCTGTCGTCTCCGAATCATCAAAGAAAGCCTCCTCTGCATAACATGGAGCATCCCAGTTATTTTCGTAAGCTTCTTCATCCTTGAAAAATGCGCCTTCAGAGCCGTTTATGTTAGCGTATTCTGAAGTAATAATGTATTGCCCATTCTCACGGCGGCAATGACCAACTTTACCGTAGCTCATAATTCATTGTCCTTTCTGTTAAAGTAATTTGTAGCCTCACGTCTTGTATAACCACAATCGGGTCATTTGCATCAACATTCTCATAGACATTGATGTAAGCGTTCTTGATAGAAGGATTGCCGTTAGCATCTTTGTGAGCAGTTAGCTCAAATACCAGCTCAGGGAATTTGCTGTTATGTGAATCGAACCACCAATCCCAAAGATTGTCGTAATGTGTCAAATCAATTTGGTCAACATAAACACGGTCTATAAACGTTTCTCCAGCATATTCAAACTGGATGGAAACCACATCACGCTGCTCAACCAATCTTGTATGAATCCGCAATTCATCCCATTTGTCAATGAGACTTTCGTCCATGATATAGAACCTATCGGTGTCTTCTTCAATTACAACATCATCGTTATCACGAGCTTCTTGAAGCGAATCGTAGTGATAAGACTCTGTAATAATCATGTTGCGCTCTTTCCTCGTACGCACCGCCAACAAAGAAACGGAGGACTTGATTGTCCTCCGTTTCTTTGTTGGCGGTAGTCGGGATAAGTAATAGTCAGAAAAAAAAAGATGTGCCGTTCCCGGCACATCCCAAACTATTCATAATCTTCCACGCATTACTCCACGCAACCTATTATGTCAGACAGACAAGCACAGCCGTGCTTGTCGAGCCAGCCGTTGATGCCCTCCGCCACCTTAACGCTGATGGCAGGGTCGATGAAATTACCAGTACCTATTTCAATGGCCGATGCACCTGCCATGAAGAACTCAATGGCATCCTCCACTGTCATTATGCCGCCCAATCCTATGACTGGTATATTCACCGCATGTGCCACTTGATACACACACCGCACAGCAACTGGCTTGACTGCCGGTCCACTCAGTCCACCAGTCTTGATAGACAAACGGTGCTGACGTTTCTCAATGTCTATAGACATTCCCATCAAGGTGTTTATCAGACTCACCGCATCTGCACCCTCAGCCTCAACAGCCTTAGCTATAGTAACTATGTCAGTCACGTTGGGAGACAGCTTTACAATCAAAGTCTTGTCGTACGCCTTGCGCACTGCCTTAACCACCTCAGCAGCCCCCTCAGGAGTCACACCAAACGCCATCCCACCATGCCGTACATTAGGACATGATATGTTGAGTTCAATGGCTGGAATACCGTCCAATTCATTGACACGTGCGGCACACTCCGCATAATTCTCGGGACTATTGCCCGACACATTGACAATCATGTTGGTAGGGATGTCCTTCACCTGTGGATAGATATGTTCACAGAAATACTCAACGCCCTTATTCTGGAGTCCAACACAATTGAGCATACCCCCAGAAGTCTCTGCCATACGCGGATAGTCGTTGCCCTCACGCGGAGTCAGCGTTGTTCCCTTCATTATGATACCGCCAATCTTGGAGAGATCTACCAAATCGGCAAACTCCAGTCCGTAACCGAAAGTCCCTGATGCGGTCATGACTGGATTCTTCATCTTCAGTCCCGCAATATTCACATTTATATCTGCCATGTCAATTGTTCTATATTAAATACAGGTCCTTCTTTGCACACACACACATTTCCCTGGACTGTCTTCTCTACACAGCAAAGGCAAGCACCAAGTCCACAAGCCATCATATTCTCAAGCGACACCTCGCACGGTTTGCCGTGCTGGTGTGCCCATCTCGCCACTGCCATCATCATTGGTTTCGGTCCGCAACAGGATATACGGTCGAACGGCACACTGCCGAGCATACTGTGCCCGGTGACGAATCCTTTATCTCCTAGTGAACCATCCTCTGTAGTTATATAAACATCACCTAAGTCACGGAACAAATCCAATTCCAACAGGTTGCGCTGCGAGCGACCTCCAAGCAGGAAAACAGGCACAGCACCAGTCTCACGCAACTGTCGTCCGTATTCGAGTAACGGAGCGATACCCACGCCTCCGCCTACAAGCAACACCGTCTCGTCCTTCACCCCCAGAGTAAATCCATTGCCCAAAGGGAAAAGCACGTTCAGACGGTCTCCCGGCTTCAGGAGCGACAGATGCCGCGTCCCCTCACCTACAACCTGTACAAGTAGCCACAGGGCATTGCCTTTGCGATCTACAAAATTCACGGATATCGGACGACGCAAGAATGTATTCCTGCTGTTGTCCACCCTTACCTCCACAAACTGTCCCGCCCGGATTTCAGGCAGACAGACAGTATCAGTCAGTTTCAGCAGCACATACCCGTCCGCTGGACAGTCCACAGCCGAAACAATCAAGTCTTTACAGTATTTCTTCATTGTCAAATCAGTGAGTGTTATGAAATCGTCAGTACACGAAGACATGTACTGAGCCAGTAAACCTACTCCTTGAGCCGGATGCGGGACTCGAACCCGCGACCTACGCATTACGAATGCGTTGCTCTACCAACTGAGCCAATCCGGCAGTCACTGCCTTTACCAATAGTCTGCGCAAGAACGCTTCTCGAGCCGGATGCGGGACTCGAACCCGCGACCTACGCATTACGAATGCGTTGCTCTACCAACTGAGCCAATCCGGCAGTCACTGCCTTTACCAATAGTCTGCGCAAGAACGCTTCTCGAGCCGGATGCGGGACTCGAACCCGCGACCTACGCATTACGAATGCGTTGCTCTACCAACTGAGCCAATCCGGCAGTCACTGCCTTTACCAATAGTCTGCGCAAGAACGCTTCTCGAGCCGGATGCGGGACTCGAACCCGCGACCTACGCATTACGAATGCGTTGCTCTACCAACTGAGCCAATCCGGCAGTTTTATTTTACTAATACCACTGTATGGACGAAGAATAACTGCTCTTCTTGTCATACTTCAAGGCATCGGTCAGCGTGCTTGCCTTTGCCCTCATGGTGATGTGGTACGACGTATACGTACCGAACACGAACCCGCAACTGATGTTGAAGCAGTGCATGTCTCTCGACAAGTTCACCGTAGTCATCGATATGGCGTGGTTAGTGAAGTCATAGCCTGAAGAGAAGTTTGCGTTCCACGACGAGGACAACTGCAGTGTACCCGAGAAGTTGAGGTTCTGCGTGAACTTGTACGGATAGCGCATGCTCTTCACGTTGATCTGCTTCGACCTGTCCTCCGACATCGTGACTCCGTAGGATATCGAGAACGACCATGGAAGCGAGAACTTCATGTAGCCGTCAGCATCCAAGCCTTGACCGTTGACCGCATTCGACCTCTTTCCCTTCTTTCCGTTCCCTTCGTCCGTCTCCTCAGCACCTTCACTGTCTTCAGGAGCTACCGGCTCTTCATCCACACTCTTTCCTCTCAGACGCGCAAAGAACTTCTTCACTTTCTGCCACGACTGGTTGTTGAACGAATAGGACAGGTTCTTGCTCATGCCCTGAAAACGTCCGAAACGCCCATATGACCATTCTGTACGATTACCGACAACAACATTTCCGTTGGAGTCAAACTCATATGCGTATGTGTTGAACACAGCAGTCATGTTGAACGTGGTCTTGCCCCACTTCAATCGCACCCTCGTGGAGAGATTACTCCAGGGTTGGGTCTTAGCCGCCAGGTTGTACGACAGACTCGCTCCAAGCTCGTCTATGATACTAACCTTCTTCACACCAGTCGAGTCTCTATCGGACTTTACCTTCATCTCGATATTGTTCGACATGTCGAACGTGACCGAACCCGTCTTGCCTCTAGACACCGTGCCATACAGACTGCCCGAATAGGGGGAATACTCCACTAACGACACGTTTCCGTCAAGGTCGGTCTTCGTGTATGTCTTCCAGTAGCCATAACGGCTGGCACCAAAGTCAGGAGCATAACTGAAACTTACTGTAGGTGTAAAGACATGGCGCACTGCCTGTATCTTCTTGAATATCCGAGGATTCGGAATAAACATACCATACAGCTTGGTATTGGCAGACACACTCATGTTGTAGTTGTACACCCGGTTGAAGCCCCATATAGTGTCACGCACCACCGACTGTTCCGTCTCATCCCAGCTCTGTTCCACACGGTTCGTATACCAACGCTCAGTATAGTTAAACGAAGGTGTCACGTTGATGTAACCTAATATATTAAACGAAGCAGACACCGGAATATTGTGTCGCATGCCATTTTTCCAATCTTTTATTATATTTGAGTGGAGCAACTGGTCTTCCTTTGTGGATATACTGTTTGAAATGCCACCCGTGTAACTCATCGCAATTTTTTCATACCAACGTTCCTTACCAGCCACTTTCTTTTTCTTGAACGGATAGAAACGACTCAGAGATATACTCATGTTAGGCAAGGTGAGCGAGAGAGTAGAGTCGCGCATATTCTGCGCTATATTGGCACTTGCTGATATGGATAGCCCAAGCTTGTCAAAGGTGCGCGAGTAACTCACACTGGATGTACGAGTGCTCTGCGAATAGGATGTCGGATTATACAGACTCGTAAGGTTATTGCGTTCGTAGCTCTGTGTGGCAAAATTGACGCTGGCAGAGAATGAACTGTTCGGACTGGCCTTGGAGTCTTGCCTGTGAGTCCATTGCAATTTAAAGTTCTTAACAACACTGTAGTCGGGCAGATTCTTCTCGCCCGTCTTAGTCACCTGATAGTTGAAATAGAAGTTGCCGCTGTACTTATACCTCTTGCGGTATGAGCTCTGCAGTCCCAGCCCCCAAGATCCCTTGGTGAATATCTCGCCCGTTGCCTTCAAATCCATATAATCGCTGATGGCAAAGTAATAACCTCCGTCCCTAAGGTAGAAACCACGCGTAGATTCATCTCCGTAACTCGGCATGATGAATCCAGAAGAATACTTACTGCTAAAGGGGAAGAAACCGAAAGGTACTGCAAATGGAAGCGGCACATCCTCAACCACCAACCATGCCGGTCCGAAGAATACATTCTTTCCTGTGTGTGCCTTGGCACGTGAGAGCGCGATATAAAAGTGAGGATGTTCCTCGTCACAGGTGGTGTAGCGCGCATGGCGCAAGTAGACTTCATCTCCAGCACCTTTCTTCGACTCCTCTCCTGTGATGAAGCCGTCTTGTTGCGCTGTGTACACATTATATATAAGTCCCTTCTGTGACTCGAAATTATACGTCATTCGTTCCGACACATATTCGTCTTTACCTTGCTTGAACACAGGTTTACCAATGAAATTGCCCAACGTGTCTGCCACATAATTGGCAAAGACTAACGAACTGTCCATGTTCATTCGTATCTCCTCGGCTGTCAACTGCATCCTCTGATAAGCCACGCTACTGTTTCCATAGAGATAAGCATTTTGGGTATCCATGTAGAACACTACAGAATCGGATGCAGCATACTGTACAGGAGCGTCCAACTTACTTTTCTTCTTCTCAGCCTTGCTTATGGAGTCTTCGGCTGCAGCCACAGAGTCGTTCCATTGTATGGCGCGCCTGCCGCTCTCTATTCCGTGTTCCCGGTCGAAACGTTGCCTAAGCGAATCCAGTTCCTGAATAGCGGCAGTCGTAGTGGAGTCAAGAATCTGTACAACAGAGTCGTTCACGGCAGTCCGCAACAAGCCCGAATCCGCAGTGAGGGAATCCTCCACCACAGACACGGCTCCGGCTATATGCCCCCTACCGTAAGCCATGGAGACCACAGCCACCAGTAATCCAAGCAATATATATGTTATCCTATTCAAGTGAATACTACTCCGTTTCGTTCCAAGTTGCAAAGGTACTACAAATTAGCGACACGAATGACTGTACCAGGGGATAAATGCCATGGACAGAAGTGAAATGGCTCTATCACAAGAACATTTGACACCAGCGCATAAACTTGCCTGCACACTCATCGCCAAACTTCTCGATACTTGCCAAAGCCTGTTCCACCGTCTTCTCCTCATCGAGACGTGTCTTGGAGAAGAACTTGTCGGCAAAGCAGATTAACTGCTCCTCAAGGGACACGGGAACCAAACTGCGGTGCGGCAGGGGCAAGTCGTTTGCGAGTATATAGTCAAGTGTCAGTCCTGTACCAGTATGTCGCTCACACACCAAAGCATGCTCTGGGAATCCCTCCTCACGCATCAAGTCCGCCCCTATCGTTCCGTGACAGATGTAAGGTTTAGAGCCGAAACAATGGATGCTTGATGCGTCACAACGGAAGATTCCGATGTCGTGTACCATTGCAGCCTCTTCTATAAACTGTCTGTTAAGTCTCATCTCGGGATGCCTTAGCGACAAGTCCAACGCTTTGTCTGCCACATGGCGGCTATGCACAAGCAGTATGTGCCGCAACTCCAAATTATCTGAATAATACTTGTCTATTATCTTCTGATAGTCCATGACCGCATCAGTTTATTTTTTCACCACATTCATATATGGATAAGGAATCTCAATGCCGACCTCATCGAAATGGTTCTTGATAGCTTTCAGCATATCACACTTAACATTGAAGGCATCACTTGAAGAGGCCGTCCATGCATAAGCTCGCAGTGTGACAGCAGAATCGCCCAGTTCAATCACCTTGATATCCACCTTCTCGACACCTTTTTCTTTCTCAGCCTTGGTACGCTTGTCGATGACACGCTTATCTGCTTCGATTATCTTACGCATCTCGTCCATACAATGGTCTATATTCTCGGAATAGCCCACACCCACCTCAATGAAAGCACATGTGCGCGTATCACCTATCGTGGAGTTGGTGATGATGGCATTGTTAATCTTTGAATTCGGTATGATTACCATCTTATTCTCTGATGTCCTTATGACTGTGTAGCGCATGGATATCTCGGAAACAGTTCCCATCTCTCCGGAATCAAGCGAGATGTAGTCACCTATTCTGAACGGTTTGGAGAGTATGATGAATATTCCGCTCACGAAGTTCGACAAAGCGTCCTGTGAAGCCAAGCCGATTGCCATCGCCATGATTCCGGCACCGGCAAAGACAGAAGTGGCGAGTGTGCGCAGTGCCGGTATCATATACAGGACACTGGTCACGCCCATTATATACACGATGGTTACGAACAATTTGCGTAGGAATACAGCGGTGGTCTTGTCCATTTTCCCCTTTCTCTCTTCAATCTTCACTGGATTGAGAAAGAAACGGATCAGCCACACTATGACTTGCACGATAAGCACCACCACCAGTGCTTTCAGTACAAAAAGGATAGGGTCGATGAGTGCAACCCCGAACACTTTATATTCAAGTATCTCTTTGTATGGCTTCAGCCACTCCAACGAGCTTAAATCCAGTTTGTCATCCATACTTTTTTTAATGTTAGTTAATCACATGTATTCTATTTGAAAGTCCAGCCACGGAATGTCTGACCTATCTTGAAGTCTGATCCGAAATAGCATCCTAGTTCCGATGGTTGATTGTAAGCGACATTCTGCGTCGCCACACTTATACGGTATGGAATATCCTGCATGAAGGTATGAAATCTATAACGTGTGGGTATGTCAGTGAGATAGATATGCAGTTCACTGCTGTCATGCGTCCTAACCAACAGTTCTTCTCTCCAGTCGCCCAAGATGTCCGCCTCTAGACATGGATTGCTCTTTGAACCGTTGTTGAAGGAACAGTCCTGACGTACATCAAGCAACGTGTACACGTTCTGTTCCGTCGGATTATATTTGGTGACGCACCCACCATCAAGCAGTTCTCTGTTGAGGTCTCCGTCCCACCAAATAGCGGAATTAACAGGCACACGTCCTTGGCTTATCACCTCCCCCTTCACATTACGTATGCCACCAGAGGCAGACGACCACATCTCCACACCCCAGTTGGTCGGGTCTATGTCGGCTGCCATCCCACGCCCCACATCCTTGCTTGCCTTAATCTGAAAGATAATCTCACCTGTCGCAGCATCGCGGAACGTGGATCCATCACGTTTATTCTCATGTACGTCCCACACTTGAAGCTTGTCGCTGTCTGGATAGAACCCGAACATATGAAGGGCATCCCCATGCCCCATGCCAGTATTGTACAGTCCGTTGCCGTCATTGTCAACACACATCGAACCGTATATAATCTCATCCTTACCATCGGCATCCACATCACCCACACGAAGGTTATGGTTTCCTTGACCGCCCCATAGTCTCCACTTGTCATCCTGAGAATCAAACAGCCACCGTTGACTTAAGGTTTTGCCGTCCCAGTCCCATGCGGTGAGAGTGGTACGCGCATAATAACCACGGCACATGACCACACTTGCATGTATGCCGTCAAGGTAAGCCACACAGGCAAGATAGCGTTCGCTTCTGTTGCCGTAATCGTCTCCCCAATAGCCTGAATCCCGTGATGGAACATAATCAACGGTAGAGAGTGCCTCCCCTGTTTCTCCACTGAACACCGTGAGGTATTCATTGCCATTCATTATCCGACCCACACGTCCTGTATGGGACACGTAATCGGCATCTTTGTCTCCTATCACCCTACCCTTTCCGTCTATAGTGCCGTCACTGGTTTTCATCACCACCTCCGCCTTTCCGTCACCATCGAGGTCATACACCATGAACTGTGTGTAGTGTGCCCCAGCACGGATATTGCGTCCGAGGTCAATTCTCCAAAGTTTGTTTCCGTTTAGTTTATAACAGTCGAATATCACATTGCCTGTATATCCGTCATGAGCGTTGTCGTGAGAGTTCGACGGATCCCACTTTAGTATAATTTCATACTCGCCGTCACCGTCCACATCGCCCACAGAACAGTCGTTGGCACTGTACCTGTACTCGTGTCCGTCGGGTGTCTTTCCTGCTGCAGGTACATCAAGTGGAATACTCAAGTAGCCTTTTGGAGCGTCAGCCTTCAATAAAAACCGTCCATCTTTACGATGCGATTCTCGCCCGTTGTCCACTGTCCTCACCTCAAATACTGCTTCTTCTGAGCCTGCAACCTTCATGAACGTGGCTGACGTTATCGGTTTTTTATTCAACCGCTTCCCACCCCTGTAGACATTGAATCCTGTAGTCGCAGGGTCTTCCTCCAGATAACGCCATGAGACACAGACGCTATCCCCTTCATTAGTTCTACAGACTACCAACCCTCGGTTCAAGTCCTCACGTTGCATATTGGCAAGGTCATATCGAGGTTGTCCATTCATACCGAGTGTCAGCCCCATTAACGACAGGCATACAAGTCTATTCATACTTTTCACAGCTTACGTTTTCTATTGAGTTCTGCACAACGACAGTCTGCGTATCTATATCAATAATAGGATTTCTCGTAGCTTGCCACCCACTGTGAAGCCGAGTTGACGAATCCGTGCAGGCTGTAGTAAATTTTGAACGTTCCTAACGTGTCCACATCCAGTGTGTCGCCAACAGCTGCCGCCAGTTCAGAGCGCAGATGCGTTGAAGTGGCTGTGGTCAACATACTGTCATAAGTCTTTATCGCCTGTAGGTTACATACGGCAATAGCTGCCGAGGGGTCACTTTGGTTTGAGTGTCCCTTTTCCTGAAATTGGGAACTGTCGCCCACCAGTGGGACCTTCTTTGAGGCAATCACCCTATAGATGTATTTGCTGAAGACGGTGTCACAGGAGTCCGTGAACGCTAAGCTGTCACACTCACCCCAATAAGTCACGGTTGCGTACGAGTCGTCGTTTGTGTCTACCGAGCAGGCACCGACAATCACAGAACTAAGAATCAGAGCACAAGCCCATATCTGTTTTCTCATAATGGTAATTAATTGTAGTTTATGATTTAGGAGGCAAAGGTAAGGATTTCTTTTGCATCGGGAAACAGCATAACATACGAAAAGGAGTCCTATTAATAAAGAATAACACAAAAGGACTAATACGCAGGACTTTGCCTCTTCAAGGCTTCCATTTCGCGCAACTGTCCCAGTATGTACTGCTGCATCATCCTTATCGCCTGTCCGTTGTTGCCCCCATTTGGAATAATTATGTCAGCATACTGTTTGGTCGGTTCAATAAACTCGTCGTGCATCGGTTTGAGGACATTTCGGTACTTGTCCACAAGCATGTCTAGCGGATGCCCCCTTTCTGCCATGTCTCGAACAATCACACGCAGGAGACGTTCGTCTGCACCAGCATCTACAAAAATTTTCAAGTCCATTTGGTCACGCAGTTCCTTGTCATAAAGTGTCATTATTCCCTCAACGATAATCACATCCTTGGGTTCTACATGAATAGTCTCGTCCAAACGTGTACAAGTGATGTATGAATAGGTCGGTTGCTCAATGGCATGTCCTTTCTTCAGTTCTTCTATATGGTGAGCCAACAGCGGCCATTCAAACGCATTCGGATGGTCGAAATTGGTCTTTTTTCTCACATCCAACGGTAAATTGCTCTGGTCATTATAATAAGAGTCCTGCGGAATGACAGCAACGCTGCCCTCCGGCAAGGACTCAATTATCTTGTTCACGACAGTGGTCTTACCACTGCCCGTACCACCTGCTATTCCGATTATAAGCATGTAATATAGTATTTATGAGATAAACCTCTTACAATCCGAGAATCTGTTTCACAAGTGGAATCACAGCTGATTTCAGAGCCTTTTCATTGAGATGATGCTCACCGTCGAACCGTTGTGCGTTCTTGTAATGTTTCTTGAAGAGGTCATATGTATTGACAACCTTGTCGTTTATACCAAACAGTCCGTAGGTATTCTCCTCATCGAACGGGGTTATGCCCTTAAACTGCAGACGCTCCATACGGTTGTGTTTCTGTATGATTTCTTTCGTAATCTTGAATGTCTTCTGGTTGTCCTTACGTCCGTTGAGGAACTTATGCTCACCAGTCTTGAACACTTTCGAAAGGGTCGACATGTTGAACGACGGATTCACGAGAATTTTCTTGTAGCCGAACATCTGCTGGGCATACATAGCTCCCATGGACGTACCAATGATGAGGTCGGGCTTCTCATCCTCGCACAGTTGCCTCAAGTAAGGCAATGCCTCGTCGGGATCCACAGGTATGTCAGGAGACACCACCTCTACCTCCGGAAGGAGTTTACGAAGCAGTTCAGCCGTACCTGTAGCACCCGACGATGCAAAACCGTGAAAATAGATTATTTTCATCTGTCTGATTTGTATATCTTGACTTGAGTCCTTCAGTTATTTTGAGAGTTCCTCCTTGAGCACATCATTTCCAGGATATCCAATGTGGCTTGTCATCACGTTTCCGTCCTTGTCCACAACCACATAAGCAGGAATACCCTGAGCGTCAAACTGCTTTAGGAGAGTGTCCCACTGACTTGCAGTGACATAATAATGGTCTCCGTGAATTTCAGGAATCATCTTGTTCCACAAGGCTTTCGGACTGGTCTCGCCTGTCACGTAAACGAAAGCAACCTTGCCCCACAGTTCCTCCTTCACGGGAAGGATGGTCTTCATGGCAGCACGACACGGACCACACCATGTAGCCCAGAAATCAACAAGCACCATCTTGCCTTTGTAGTCCTTCACAATAGCTTTGAAGATGTCCTCGCCTGACAGGCTTTCATCGATGGACTTCACTGTAAACAGTTTGTTCTTATTGTTTTCCTCTATCTTGGCTATTGTCACTTCATTCTGTTTGGTGAGCATATTCTCGAAAGCAGGGCACTCAGTCTTGACAGCAGCCAAATCGGTATCTGTAAGCGACTTCATATTGTCGAGTATCGCCATATATTTCTTGGCTGCAACAACCTGACCGGCACTGGTAGGAACAGAAAACTTACCACCTGTCGTCTGCGACAGCATGTCAGCCATAGTAGCGGCATTGCCACCTTCCGCATAGAGGAATCCGTTCTTTGAAGTGATGTTCCAGTCCTTCACACTATCGTAATAATCGGTAGGTTGATCGCCTTCGACTTTACCCTGGTTAGCATACGCCAGTATCTTCTTATATCCAGACATCAAAGCCACTGTGACATGTTGGTAGAATGGAATCATATACTCACGGAACTCAGCGGACAAACGCTTGTCGGAATTAAGTTTCTCAACTCCTGCATTGTACATTGACATAAGCTTGTCCTTGTACTGCTGGACAGTGAAACCCTTCAGGTTGCGAATACCCATCCCATTGATTTCCTTGTTAAGTCCACGCTCATTATACTCGTCGTAATAGTTGGCAAGAGAGTTGTTGAGTTTCGCCAGAGGACCAGCGCACTCCACCTGTGACTTGGCGAGGTCAATGGTCAGACTCACTGTCTCACCTGGCACGACATAAAATGGTTTGTCGTTCTTCGCTCCGAGACTTACCGATGCGAGTGAGTTGACACACACATCGAACTGGGCTGTAAACGAGCCGTCTGCATTCACCTTCACCTTATCTACGATAGCGTCTGTCGCCCATGAAGGGGTGCAACTGACGGTAATGCTGTCCATCTTGTTGGAATCAGTCATACCCTTAAGTTTTCCTTTCACTGTAGCAAGTTCCTTACTATAGGTAAGGTCTGGCAATAATTGTGCCTGTGCGAATGACGTGACAGTCATGAGCATGGCTGCCATAAGAATTGAAATCCTTTTCATCTGTTTTAGTATTTGTAAATTAGTTTGTTTTCTTCAGGAATATACTGTGGTCTATGCACTTTGGGAATTCATCTTGATAGTGCGTAACCATTATAAGTGTCTTATTGCATCTCTCACAGAATGTCTCGATAACATCTTTTACGAGCCTCCGGTTTTTCATGTCGAGTCCGTGCAACGGCTCGTCGAGAATAAGCAGCGAGGGGTCTTTCACGAATGTACGTGCCAGCAACACCAAACGTTGCTCTCCGCTGGACAGTTTGAGGAACGATGTGTCCTTGTATTGTGCCACTCCAAACATGTCCATCCAGAACTCACATATACCCACTTGGTCTGGACGTGGTCTCTTGTACAGTCCTACAGTGTCATGAAGTCCACTTGCCACTACATCGATTGCTGGATAGTCTCTAATGAAAGCACGGTGCATCTCTGGGGAGATATAACCTATGTGCTTCTTGATGTCCCATATCGACTCACCGCTACCTCTCTTATGTCCGAACAGTACAATGTCGTTTGCATAAGCCTGTGGATTGTCTGCACACACAATGCTGAGCAAAGTGCTCTTGCCTGCGCCATTCTCTCCTGTCAATGCCCAGTGTTCGCCATTCATGACCGTGATGTTAAGGTCATGCAGGATTGTTCTCTCTCCATATTTGACACAGACATTACGGAAGTCCACCACAGGCTGTGTGCCTTGCGGTATATTGGCTGATTCACAGTCATCGTACGGCAAGTTGAGGATTGCATCTGTCTTTGCGTCAGACAGAACTCTACTCGGCACTTCAGCAAGACTCCGCATGTAGTTGTCGTAAGTTAGTTTCTTTCCAAGTGTCCTGTCCTTCACCTCAACCACATGTGTGACGAACTCTGGCATGTCGTCGGTCTTCGACAACACAAGTACTATCTGTAGGTCTGTCTCTTTTATCAGACTTTCCAACGTGTCATTAAGTACCTTGCGAGCATTCACATCCAGTCCGATGAAAGGGTTGTCGAGAATAAGCACCCTTGGATTGCTATCCAGAACCTTCTTCAATTGATGTTTGCGCAGTTCTCCACTTGAGAGCATATACAGATGTTGCTTGTCGTCAAACTCCGTCTGATTGAAGCGTATCTGGTAATAATAATGTCCTTCTGTTGTTCCGTAGGCATCCTCAAAAGTGATGTGTTTGATATTGTCATATGCCATCTTCGACTCACGTGGAGTGAAGTCATAACGTATGTATGACCCTTTACCATCGTCAATTAGGGGATGCTTGCCTGTGATGATGTCCACAAGCAGACTCTTGCCAGAACCGTTGTCGCCAACAATTGCCAGTTGTTCACCTTCATCGAGTTGGAAGTCTACTGGCTGTGCCAACCTGTAGGCAGGGTGACGTGCGACAGCTCCATATATGTCTATGATATGTCTCATGTGTATTTTTGTCTAAATGATTTCTCCGCTTCCGAAACACAGATGATGATTCTCATCGTACACAACACAGTACTGTCCAGGTGCTACACCGTGGATTCTCTCATCTGCCTGTACATGCCAAACTCCGTCATCTGTCTTCTGGATTACTCCACCCAAATACTCGGGTGTATGCCTTATCTTGAACGTGATTCTGTGTTCCACAGCATCATCCCCATTCCAGGGGTTTTCTGTTATAAAATGGAAACCAGCCATCTTTATATGGTCTTTGTATACTTTGTCGGGGTCGTAGCCGTGACTTACGAACAGTATATTGCGCTTGATGTTTTTTTTGACTACAAACCAAGGTCCTCCTCCGAAGCCCAAGCCTTTGCGTTGTCCGATGGTGTAGAACCACAGTCCTTTGTGTGTTCCTATCTTATGTCCTGTCTCCAGTTCCCTCACGTCTCCGGGATTTTCTCCAAGGTTTTTCTTTATATATTCGCGAAAGTCTATGTCGCCCAAGAAACAGATACCCTGACTGTCCTTGCGTTGCGCGTTGAGCAATCTCTCTCTGTCTGCAATCTCTCTCACCTCATGTTTCCACATGTGTCCTATAGGGAACATCAGTTTATTTACTTGCAGCGAGTCTATCTGACACAGGAAATCGGTCTGATCCTTCACGGGGTCAGGACTTGTACTGAGCCAAGTCTTACCGTCCGACACTGTCGTAGTAGCATAATGACCTGTTGCTGTACAATCGAAGTCCTTGCCTGCCACATCCTCAAAACAGCCGAACTTTATCAGTTTGTTACACATAACATCTGGATTGGGAGTAAGTCCCTGGCGTGCCTTGTCCATGGTGTATCCCACCACTTTATCCCAGTATTCCCTGTGCAAGTCTATAATATCAAATTTGCACCCATACCTATGGGCAAGCCACTTGCAGATCTCAACATCTTCTTCCGACGTGCAGTTCCACTCTGTATCCTTGTCCGGTCCGATCTTGATGTAGAAGAGGTGTGGGTCATATCCCTGCTCCTTGAGTTGATACACGCTCACTGCAGAGTCCACGCCTCCTGATACCAAAGCTGCTACTGATTTCATTTACTCAGTTCCAGCATTTTAAGTATAGGCTTCACTGCCTTTTCTATAAGTTCGTCTGAAACACTTATTTCAGGTTGCTCCGTCTTCAGTGCCTGATACAGTTTCTCCAGTGTATTGAGACGCATGAAACTGCATTCATTACAACTACAACCCACCCCTTCGGTAACCTCTGGCGGTGCTGGGATAAAAGTTTTATCGGGACACGCCTCTGTCATTTTGTGAAGGATTCCACTTTCGGTAGCGACAATATACTCAGTAGAACTGTCTTGCATGGAGAAATTGAGCAGTCCAGCTGTGGAGCCAATCTTGTCTGCTACTGCCTGAATAGCTGCAGGACACTCTGGATGAACCAAGACCTTTGCCGCTGGATGTTCTTTCTTCAAACGAAGGATAGCCTCTAATGAGAACCGTCCGTGGACATGACATCCACCGTTCCAAAGCAACATATGTCGTCCAGTGATACTGTTAATATATTCACCGAGATTTTTGTCTGGACCGAATATCAGTTTCTCGTCTTTTGGAAAAGAATCTACAACTTTCTGTGCGTTAGAACTGGTCACAACCACATCACTCAAAGCTTTGACGGCAGCAGTTGTGTTCACGTAACTCACTACCTTATATCCTGGATGATCTTCAATAAAATCCTTCAAGTCTTCAGCTCTACAACTATCAGCAAGCGAACAACCAGCCTCAATGTCTGGTACTATGACTTTCTTCTTTGGGCACAATATCTTACAAGTCTCGCCCATGAAGTGTACACCGCACATGATAATAATATCAGCATTCGTCTTTGCAGCTTCTTGTGCCAGTGCAAGCGAGTCACCCACAAAATCAGCGATATCCTGCACGTCTGGTTCTGTATAGTAATGGGCAAGGATGACCGCATTCTTTTCACTGCGCATCTTCCCTATCTCAGCCATCAATTGTTCTTTATCCATTTTTTTCCAGTTAATATGTTTTCCATCAGTATGGCATGTTATGTGATTACATTCGTTTAGTGACTACAAAGGTAGTAAAATTCATTCAAACGTCCACTACTGGACAGAAAAACTTATACACGCACAAAAAAAAACGAGTCCTCAAGACTTGTATCTTGAAGACTCGTTGTAAGAAAAAAGGCGGCGACCTACTCTCCCGCATTGCAGTGCAGTACCATCGGCGCGCCC
>CAVFVJ010000028.1:0-46717 GCA_963626085.1 Alistipes ihumii | reverse complement strand
GCTATGGTGGTACCGATTCATGCGCTACAGTGGTACCGATTCGCCGATACTGTCAGAACAAGCATTAGTGGTAGTAGGTGACGTGGCTCACGTCACATATTATGAAGGGTGCAGTGAGACACTGCACCTACTAACTGGCACTAAGCTGTTACGCTACACTTTAGTACACCATTCAGTTACGGATTTGTGGGTTTATACCGATACATGTAATAATCCGTTTCAGCAGGCTGAAGTACCTTAATAGAGGGGAAATATTCACAAAGAATATGTCTGAGGGTAATTAATCGTTGTGTCTGAACTGAAACACACTCGTATCCATCGAATGACAAAGGCTTTTTAGAAATGATATAAGTGGGATGACAAGTTGTAATATAATCGTCTCGTGCATCTGTCTGTTCTTTAAGCGACAGATTCAAATAACCAAAGTATTTACACTCTGGAACATAGCCACAAAGCGTATATACACCTATATCTTGCATGCCATATTCTATCATTGAAGGAGATTGCTCTTTGCCCTCCATAATCAATCTGCTTATTCTCAATACCGCAGGATTCTCATCGAACATAAAGCAGAGCTTAGTAATGTTGCAGAGCACACAAAAAACCATGGCAAAAAGCATAGTACCCGAATATATGAAATACTTCCTTGTTGAAGTAGTCCGCTTGAACATACGCAATGCAAGCAACAGAGAAAACGGCATCAAAATGGCAAGAGGCAGTGGATAGTACTGCCAAGGATGACCAATAAACAGCATCAGGAACATACAGATGAAACATACCAAGCTAAATGCAAAAACCTTTTTGTCCTTTCGCAAATACAATTCAACTAAAGATCCTACCAGCATACAAGCCATCAAAGGATTGGAAATAAATCCGTGCAATCCATCAAGCTCATTCTTCACAAGTCTCCCAAATACTTCATGATTATCAGGGGTTATCATGTAATTGAACAGATTGTTGTAGAAATAGACCGTCCATAAATCTGACAGGGCATGATGATATGCGAAATACAATATGATGGCAGCTGACACTGGAAGCAACCCAAGACAAAACCATCCGATACTCTCCAGCAACTGTCTATGCCATTTGTTTTGTATATAGAAAAGGCAAAGACCAATCCCCAAGCCAACAAACAGTCCGCAAATAGTATATTTTATCCAGAATACACACGAAGCAAAGACACCCAACAGAAAGACCTCTTTCAGTGTCAGCATTTTCCGATTCACAATCGACAGCAGCCCTATATAGAAGCTGAGCGCAAGGATGGGAAGACAGAATTCTTCAGCACTTACACCTCGTTCAAAGCATTTTGAGCCATAAGTCACCACTGCGAGGAAGGGCATCAGGTACAGAACCTTTCTGTCAGTAAAAAGCAACAATATCTTATAGCACGCCCATAAAAAAACTAAACCAGAAACAAGTTCCAGAATGTACACACCGAAGAACGACTTAAATGAAATCAACGAACCGATGCCGACAATCAGATACATCAAGAATCCTTTATGATCCACCAAATCCCTATAGGGAACTTCACCGCAAAATATTGATTTACTTACCGTGAAGATTGTATTGGCATCAGACCAACCATTAAAAGGATACAAGAATGAGGAAGTCGAAAAAACTGTCACTGCCACAAAGGCAAGAATCATAATGAAAACGACATCTCGACGCTTCATGCCAGAAATTTGATTTGACTGTAATGTATTGCTCATGTTTATAGTTATTTGAATTTATTTATCGTTTTGCTTATTTTCCAAAAATCGCTGATAGCCTTCCATCCGATGATTAATTTCCAATTTCTTCTCCATTATATTCTGCAGCTAAATAAGGTGGACGATTCTTTGTTTCATTAAAGATACGCCCCAAGTATTCTCCCATAATCCCCAAACAGATAAGCTGTATTCCTCCGAGGAATAGCATGATACAAACCAACGTGGTAAAGCCTTGAATGGGGTCACCCCAAATAATTCTCTTAAACAGATAGAACAGGAGTGCGAAGAAAGAAAGGAACGCTATTACCCCTCCCGATATACCAGCAAAGCGCAAAGGTGCAGTGGTAAAGGAAGTTATGCCTTCTATTGCTAAATTAAGCAATGAGACATAGTTCCAATTACTTGCTCCTGCCACTCGGTCTCCGCGATCAAAAACTAACTCTTTCTTCCTATATCCTATCCAACAAAACATACCTTTCGTATAGCGTTCTGACTCTCTCAGTTTCTTTAGTGCCTCTATGCAAACCTTATCCAATAGTCTGAAGTCACCTACATTTTGTAGGACGTCAAATCTAGTAGTGCTCTCCAATATCTTATAGAAAAGCAATGAACATTCTTTTCTTAGCCATGTCTCTTGTCCTCTATTTGCTCGTTTTGCATAAATGTCTTGATAACCTTCTTCCCAATACCCAAGCATTTGTGGTATCAGCTGTGGAGGGTCTTGAAGGTCTGCATCCATAATGACCATGCAATCGCCTGTTACATAGTCGAACCCTGCTAACATCGCATTCTCTTTTCCAAAATTCCTAGAGAGATTAACATAATTGATACGGTTGTCTTGCTGTCGAAGTTGCACAATCATCTCCAAGGTATGATCTTTGGATCCATCGTTGACGAAAAGAACTTCCCATTGGTATTGCTCTTTCATGGAATCCATCAGATTACGTAACGCTTCATACAAGGAAGGCAGACTTTTCTCCTCATTGTATGCTGGTATTAATATAGAAACCTTTTTCATGCCTTATGTATTAAGATTTTAATCGCTATGAAACTGAAAAGTACAGAGATAATCAACATTGGAACATATGCAACATTGGAATCAAGTCCCATTTGCCGTACAAACAAGAACATCAGCCCCATTCGTACAATAAAAAGGTTCACTAAGTGTACGGAAAGTATTCCAACAAGGTTAGTCAATGTTTGTTTTACCCTAAATGTCCATTTCGTAGTTAGATAATAATTTACGGTTAAACTCATCAAATACCCTATAACTAATGCCACTTGATAAGGTACAATAGTCTTTGCTGCATAGAACAATACAGCATCAATACCTGTGGCAATCACACCGACGATGCAGAACCTAATAAATTCTGCTATATTTCGCATTGTATTGTTTGCTATCAATTTGTCTATCATCATCTTTCAATCCGCAACTTTATAGCATTATACGTTTTGTAACATTCTGAGAAATGACGTAATGCCACCCAAAGACCGAAACGAAAAGAGTGTAGAGCAGGAAGTCCAACCTGGAGGAACAGCATCCAATAATGCCACACAGGATTAGATTGCGTGATTTGTCGTAAACCCTACGTACAACAGTTCTGACATCCATAACGCCACAAGCGGTAAATCTCTTGCAGCCACCCTCACAAGAATGTTGTTGAAACGTTTTTCACTGGACAATATACCAAAAAGCGTGGGTCGCTTTACCGTCACCCGTCCCACGTATCGAGGCCTTCGCACTGCCCATCACGGTTGAACGAGCAACGCAGAAGCCCACGCCGATATGTATATCGAACCCAGGCCTGCCTTCCTTTTGAGGAAGACATGACCCAAGCGTTGATGTATATACACATCCACAAGGCATCTACTGTTGCCTCGCCCTTGACCGTGACTGAAAGTTGCGAAGTTTCGATACGTCAAGAACAAAGCGTCAAGTAAACGCTTTCCAATATATGTCATCCCACCCTTCGGGCTTCTGCGATTGCATCGACCTGCAGATGGGACACTGCAAAGTTATATCTTTTTCTTCAAACAGATTAAAAGAAACAAAAATAAAATATCAAAACAGAAGCTTTTTGTCCTGAACCAGGGAGTTTTTGTTGAAACAGGATGTGATGTGAGATATGTTCGCTATTAAACAGTGCTCGTCATGGGATGTGACGTGAGACACGACACCTACTAAAAAAAAACGCTGTACCGTGGACGGTACAGCGGATTTTTGTATGAACGGTATCGATTATTTTCCGAGAGTCTTGCGAGCAGTCTTGAGTTGATCAAGAGCTTTCACAATCATGTCCTTAGTTCCACTACCGCCATTGACATATCCCACAACCATGTCGGCATAGTCAATAGCCTCTCGCACCTGAGTATTCTTGTTACGAATTTCCTTAGTATCTGTAAGCAAGTTCTGCAACTCGCTCAAGTCCTCCGGCTCAGCCAAGTTACCCGGACGCATGGTGTTGATAACCATGTTAAGAGCAGTGGTTGCTGAATTGACCTCTGACTGAGTGAGCGACTTAGAAGCCTTTGCGTTGACAGTCTCAGCGTTCTTCAACTGTTCCATCAGACGTGCATAACCATTCGGTGCCCATGGAGCGTGAGCCGGCACCTTCACTGTGAGGGCATTCCACTTTTCCTGGTCAGCCTTACGCTCACTTGCTATCTTGATGGCAGCCTCAAGTCCAGACTTGTCAAGTTTGCCACTCTTCACCTTCTTGCCAGAACTCTGTACATTCAGACGCAGGTAATGGGTTGAGTGGTTCTTCTCATAATAGTCAGGCACGAACTTCAGTCCGTTGAGAGACAACGTGTAGAGGTTTCCGTCCTTACCTGTACCTTCTGAAGCACCGTTCAACTGAATCTCCTTAAGGTCAGAACTCAAGTTAATATCAGCATTGCTCCAGTCCTTCACATCCTCGGTTGTCATAACCAACGGACCATACATGACAGTACCAATCCACATAGGAGCGAAGGTCTGTTGCGGGTTCTCCACTGTCGCAGCCAACTCCATCTTGTCAGGACCAAAGTTAAGGTGTTTAGTGAAAGGCATCACCACCTCAACAACATCACCGACACTCCACTGACGTGAAGGAATCTCAACATAAGAGCATGGCTGGTAAGACTTTGCCACAGACTTACCGTTAAGCTTTACATCGAAGCCCTCTGTAGCCCAGTAAGGCACACGCAGTTTCATGGCGAAAGTAGCACCACCCTTAGCAATCTTCACCGTAGACTTCTCAGCCGGCCACAAGCAGTCCTGCTCGATGGTCACGCCCTTCGCCTTCCAGTCAGCTACAGTAGGCATATAGAGAGCTACCCAAATAGCATCGTCATTGACGAAGTAAGCAGCCTCCTGATACTTCACGTGGTTCTCCACACCAGTACCGCCACAGCAAGTAGACTGTGGAGTCTCGTTGCCAAACGGCTTGATAGCGTTCATTCCGACAGCATACTGATAGGTTGTGGCATATTGGTCAGCGTCTACCGAACCTACAAGCTGGTTGTAGAGCACACGCTCATAATAATCCATGTAACGTGCATCGTCTGGGTTGAGACCGTTCAAGTCCTTAGTCAACTTCGCCAAGTTATAAGCACAACAAGTCTCGTTCAAGTCTGGGTCTGGCATCGGACGACTATTGCGCCCCCATCCACGGCTCACACTGGTGTTCATACTCAGCATCTGTGAATAAGGCTGACGGAACATCTCGCCATTACCCACGCCACCCATTGCATAGGCGTAACGTCCCTGCACGAGATTCCAGAAGTTGTACGCTATATTATAATAGTATGGGTTGGCATTGCCCTTGTACAGGTTGATTGCCCCGACAATCATAGGTATGTGCTGGTTAGCATGACGAGTACGGATGTCGTCAATATTATGAGCAACCGGTTCGTAGAACGCAGGAGCGTCAAAGAATGTAGCACCCTCAAGCAACTTAGCCTTCTCGTTCGGGTCTGACACCATGGAAGCAAGACGCGCCATTGACTCCTGCATACCGCCAAGCTCACCTGCGATGTACATGTTCCACATCTCGTAGCGGTTGCCTGGCTTAGCCTGACGTTCCTCACGACTACCGTCACCCTTCACGTAAGTGCGGTATTTCAGACGGTTCCATACCCACAGACCCATATCCTTGGCAACCAGGAGAGCCTTATCTGCAATCTCCTTGTCGTCCACATTATTGGCAATGTCAATCAGACCAGCCAACTGCTTATGGATACTGTAATAAGGAGCCCACACCCATTCCTCGTTGTTATAAGCCCTGTAGCACTCGATGAGAGCAGGGTGTGCAGCTGGAATGGCGTTGATGTAACCATATCCATAATGCTTATAGTCCTTCTTGTATTCGTCAAACGCACGCCAGTTGCCCTTCATTTGCTTGAGCACCTCCTCGGGAGCATAGTCACGCGCCTCGAAGTAACGTCCGAGCGAGTCACTGTACACAAACGTCAGTTCCTGACAAGCCCTCAGTTCGTCAACCATCCGTTTGATGTTAGCCTTCAGTTGAGCTTTCTGTGCAGGCTTGGTGGCACTGGCATAGGCAAAGGCAAGCGCACTCATGTAGTGTCCACTACCATGACCCTTCAGTTTGGTTTGAGGAGAGTCCCAACCGTCGGACATCGTGTAACCCTCAGTAGACTGACCATAAGTATCACGGTAATTGTACAGTTGCTGGGTGACATCTAAAGAGAGCAACTGATTGATGTCGAGCTCACGGTTGGAAGTCAAACGGTTGTCGCCAGTAAGTTTCACATCGCCCAACGGCAGCGGTTGAGCCACTGGTACGTTAGACGGTACAGCCCACGCTCCGCTCACCACCTTCACCTTCGCCGTGATGGGGTAACCGTTCTCAGTGGTGTTGTCGCCAATGATGACACCGTCCACAGTGTACTCTTTGCCGACCTCATACTTTGCCAGCTCTTCTTCTGTGGCGCGAGCAGAATTGGACCAGCGAGTCTGTCTCCACTCGTGAGTTCCGTCGCTGTAAGTTACCCATACCTGCCAAGGCAGACGAGGAGCAGTTCCTTGTGGAGCCTCAACCACGATGGTCTCCACCTTAGAGATTGCACGGTGTTTGGATTTTGGCATACTTGTAGAAGCAAAGTTGTCTGCGATTGATGAAGCTTGCAGCGGACTTGCGAGGCACAATCCCAAAGCCCCACAGACAATTAGATTTAGTTTTTTACTCATGTCTGATTAGTTGATTAAATATATTGACGATGCAAATATACGAATTAAAATGATTGCCCTTGTAAAATCACATCCTTTTTTGTGATAAGAGTCAGCAAGACCAATTGCGTACAGCCTTATATTTTATTTTTTCCACAATAGAGACTCAAGCATAACGGAATGAGGTACAGACACCATGCCACCACTTCATACAACGAAGAAGACCGTGTGAGTAATCCCGTGTAGTCAAGACACCCCATCAGTTCTCCCACCAGTGCCATAGAAATGAAATAGTCAAGGCAACGGTACAACAACGACACATGAGCCTTGAGGGTGTCGTCAAGGTTGATGAAATTCCCCGACGACAGTCCATAGACATTACAGACAACCAATACGATGGCACACACCATCCCGAGCAGTCCACTGGTGAAGGGCGAATTACTTATCGAGCCGAACGAATTGCGCAGTACGGCATCGGGAAGCAGAGTCATGAGTGCCAAAGCCAGACACAGCAGACCAAACACTAAAATAGACAGCGACAAGGCACGCTTACACCTGAGAGAAGCACTCCTACTGAAGGCGTGAAGCAACCCTGACTCCTTTAGTACACTCAACGAAATCAACCCTACAATGATATAGGCGAAAGGTGTCTCACGGACATTCGGGATAAAGTTCATGACCCACCACCGTATGCCATCCCCACTAAACAGATTGTTCACCGACAGTCCGTAGATACTGCCTATCCACGAGAACAACGCCACGAGCACTATCGTCAGCAACAGTACTATTGGTGTCCACCTCACAACTAAGCTAATTTTCATCTGGTTCCAGATTATCCACATCAAGGATTCTCAGTTCAAACGCACGCGTCACCAGCCTCGGCACGTTTATCCGTCCATTGTCACAGTCAGGAAACAGTCGGTTGATTAGTTCCACCTGACGTTTCTCCAGCGACTTAGTACCGAACGGCATACTACGCAGATTGGCAATCATATCCTTGGTATAGCCCAACGCCAGATGACGAAGGAATATCTCGTCGTACTCGTCGATGTCGTACTTCACTATAGCCTCCTGACGACGGTATTCATTAAGCACCGACTTACGGAAACGTTTCACAATCTTCTTCAGTATGGGTTGATTGAACACATACTTCTTCCCTTCCATCACACTCTGCACATCACCAGGAGTAAGCAACTCACCGCTCTTAAGGATGATACCGTCGGCACCAGCGTCAAGAGCATCCACCCACAGTTTCTCATTGAGCACCTCACCTGTAAAGATAAGAATCTTCACTGGCACAGCCTTCTCCCGCAATTTACGGCAAATATCCACACCAACCGTAGTAGAACCGCCCAGTCCAAGGTCAAGCAATACGAGGTCGGGCATCTGCCGCGCAATCAGTTCCCAAAACTCACGTTCACTTTGGGCTGTACCCATAACATGAGCCTCCGGTATCTCGTTCTTGAATATCTCGATAGTGCCCTTCAGTTCCAACAGCACATCCTCCACTATGATCACATTAAAATCCGTCATAAATCAAATATCTATTATTTCTTGTTTGACAATCCGTTAAGCATCACATCAATCATATATCCGTCAGCACAGTCCGACACACTGATTCTGCATCCGCGTCTGCCACCGTACTCATCGTGTTCCCTCACTATCTGTCTGCACACCAAATATTCCACGCCCACCAATCGGTCTTCCGCCTCATCGTACTTCAGGTGTTCCGGATAGAACATCGTGGACAGTTCCGCCTCACTCTTCCTTGTCCTGCAGTCTACAAACGTAAACCTCACCATACCGTCAGACATAGAGAAGGTAAGACGTACCACTCCGTCGTCTTCACACTGAAGCAGAGCCTCCACTATATTGTCCATCAGGTATTGCAACATACTGGCATCACCGACGACCGACAAGTCTGCGGGAGCGTCGACCTGCATTCTCACGTCCACGTCCTGCCGTTTGGCACACCGCCTCAGGACCTTATCCGCATACTGAGCCAAGTCTGTCACTGGAATGGTCTTGCGTTTGAACATCACATTGTCCAGTTGTCTTGCTGCACATGAACTGAGCACTGTGAACACCTCCTTGTAGTAGTTTATCAATTCGTCCAAAGCAGATACCTGCTCCTTCACAGTAACATCCGACTGGTTGTTTTCAACATCAGACAGAATCTGTCTTATTCGACTCGGGTAGTACATAGTCTCATGCTTGATTGCCGAAAGGCAGTTGTCGAGTACCATGTTCTGAACATGTAGTCCATACTCCTCCCTTTCTGTCCGTCTGTTCTCGTCCTCCTTCAACTGCAACAAGTCACGTTGGTTCTCCACTCTTATGTTTGAATAATACAGGTAAGTCGCAATCTGTTGCGCCACAAGACGAATGATACGTTCATCTGCTTCGGAAAGGTTCGGACTATGGAACACCACTGCCAGCACCCCCACAGACTCCTGCACGGAATGTCTCTCCTCACCGTCGATGACGCAGACCTCAGGAACGAGAAGGAACGTGCGTATTCGTCCGTTTGCCAACGACGATTCCCTCTTCTCGCGCATGTCCTGGGAGAGTCTGTCCATAATGATGTCCGAATACGGACAGTTGTCCGTTATCTGTATGTCGAGTCCGGCATCATCAGTATGGCGAACACCCACTGCCACCCCGTCAACCAATTTGATGTCGTTGATACCTTGACAAACGAAAGCAGCAAAGTCCGAGTGTTTCTGCATGAACAGGTTACGATTGAACTGCATGAGTTGCCTCATATTGAAAGTAGGCAACAGGTGGATACGGTAATAGACAACGAGAAAAGCGACCAATCCTATCAGCATCAAGGCAGCCACGACTATGATGATTGTCTGCCTTATTATGTTACCTTTATGTACGGCTGCCACAGACTCCTCCAGCGAATAGTCAAAATTAACCAGTTTGTACAAACGCTGGTAAATCTCATTATTGTACCTGTAAAGTTGCCAGTCCTGCAGCGCGAGGGCAGCCACTGCAGTCTCGTTCCTCACATCGAGGATTATTGCATAATCAGTCTTGACTGCAGAATTCCACCAGTCGCGTTCCGTATAGTTGCGCTCACCATACAGCGAGAGAAGTTCCTTACCGTCGGGATACTGCAACATATAAGCGGTGTTCAGTTGTTGAAGGGCAGAGTCGGCATAAGTAACAGCTTTCCCATAGAGACCGTCTATATTGGCGAAATAGACTGAGTCGGCAAAGCGTGCAGCGTTGGCGATACAATCATCAGCATAACTGTCGGTTATTGTCTGGCTATGGGCTGTAAGTCCTGTCAGCAGCAACAGCAACGCCATTACGCCACGCAGTGTTCCCTTAGGCAGACGGAAGAAGAAACGGCTACCCCTACCCTTCTTGCTCTCCACTCCAAACAGACAGACAGCGAACAGAGGATTGGTCTTGCGGTACTTGTCGATGATACCCTTGCAGTTCATCAGTCCAAATCCGAAACCCTTGTTCCGCCGCAAATCCTCGTCATGCTCAGCGTCACCAATCTTACTGGAGTCGTACACCTTCTCATTGAGCAAGGTGTCGATGTCTTCCTGCGACAATCCACGACCAGTGTCTGTAACCGATACCTCCACATAGTTCTCCTGTTGTTCCGCACAGATTCTCACACTGCCCCCTGTGGGAGTGTATTTACGTGCGTTGTCAAGCAGCGTGTTCATCATAAAGAGAGTGAGTGCCCTGTCCGCCTTAACCACAGCATCCGACTGGTCTACCTGAAGCGTCAGTCCCTTGCCCGAGAACGAGTTACCGTTCTTAGCCAAGGTGTCAAGCAGCGACTGTATCTGGAAGTTCTCAATATTGAGCGACACGAGTCCTTGACGCACCTTTATCCAATGCGACAGAATCTCGTTGTAGAGGTTAATCCTGTCTGTCAGTTCCATCAGGTACGCCAATCGTTCTTTCTTCACCTCAACACTCTCATTCTCATCTTTCAATTTCCTTACTTCATTGATAGCACGGTCGAGAAACGGAGTGATACTGTAAACCAGAGAGAGGCTGGTACACTTGTCTATGTAACTTCGTTTGTTCTCCGCAATATGGCGTTCGTGCATGTAGGTCTCGCTGTCAAGCCTTTTCCCCTCTTGACTAAGCGACGAATAGAGTTCCTCGTTGTCCTGCATCCACTTGTGGAAAGTATCCCCCACAGTCTTTATATCACTGTCATACTGTCGTTTTGCCCTTCGACCAAGAAAGCGTATGTATATAAAGAGTCCTATGAAGATGAGGATGGAGAACAGGGCTACCGTCCAAACGAGAATATACTGTCCCAACTGTTCCGTCTCTAGATTCTCCAACTGGTTCTCCAGTTGCCTGTCCTGTCGGGTGGCATTAAGAATATCGAGGTACACATTACGGTTGTAGTCCGACTGCCGTTTCAGTCCCAAGCTACTATAGACCATGCTTAAGTGCTCGCGAATCTGTGCAATCCAGTCCCATGCACAGGCAATAGTGCCAGCCTTCATCCATTTCATCTCGGTAGACACTGAGTCTGGAGTCGGTGAGTAAGGCAAGAGAAACTGCGCATCGGCTCCATACAGACGTTTGTGCTGTATATTTACAAATTCCAGAGCCTTGGTAGCCGTGTCCAGTGCCACTTCCGGCATGTTTTGGTGGATATAATACTCTGAGATAGTGAGATAAGTAACCGCAACACTGTAGATGGAACCATAATCGCGGAAATATTGCAAGGCTCGCTGTGCCATACGCAAAGGCAAATCGGGTATTGAGTCCTCTTCACCCCGTCCTCCGTTGACCAACCTGCCAGCAATCTTCTGCAGGGCACTTGCCCTCATATAGGTCAGACCGCTCCTGCGCCCTATCTCCAAAGCCCGGTCGTAATCGCCAGTAAGCAGACAGTACCGTGCCAACTGTGCGGAGTCTGAGTCGACAAGAGTTTTGTCGTCCGTAACCTCCTGCAGTTCCGCTTCTCCTTGTTCCTCTTGTTGTATACTATTATAATAAGTAGCAGCAGCGAAATGGAACTCACTCTTGGTGTAGTTGTACCACCGTTTTTGGTCGTCCGTCATCAAGTCCCTATCGTTCCCTATCCTTTTCAGTTTGCGTGCTGCATCGTTCCTGTAGTCATAGAACTCATCGTTCCTACCAGTTATCTGACATATTTTCATTATTCCCACATCAGCCGCAGCCTGAATTAAGGAGTTATTAGTATGAGAGTAACTGTTCAGATATAAGGTGAGTGCGCTATCATAGTCCATGTGCATGTACTGAACGAATGCCAGATTGTTCAGGGCTATTGCCCTGCCGTCAGCATATCCGTCAGAACGGTCGTACGCTGTCTGCGAATAATGCGCAGAGGTGTCGAGCTGCTCATAGCGTGAGGAGTAAGCCAACCAGTTGAGGGAGTCCACCTCACTCCTGTCTACAGCCGTACCGTGGTCGACGCACGAAAGCACAACCATCAGTACCACACTCAGACAAGCGATGCGACAAACGGGCAAAGCCCCCATTATTATATTGTTCCAAAACCGTTTCACAATGCAAATATAACAAACCTGAACGACATAGAGACAAATTATTTGTAAAACACATCCCAAATTACGTGTTCGGCATGTCGAGACAGCATATTTTGCCTTTACAGGTATCTTATGTCTGCTCTAAAACATTATTATCGAAAATTTTTCGTGAAAAGTTTTGCCATTCAAAAAAAACTCCCTACATTTGCGTCCCACTTTCGAAAAGGACGACATAATGAAAGGTTTACCCCGACATTACAACTGTTCTGATGAAAGTTTAATCGTTAATAGATAATTAACACTACATTTTGTTACAAGAAGGCACTCCATTCAAGTGTGACACTTCAGTGAAGCGCACTGCTGAACGACAGCAGAGACTGTCGACAGACTCAGACTTGTAACTTAGTAGTTTTGTCGTGTTTTATTTTGTGTTTGTGTTGTGGCTACTCTTATACGTGACGTAAAGGAGTAGCCTTTTTTATTAGAATGTTCTATAAACAAGGATGCCGACCCATGAGCCGGCATCCTTCTATCTTTTATAGACAAGTCATAATCTCATCCAAGGACATCCTTTTCTTCTCCCTCGGACTGTCTGTGGTGGAGTAGCCCACAGGGATGATTACTGTCGCCTCCTCATTGTCGGGCAGATTCAGAAGGGAGTGACACAGCTTAGTGTCGAAGTTGCAGACCCAGCAAGTGCCCAGTCCCTGCTCGGCTGCTGCCAGACAGAGGTGCTCCACTGCAATAGCTACATCAATGTCCCCATGTGGCTTACCGTCGACTTTCCGCACCCACTCAGTATCGTGACGCACACAGGCAACGATGTACATAGGAGCAGACGACAGCCACTCCTGACGATAACACTTGCACACATTGCGTTTACCTTCCTCGCTTTTCACCACATAAAACTTCCAAGGCTGGAAGTTGACTGCCGAAGGAGCGAGACGCACACACTCCATCATATAATCCAATTTCTCCTGTTCAACCTGCTGTGAGGTATAGGAACGCACTGACTCACGTTCCAGACATAGTTCCTTGAAATCCATAGCTCGTTAAATTAATTAGATGCAATTCTGTTGCAAAGTTATGAATATTTCGTGAAGCGGTGACAACTGGCTCATATTTTTTCCCCAGTTAGAGAAAAGTATCTCCCTAACCTTCGAAATTAATTTCTCTAACCTTCGAAAATTATTTCTCTAACCTTCGAGAAAAACGAAGGGTTTTATTTGGCTGTAAGCGTACTTTTCAATATCTTTGCAAACAAATTGCGAAAACATAAACATACAAAAACATAATGAATACCAATAACGCACACACAACAGCAAGACGGTTCGTCCGCACACTAACTGCTGCGGCTATAATGACCTTGACCGTCAGTTTGAACACACAAGCACAGGAGACAGACAGTACTGCCACATTCCGCACATGGGCATTAACCCCACCTATGGGATGGAACTCATGGGACTGCTATTACTCCAGCGTCAACGAGAAACTGACAATGCAGAACGCACAATACATAGTGGACCACGGGCTCGACAAATATGGATGGAAGTATGTTGTAGTAGACATTCGCTGGTACTGCAACCACCCGTCACTCGGTGGAGGCTACTACAACCAGCAAGGCACCCAAGACTATGTATTGGACGAATACGGGCGGTACTTGCCGTCGCCCACACGGTTCCCCTCTGCTATGGTAAACGGAAAGAATCAGGGGTTCAAGGCAATGGCTGACTCGCTCCACAACATGGGACTCAAGTTCGGAATCCACATCATGCGCGGTGTACCCAAGTCGGTCATCGGTTCATCTTACAAGCTCAAGGGGGCTGAGGACGTGGCGTGGAGCAAGGTCTACTCAAGTACCACCCCTCCGTGCACATGGCTCAAGGACAACCTGCTGGTACAGGACAACGAGTACGGACAGCTCTACTACAACAGCATCATTGATCTGTACGCTGAATGGGGTGTGGACTTCATCAAGGTGGACGACATAAGTAGACCGTTCCACACTGAGGAGATAAAGATGTTGCGCAAGGCCATCGACAGGTGCGGCAGACCAATCGTGCTTAGTCTGTCACCTGGCAAGACACAGTACAAGTATGCTCCGGACTGCCTTGAGAACGCCAACATGTGGCGTATGATGGACGACCTGTGGGACAGCTGGAGTTCTGTGGACTTGGTGTTCAACGAGGCTAATGTATGGTCGCAGTACAGCAGACCCGGCAATTACGCTGACTGCGACATGCTTCCGCTTGGACAGATATCGATGACCGTGGCTGACCCTGGTTACACAGACGCACAGAGCGGTCGGTGGACACGACTCACTCAGGACGAGCAATACTCTCTGATGACCCTTTGGGGAATATGTCACTCTCCCCTCTTCTTCGGAGGCGAGATGACCAAGAACGATGATTTCACCAACTCTCTTCTGACCAACGAGGAATACTTGCACATGCACAGCTACGGAGTTGACGCTCACCAAGTGAGCAACAATGAGTCCAACGGACAGACGGTGTGGACAAGTGTTGACCCGATGACGGGCAACAGATATCTCGCCATGTTCAACAGAGGTAACACACGTTGGATTGTAGGCAATAAGGCTTTGTATCAGTCTGAGGTTGTGGCATACACCACCGACGGACACAAGGTCGACGTGGACATAGAGTGGCCAGAAGGAAGCAAGACACTGGTACTGGTGGTCGATGACGGAGGCGACAACTACAACTACGACCATGGTGACTGGATCAGTCCGACCCTCGTGCTCAGGGACGGCAGTAAGGTGAAACTGACCGGCAAATACATGACACGCACGTACACCAACTCATACTACAACCGCGTATTCGAAAACAAGAACGTGCAGACAGAAGGAAAAATGAAGGTGATGGGCAAGACGTACCTGCGTGGGTTCTCCACCGATGCCAATGCCGCTATCTTCTTCACCATACCCGACGATATGGACGTGGTACGGTTCACTGCCACTGCGGCTGCTGACGACAGCGGAATCAACCAGAATGGAGCAACTACATCCATACGCTTCATGGTGTTCGACCAAAACCCACTTACCAGCGAGCAGGAGGATGCAGGAACTCTGACCACCACCGACATAAGTGTGGACCTCACTCAGTTCGGTTATGCTGCAGACGAGTCTGTGCCTGTGTACGACATCTGGGGAAAGCAGACTGCAGGCAGTGTCAAGGGAACGTTCACTGCTAAGGTGCCAAGCCACGGAGCGAAACTCTACAGGTTGGGCGACAATAAGGAGAGTGACATCAAGAGCATTACGAAGGACGAGGCAAGAGCCTTAGCAAAGGCAGAGGGGCTAACTGCGGTGTACGATGTCAACGGCAACAGGACTGGCTGTGACTTCGACAGTCTGCAACCAGGCATTTACATCTTCAAGGGGAATAAATACCTTATCAGATAACACGACTGAACACGAAACAATGACTCTACTGAAGAGATGGACAAGCACCAGTCTCGTACTGCGTATAGTAGTGGGACTGGCAGTGGGAATCGTACTGGGACTGACCGTTCCCGAGGCGACTGGCATTTCGATATTCGGTTCACTGTTCGTAGGTGCACTCAAGGCGATAGCACCCATTCTGGTGGCAGTCCTGGTGTTGTCGTCTGTAGCGAACGCCAAGGAAAACCTCGGTTCACGGTTCCGTACCGTCGTATGCCTCTACGCAATATCTACACTAATCGCAGCCATGGTGGCTGTAGCTGGCAGTTTCATGTTCCCCATCACCATGACCTTACAGGAGACAGGAGTACAAGAAGCGCAAGGAGCACCACAAGGACTAAGTGGCATACTACAGTCACTCCTGACTAATGCTGTGGACAACCCAGTGAGGTCGGTAAGCGAAGCGAGCTATCTCGCCGTCATCTTTTGGGCTGTGGTTGTGGGAGTGGCACTGAAAAAGTTAGCCAACGACACAACGAAGCAGGTGGTGTCAGACTTTGCCGAAGCCATCTCCACAGTGGTACGCTGGATCATACAGTTCGCCCCGTTCGGAGTGATGGGACTGGTGTTCACAGCTGTGTCAGAGAGTGGTCTTGCGATATTCACTGAGTACGGCAAACTGATACTTCTGTTGATAGGTTGCATGCTGTTCACTGCCTTTATAGCCAATCCACTTCAGGCGTGGATTGTCCTTAGGAAGAATCCCTACGGGATACTGTGGCAGTGTGTGGAAGAGAGTGGTCTCAGCGCATTCTTCACACGGTCGTCCGCAGCCAACATTCCAGTCAACATGGAACTGTGCCAGAGGATGGGAGTGGACAAGAACTTCTACTCAGTGAGCATCCCACTTGGTTCTACCGTCAACATGAACGGTGCAGCTGTTACGATTACGGTATTCGTGCTGGCACTGTGTCACACCACAGGAATTGAAGTCAGCCTCATCAGCGCACTCCTGCTCAGTTGCCTCGCTGCCCTCGGTGCGTGCGGAGCATCAGGCATACCTGGAGGCTCACTGTTGCTCATCCCTATGGCGTGTTCACTGTTTGAGATAGGCAACGACACAGCCATGCAGGCCGTTGCTGTAGGCTTCATCATCGGAGTAGTACAGGACTCCTTCGAGACTGCGCTCAACTCCAGTGGAGACGCGTTCTTCACCATCATTGCAGACAGGCGCGAGAAGGCAACCTAAACAGCTTCAACCGTAGACATGACTATAAACTGTATATTTTACCATAAATCATTTGCGTATTTGTTTTTTTGCTATAACTTTGCACCTATATATATAATAAGTAGATAATGGGACGACTGATTGTAGTACCTACTCCTGTAGGGAACATGGACGACATGACGTTCAGGGCGATAAAGGTCTTGAAAGAAGCCGATTTCATCCTGGCGGAAGACACTCGTACCTCATCCGTACTTCTACATCATTTCGATATAAAGAACGAGATACACTCACACCATAAATTCAACGAGCACCAGACTTGCATGAAAGTGGTGGAGCGGATACAGGGTGGACAGACCGCAGCCCTCATCAGTGACGCCGGCACACCTGGCATAAGTGACCCTGGCTTCCTGCTCGTGCGCGAATGTGTCCGCAACGGCATTGAAGTGCAGACACTACCAGGAGCCACTGCCTTCGTTCCTGCTCTGGTATCATCTGGTCTTCCTTGCGACAAGTTCGTCTTCGAGGGATTCCTCCCACAGAAGAAAGGACGTCAGAAACGACTTGCGGAACTGAGCGGTGAGACGCGCACCATTATATTTTACGAGTCGCCCTACCGTGTGGTCAAGACCCTCGAACAGTTCCGCGAGGTGTTCGGGCCCGAACGACAGGTGTCGTGTTGCAGGGAGATATCCAAAATCCATGAGGAGAGCGTACGCGGCTCTGTAGAGGAGGTGCTCAACCACTTCAAGGAAGTGGAACCTAAAGGCGAGTTCGTCATCGTACTCGGAGCAGCCGCCACAAAAGAAGAAACAAACCCAATCAAATAAATTAGCAGATGAAGAAAGTTCTATTATTACTCGTATGTACCGTAACATTGGTATCATGCGACCAGTTATTCAAAGGAAGCAAGGCTTCTGAGGAAGAGACTAAAGCGGATTCACTCCAAAGTCTCCTGGATCAAAAAGACAGTGAGCTGGACGAGATGATGGCTGCTTTCAACGAGATTCAGGAAGGGTTCGACGCCATCAATGAAGCTGAGGGCAGAATCAACCTGACGAGCGAGGGGGCTGAGGGCAATGATGCCAAAGCAAATATCAAGGAGAACATGGAGTTTATCGAACAGACCATGCGTGACAACCGCAGGAAGATCGAGGAACTGCAAGACAAGCTGAACAAAAGCAGTGTGAACGCAGGAAAGATGCGCGCTGCCATAAACAAGTTGACAGAACAACTGGAGGAGAAGACAAAGGAAGTGGAGGCTCTCCGTGCACAGATTGCCGAACGCGACTCAAAGATTGAGGAGCTTGGAACGAACGTGGAGAAACTGACAAGTGAGAACACGAAGGTGAAGGCTGAAAACGAAGCCAATGCCGAGATTGCACGCAACCAGGACGCTCAGCTCAATACCGCATGGTACGTCTTCGGGACAAGCAAGGAGCTGAAGGAACACAAGATTCTTGTAGACGGCGACGTGCTCAAGAGTAAGGAGTTGGACACCAATTACCTCACCAAGATTGACATCCGCAAGACCAATGTCATTCCGCTCAACTCCAAGTCTGCCAAAATCCTCACGACTCATCCACAAGGTTCTTACTCTCTGTTGAAAGACTCCAAGGGCGAGTATACTCTCCGCATCACCAATGCCAGTGAGTTCTGGAGCGTATCTAAGTACTTGGTGATAAAAGTGAAGTAAGGCTGTAAGGCTCTACTATCAATAAGGCGTTCTCCGCCCATCCACATGTTTTCTCCTACTTGAAGAAGGAGAAATTTACAGACCCGTAGTTGCGGTGCTCAATGAAATGTGGATGGGCGGAGAAGTCGTAGTTCTTGCCGTGTTCAAGGACAAACAGACCGTTCTCATTAAGCAAAGGTTTGTCTTGTCCGAAGATGTAGTCAGGGATTTCTACCAGGTTCTCCAACTTGTATGGTGGATCTGCAAATATTATGTCGTACAAGCCCGCATGTCCCTTAAGAAACCTGAACACGTCAGCATGTAGGGTCTGCCAGTTTCTGTCCCCCAACTCCCCGTTAACTTTTCTGAGGAACTGATGGTGCTTAAAATCCTTCTCCACCGACACCACTCTGTTACATCCTCGCGACAGAAGTTCAATAGATATGCTGCCGGTACCCGAGAAAAGGTCGAGAGCAGATGGATTTGAAGTGAAGTCTACATATACGTTCTGAAGAATATTGAACAGTCCCTCCTTGGCGAAGTCCGTAGTGGGTCGCGCACTGAATGTATGTGGAACGTCAAACCGCTTGCCTTTGTATTTGCCTGATATTACACGCATGTCGTTTAAGTATAGGTAGGTTGTAAAGTATCATTACGGTGGGAATTTATAGAACCCACCTATAATAAAAGCCCTCACGATGGATGAGGGCTTTTAATGTATGTATCCGCTTATATTATTTTATTCCCAGTTACCAGCCATCTTGTTTTGTGGGTCTTTCAAGTCACCGATACGGAGTCCATACCAGTTACCCTCAGTATCGTCTGTATTGTCCTCGAACAAGTCCGCACGGTTACGACCTCTCTTCTTGAGATCCTGCTTCAACTGGCGCACCTTCTTTGCGTTCAAGCCATCGAGGTAGTCGTCCAGACTGGCACGCACCTCACACACCTTGTCGAACTCGTTTGACTTCAGGTTGTAAGCCTCTGTCTTACGCAACTGGAACTCAGCACCTGTCTTTCCTACAGGAACGAGCTTGAGAGAGTCTGCATTGGTGATTCCCAACTTCTCGGCAGCAGACTGCCAAACAGTGTCGCTATGGAACACGCCAGCAGCGATGGCGTCAGCCTTTGTAGCATAACCCATTGCAAGATCATCAGTCCACACATCCTCGTCAATCTTTACGATAGCACGACCATTCTTCACGAAATCGACAAGTGAGTCAATCGTACCGCAGAACTCACCTCCGTGGCTCTTTCTGTACTCCTCTTCCGCATCACGGATCTGCAACAGACGGGCGATGACTGCTTTCTCTCTCTCAGACTTCTGTTCATCGAATGAGATGTCCTCGTAAATACTCATAAAACATGCACCGACAAGTCCCAATGCACAGACAGCGAGCAATGAATTAATAACTTTTTTCTTCATAACGTATTCTTGTAATTTTATTTTTTGTATATTCGTGGCACAAAAATAAGGAATAAAATTGATAGTGGTTTCAACCCAAGCGACTTTTTTTCGATTAGAATGATTTTTGACTACTTAGAAGAGCTGATTTTAAATAATTTCGGCCATAAACCGACTACAGACCAAGCGCAAGCCGTCAAGGAACTGGCGAGATTCATACTTACAGAAACAGACAGTCACCGTTCTCTGTACGGTGATGTCTTCATACTCCGCGGTTATGCTGGAACAGGCAAGACTTCCATTGTTTCGTCCTTGGTCACTACGATGGAACTGTTGGAACGCAAGTGTGTGCTCATGGCTCCTACTGGCAGAGCTGCCAAGGTCTTTTCCGTCTACTCCCGACATCCGGCATTCACCATACACAAGCGTATCTACAGGCAGAAGTCGATGGATGATGACACTATTTTCCAGATGGGCTACAATGGGCTTAAGAACGCCCTGTTCATCGTAGACGAAGCATCCATGATATCCAACGACGCTACATCGAGTCCATACGGGTCGGGCAGGTTACTCGATGACCTGGTGCAGTATGTCTATTCTAGTGAGGGCTGCCGCATGATACTACTGGGCGACACAGCACAGTTGCCTCCGGTAGGCGAGACGAGCAGTCCTGCTCTCAGTCCAAACGTACTGCGCTCATACGGTCTACATGTCACCTGTATGACACTGACCGACGTGGTCCGCCAGGATGGGATGTCGGGCATACTGCATAATGCTACGGAGTTGAGGCATCTCATCGAGGAAACAATGGCAAACGTAATAAGTGGCGTTGGGTTTCACCGTTTCGTATTACCGCACATCCGTTTCACTGGAGACGTGAGGAACGTACCTGGCAACGAACTTATAGAGGAACTGGCGAACAGTTACCACAACTATGGGATAGACGACACCATCGTAGTATGCAGGTCGAACAAACGAGCCCACGTGTACAACCTCGGAATACGCAACCAGATACTTGACAGAGAAGAGGAACTGTCGGCTGGTGACATGGTAATGATTGCGAAAAACAACTATTTCTGGCTAAAGGAGAACTTCAAGGGAGAAAGTATCGGGAAACTGCCAATGAACCAACAGAGCGACTTTATCGCCAATGGTGACACCGCTCGTGTGCTGAAGGTTAGAAACGAGAGGGAACTGTATGGATTCCGCTTTGCCGACTGCGACTTTTTGTTGCCCGATTACAGTGATTTGGAGATACACGCCACGGTACTGCTAGACACCCTCCACACCGAGTCGCCTGCACTCAGTAGAGAGCAAAGCGAGATGCTGTTCAAGAATGTATTGGAAGACTACGCAGACATACCGTACAAGAAGGAACGGATGAAAAAGATGAGGGAAGACCCGTACTACAACGCCCTTCAGATAAAGTACGCTTATGCTGTGACTTGCCACAAGGCACAAGGCGGACAATGGTCACAAGTATTCATCGACCAAGGGTTTCTCAGTGACGACATGATAGGTGTAGACTATTACCGTTGGCTCTATACAGCCTTCACCCGTGCTACCGACAATGTGTTTCTTGTCAATTGGAGACAGGAAGAACCAGGAGATTAGATATTTATTTCCTCAAGGCTTACCAATTTGTTCACAACGCAATAGATAGCAATACCTGCCGCAGAATGAATGTTGAGCTTGCGTGCTATGTTGCGACGGTGAGTAGTGACGGTATTGACACTAAGGAACAACTTGTCGGCAATGTCCTTATTTGACAATCCCTTGGCAACACACACAGCCACTGCCTTCTCACGGTCTGACAATTGCGACGAAGCTGATGTCGTCTCGTAAGAGTTTTGTGTTTTTTCCGCACCTGTAGTCAATGCCTTGGTGCGTCGGTGTTCCATTTTCCTTATCAACGGCACAAGCAACTCATCCTCTATGGTGCAGTGTATACGGATGTCTTGCTCCACACGGTAAATTCCGTACACCACATCGTTCAGAGCGTCATTGCTTCCCTCCTGAGGATAATACTGAAGGAACACATTGATGAGTTCGTTCAGTTTGTCGACAAAATCCTCTGTATGGCGGTGAAAAGCACCCTTTTTATCGGACAGCGCACCACCAGTCATCAAGGACTCGGCATACACATACACCTCATCCTCTTCAAACTGAATATGATTCTGCACTTCAGAACAGTACATATCGAAATACTTCAGCAGAAGGAAGGTGACCTCGTTCTGTCTAGAACAGTCTAACGCACCGAGCAGGTTACGTCTCATGCTCGGAATTTCATGGTGTAATATATAATAATGTGTACGTTTCAGATAACCAAGCAGAGAATTCACATCAATCATGTCGAGCGACACGTCAGACTTACTGTCCGTAGGCTGTAATATATGTCGTGCGAGATTGACTACAGCCAAAAACGTGTGCACATCCACACCGTGTTGGTGGCACACTTCACTGACCGTCTTGTCCGCAAACCCCATTGATATACCCAATCTCACTACCACCTGAATCAAGCGGTAGTCATATTTGATAATCACCGAAAGCTGGTCGGTAGGTCTAAAGTCCCTCATATCCATTTATCTTAATTATCCGTACATTATCAATCCCAGAAGAAACAGACTATTGGTCTTGACGAGGAGAGGCTGGGAACAAGAGCTTCTTGGCTTTGTCCGACAGATACTTCTCCACAGACTTGGCAGGGATAGTGGCTTGCGGCATACCAGCCGCATACGGAGCTATTTCATAGGCACCGTAAACGAACGATACCCCACTGTCTACAAGCCATGGTTCTGTAGTTGGCAATGGGAACGATTTCCTTGCATCGTCGAATAAGAACTCATCCAAATCCACATGTTTCTTCGTGCTGTCGTTCTCATACACACTGGAGAAATAAGCGTTCACTCCCTCCTTGAACAGAGGTGCAATTTTCGTAGTGTCAGCAAACAAATCCCATCCGAGAGTTTTTCCCCCATCCTTCAAAAAGGTTACACCATTTATGAAAGGAAGTCCATGCGCACCACCTGTGTACACATAACCGTCCGCCACGTAACTTACAAAACTGTCGGTGTTAGCCACAACAGATACCTTCAGGTTAGTCGAAGCACCCGTCCCCACAAAGAGTTCGTTGTCCTCACAGTCCTGAAAATATGCGTTGGCATAATAGAGGAGCATCGCATCATCGAACTTCAGTTCTCCTCCGTACGAACCGCCCAACATGTTGTCAATCCACTTCCGTACAGCAGACACCAGTGGAGCTGAACCTGACACCGGCACCTCTAAGTCAACATCATAGAATACTGTCACCCCATTCTGCTCCAAGCTGTCCTTGAAAGCCACACGACTTGTCTTGAATTCAAAGTCGCCCAATGCAATAGAGTCAAGAGCTAACGAGTCCGACGGATTATCTTGAGTCTTATCCCCTATTAGTCCACATGACCCGACTGAGAATACTGACATACATGCTAGAACAACATAAAAAACTTTCTTCATTACAATGGATTTTGACGATTAGCAGTTCTAATATAAAAAAAGTGTTCCCCTTTCCCTTGATGAGAATGAGGAACACAATACATACTTTATTATTTCAAGAAGTCATCCAAAGCACTCTTGACGCCTTCTGCAGACGCATCGCCTTCACTTACATGTTCATCCTTTCTGAAATCACTATGCCGTGACTGGTGACGATCGCCACGACCGTGGTTATCACGACGGTCGCCACGACCCTGACGATCGCCACGGTCGCTGCGTTCACCACGCTCAGGACGTGCAGGACGTTCAACATAGCCTTCTGGTTTCTCCACAAGTACACGGTGTGACAACTTGTACTTTCCTGTCTTCTTGTCGACATCAAGCAACTTGACATCAATCTCGTCACCTTCATTGATACCAGTCTCTTCCATTGTACCGAAACGCTTCCAGTCAATCTCGGAGATATGAAGGAGTCCTTCCTTGCCTGGCAGGAACTCAACGAAGCATCCGTAAGGCATGATTGACTTGACGATACTCTTGTAGACTTCGCCAATCTCCGGTACTGCGATGATACCCTTTATCTTCTTCATAGCTGCATCGATACACTCCTTGTTAGGCGCAGACACTTGTACCTTGCCTACTCCATCCTCTTCCTCGATAGTGATGGTTGTACCTGTCTCCTCTTGCATACCCTGTATAACCTTACCACCAGGACCGATGATAGCACCAATAAATTCTTTCGGTACGATAATCTGTTCGATGCGAGGCACATGAGGCTTGAGTTCGGCACGCGGAGCGGAGAGTGTCTTCATCATCTCGCCCATGATATGCTCACGTCCTGCCTTAGCCTGCATGAGAGCTTTCTCCAAAATCTCGTAAGAGAGTCCGTCACACTTGATGTCCATCTGAGTAGCAGTCAGACCGTTGACCGTACCAGTGGTCTTGAAGTCCATGTCACCAAGGTGGTCCTCGTCACCGAGGATGTCGCTAAGGATAGCGTACTTTTCCTCTCCTGGGTTCTTGATAAGTCCCATAGCGATTCCTGCCACAGGGTTCTTGATTGGCACACCAGCATCCATCAGAGACAGAGTTCCGGCACAAGTGGTTGCCATTGAAGAAGAACCGTTTGACTCAAGTACATCACTCACAACACGTATTGTGTAAGGATAGTCCTCTGGAATCTGTCCTTTGATCGCTCTCCATGCAAGGTGTCCGTGTCCTATCTCTCGACGACCAACACTGCGCTGTGCTTTTGCCTCACCTGTTGAGAATGGAGGGAAGTTATAGTGAAGGAGGTATTTCATGTTGTAACGCTCAAGCGCACCGTCCACCAGTTTCTCGTCCAGTTTGGTTCCGAGGGTAGTGGTTGCAAGAGCCTGTGTCTCTCCACGTGTGAAGATAGCCGAACCGTGAGGTCCTGGCAGAGGACTCACCTCACACCATATCGGACGGATTTCTGTAGTCTTGCGTCCGTCAAGACGTATACCCTCATCTAGGATGCAACGACGCATTGCGTCACGCTCTACATCAGCATAATACCTGTCGATAAGAGTGTTCTTCTCTTCCAGTTCATCTTCTGACAGTTCGGCATGTGCCGCTGCATACTCTTCCTTGAAGTTCTCACGGATAGCTTCGAAGGCATCAGCACGCTGGTGCTTCTCCAGTCCCTGTTTAGTCACATCGTAAGCCTTCTGATAGCACTCTTTCTTAACAGACTCACGAAGTTCCTCATCGTTCACCTCATGGCAATACTCACGCTTGACATCAGTGCCGAGTTCCTTCATCAGTTCCTTCTGCAGACGGCACTGTGGCTTGATTGCCTCATGCGCTGCTTTCAGAGCCTCAAGCAGTTCCTGCTCGCTCACTTCTTTCATCTCGCCCTCAACCATCATGATGTTCTCTTCTGTAGCACCCACCATAAGGTCGATGTCGGCTTTCTTCTGCTGTTCGAAAGTAGGATTGATTACAAACTCTCCATCCACGCGTGCCACACGCACTTCCGAAATCGGGCCGTCGAATGGTATATCAGAGCATGCCAGTGCAGCGGACGCTGCGAAACCAGCAAGAGCATCAGGCATATCAACTCCGTCTGCAGAGAAAAGGATTACATTCACATATACTTCCGCATGATAGTTGGAAGGGAACAGAGGACGGAGTGCACGGTCAACAAGCCGGCAGGTGAGGATCTCCTCGTCTGACGGTTTGCCTTCACGTTTTGTAAAACCTCCAGGGAAACGGCCGTTTGCCGCATACTTCTCACGATACTCTACCTGGAGTGGCATAAAATCTGTTCCTGGTACGGCATCTTTAGCTGCACAAACAGTGGCCAGGAGCATAGTGTTGCCCATACGAAGCATTACCGCCCCATCGGCTTGTTTTGCAAGCTTACCTGTCTCAATGCTGATTTCTCTTCCGTCAGGCAATGAGACCTTCTTTGTAATTACGTTCATCTTGTTATTATTAAAAAAATAAATTCGTGCAAAGATACGAATTAAAGGCGAAAGCGTACTTGGCTCGGGCACATTATTTTGTCCGCAATTGTTTTTTTTATCGAATTTATGGTCTGTCTGCGTTTTTATACCTAATTTTGTCACACGTTTAAATCACAAAACCCGACATCTCATGACATTCAACCAATATCTTGCAGTTATAATCACAGGAGCGGCTACGCTCGTTTCGTGCGACAACACGCCCAAGTTTCACGTTGAGGGAACCATCGAAGAAGCAGAAGGTTCCATGCTCTTTTTAGAGGCAATGACACTCGAAGGGGTACAGAAGTTGGACTCTACCCGACTGTCGGCAAGCGGAAGTTTCTCCTTCAGTGCGGCAGCACCCACCTGTCCTGAGTTCTATGCGCTCCGTATAGGAGACAGACGAATCAATTTCTCCATCGACTCAACGGAGACCGTCACGTTCGCAGCAAAGTTACCTACTATGAGTTCTGACTACACTGTAGAGGGTTCGGAGAATAGTCTGCGGATAAAAGAGATTTGCAGACAACAAGCAAAACTACAGGCTGAGATTATCGCATTGGAGAAGAACACGTCTATGTATCCTGGAGATATCGTGGACAGCATCAACTCACTTGTCAGACAGTATAAGGAAAGGATGAAGAACGATTATATATTCAAGGCTCCGATGGAAGCCTCCGCATATTACGCAGTGTGCCAGTCCATCACCGACCTCACTACATCCTACCAGCTGTTCAATCCGTTGACCGACCGCGACGACGTTAAGTGCTATGCCGCTGTAGCAACGGCATGGGACGGTTTTCACCCCAATGCCAAACGCACCGAACAGATATGTAATATGGCAATACAGGGAATGAGCAACACCTCTCCGAAAAAAGTGCAGGAAGTAGAGATTGACGGGTCGAAAATCACGGAAGTGGGACTTATTGACATCGCTCTGCCTGACATCAACGGCAAGACGCACACCCTTACATCGCTCAAGGGAAAGGTTGTGATGCTCGACTTCACCATGTACAGTGCCGCACAGTCTGCTGAACGCACACGTCTGATGCGCGACCTCTACGATAAGTATAAAGACCGTGGATTGGAGATTTATCAGGTGTCGCTCGACGACGACACACATTTCTGGAAGTTCTCATGCGAGAACCTGCCGTGGATCTGCGTACACGAGACCAACGGTAACGCAGTGCGCCTCTATGGGGTTCAGACTCTGCCAACGTTCTTCCTCATCAACCGCGACAACGAGTTGGTGAAACGCAGTTCAGATGTCAGCACAACCATCGAGAACGAGATTCTGAAGCTGCTTTAGCTTGCTTACCCCTGAAACTCATCGTTGTACCACTCCCCCTCGTACACCTCTCCGTCGGTAGTGATCAGTTTACCGTAGCCGTTGCGTTTGTCATTGTGCCAGTTGCCCTCGTACTTGTTGCCATTGTCCCAGTAGTAAGTGCCGAAGCCCTCAGACTTACCCTTGTGGAAATGTCCCACGTACATACTGCCGCTTGAGTAGTAGTAAGTGCCTTCACCTTCGCTCTTGCCATTCACCCAGTCGCCTTCATACTTGTCGCCATTAGGATATTCCATCGTACCGTGACCATGAGGAAGTCCTTTTCTGAACTCGCCAGTATACTTCTCGGAAAACTCATTGACTGCCACGCCCTCGCCTTCCAGCCAGCCATTCTTGAAGAAGCCCTCCTTCATAGAGCCGTCAGTCGCAAGGTACTTGCCGTTTCCGTTCGGATGTCCGTTCTTGTAAGTCCCCACATAATAAGAGCCATCCTTCCACGTGTAACGCCCTTCTCCGCACGGCAGACTGTCCCGAAACTCTCCATCGAAAGTGTTGCCGTCAGCCCAAGTGTACACACCTTCTCCGTTAGGCAGGTCGTCGTCCCACTCACCCACATACGAGCAGCCGTTGCTCCACATCATCTTACCTTGTCCAGATCTCAAGTAATTCTTCCAGTGACCCTCATACACACTACTATCGGGATACTGGTATCGTCCTTCTCCGTTCTCTGGTTTTTCCCCACCTCCGTTTCCACATGCGGCTACGACCAATAAGGCCGGAGCAAGCATACACATAATCTTTTTCATCTATATACCACTCTTGTAGGATGCAAAATTATAAAAAATCCACCAACGCCAAATCCCGAACCATAAACTTTTAGTACCTTTGCAGGAAAAATTCATTTGTAGTGGCTAAAAACAGACAGAAATACAACAAAACGAAATTCCTGACGTGCTTCATATTGCTTACAGGTGCGTTGGCTGGCATCAGCCACCTGTATGGGCTGAGTCCGCTGGTGGGCAAACCTTCCGTAAGCAAAGTGAAGGATGTCACAGTAGACGAAGAACAGGAAATCATAGAGTCGGAACTGAAGGACGCTGTATCTGCACAGACTGACAGTTGCAACAGCACTGACGCAAGTACGATGCGCACGACAGACACCACGACAAGCAACTTTACGTCAGCCAAGGTGTGGAGTTATCCCGACTGTTTCCCAGACAGTAATGCCACACAACTGAGGGTAGCCATAGAGAACGGTGTCACTCCCAAATCCACAAGACGAGATGTGATGGACGACGTGAAGAAAAGCAGACTGACCAACATATCCAGTTCGCCTTTCTACATCCTTGAGGAGCTGACCCACTCCGTACCATACCTCGTTCCCAAGGCACAGATGTTACTCAATGCAATAGGCATCAACTTCGTAGACTCGCTCCACTCTAAGGGACTGGCACTACACCTTCCGGTGGTCACATCCGTGATGCGCACCGATGAGGACATACGTGGGCTGCAAAGGGGGAACACAAATTCGGTCACCAACTCATGCCACAGCTACGGCACTACCATAGACATCACATACAACCGCTTCATTCCAGTCGGTGGAGGAGAACCCACACGTTATGATGAGGGACTGAAGAAAGTACTGGCTGAAGTGCTGTTCGATTTGCGCGCCAAAGGGCGGTGTTATGTGAAATACGAGAAGCAACAGGCGTGCTTTCACCTGACTGTAATCTGACAATGCGTTACTTCATCTATCTCGCATACGACGGGAAAAACTACCACGGGTGGCAAGTACAACCCAACGCCAACAGCATACAGGCGGAACTGATGCGTGCGCTCACCTTACTGTCGGGCAAAGAGACCGAAGTAATCGGAGCCGGACGGACGGACGCTGAGGTAAACGCAAGTATGATGGTGGCGCATTTCGACTGCGACGAGAGCTTCACACGGAAGCAGTCCTCCAGTCCGTTCTGCCAGTGGCTCTGCCATAAGCTCAACCGTATGCTGCCGCCAGACATCGTTGTACAGAAGGTGGTAAGAGTGAACGACGAAGCACATGCGAGGTTCAGTGCCCTGTCACGCACCTACCAGTACCACGTCATCACAGAGAAACAGGCGTTCAGTCGCCATTACAGTTATCGCTACCCCCACCCTCTCAATTTTGCCCTCATGAATGAGGCGGCTACCCGACTGTTCGAGTACACAGACTTCACCAGTTTCTCGAAGTTGCATACCGACACCAAGACCAACCTCTGCAAGATTATGCAGGCAGAATGGACACAAGTAAACCAGGATTTTGGCAACACAATGTTTGCCGACTGCGAATGGGTCTTCACTATCAAGGCGGACCGGTTCTTGCGCAACATGGTCAGAGCGGTGGTAGGAACACTCATTGAGGTGGGACGCGGAGCAATGGACATCGAGGGTTTCTGTCGTGTTATAGAGAGAAAAGACCGTCAGTCGGCTGGCAGCAGCGTACCAGGCAACGCTCTTTTCCTCACTTCCATCGAATACCCCGAGAGCGTGTTTGAAGTATCGTATTATATATAAGGAGAAGTTTTAGGACCAGGAAAAGTCAACAAACCGTATGAAAAAGAATATCAAGTCAGCCATCACCTCATGGGGCGGCATCCTACTGGGCAGTTTCTTAATGTCGGCAGGGTTCGTTCTGTTCATCAACCCCTACAACATTGTACCAGGCGGAGTGTACGGAGCAAGCATAGTGCTACATAACCTCATACCGAGCATACAGGTGGGTACCTTCGGGTATTTCTTCGACATTCCCCTACTCATCCTGTCGGTCATACTGCTTGGCGGCAAAGTGGGCGGCAAGACCATAGTGGCAAGTATGATAACCCCTATATGGATGAACGGACTGTCGCTGTTGTGCTACCCTACCAAGGAGGCACTGCGCACGCTCGACCCTTCACTGTTGCTCTACGGTCGTCTTGATCTGAGCAACCACCTCATCGTAGCTGTCATTGCCGGAAGTATACTTATCGGTATCGGGTGCGGCATTGTGGTGAAGAGTGGAGCCACCACAGGCGGCACCGACATCATCAGTATGATAATGCAGAAGTACCTCCACATACGGTTTTCCAAGGGCATACTCATTGCAGATGGGACAGTTGTGCTGTTTGGACTGATAGTGTTCAGTCTCGGACTTGGAGTGAATTCAGACGAGGCACAGACTGCAGTAGAGCAACAAGCACAAGGAATCCTACTCTCGCTCTATTCACTGATGAGCATATTCCTGTCGTCAAGGGTACTGGCGCGCACCATCAACGGAGCCAAGGACGACAAGCTGCTGTTCATCATCTCCGACAGAGACCTGAAAGAACTCCACGACTATATCCTCAACGGACTGGAACGTTCAGCCACCATCATCAAGAGCAGCGGACTCTACTCTAAGGGCAATAAGGAGATGATATTCATCGTAGTAAGCTACAAGGAGGTACACACGTTGAAGCAACAGGTAAAGATTGCAGACCCCAACGCCTTCGTTGTCGTGACCGATGCCTACGACACATTCGGTGAAGGTTGGAAAGACCTGCCCGAGAAGGGAGAAGTGCAGCCTGAGTAACTAATATACCAACAATATTATTCGCATACTCCTGAGTGCAACCTGTCGATGGGGAAAATCAAGTCCCAGTTTTTTCCCCATACGATGTTCCCGAACTCAATCTTGAACGTCATGATTTTTTCTCGTTCAAGTATGCGTTGTACTGGGGGGTGTGGGTGTTTACGGACGCAGTGAGCCACTGCACCTACTACACTCTCATCTTTCCACCTTGGTGAACTCGGGCTTTTGGCTGCCCTCATTGTAATCTATTACATAGATAGTGGCAGTAGTGTCGCTCCCGTCCATACCCTTTGACTCTGCTGTGTACTTGTACTCTGTGCCTTCCTTTACGCTGCGCTGCCCGACAGTGACCGGAGTGCCGAGAGGGAATGGGTAGTCGCCACAGGCTGCATCGAAGACTGCGCGGCTTGCTGCTGTCACTGGCTTCTGCTCCGAAAACTCAGGCAGTAAGTCCACCGTCCCTTCCAAGTATCCGTTCTTCTTCAGAAAATAATCCAATTCTTCCGGCATGTGGCTTATGCGGACTGTACGAACGCCATACCCCTCCAAAATCTTAGCTTTGGGCAATGTCTGGCGCAAAATGGCTGTGGTAGAGTTCAGACCACCGCTGCCAAAAGTACAGAACGGTATGATGGTCTTGCCTTCAAACTTCTGCTGTTCCACCAGTGCCAACACTGGACTGGCGCAAGTGCCGAACCACACAGGGTAGCCCAAATAGATAGTGTCGTACTGGCTGATGTCGGACTTCAGCGGTTTCAGTACCGGGAGTTCACCCGACTCCATCTCCTTCTGACAGCGCTGGATTGTCTCGTCATACGTTCCGTTGTAGGGCGACTCGATATCAATCTGCTCGATGTCCGCGCCAACTCTCTTCTGCAGCTCTTCTGCCACAGCTTTCGTGGTTCCAGTTTGCGAGTAGTACAATACCAGTGTCTTTGGTGTTTCTGACTCTGATTTCTTGGATGATGATGAACATCCCGTAAAAGCCATTGCTGTGGCTGCGAACGCCATGATTAAATGTTTCATTGCTGTTATACTTTATTGTTTATCTCTGTTGTAGCTCGTATTCTTGTTGCAGACGATGCTTGTTGTCATACTCGCTGCAAATATATGTAATAATGTGATAACCTGTATGTGGCAGTGCACGGATTTAGGTTTATTTATGTGTCGCGGTTGCAATGGAATCGGGGGCACCTCAAATTTATCATGAGCTTCCCCTACTCACCCTTCCCTCCGAGCTTGTCGATGATTTTCTGGAACTGCTCCTTAATCTTCCTGTTGGTCTTCTGTGTCTGCTCGATGAGTTTGCCTCCAGTCCTGCCTCCAGTCTCAATGAGTTCCTCGGAGCGCATCTGCATCATGCGCATCTGTTCGAGTATCACGGTCTGTATGTTCTCAGTCACCCGTATCTTGCCCTCTTCCTGCGGACACACGCAGTAGAGCCCGTCTTGCACGATGGACACCTCCACCTCTGCATCGGTCTCCATTGGGTCTCCGTCGAAATGGACCACTCCCGAATGGGGACGATGTACGGTAAGGCTCTTGCACCTAAAGGTACTGATGTGGGTGCAACCTGCCATGTTGCCGCTGAGAAGATGAAGGGCTATCTGTGGCGCATCAATCACGGTGAACGGCTTGATGATGGTCACGTCAAGCAGTCCGTCCCTCACCGATGCCTGTGGAGCAATGTAGAAGTTGTTGCCGTACTGCGAGGCGTTGGCACACGAGATGAGGAAGGCTTTTTGCACGATGTGCTCTTCCTTCTCCAAGGTCATGTCGATGCCGTAGGTCTCGGGGTTGTACTTCAATCCAGCTGTCAGCACGTTCTCCACATAAGACAGTGGACCGCGCATCTTCGACTTGGCGAACTTCTCGGATATGAATGCGTCGAACCCCAGTCCGCACGTACAGAAGAAGGGATGGCCGTTGATAAGTCCGTAGTCCATCTTGCGAGGCGTGGAGCGGTTGATGAGCTCTATGGCACTGATGGCATCCAGCGGTATGTGAAGGTGACGGGCGAGTCCGTTGCCCGAGCCACACGGGATGATGGCAAGGGCGGTGTCGGTACCCCGGAGGGCGCACCCCACCTCGTTCATCGTGCCGTCGCCACCGATGGCGCAGACGATGCTTGCACGGTGGGCAACAGCCTCACTGGTGATCTCCTTTGCGTGGCCAGCATACGCAGTCTTCCTTATCTCATAGGAGAACTGCTCCTTGTCGAGCCGCTTCTCAATCTGGCGGAGAATCATCCGCTTACCGGAAACGCCCGAGATGGGATTGTATATAAAGACTATCTTCTTTTTCTGCATGGAACGCCACGTTGATTTTAGGGTGCAAAAGTAAAAAAAATGGGCGACCCACAAGCCCTTTTGACAAGGTTTTTTTACCAATGGTGCATTTTTCTATTAAAAACAATTGAGCATGAAAAGTTTTTTCGTACCTTTGCACCCTGTACGGGGTCGGATTGACTGTACAGAATAAATTAATAATAATAAAAAGAACGAGTGTAGGCGGTATGTGGTAGGGGTCACACCTTATATATAATATAGCCGCGAAGTTCCTCTGAGGGACATGCAGCACTCAGAACAAATTATGGGTTTATTGCAAGAAAGATTTAAGGAGTATAGAGAGCCTCAGAAGTACATGGCGGCTGGCATATACCCTTATTTTAGAGAAATCGACAGTCACCAGGATACTGAGGTGACCATGGATGGCAAGAAGGTCCTTATGTTTGGCTCAAACTCTTACATGGGACTCACATACGACAAGCGCATCGTCGATGCGGCAATCGCAGCCATCAAGAAATACGGCACTGGATGTGCTGGGTCACGCTTCCTCAACGGAACGCTTGACTTGCACATACAGCTTGAGCATGAACTGGCAGAGTTCGTCGGCAAGGACGAGGCTCTGGTCTACTCCACTGGTTTCAGTGTCAACGCCGGGGTTGTCTCAGCCCTCACAGGCCGCAACGACTACATCTTGGGAGACGACAGAGACCATGCATCGATTGTAGACGGCAGAAGGCTTTCATTCTCAACATTCTACCACTACAAGCACAACGACATGGACGACCTTGAGTCACAGCTCAAGAAGTGCCGTGCGGAAGCCATCAAGTTGATTGTGACGGACGGACTCTTCTCCATGGAGGGCGACCTCGCCAAGCTGCCGGAGATAGTGGAACTGAAAAAGAAGTACAACGCAAGTATCATGGTTGACGAGGCACACGGCCTCGGGGTGTTCGGACGCAACGGACGAGGCACTTGCGACCATTTCGGAGTGACAGACGACGTGGACCTCATCATGGGCACATTCTCCAAGTCACTCGCATCCATCGGAGGCTTCATAGCAGCCGACAAGGACACCATCAACTACCTGCGTCATACTTCGCGCACTTACATCTTCAGCGCAAGCAACACTCCAGCGGCTACCGCTGCCGCAATGGAGGCTCTCCACATCCTCAAGTCAGAGCCTGAGCGTATAGACAACCTTTGGGAGATTACCAACTACGCACTGAAGGAGTTCAAGGATGCTGGATTCGAGATCGGAGACACCGAGAGCCCTATCATACCGCTTTACGTGCGCGATGTGGAGAAGACATTCGAAGTGACGAAGCTGGCGTTCGAGAAGGGCGTGTTCATCAACCCAGTCATTCCACCAGCTTGCGCCCCACAGGACACACTGGTGCGTGTGGCACTGATGGCGACACACACGAAAGAACAGGTGGACCGTTGCGTGTCCGCACTCTCCGATTCCTTCAAGGAATTGGGTCTCTTCAAAAAGTAAGCTACTGCCGCTGGCAGATACCGATAAAAGACTCTGGCATCGAGACTTCGCGTTTTGATTCAGAGTCTTTTTTTCTTTCCAAAGAAACAACATGAGAATAGACATACTGACTGTGGTGCCCGAACTGCTGGACGGATTCTTCGAGAAGTCCATACTCGGAAGGGCACAGAGAAAAGGACTGGCGGAAATCCATGTCCACAACATAAGGGACTACACGGAAGACAAGCACCGTAAGGTGGACGACTACCCCTTCGGAGGATTTGCAGGGATGGTGATGCAGTGCCAGCCCATCGACGCCTGCATCTCGGCACTCAAGGCTGAGCGACACTACGACGAGATAATATTCGTGACTCCCGACGGTGAGCAGTTCGACCAGCCAATGGCGAACGACCTGTCGCTGAAGGAGAACATCATCATTCTGTGCGGACACTACAAGGGCATCGACTACCGGATAAGGGAGCACCTCATAACCAAGGAAGTGAGCCTCGGAGATTTCGTACTCACGGGAGGCGAACTCGTGGCTGCCTGTATGGCAGACGCTATCGTAAGGGTCATTCCGGGAGCTATAGGCGACGAGCAGAGCGCACTGTCGGACTCCTTCCAGGACAACCTGCTCGACGCACCAGTGTACACCCGACCAGCTGACTACAAGGGCTGGAAAGTGCCGGACATTCTTTTGTCGGGTCACCAGGCGAAGATAGAGGAATGGGCTCTGCAACAGTCGATGGAGCGGACGGCACGACTCCGTCCGGACTTGCTCGACAAGGGGAAATAAACAAAAGGAAATAGACGAGTGTGTACCAATTGCAGAACAACGTGTGTACCAATTGCAGAACAACGTGTGTACCGATTTACAGATAATAACGAAGCATCATTTGAATCAACTTTTATAGTCATGAAGAAGAAATTACTACCCGTGGCACTGCTTGCCATATTTACACTAAACGCCTTCGCGCAGACAACTCACCGCGAACTCACACTGGAGGACGCTGTGGGCGGATGGGGACTGATTCCACAGAACTACCCCTCAGAGGACTTCCCAGTAAGCGACAAGAGTCACTCCATGCCTTACGAGACAGCTACCATCACCGAAGGACAGAACTACAGTGCGGTCAACAGCGACGCATCGTTCGCACTTGTATTCACCAACCGCAAGAGGGTGTGGAGATACGCCACTCGGGGCGACTACTACCTCGTGGACCTGAAGACAAAGGAAAAGCGCAAACTGGGCGCAGCACTGCCCGAGAGTAGTCTGATGTTCACCAAGTTCTCGCCCGACGGCAAGAAGGTGGCGTACGTCTCCAAGAACAACATTTACCTTGAGGAGTGCGACATGAAGAACACTGGAATGAAGCAACTGACAACTGACGGTTGCGACACCATTGTCAACGGCACGTTCGACTGGGTGTATGAGGAGGAATTCGACTGCAGGGACGGCTTCCGCTGGAGCGCAGACAGCAAGAACATTGCCTACTGGCAGAGCAACACAAGCGGCACCGGGTGGTTCGACATCATAGACAACGTGAGCGGCATCTACCCCACCATCCAACGATTCCCCTACCCTAAGGCTGGAACAACGAACTCGGCTGTGCGCATCGGTGTGCTCGACGTGACTACTGGCGGCACGCCCACTCAGTGGCTCAACATACCAGGAGACCAACGTGAGAACTACCTACCGAGGATGGAGTTCGTCCCGGGCACTAACAAACTCATGATCCAACAGATGAACCGTCCGCAGAACACTAACACGGTGTGGACGGCAACAGTGGCGGACGGACACGCCACACAGCCACAGGTGCTCTGCACAGACACCGACAAGGCGTGGGTGGAGACCAACGACAACATACACTGGCTGAAGGGCAACAAATTCTTTATCTTCACGTCTGAACGCGACGGATGGAGACACCTCTACAGGGTGTCTGCCGACGGAAAGAAATGGAACTGTATAACCAAGGGCGAGTTCGACGTGGTGAGCGAGGTGGCGTTCGATGAGCAGAACGGTTACATCTACTTCTCGGCTTCACCCGACAACGCCACGGAGCTGTACTTGTTCCGTACTAAGATTATGGGCAACGGTGCGGTGGAGAACATAACGGCAATGTGCCACAACGGAAAGCCTGAGGCTGGACAGTACAGCTATGACTTCTCTCCGGAATATGACTATGCCATCGAGACATTCTCGTCTGCCAACCATCTGCCACAATACTACATGTTGAAGATGGACAGGAAGGGACGCTGGAGTATGGACCATCTGATGGAGGACAACGCTGAGGGACAGAAGGTGTGGGAGAGCTACGGCTTCCCGAAGAAGGAGTTCGTGAAGGTGAAGAGCGGAGACCTCATGCTAGATGCGTGGATCATCAAACCAGCAGATTTCGACCCAACTAAGAAGTACCCGGTAATCGACTATGTCTACGGCGAACCGGCTTCGGCTACGGTGCAGAACAGTTGGAGTCCTGAGATGTTCTGGCATTACCTCGCCAACCAGGGATACATCGTCGTAAGTATCGAGAACAGAGGAGCCAACTGCCCACGCGGACGCGAATGGAGGAAGTGCATCTACGGTGAAGTGGGAGTGGCTGCAAGCGAAGACCAGGCACGCGGTGTTATGGACTTGTGCCGCCAGTTCGAATACATGGACTCCACTCGCATAGGCATCACTGGATGGAGCGGAGGCGGAGCGCAGACACTCAACAGCATGTTCCGCTACCCTGACGTGTTCAAGACGGGAATAGCCATCGCCTTTGTGTCTGACCAACGGCTCTACGACACGGTCTACCAGGAGCGTTATATGAACACTCCACAGAACAATCCCGACGGTTACTTCCGCGGCAGTCCGATAAACTTTGCAGAGGGTCTCAAGGGTAACTTGCTCATCATACACGGCACGGGCGACGACAATGTTCACTACCAGAACACGGAGATGCTGGCAAACAGACTCATCTCGCTCGGAAAGATATTCTATCAGGTGAGCTACCCCATGCGCACACACGGCATTAGCGAGGGGCGCGGAACAAGTCTGCACCTGCGCAAAACCATAGTGGACTTCTGGAAAAAGTATCTATGACACCCGAGAAACATAGAGTATAAAAGGCAATATGGCATTGAAAAGTGTTGAAATACAAAATAATTCACATTTTCTGCAATCTCCGCTTTGCAATGCCAACCTTTTGTCGTATATTTGCATGAAATTTAGATTTGTGTCGAAAGACAGTGTAATAAACAGATAACAAGATTTTATATGGAGTCATTTTTCCGCACGCACAAATACTTGGTAAAGAACCTTAACGCTCCTGTGCGCAGAGATCTGATGGACGAGATTGACTGGAAAAAACGCATGATTGGAATCAAAGGGGCAAGAGGAGTGGGAAAAACCACATTCCTGCTCCAGTATGCCAAAGAGCACTATTCCCCCGACGACCATCAGTGTCTCTACATCAACACGAACAATTTCTACGTGCAGAACATAGGCATATCGGAATTCGCACACGAGTTTTATCATAACGGTGGTAAGGTGCTGTTGATTGACCAGGTGTTCAAACAGCCCGACTGGAGCAAGCAACTGCGCGAGTGCTACGACCGCTACCCGGGACTAAAAATCATCTTCACTGGCTCGTCCGTGATGAGGCTCAAGGAAGACAACCCGGAACTGAACGGTATAGTAGACTCATATAACCTGAGGGGGTTCTCGTTCCGCGAGTTCTACAACCTTCGCACTGGCAACTACTTCCCTGCATACACACTGGAACAAATTTTGGCTGACCACCAGAATATTGCGACACAAATCGTGGAAAAATGTAATCCGCGCGACTATTTCCAGGAGTACCTGCACCACGGGTTCTACCCATTCTTCCTTGAGCAGACAAACTACTCGGAGAACTTACTGAAGACAATGAACATGATGATTGAGGTCGACATACTCCAAATCAAACAGATTGAACTGAAGTACTTGCCGAAAATCAAACAGATGTTCTACTTGCTGACCAACAGCGGAAGCAGTGTGCCTAACATCAGTCAGTTGGCAGTGGAACTGGGGATGTCGAGGGCTACTGTAATGAACTACATCAAATACCTCATGGAAGCACGACTCGTGAACATGATCTACGCGAACGGAGACGAGTTCCCGAAGAAACCGGCACGAGTGCTTCTGCACAACTCCAACCTCATGTACAGCTTCTACCCACAGAGATTCGACGAGCACGACGTGCTGGAGACTTTCTTCTGCAACACGGTGTGGAAAGACCATAAGGTGAACAAGGCTGGCAACATATGCTCGTTCCTTATCGACGGACAACAGGAGTTCCGCGTCATCGAACACGGCACACGACAGAAGAGCAAGTCGAAGGTCATCTTCGCAGTCAACCAGAAGGACGTGGGCGAGGGCAACCTCATTCCGCTCTGGCTCTTCGGATTCCTGTATTGACCAACACGGACACAAGATGCGTATAAAGACTCAAAAGACAATAAAGGCCAACTTGACCAGTTTTAGCAACTAATAATAATTTCATTCATACAACTTAATCAGAATATGGCTAAAGAGAAAAAATTCATTACCTGTGATGGTAATCAAGCAGCTGCACATATCGCGTATATGTTCTCTGAAGTGGCTGCGATTTACCCCATCACTCCATCCTCACCTATGGCGGAGCATGTGGACGAGTGGGCTGTCCAAGGACGCAAGAACCTGTTCGGAGACACAGTACTCGTACAAGAGATGCAGTCTGAAGCAGGTGCTGCCGGAGCTGTTCACGGCTCACTACAGGCTGGAGCACTCACCACTACCTTCACGGCATCACAAGGACTCCTCCTTATGATTCCTAACATGTACAAGATTGCCGGAGAGTTCCTCCCATCTGTATTCCACGTGTCAGCGCGTACGGTAGCGTCACACTCACTTTGTATATTCGGAGACCACAGCGACGTGATGGCTTGCCGCCAGACTGGTTTCGCTATGCTCTGCGAAGGTTCAGTGCAGGAGGTCATGGACCTCAGTGCTGTAGCTCACCTCGCTGCTCTGAAGACACGAGTACCGTTCATCAACTTCTTCGACGGCTTCCGCACTTCACACGAATACCATAAGATTGAAATGATGGATATGGAGGACATCCGTCCGCTCGTGCCGATGGACAAGGTATCTGAGTTCCGCTCTCGCGCCCTCTCTCCAGAGCATCCGGAAGCAAAGGGTATGGCTGAAAACCCAGAGACATTCTTCGCCCACAGAGAGTCATGCAACCCGTTCTACGACTCAGTGCCTGAGGCTGTGGAGGAGTACATGAAGGAGATGTCAAGAATCACAGGACGTGAATATAAGTTGTTCTCTTACTACGGAGCTGAGGATGCTGACAAGATTATCATCCTCATGGGCTCAGCTACAGAGGCTGCGCGCGAGGCTATCGACTATGCCAACGCCAACGGAAAGAAATACGGTATGGTGTCTGTACACCTCTATCGTCCGTTCTCTGTGAAGCACTTGCTCAGTGCTGTGCCGAAGACTGTGAAGCGCATCGCTGTGCTCGACAGGACAAAAGAACCAGGAGCTAACGGCGAACCGCTTTACCTCGACGTAAGGGACGCTTTCTACGGACAGAAGGACGCTCCTGCTATCGTGGGTGGACGCTACGGACTCGGTTCGTGCGACGTTACTCCAACCATGATTCTCTCAGTATACGATAACCTCGAACTGGCAGAACCGAAGAACCACTTCACCCTGGGCATCGTGGATGATGTCACTTTCCGTTCTCTCCCAATAGAGGAGGAGAAGGCACTGGGTGGCGAAGGCATCTTCGAGGCTAAGTTCTACGGACTCGGTGCTGACGGTACTGTGGGTGCGAACAAGAACTCGGTTAAGATTATCGGTGACAACACAGACAAGTACTGTCAGGCTTACTTCTCATACGACTCGAAGAAGTCGGGCGGCTTCACTTGCTCTCACCTCCGTTTCGGTGACCAGCCTATCCGTTCCACTTACCAGATTAAGACTCCTAACTTCGTGGCTTGCCACGTGCAGGCTTATCTCCGTATGTACGACGTGCTCCGTGGATTGCGCCAGAACGGTCAGTTCCTATTGAACACTATCTGGGATGGTGACGAACTGGTGAAGAACTTGCCTAACAAGATAAAGAAGTACTTCGCGGAGAAGAACATCACCGTTTATTATATCAACGCAACAAAGATTGCACAAGAGATTGGACTCGGAAACCGTACCAACACCATCCTCCAGTCTGCTTTCTTCCGCATCACTGGGGTGATTCCAGTAGACCTCGCCATCGAACAGATGAAGAAGTTCATCGTCAAGTCTTACGGCAACAAGGGTGAGGATGTGGTGAACATGAACTATTCGGCTGTTGACCGTGGAGACGAGTACAAGACTCTCGCTGTTGACCCTGCATGGGCAAAACTCCCGGATGACCCTGAGGAGAAGAACGACGACCCTGAATTCATCAATAAGCTGGTGCGTCCAATCAACGCACAGAACGGAGACTTGCTTCCTGTATCTGCTTACAAGGGATACGAGGACGGCATGTGGGAACAGGGTACTGCCGCTTACGAGAAGCGTGGTGTGGCAGCATTCGTTCCAAAATGGGACGCAGCCAACTGTATACAGTGTAACAAGTGTGCGTTCGTATGTCCTCACTCTTGTATCCGTCCGTTCGCTATGGATGCAGACGAGGCTGCCGGACTCGATGCTGACAAGACTGAAATCAAGGCTCCAGCACCACTCAAGGGTATGCAGTTCCGCATCCAGGTGGGAGTGCTCGACTGTCTCGGCTGCGGCAACTGTGTTGACGTTTGTCCGGGCAACAAGGGTGCGAAGGCTCTGAAGATGGTTCAGTTGGAAGGTGAACTGGGTGAGGCAAAGAACTGGGAGTACTGCGTCAAGAAGGTCAAGACCAAGCAGGACCTCGTGGACGTCAAGTCCAACCCACGTCTCAGTCAGTTTGCTACTCCGTTGTTCGAGTTCTCAGGTGCTTGCTCTGGATGTGGCGAGACTCCGTATGTAAAACTCATATCACAGTTGTTCGGAGACAGACAAATGGTTGCCAACGCAACTGGTTGCTCTTCTATCTATTCAGGTTCTATTCCTTCCACTCCGTACACCAAGAACGAGAAGGGACAGGGTCCGGCATGGTCGAACTCACTGTTCGAGGACTTCTGCGAATACGGTCTCGGTATGACTATAGCCAACAAGAAGATGCGCGCACGTATCGTCGACATTCTCAACGAGATGATTGCCAAGGACGGCACTCCTGCTGAATTCAAGGAGGCTGCCAAGGAATGGATTGACGGCAAGGACAGTGCAGAGGCTTCAAAGGCTGCAGCTGCCAAGCTCAATCCGCTCATCCTCAAGGGACGTGAGGCTGGATGTGAGTCTTGCAAGCAGTTGTCTGAACTGGCGCACTACCTTGTAAAACGCTCTCAGTGGATTATCGGTGGCGACGGTGCTGCTTACGACATAGGCTACGGTGGTCTCGACCATGTACTTGCTTCGGGTGAGGATGTGAACATCTTCGTTGTGGACACTGAGGTTTACTCTAACACAGGCGGTCAGTCGTCTAAGTCTACCCCACTCGGTGCTATCGCACAGTTCGCTGCTGGTGGAAAGCGCATCACGAAGAAAGACCTCGGACTGATGCAGACTACCTACGGTTACGTCTATGTGGCTCAGGTTGCAATGGGTGCTGACAACGCACAGTGTCTCAAGGCCATCCGTGAGGCAGAGGCTTACCCAGGTCCATCACTCGTCATCGGTTACGCTCCGTGTATCAACCACGGTCTGAAGGCTAAAGGCGGCATGGGCAAGAGCCAGGCTGAAGAGGCTAAGGCTGTTGAGTGTGGCTACTGGCACTTGTGGCGTTTCGACCCACGTCTCGCTGAACAGGGCAAGAACCCGTTCCAGCTCGACTCCAAAGCTCCTAACTGGGACAACTTCCAGGCATTCCTCGATGGTGAGGTGCGTTACCTCTCTCTCAAGAAGGCAAAGCCAGCTGAGGCTCAGGAGTTGTTCGATGCTTCCAAGAAAGCAGCTCAACACCGTTACGCTACTTATGTGCGCATGAGCAAGCTCGACTATTCTGTGGAATAAAAAAATTCTGTAGATTAAAGAATAAAGGTATTCCAACTATATTGCAAAGCCAGACTGGTCTACACGACTGGTCTGGCTTGTTTTGTACAGTTTCAACCGTTTTACTTGGTAGTCTGAAAGAAACAATGTAAATTTGCAACAGATTAATCAATTGAATCTATGATAGCATTTTGTAAAGAGACTTACGTCCAACGTAGGGCTGAACTGAAGAAGAAAGTCGGCAGCGGTCTGATTCTCTTATTTGGAAACAACAACGCTCCGGCAAACTATCCAAACAACGCATATGTGTTCCGCCAAGACAGTTCTTTCCTCTATTATTTCGGACAACAGCAGGAAGGACTTGTGGGAGTCGTCGATGTGGACGAGGACAAGGAATACTTGATAGGAGATGATGTGGATATCGAGGACATCATCTGGACTGGGTTCGTACCATCGATTCACGACCTGGCGGAGGAAGTGGGTGTCGACAATTCTGCACCTACATCTGCACTGAAGACTTTTATCGAAAAGGCAAAGGCTAAGGGACAGGAAATTCATTTCCTCCCACCCTACCGCCACGACATCATGATACAGATTGGTGACCTTCTCGGCATACATCCGTTGGAGACACGTGAAGCTGCTTCGGTGAAACTGATAAAGGCTGTGGTGGACATGCGAGCTGTAAAGTCGGACGAGGAGATTGCGGAGATTGAACAGGCAATGGCTATCGGATACGAGATGCACACAACGGCTATGAAGATGTGTGCTCCGGGAGTGACTGAGAAAGAGATTGCAGGGGCGATGGAAGGTATTGCCTGCAGAAAAGGAAGTAAGGTGTCGTTCCTCACCATACTCACCATGCACGGGGAGATATTCCATGGTAACCCATCACTGCGACCGCTGGAGGCTGGCAGACTGATGTTGTGTGACGCTGGAGCGGAGACTGTGAACAACTACTGCTCAGACAACACACGTGTGACTCCTGTCAGTGGTAAGTTCACTCAGAAGCAACGGGACATCTACTCTATCGTGGAGGCTTGCCACGACCTCGTAATAGATACCGCCCACCCGGGAAAGAAATGGATGGACATGCATTTGGACGTGTGCCGACTGATGACAGAACGTCTGAAGGACTTGAGTCTGATGAAAGGCAATGTGGAGGATGCTGTGAACGCAGGTGCTCATGCTATGTTCCTGCAACACGGACTGGGACACATGATGGGAATGGATGTACACGACATGGAAGGACTGGGACAGGTGTATGTGGGCTTTGACGATGAAGTGCGCCCGTCTGAACAGTTCGGCACCAATTGTCTGCGTTGTGGACGTCGCATCCAACCAGGATGGGTACTGACTGACGAGCCAGGGATCTACTTCATCCCTGCACTGATTGACAAATGGAAGGGCGAGGGACTGCACAAGGACTTCATCAACTACGACAAGCTTGAGGAATACCGTGACTTCGGTGGTATACGAATAGAGGACGACCTGCTCATAACTGACAAGGGATGCAGGGTGCTCGGAGACAAAATCATTCCGTACCACGTCGATGATGTGGAGGCGTTCATCGCCAAATAACAACGGATACAACTGATTCGCAACTCAACAGATATAAACAATTTAAACAAGATACACAATGAGAAAACCAATGACATTAGTGCTCTTCTTCACAGCAGCACTGACATTCGCACAGCCTGGCGGTCCAAAAGAAGAGGACGGCTACAAGTTCCAGACTGTAAAGGAGAATCCTATCACATCGATAAAGAACCAGAACCGTTCGGGCACGTGCTGGGCTTATTCAAGCCTCGGGTTCTTTGAGGCCGAACTGCTGCGTATGGGAAAGGGCGAGTACAACCTCTGTGAGATGTTCCTCGCACACAAGACTTACGAGGATCGCGCCAAGGCTGCAGTACGTCTGCACGGCGATATTTCCTTCACTGAGGGTGGCAGTTTCTATGACGCTGTATATTGTATGAAGAACTATGGAATGATGCCTGAGGAGGCAATGCCGTTACCTGGTACACTTTACGGAGACACACTCGCCAACTTCACGGAGTTCTTCCCGTTGGCTACAAGCTACGTTGAGGGTATTGCCAAGAGCGAGTCAAAGAAACTATCTCCGGCATGGATGAACGGTCTCAACGGAATACTGGACGCTTACCTCGGTAAGGTTCCTGAGACATTCGAGTACAAGGGCAAGAAATACACTCCACAGTCTTTCCAGGAGAGTCTTGGACTGAACCTCGACGATTATGTGTCTCTCACTTCATATAACCACCATCCGTTCTACGGTAAGTTCATCATTGAAATTCAGGATAACTGGAGATGGGGCGAGAGTTATAACCTGCCTATAGACGAACTGATGGAGGTAATGGACAACGCCATCAAGAACGGATATACATTCGCATGGGGCTCAGATGTGAGCGAGAGCGGATTCACACGCAACGGACTGGCTGTATTCCCTGACACAGAGGACAAGAATGTTGACCTTAGCGGAAGCGATATGGCTCACTGGCTTGGACTCTCTTCATACGAGAAGCAGCAGGAGGCAATGAACAAACCTTGTCCTGAAAAGTCTTATACTCAGGAGGAACGCCAGCGCGACTATGACAACTGGACCACTACTGACGACCACGGTATGCTCATCTACGGAATTGCCAAGGACGTGAACGGCACTGAGTACTTCATGGTAAAGAACTCATGGGGCAACATTGGCAGATACAATGGTGTATGGTATGCGTCCAAACCTTTCGTCCGCAACAAGACAATGAATATCCTCGTACACAAGGATGCTGTTCCAAAGGACATCAAGAAAAAGCTCGGTCTGAAATAATACTGGCTGCTGTAAGTCAGCTGTAAATAACAGCTCATAACAACAAAACATCCGCGTAGCTTTCAATGGCTATGCGGATGTTTGTTTATGAGCTGCTAAGCTGTAGTATCTCTAATATATAAGATCAAATCAGAACTTAACCGTTGTAGGTGTACCCCATGAATCATCTACTGAAAAGGAAAATCCTCCAGTATTAGTCAAACTGGAAAAGAGTTCACCTTCACATGTCGTAACGCAGTTCTGCTTCATAGTAATATTCTCAAATGTCTTAGTAAGTACTATTTTACCGTCTTTATCCTTGAAATTCGCAACGATAGTGACATTTGCTTCTGCTGAAGGAAGGAACATATTAGTAGAATAATTTGGTTTCTCACGATATATGCCAGGAAGTGTATTGGTAGTAGATGTACGCTCCGCTGTTGTAGAAGAAAGACCTGTTGCTGGGTCAAAACTTGTAGAAGCATTTTTTATAACAAGATCCAATGAGGCGACTGTCCCCGGCTGTGTATCTGTAGCTTGTAATACAAACCTACTTGTAATTCTCTTGAGAGTCATACTATAGCTATCGCTATCCGCTTTCACAGTGATGTCACTGGTAGCGGTAAATGTCTCATTTACTCCGCCTCCAAAGTTAACGTCTGTTACAGAATTTATTGTAGCATGAACTCCGCACTTATGCCCAATTGCAATTACCTTGTAAGTACCATATGGAACCTTTTCTAAGGAAATCACTCCAAAAGAAGCATCAGTTGAATCTTGCTCAATCATATCATACAGTGTATACGTTTCGTTCTTGTAGTAGAAGATAGCAAAATCAAATTTGGAAATCTTCGCTTCAGATAAAGTCGCACGAGTTGTATAATCTGACACAACAGTCTTTAGGCTGAACGTGATATCAGCAAAGCCGTCACCGTCATCATCAGACGCTACTGAAAGTTTCTCACACGAGATGAATGCAAACACTGCCAACATAGTGGCATAAAGAAAATACTTTCTCATAATTAGTTGTTTTATGTTATTGATAAAAAAAACGAGTCCCCAGAACAAAAGATTCAGAAGACTCGTTGTATTAAAAAAGGCGGCGACCTACTCTCCCGCATTGCAGTGCAGTACCATCGGCGCGCCC
>CAVFVJ010000027.1:0-16300 GCA_963626085.1 Alistipes ihumii | reverse complement strand
AAAGGTGATGAAACGTAACGCCTATGGATTTAGGGATGAGAACTATTTTAAGCTTCGGCTATATGCCCTACATGATTGCCGTATCACTCGAAATGTCGGATGAACCATCTTTTCCACATACCGATACTCCGTGGCACCTGTTACCGGGTCCACATACCTGACACAATCTGTGCGTCTTGACGATCTTTTCATTGTCCAATTTTTTTAGACCTCAAAATGTGTCAAGTTTTTCCAGTTCAAGTCACAAAATAACCGAAGAAAAACTTGCGAGAGCAAAATTAACTTTATAAATTTGCGACACAATTACACCGAAACAAAAACTCATGCTTACAAAGGATAAGATTACTGCCATTGCGGCTACATTGATACTGGTTGCCAATCCCGATATAAACGCACAGACTGGTGCGGACTATCTCAAAGCATTCAAGGAAAGCGACTGCACCATCGTCTTTGATGTTGACTCAGAAGGAGAGGAATTCAGAGTGAACTGGGGAATGGACACTGCATGGGACAGTGAAGCTAACGTGAGAAGAGGCGTGAACCACATAGGCAAAGCAAACTTCAGTACCGGTCGCCTGTCGTTCCAGCCGACATACCCAGTAAAGACCAATACGGACGGGAGTTATGAACTGACAATGGCACAGAAGACCGCACTTATGTCACGTATCACACATCTGAAACTCACGGGGGTGACACAAGCCAATATCAACTGTGACAATGCCGCAGCCCTCGACACACTTACTGATGGCTCTACTGGAATGGACCACTATCTGAGGAAACCCGAAGAATGGTACAAGTTGATTAAGGCAAGCGTGCGATACTGTCAGGACAACGGTATGGAAATCATATCCATCTCGCCATACAACGAACCCGACTACGGAGAAAACCAGTACTGGTGGAAGGAGGACTTCCTGGAGATATGCAGACTCATACGCGCGGACTCTTTCTTCGATGGTATACGACTCTGTGGAGGGAACACTCTCAACTGCGACCGTGCATGGGACTGGTACGAAGACCTCCGCACATACCTCGATGAAGGGAACACCCATCAGTTGGCAGGGTCGTTCGACAACTATGCGGATTTTTTCACCAAAGTACGTACTGACGGGCGCATAGCCACCAACGACGAACTGCATAATGTAGGCGAAGCGATAGTGGGCGTAAACTACGGTATGCAGAACGGCATCTGGTGGGGCTTCGACTCCAAGGCTCGCGGCCAGTTCTGTCAGGACAGTCAGGAAGGCGTGAGAATCGGCTATGGAGAAGACCGCGCCCACTGGACCAGTGGGGCTGTATATCGCAATGACGCAACAGGAGAAGTGCATGCCTACCTCGGATCGTCGGAACGACAAGCCAACAACTCGTCCTTCACCTTCGTCAGTAAGGGCAAGGACGTATACTTCGGCGGTTACGGACCCACACGCCACTGGACATATGACATTCCTGGTGCAAGCGGCTATCAGAACGGACAGACCAATGCGGAGTTGTTGGTGGACATCACCTCGGGAGAGGATGTACAGCCAGATACCATAAACGGCAACTATCAACTGATGAACCGCAGTTCCAGGAAGGTACTGAGCGTCGCAAGTACGACCCCAGTGAGCGGCACCAACGTGTGCATAAAGACAAAGACTGCCAACGCATACGACGACTGGAAAGTGGAGCCGGTGGACTCACGTGTGGGCGGTGACTTCAGTTATTTCACCATCCGTAACGCAGCCAACCCTATCCCAATAGATGTATGGAACTGGTCGCTCAGCAGTGGAGGCGCGATACACCTGTACGACGGCAGTGGAGGCGACAACGAGCAGTGGTATCTGAAATACGCAGGTGAAGGTTACTATTATATAATAAGCAGGTACAGCAACCTATACCTCACCGCCGAGTCATCCGCCAACGGTGCAAACGTGATACAGTCTACCCTTGCCTTGTCCAGTTCCAAGCGCAAGTTGCAACAGTGGAAGATTATCCCCACAGATGCAGCATGCGAGACCGATGCACCAACCGAACCTACTGGGTTGACCGCATCTGCCAACTCTGCTTCAATCGCACTCAGTTGGACAGCCAATCCCGAAGGTGATCTTGCAGGCTACATGGTACTCCGTGCAGATGAAACTGGTGAGTGGAATACCATAGCGAGGAAGGTCAAGACGACGACATTCACCGACAACAACTGCAGACAGGGTACACTTTACCGTTATAAGATAAAAGCAATCGACTACAGCGACAACATATCTGAAGGCAGTGACTCGGTGGAGATGCGAACCAATGGAGAACGGACTCTCATAGCACACTGGGAGTTCGACTCAGACATGACAGACAACCGTGAAAACCAATTCAAAGCACAAGTCTACGGGAATGAGAAACACTCCACGCTGAAGACATTCGTAAAATCAGGCACTGGCAGCCTCAGTCTCGACGGCTCTTCGTTCGCACAACTGCCGTATGAAATTGCTGACAACGACGAGATGACCATAACCGCATGGGTGTACTGGCGAGGTGCAGCAGTAGGTTCATGGCAGCGCATCTTCGATTTCGGCAACGGTACAGACCAATACATGTTCCTCACGCCGGAAACTGGCAGTTCCATCATGCGGTTCTGCATGAAGAACGGTGATGATGAACAATATCTGGATACCAAGAAAATGGGAACCGGATGGCAGCATGTGGCAGTCACCATCGGCAGACAACATGTAAGGATATACGTCAACGGGGAAAAGGTTGCGGAAACCACAGACATCACCATACGTCCGTCCGACATACGTCCAGTGCTGAACTATATCGGAAGAAGCCAGTTTGTCTCCGACCCTCTGTTCAAAGGCAACATTGACGATTTGCGCATATACAACTATGAGTTATCAGACATTGCTGTAGCCAGCATCGCAAAGCAACAACGCAAAGACGTGAATGCCGACGGCAATGTGGATGCACAGGACGCACATGCAATCTATGAATACATGAAAAAGCCTACAGAAGGAGGAAGCAACCAGGTGGAGGACGTGAACGATGACGGAACCGTGGACACACAGGACGTGATGTCAATCTACAGTCATATAAGGGGACAAGCCACCACGTTCTAAACCAACTGGCAAAAACGCAGTCATTAGTAAAGAAAACAAACTCTTGCACACATGAATAAAATAGTCTTCATCATCGCAATGTCCGTCTGCCAGTCAGTGGCATGGGCAGCAGGACTGACAGTGACCAACCTAAGAGTCGACGGAGTAGTAAGTCCCGTTGGTCTTGCCAAGGAACAGCCTTTATTGTCGTGGACCGTTGCCGACGGAAATCTCAAAGACGTGAAGCAGACATCGTTCAAGGTACAGATATACACCAATCCCAGATGTACGCAGAGGGTATGGAACTCCAAGTCGCAGATGAGTTCCGACTCATGGGTCATGGCACCGGCACTGAAAGGCGACGGCACACGGTACTACTGGACGGTGACGGTACTGGACAACAAAGGAAGACAATGCATATCCAAACCTGCCACCTTCGTCACAGGACTTGGCGATATTGGATGGAGCGATGCCAGATGGCTGAAGGGAAGTCATCTGCAATGGGACAAGCAGGAGGGAGCGACCGTCTTGCGCAAGGAGTTTGACATCGAGAAGAAGAAGATACTAAAAGCGCGTGTGTTTGCTACTGCCCTCGGCAACTTCAACCTGTACCTCAACGGAGAGCGCATTGGTAGGGAGGATGGAGACGGCAACACGGTGTACGACGAGTTGTTGCCCGGATGTGTAGACTACCGCAAGGAAGTACCGTATATCACTTTTGATGTTACGGAGCAATTACTCAAGGGCAAGAACATGATTGGAGCGCAACTTACCAACGGATGGTGGAGCGGTGAGATAACTGCCAACATATACCACAACCCCGACCTTGCGTTCATGGCAAAGATATACGTGATGTACTCCGACAGTACGGAAGCTACATTCGTCACCGACGGCACATGGCAGGTGAACAACTGTGGGCCGGTACTCTACGGAGACATCTACAATGGAGAAACTTATGACGCGCGCAGGAACTATAGTTGGGCTACTGTGGGCGATAACTCCCAAGGCTGGCAACCAGCGTCATACACATCTTACAGTGGTGAGGTTACAGGGTTCTACGGACCGAAGGTGGTCATACGTCCAGAGTACAGCCAAACGACAAAGAAAGTGACCGTATGGGAAGACATACGGCAGACAGGAACCACATACGGAGAAATTGTCGTTAAGAGTAATCCCTCTCTCGACGGAAAGAAAGGATTCGTGCTACACAAGGGTGAGACTGCCATCTTCGATCTTGGACAGAACATAACAGGCTGGCCGGAACTGACAGTACAGGGAACTGCAGGAACAGAGATCACGTGCCGGTTCGGAGAAATGCTCAACGACAATGGAGCTAAGGAGCATATCAACGACGGTCCTGCCGGCAGTGTGTACACGTACAATATGCGCACAGCAAAGACCACACTTCGTTACATCATGTCGGGCAACAAGAAGGGGGAGACCTACCACCCTACACACACATTCTATGGATTCCGATATGTGTCGATGACAGCAAGCGAGGACGTGACCATCATCAACCTCAGGGGTCTTTCCGTAGGTTCAGATATCAGCGAGTATGCAACGTTCGAATGCAGCGATGAAAGGGTGAACCAACTTTACAGAAACATTAGATGGAGCGCACGCGACAACTTCCTCAGTGTCCCGACCGACTGTCCGCAGCGTGACGAGCGGTTGGGTTGGAGCGGTGACACACAAATATTCTGCCGGACCGCATGCTACAACTCCGACATGCGTGCCTTCTACCATAAATGGATGCGCGACTTGAGGAGTTGCCAGCGCGAGGACGGTGCACTGCCCGACGTAGCCCCACTCGGACGCTACGGAGGCTACGGTAACGCTGGATGGGCAGATGCCATGATAATCGTGCCGTGGACCGTCTACCTCATGTACAACGACACGGAAATACTTGACGAAAACTATGAAGCGATGCGACACTACATGTCATGGCTTCAGTCGAACATCGATGAGAAGTACTCTTACAACGGAGCCGGCACCGCCTATGGAGACTGGTTGGCATACGACAATATCGATGCACGCTACATAAGTGTATGCTACTATGCATACGTGGCAGACCTAATGGCAAGGATTAGTATCGCACTGGGTAAAGAAACCGAGCCCGACGAATACAATGCCCTGGCTAGTGCCATACGGGAAGAATTCAGAGAGAGGTACGTAATTGGGGGACACCTTATTTATAAGACACAGACAGCCTATGTACTCGCCTTGCATTTCAACATGCTTGAAGCTGGCATACAGTACGAGAATGCCGTGAAAGAACTGAGGGCAAAAATTGAGGAGAACGGCAACCGTCTGTCCACTGGCTTCATTGGAACAGCCTACCTCTGCCCCACGCTGTCCGAATACGGCATGACAGACCTTGCATACAACCTACTGTTGCAGAGTGACAATCCAAGTTGGCTTTATGAGGTGGACAACGGAGCTACCACTGTATGGGAACGCTGGGACTCGTTCAAGTCTGGAGAAGGATTCAACAAACACGAGTGGAACATGAACTCATTCAACCACTACGCGTACGGTGTCATAGCAGAATGGATATACAGAGACATGCTGGGAATAGAAGCCGACTACGAAGACCCCGGCTTCCATCACTTCATCCTCGCACCGCAACCCGATATGAGAGACGAGAGTCAGTTGCCCAAAGGACAGAAACGGATTGATTGGGCACGTGGAAGCATAGAGACCCCCTACGGAACCATAACGTCGGAATGGAAACGCGACAAGAAAGGAGAAATCCGCTACTCGTTCACCGTTCCGTTCAACACCACTGCCACCTTCTATCAGCCACAGGCAGACGGGACAACGAAGCAAATAAAACTGGAGACGGGAAGATGGGAGTTCTGAGAGTGTCTGCCACGACTACTTTCCCAAGAACTTCCTGTTGACGTACTGGTTCAGGTTCTCCCGGAAACTGTCACCAACCGGAATCTCTTCACCGTTGTCCAGCACCACCTGTGCACGGTTGATTTCCGCAATATGTCGGAGGTTAATGATGTATGACTTGTGGACACGCATGAACGTGTCCGCAGGCAATCGGTTTTCCATCTTCTTCATACTCAACAGAGCTACCAGAGGCTTTGCATTTCCTTTATTGACAAGAGACTCATATGTATAAGATGCCGTATTCGGTGCAAGATGGATACGAAGGTACTCAGACATGCCCTCCACGTAGAGGATGTCACGCACAAGGACACGTACCACCTTATAGTCACTTTTCACGAAGATAGTGTCATCATCGTCAGCAGACTGAAGTTCCGCAGGATGGAGCAACTCGTACTGCCGCCTCACCTTGTCGGCTGCACGGACGACATCTCCCATGCCGAACGGTTTCAAGAGATAGTCAACAGCATCCACCTTATATCCCTCGACAGCATATTCCTGATAGGCTGTGGTGAAGACAATCATTGGAGGGCGGTTCAGGGAACGCACGAAATCCAGTCCATTGAAGTCAGGCATGTTGATGTCAATGAAAAGAGCGTCCACATCCTGGCTGTCAAGCACCGTCATCGCGTCCAAGGCACTCTGACAGGTGTCGACCAATTCAAAGAAAGGGACTTTTCCCAGATAAGACGCCAGTTGCTGCAGGGCTAAAGGCTCGTCATCTATTGCTAATACTCGTATCATTGTTTTGAGAAGTTTATGGTTACATAAATAAAGTCAGGCAGGTTTGAACGGCAATCTAAGCAGCACGCAGTAGGAATCATCCGTATCATCTATCTTCAATGTGTAACCATCCTTGCCATATATAAGCCGCAATCGCTCCACTGCATTCCGCAAACCGACACCTCCATGCTTGTCCTCCGACGCAGGTTTCTTGCTGTTGTGACAGAGGAACTCCACCTCATGCGCCCCATCGTCGGTCTTGATGGACACCTCAATGAATGAAGCTTGTCTATAGCTCACGCCATGCTTGAAGGCGTTTTCCAGGAAGGTGGCGAAAAGGAGGGACGGTACCTGTATGTCCATCAGGTTGGTCTTGGGAAGTTCCACTGCCCCCTCTCCGTTGTCTGACACCTGCGCCTGCAGCGGCAGCGACACAGAGATGCGCACCCTGTCGGTATAGCGTATGCGCATCAGTTCCACGTAATGGCTGATGAAGTCCAGTTCCTTCTGGAGTGACACCATGGGGTTGTTGCCCTCGTAAAGCACATAACGCATCAACTTGGACAGAGTTTCTATCGTAGAGCTTGCCTGTTCCGGGTCGATATCAATGAGTGCATGTATGTTGTTGAGGGTGTTCATGAAGAAATGAGGATTAATCTGATACTTCAGATAGTCCAACTGTCTGCTCAGGTTCTCCCGTTCCAATTCCTTCATTCGCTTGCGGTCATCAAGTGACTTAAAGAAATACTTAGCTCCGACGTTGAGTCCAAGCAAAAGGGTCATGATGATGAAAGCTACGGAATCCTGTCCTCCAAAAACATGTGACGGTTCGTGGGCAGGTTCTTTGGGCATGGGTGGCCTACCAGGACCATCCATTTCCATCGGATTTTGTTGAGGCGGCATTGGTATATACGGTCCATCTGGTCTTCGTGGAGGAGTCGGACGTTCCGCCAATTCATCCTTTGGAGGCTCTGGCTGTTGACGCCTCACGTATATCTGACAGCAAACGAAGACTGCTGCAAGAAGACATACACCCAGACCGTACCGCCACTTATAGTTGCAATAGACAAGCAGCGGAGCTATAAGGAAATTATGTGCAAAGAAAATAAGACAGAACACTGACAACAGCCGCCATGCATTCCACACACCTTCCCACTCCTCCACATAGATAGCAGGTGGATCGGACATGTCCGAATCAGAAGATGATGTAAAGAAATCACCGATATACATGCTGAGTATTGGTGCTGCGAACAATATAAGCCACAACACCAAATACAGGAGTAATTCTGATTTCTTCTGTCCCTTTATCATAAGAGCGACGTATTTTAACCGAAGTAACTGTCGGAGTCGTATGAATCTCCCGAATTGAGTAAATAGTTTCAATATAGTCTATAACGTTAAAGTTGGCTATTTATTGTGAAAAGCAACTTGGCGCGACTTTATCTCGCGCCAAGTTGTCATCAAAATTCAAATATCATGTGAGAAAATTATGTTGTTTCTGGTCTACCATTGGCGACCGCCTCCTGAATTGCCCTTCAGTGCCGCAGTGACTGTAGATGAAGACGAACCGCTCGTCATGGTGTAACTGCTGCCAGATGTGAGACCTTCACAAGAGATGAGCACGGAACTGCTGCCAGAGTTGCCGCCACCTCCACCAGGACCGAAGTTACCTCCACCACCGAACCTTGTGCCGAAGCCTCCGTTATTAGATGAGGAATATGTACTTGGGACTGTGAAGGTAGCCAGCACGGTACTGCCGCTCTTCAGCGTCACTTCAGAGTTGGCTGTCACTGACATCGATCCACTGACATACGGTTGGGTAGACTCGGAAGAGCTTGGCACTGAATTGTCACCGCCAACAGCCAGCAGAGTTCCACCTTTGAAATATACAGAATATCCGCCTTCTTCATTGGCATCAATGCCACACTCCGGGGACGAAGTTCCGAAAGCCATGATATAGCCACCATTGATGTACATGTTGCCGTTGGCATCCAGACCGTCATTGTCGGAAGCGACGACAGTAACAGTGCCGCCATTGATATACATATGGCTGCCGGAGTTGATTGCATCATCGTAGGCGTTGACGACAACAGTACCGTCATTGACAGTCAGTTCCGCCTTGCTCTCTATGCCCTCAGCACCGCTGCCCGAGGTAGATACATTTATAGTTCCACCGTTGATAACCACATTACCGTCAATCTTTATACCCTTGGGAGTGGATTTCTGCGAGCTGTTAAGATTGTCAGTACTACCCGTATAGTTGGTGTATTCCTTTCCATTCACATAAGCATACATACCACCAGTTGTGGTTACCGTGATGTCACCTCCATTGACTGTGAGTGTACCATCACCGTTTATGCCCTTACCTCCGCTACCTGTACTGGAGAGGGTGAATGTACCACCGTCTATCTGAATATTGCCGTCAGAGGCTATACAACTTGAAGCCTTTGTCTCCGCATCGTCAGAGTCCCAAGCTCCGCCACCAGTGGTTGTAATTGTGACAGAACCATCAGAAACCATCAAATCACCCTCCGACTTCAATCCCTTGGTACAAGCACTTGTGACAGTTATGTTGATTGTTCCACCGGTAACAGTCAGTGCGCCAGTGTCCTCCTCATCACGATCCGTGTCGTCCTTATAAGAGACCTGCACACCGTCGTCCGAAACACCAGAGATATTGAGTGTACCACTCTCCATCAGGAAGTACTGGTTGCAGTTGATACCGTCCTTTACGGCAGAGAGCACATTGACCGTACAGTTCTTCATCGACACATACTCCTTGGCATAGATACCATGGGCAGTGTTGCCGTACACATTTAGCGTACCCTTGCCCTTCAGTTCCAAGTGTCCCTTGCAGACGACACTTCCCTTCCAGTCACCGTCCGCACCGTCTGTCAAAGTGTTCTCAGTACTTTTCTTGACACTCAGTTCTATACGTTTACCATCCTGTATATTAATAGGTGCACCAGAAGGATTCGTCAAGGTCAGACCATTGAGTTCCAGCGATGCCTTGTAAGACCCTTCCATCGTAAACTCACCGTCGGTTGACGTACCACTGAGCGAATATGTGATTTCACCACAGGTATCATCACTCACGTCTGAACTCTGAGCAATGCTCACATGAGCGTTGGTGATTGTAGGAGATACATACTGTGCAACATTGCCGGCAACGGTCACGGTTGCCGTTGTACCACTGTAGCTCACGTTTACCGTATTGTCCGTCACCTCATCGTCACTCACATACATCTTGTCAATGTCACTTATATTGAACGTCTTGCCCTGAATGGTAAGAGTCTCTCCGTCCTGGTACGTCATATCTCCAGTCTGTACTGCGGAGAAAGCGTAAGTCGTGTTGTCTGTAACGACATTCAAGGTCTGTGCCTCCGCTCCATAGGAGACAACACCTGTCATCATCAAAGAAATAAAGAGCCGTTTCATCTTACCATGATTTTTTGAGACCTGCCATTGACTTTCACTATATACACACCAGGTTCAGCTGTATTTCGGAACGACTGTAACGTGCTGAACGTCCCGAAGCTGATGCCCTGCAGAGAGAACACTTCCACCTCACCGTCCAAATCGGAAATCTCCACGTTCTGAATGCCCGTGGCACCGTCCTCAGAGAAATACATCTTCAACAAATCACTGACCGTCAGTTCCTGACTATCCGTTCCGTTGCTTGCAATAAGCTTGCCGTCAGAAAACGTCATAGTCAGAGAACTCGCCTCCATAGTAACTGTAGTGCCGTCCGACTTTTGGAACGAGAAATACGGGTAGGAGTCTGCATGAGCCATTACACCATACAGACAAGTCCCGATGAGAAACAAAAACTTTTTTTTCATAAGCTAGACTTTTACAATATATCCGCTGCAAAGGTAGGTTAACTTTACGGCGCAAACAACTTTATTCAACGAACAGCCTGTTTTTCTCAACGAAATACAAGTTTTGTCCTCGACAATCAATCAAATGTCATCCCCTATTTCAATATATCCTTCAAAGCGAAATTCGCCAGGATGGATGTCGACTGACTGAGCATACGGATAAACTCCTGTGCAGAACTCTTCATATAGGAATTCTTCAACAGGTGAATACATCCGTCCATCTCGTTGCCCGGCATATCTATAGGTACAGCACAAAGCCCATTCTCATGGATGACAGTACTCTCGGAAAGTACGGTAACATAATTGGATCGGCGGAGCAAGTCGAATATTATATTCACATTGTTCACCTCTACCCTGAGTTTGAAATGATAGTTCCTGTCCTCCACAAGACGGTCGAAGGCATTGCGTGCCTGCAGTCCTCTGGTAGGGAGCACGAGATCAAAACGTTCCAGGTCGGAGAGTTTCACACTGGACATACTTGCGAGAGGATGCGAGCTGTTCACAATTGCTGCCAACCTGTTGCTGAAGAGGGCGCGACTATCCACTGCCACATCCACCTTGATCGGCTTGAACGCCAATACCAAATCCAGTTCACGCCGTTTCAGGCATTCCATCAGTTCCTGCATGGTTCTGTACTGTATATTGAGCTTCACGCCCGGGTACGTATGCAGGAAGGTCTGCAAAGTCTCTGACATTATGTTACTGAAAGAGAAGGTTACCCCTATGTTCAGTTCACCAGTGAGGACTTTTTTGAGGTCGTTCATATGTTCAATACACGCCTCCGAGTCAGCCACCACCGTCTGAGCGTACGAAAGTAGTTCCTTACCTGCCTCGGTGAGATACACCTCATGGGAGTTCCGGTCAAACAACGGCATGCCTATCTCTTGCTCCAGATGACTTACCTGTTGGGAAAGCGTACTCTGCGTGATGAACAACCTTCTTGCCGCTTCAGAAAAATTGAGGGTATCAGCCACCTTCAGAAAATATTTGAGTTGTCTTAATTCCATCGTCTTCTTTTGTTTATATATTCAATGCCAAAGTGCCATTTCCCTTCTTACAATGCCCATGCCCCACATTCGTAAGCACATTGCAAAGATACGGAAAAACACGCAATCATTTTACATCCACAACATGCAAATCCAAGAATTCGCCCCTTTTGCGTTTTCTCTCCACCAACATGTCGAACAGTTTCAACTTACGTTTTGGTTCCATCATACGCCGCACAAAGATATTTGGTATTGCCACGCCCAACGCAATGCAAAGAATCGCTAGCGATGCCTTTATGGTGTTGTTCATCCCGACTGTCACCTCCCCCACTACACCATGCATGTCAATAAAGGCAAAGAGGGCACGGTACATGAGCACACCCGGCACCATCGGTATGACACTGGGAATTGCGATGCACTGGTGTGGCGTGTGAAACCAGTGTTGCGCTCTCGTGGCAATGATACTGATAAGGGCGGAACCGGCCAAGGAACCGATACTCAGTCCCAAATCAAGACCAACGTTACCGTTGCTTGCTCCCAAGTTCACGAAGTTACGGGTACACACTGCGATGATGCCACCTATAGCCACAACAGGTAGCAACCGCCTCGGTATACTGAATATAGTAGAGAACCCCATGGCTGAGATTGCCGCGGCTATGGCATACTCCCAGTAAGCATGATGCGGAGTCATCGTAAGGTCTGTAATGAAATTGTCAACACCACATATACGGATGGCAAATGCTATACCGAAAGCCATCGCCAAAACCATCATCAATGTGTTGACCGCCCTAATCATTCCCACCTCCACATAACCGTCGAGCATGTCGTTGACAAAGTTTATCAACGGCACACCTGGTACGATAAACAGGGCACAAGCCATCAGAGGATGCCAAGGCGTGGCGGACAACATCATTGGCGGAAGCACACCTGCAATAGCAGGGACAAGAGAAATATAGGATGTAAGCCATGCAATGAGGGTTGACACAAAGGCAGCCATGCCAATAGCCATATAACTGTTCCAGCCCTTGGTCGGCAAGAACAGACGGAGACGGAAACCCAGTATGGCTGCCAGCGAGCAATAGAAGAATGCGGGCCAGTCACAACCGAACTGAATACAAAATCCTCCACACGCGAACCCACCACCTATAGCGACTTGCCAAGGTGTGAAACTCCTCTTCATGCGTTTGATTGCCACAAGTTCTTCCTCATATTTATCCAGCGCATAATCCTCACGGATGGCACGCCATGTCAGCTTACTGATTTGCGAGATGACAGAGAGGTTGATCCCATGCTTCTCACAACGCTGGAACTTGGTGAACGAGTGTTCCTCGTCGCTATAGTTCACCATCAACACATTGTAGTTGAGATACAGGTGCAGATACTTCTCGTCAAGTCCAAGATAATCGGCAGTACGCTTCATATTCCTCATGACACGCGATGTGTCAGCCGCACTCTCCATAAGCAAACTTCCTGTTCGAAGCAGCAAGTCCAGTTTGTGTTGCAATTCCTGCTGGCTCACTTCCGTACACTGTTTCATCATCCCAAAGCGAATATGATTATCTGAATAGTCACGATTCTCAAGAACATGGCGAACGGATACACATTGGCATAGCCCACACTCGGAGCGTCAGCCGTGGTGGTATCCTTCACGTATGCCAAGGCTGACGGGTTGGTGTTGGCCCCAGCTAATACACCCATCAGCGTGAAAAAGTTGACACGGAACACATACCTGCCAATAAAACCGCCTACAAGTATGGGTATCATGGTAATGGCAATACCATAGAGGATCCAAGAGAGTCCCGACTCTGAAAGTAATGTTGTTACGAAGTCCTTTCCTGTGCCCAACCCCACACAAGCCAAGAATATACAAATACCAACTTCACGAATCATCAGATTGGCACTGATGGTATTGTAGGTGACAAGGTTATACTTGGGGCCGAAATGACCAATGAGAATCGCCACAATCAACGGCCCTCCTGTCAATCCGAGTCGCAGATACTCATTGATACCGGGTATGAAGAACGGTATATTCGCTACGACACATCCCAACACGATTCCTAAAAATATAGGTATCAGATTAGGATAGTTCAGACGCTTCAACTGATTGCCCAATAATTTTTCAGTGTGGCTTACCGACAGTTCTGTACCCACCACGGTCACTCTGTCACCCATCTGCAGCTTCAAATTGGGAGTGGCAATCAGGTCGACTCCAGCACGGTTTACACGGATGATATTAGCACCCAAATTAGAACGGATCTGCAACTGTGATATTGTCTTTCCGTTTACATCTGCCCTGGTCACAAGTATGCGACGGGTTACAAGATTCTGTCCATAGGCTTCCTGTTCGAGTTCTACTTGTTCTCCTAGCAACACCACAAGTGGTTCCTGTACTGACGGATGGGCTACCACATAAACCACGTCACCTTCGTTGAGTACAGTTTGTCCGTTGACCATCTCGCTAAGTCCATTGCCATCACGACGCAGTATCTGTGAAATCATAAAATCACGGTTCATGAGTTCCCGAATCTTCTTTACGGTATCACCACATACCATTTTATTGGTGACATTTACGGAAAATGTATTGAGAGTCATCGTTTCCAAATGTCCAAACCCACGTTTTGCCTTCTCCTCTTCCTTCTTTTTGTCTATACGGAGCACATACCTTAATATAATAAAGGAGAGGATCACACCAAGTACACCCATTGGGTAGGCTATGGCATAACCTGCCGCAATGGATGGTGCGTCAACATGACGTAGGTCGCTGAAAGCTTGTTGTGCTGCGCCAAGACCGGGAGTACTGGTCACGGCACCGGAAAGGATTCCTGCCATGGAGGCGATGGATGTTCCCGACAGCTCATAAATAACCAAGGTCGTAACTATACTGACAGCTACGACTATAAAGCTCAAGAGATTTAGACTTTTACCGCCATTCTTGAACGAAGAGAAAAAGCCCGGTCCTACTTCCAGCCCAATTGAATAGACAAAAAGAATCAAACCAAACTCTTTCAGAAAATGGAGCAGATGCTCATCAAGGTTAAAGGAGAAATAGCCAAAGACAAGTCCCGTGAACAGGATCCACGCCAATCCGAGAGACACACCCTTCACCTTAATTTTCCCAAGACTCAAGCCCAATGTGATTACCAGTGACAGAATCATCACTGAATGGGCGACACCACCTCCCCACAAATCGGGAAAGCCGAAAAAAAGGTTCTTAATTATTTCCATAATATTTCGATTATTATTTTCGGGTGCAAAGGTATGGCGATTACCGAACGTAAGAAAACGTTGGCATTAGATTGATTCAATACCTACTATTACATTTTTCTATAGGTAGGTTCTATAAATTGCCTTTGACAGATTACGAGACAGGTCTCACGTCACATTTTTATGTCTGTACAGTGAGACATTTTAATTTCTATGCAGTGAGACACTGCACCTACTAGATGTCACTCGTGGAATATAAAGTCCATAGCCCAAAGTGCTGAGCAGTTACGTAAATTTGCATCCAAATAATACATTGACAAGAAACTCCGGTTACATCGGTGGAACTACACCACCTTCCACTCAAGAGTGTTCACGCCATCCTTCAGCATGAAGTTCATGCCGACCTTCACCACTGGCTTCGACTGCATCTTGAAGGCATCCGCATAGTGTCTTGTCTCTATCTGTGAAAGGGCATCCTCCACGCTACCATTCAGTTTCAGTTCCATCACATAGATGGTCGTTGCCGTTTCGAGTGTGATGTCTATACGTCCCTTGGCGGTGTGCTGTTCTACCAGTATATGGTAGTCGGTAAGCAGAGCGAAGATTATGTAAAGCGTCTGCTGCCAGTGACCCTCGTAGTTGGTATTATCACAGTACGGAACTGTTGCCAGAAAGTCTGCAAGCAACTGCAAAGCGGAATCAACGTCCTGACGGTTCAGACAAGCGGACACATCTGCTACGACGACCCTTCCCTCATCAACTCCAGATTCCATATAGCCGGGCAACAGACTGTCATACAGTCCCACTCTTATCTCGTTGTTGGGTATATCGAGCGTGTAAACATCCAACTGTCTGTCATACCCCTTTATAGTAAGGTAACCACTCTGGTAGAACAACGGAATTATCGATGTCAGCTTTTCGGTTGCTGCATCAAAAGACGAGGCTTTCGCTCTGACACTACCCAACTGCGACGGTTTCATTCCATACTTTCTCATCATGTTGATGAGATAAGTTGGCGTGCCCGAACCAAACCAGTAAGCATCCAGTTTACCGTCAGCAAAGCAGTTGAGCAAGCTGAACGGATTAAACACGTCAGGTGAAGGCCACGTGAAGTGGTAGCCGTCGTACTGGTCAGTAAGCTTTGTGACTGTATCCTCACGAGTAAGTTCCAGTTTTGTGGCAAGTTCGTCGATGTCGTCACTCATCTGAGTAAGCATCTCCTCCTTCGTGATTCCACAGATACCGGCATACGGTTCGTCCATGGAGACGTTCTTTATGTTGTTCAGTTCGCTGAAGATACTGAGTTGCGAGAACTTCGTTATACCCGTCATAAACACGAAGCGGAGCATCGGTTCGGCTGCTTTCAAAGGACTGTAGAAATTACGCATTACATTGCGGAGGACTGGCAACTGCGTGTCTTCATGCGCCACATCCAGTAGCGGAGCGTCATACTCATCTATGAGCACAACCACCTGCTTGCCTGTCTTACGGTACACAGACTCCATCAAGTCAGAGAACCTGTTATTCACGCCACTGCGATGTTCCGTAA
>CAVFVJ010000026.1:0-7090 GCA_963626085.1 Alistipes ihumii | reverse complement strand
ATTTTGGCAACTTCAACAATGGATTTGAAAAGAGTTCAAAAAGCCCCCCAAAACACCCCTTTTTATTTCACTCGAGTGAATTGATCAAAACACTCGAGTGAATCGATCAATTCACTCGAGTGAAATGACCCTACCTCTTTGGGCCCTTTTTCGGGGGTGTTTTGATATACCTTAAAATTAACTATTGGACATGCTAAAATTTAGAATCCATCATGGCATCGTTGAAGTCAAAAGCCTGTTCGCACAGATATTTCTCGCCTTTGAGATAATCAACGATGCTGTCAGACAGCTTGTGCTCGTCTTCTATTATCAGTACTTTCATGCTCTTTATTTATAAAGCATAACTATGCTGCCAGCAGTTATCAGCAATGCGCCCACGATGACATTGGCGTTTACAGGTTCTTTCAGGAACATGAACGACAGGCATATGGTGATTACCACACTTAGTTTGTCGATGGGCGCAACACGCGACACGTTGCCCAGTTGCAAGGCTCTGAAATAAAAGAGCCATGACAACCCCGTGGCGACTCCCGAAAGAATGAGGAACACCCATGTGCGCAACGGAATACAACAAATGTTGCACGTGTGGTTGCCCAGTATGGCAATGCCCCATGTGATAAATAGAATAATCGTGGTGCGGATAGCCGTAGCGAGGTCAGAATCAACGTCTTTCACTCCAATCTTGGCGAAGACTGCCGTCAAGGCGGCAAAGAAGGCTGACAACAAAGCGTAATATTCCCACATAGCTGTGATGATGAGTCTATATACATAAACGCAACCCTCATAAACTTATTGCAGTTTTTATGTTACAATACTGTTAAAATTCAGTTTTATTCCTTATGCTGTACAAAACAGACAGATTCACTTACAATCAGACTGCAGTGGGAGGTTACCGGGGACGACTTGTTTGATTAGCCGTAGTTACTCAGTGTCAGTCCTCGCTCAGACCTGTGATGCGTCCTTCGTCCGTTAGGTGCAGACCATCCTCAGCTATGGTTATGAGCTGACGCTTGTAGAGGTCGCCCACCGCTTTCTTGAAGGTCTTCTTGCTTACTTGGAACGTTGAGTAGATGTCCTCTGCCGGACTCTTGTCGCCCAGAGGGCAATGGCCGTCTTCGCTTCCGATGAGGTGTTGCAGCAACACCTGTGAGAAGTCCTCCACATGCTGTCTGCCATGATTTTGTAGTACCAAGTCTAGTTTGTGATCTGGACGTATGGTCTTGACGTATGCTTCGAGACGGTCGCCTGTATGTATGTCGCGGAACAACTCATTCTGATAGACAAGTCCGCTGTACTTGCCTTCCACGATGGCCTTGAATCCCAGTTCCGTCTTCTGTATGATGAGTATGTTCACCTTGTCGCCCGGGCGGTAGGGCGGCTGGTCCTTCAACAGGAACTTCTCCACTTTGGCGGATGCCACTATGCGTGAGGTCACCGTGTCGATGTAACAGTAGACGATGTACTTCCTGCCCTGCTGCATGCGCATCTTCTGTTCCCTAAACGGACAGAATAGGTCTTTCATCAGTCCCCAGTCCAGGAATGCACCGTACTGGTTAGTCCAGTTGACTTCGAGGAACGCAAACTGGTTGACCTCCACGAGCGGATGTTCCGTGGTCGCTATCAGCCGTTCCTCATTGTCGAGGTACAGGAACACGTCTAAGGTGTCGCCCATCTCACAGTCCTGCGGTACGTAACGCTTGGGAAGCAGGATGTCGCCTGTTTCCCCTCCGTAGAGGTACACTCCAAAGTCTACCTTGCGTGCCACCTCCAGTTGGTTACGCTTGCCGAGTCTTATCTCTGGCATACTGATATGTTGATTGTTTTCCATAGATTATTCTTTACTCTTCAGCCTTTACTCCTAACTCCTCACTCTTCTTCCTGTCAGTCTGTTGTCCCTATCTTCCTTTCATCGTCCGCTGCGTCCTCTATGTTCTCTACGGCACCGATTCTTGTGGTCTCGTCCACCTCCTCTCCGTCCTTGATGTGTATGGTGCGGTCTGTAGTCCTGGCGAGTTCCTCGTCGTGAGTGACAATTACAAAAGTCTGTCCGAACTGGTCTCTTAGGTCGAAGAACAGTTGGTGGAGTTCTGACTTGTTCTTGCTGTCGAGGCTGCCCGACGGCTCGTCTGCCAGAATTACCGACGGCTCGTTGATAAGAGCCCTTGCCACAGCCACCCTCTGTTTCTCTCCGCCCGACAGTTCACTTGGCTTATGGTTGGCACGGTCTTTCAGTCCTAAGAACTCCAGCAACTCGTTTGCCCTTCTCTTTGCCTCTTTCTGTGGCTTGTGTGCTATCATTGCCGGAATCATCACATTTTCGAGAGCCGTGAACTCAGGTAGAAGCTGGTGGAACTGGAATACAAAGCCTATGTTTCGGTTTCGGAACTGTGCCTGTTCCTTCTGGTTCATTCTGCCCACGTCCTTGCCATTTATTATTATCTCGCCACTGTCGGCATTGTCGAGCGTGCCCATAATCTGCAGCAGGGTAGTCTTGCCTGCGCCACTGGGGCCGACGATGCTGACCACCTCCCCTTTGTTGATGTGCAGACTGATGCCTTTCAGTACCTGCAGGGAGCCGAAGCTCTTGGTTATGTCTCTTAGTTCTATCATTTCACTGTCTGTTATCCTACCTTACTAATCCATTTCGACATCCATGCGGACAGTCTTGACGAGTGGTACTGCTTGGTGAGCGGTGCCGAGAACGAGTACGCCTCGTTGTTCTCGCCATACTGGTCTGGGTAAATCATCATAACGCTACACTTGTTGAAATACTCCTGCAGCACGCGCGGTATCTTGTCGAAGAACTGATGGTAACTGATTCCGCCCTGTCGCGCTGTCACCACGACGAGCAACTGGTCGGGGTTGATGCAGTCCTTGAGGGCAATCATGTCCTGCAGCGTCTCCAGCATCTTGTAGTCCGCCCTTACGTCCTTGTGGTGCTTGTAGATGTACTGGTGGATGAGTTGACCAGTTGACTCAGACGTGTGGAACTCCATCCTGCACCCAATCTCACTAGCGAGCCGTACCAACCGTCTCACCCAACGGTAGAACCCCACTTCATACTCCGCCTTGTCGGGCACCACCACCACCATTTTGCGTATCATGTTGACGGGTATGTTGTAGTTGACGATGATGAGCTGGCGGTTCATGCTGTTGATGAGGTTATAGGCGAAATGACCGTGGAACGAAGTGTCACCGTCCATGCTGTCGTGCTGTCCAATGATAATCTCCGATGCATCGTTCTCACGCATACTGTGCACGACACCGTTGACGATGTTCACAGCCAGTCGGCTCTGTGTCTGTACAGGCACGTCGGCAGCCGAACACACCTCCTCTGCATCGTCCAGAATTTCACGGCTCTCCCTCTGTGATTTCTCCGTGAAGTCTGCGTCATTGACCACGTGCAGACAGATTATGCCGCGCTTGAGCGCACGGTTGCGCATCATGATGCCGGTCTGAACCAGACTCTTCAGCTTGTGCGTATCCTTCAGTAGAATCAGTATCTTCTCGTCGTCGGTAGGCTTGGTTCGGGTACTTGTCAGTTCGTCCGACTGTAACTTGAGTTTGCGTGCTGCTTGGTCTGTAGCCATCGAACTGATGATGCACGAGATGAGAATCATCATGACGACAGCGTCAAGTACCGTGTTGTCCATGAGGTGGACTCCGGGTGCGACCTCCAGACTCGTCCCCACCATCACCATGGCTATTGCACCTGCGGCATGAGCCTCCGACAGTCCGAACATCATCAGTCCCTGTGCGTGGTTGAAACGGAAGAGGTAACGCGAGAGTGTGGATGCTGCCAGCTTGGAAAGTGTACTTGCCAGTACAATGACTGCAATGACCAGTATCGCACTCCAGCTGCTGAAGAGTGGCTTGAGGTTGACCAGCATGCCGACCCCGACGAGGAAGTAGGGTATAAAGAGGGCGTTGCCCACGAACTCAGTCCTGTTCATCAGTGATGATGACCGTGGGATGAAACGGTTGAAGATAAGTCCCGAAAGGAACGCTCCGAGCAGTCCCTCGATGTCGCACAACTCGGCCATGGCTGCTGAGAAGAACACCATCACCAGTACGAAGATGTACTGTATGACCCTCTCCGTGTACCGTTTGAAGAAGGCTCGTATGATGATGGGGTAAACCACTATTATGCTTACGAAGTAAAGGATGCACTTCACTGCGAACAGAATCCAGTACCATGTGTCGTTCGCTCCCCTGTATTGCCCAGCTATGACAGCCAACAGGATGAGGGCGAACAACAGTGCCACCATCGTGGCGGATATGGATATGGTGACCGCCGGGTTCTTGGTCACACCGTACTTCGCCACTATGGGATAAGCCACTATGGTGTGGGATGCGAAGATGCAGGCAAGGAGCAATGAGGCGGACATGGTGTAGCCGAGGATGTGGTAACCGGTGACGAAGCCGGTGACGAACGGTATGAGGGCTGTGAGTACTCCGAAGCCGATGCCTTTCGACAGGTTCTGCTTGAAGCCTACGGGATCCATCTCCAGTCCTGCGAGGAACATGATGTAATAGATTCCCACCTGTCCGAACAGCTGGAAACTGGCGTCCCTCTCCAGCAGGCCGAAGCCGTGTTCGCCTATGAGTACGCCTGCCAGTATGTAGCCTATGATATGGGGTATGCGCAGTTTGCCGAAGATGAGCGGAGCCAACAGGATGATAAGCAGCACAAGGAAGAACACCCATGTGGGGTTGCTTATCGGCAGTTGTATGTATTGAGTGATTGCGTCCATCGTTGAGTCCATTTTTCCGTTAAAATGCGTCTGCAAAGATACGGATTAATTCGGACATGCAAGGACTTCACGAACTTTTTTGTCGGGATACGATTCCAAATCATCTCTTCTGGCGAAAGAGAAACAGGAAATGACGCCACAGCGTAGACGGTAGCCCGTAGTGGTGTTCCATCACCTTGAACCGCTCAATCAGAGACGCCTTGTGGTTGCGTGTCGTCATACCGCTGTCGAGGTAGTCTGTCAGGACTGCCTGTGTGTTGAAGTTTTTGAGGTGGCGTTCAGCCCCTTCTTTCATCACCCTTATGCACCAGTCTACGTCGGCTGAGAAACGGTAACGGGTGTCGAACGTTGCACACAGTCCCCTACGGGCGTAGAACGACTGGTGGCACACCAGCATCCCTTGCTTGAACGACTTCCACGTAAGTGTGGCTGGAGCGTTCAGATGCCTGTGTCGCAGAAACCGTCCCTCGTCGTCTACGATGTCAGTGTCACCGTAGATTATTCCGATTTCATCGGGGTTGTCCAGACTGTCAAACACGTCCTCTATGGTTTTCGGGTCGTGGAGCTTGTCGCCGGCATTGAGGAAACACACGAACTCGCCCTTTGCCAGTCGCAATCCTTTGTTCATCGCATCGTACAGTCCCTTGTCGGGCTCGCTCACCACGGTCACTGTGGTCGCGCTGTTCCTCTTGCGGTAGTCCTCGACGATGCTGACGGTCTTGTCCTTCGATGCACCGTCGATGATGATATGCTCGATGAAACCGCGGTAGGTCTGTGCCTCAACACTCTTGAGGGTACGTCCTATCGTTGTCTCCGCGTTGTAAGTGACTGTTATTATTGAAAGGAAGGGTGGGTTCATTGCTCAAGCAGCATTTCGTAAATGTCAGTGTAACGGCGTGCTATCCTGTCTTCGCTATAGGTGTTCACTGCTTTGGTGCGTGAGTCTGCGCATAATGCGTCATAGTGTTCCGGGTCGAGACACCACCGTATGCCGTCAGCGAAATCCTGTGCGTTCTTGTATTCTGCCACATAACCGTTCTTCTTGTGGTCAATCATCTCAGGTATGCCGCCTATGTTGAAGCCCACGCACGGAGTACCACAGGTCATTGCCTCCACTATAGTGTTCGGGAGGTTGTCCTGAAGTGATGGGGTGACGAATATGTTGACGGCATTGTATAGTTCCACTATGTCACGCTCGTTGCTCATGTAATCCACTGGGTAAACATCGAGCGGTATGGTGTCCTTCACTTTCTTCGAGTCTCCACCGAGCACCACTACTCCGAGTGTCTTTGCCATTTCTGGGTCTTCGCGCGCTATGATTTGACACGCCTCTGTCAGATACTTGAATCCCTTGCGTTCATCGGTGATGCGCTGTGCTCCGAAGAGGATGAGCCGTTTGTCCTGTGGTAGTCTCCATTTGGACCTCAGCTCCGACTTGTCAATGGGGTGGAACACATGGGTGTTGATGGCGTTGGGTACGTTTGCCACGAACTGTCCCTGTGTCAGCGCACTCTTGTTTGCCATGTTAGTAATCCACTTGCTGCAACCCACAAACGCCAGTTTAGCTCCACTGTACAGCTTGCGCTTTTGTTCATATACCTTGATGGCAGGATCGCTGCCGATGCCTCCGTTGGTGAGCAATTCACACTTATGGCAGTAGTTCTGGTACTTGGTGCAACTGCCTGAGTAGTGGCAGATACCTGTGAAGTACCACATGTCGTGTAATGTGATGACCACTGGCTTGCCCGAATGGATAATCTTGTCAAGGTCGTCCATCGAGAGGAAGCCCTGGTTGACCCAGTGCAGGTGAATCACGTCCGACTGCTCGAACTCGTAGAGGTGGGTGATGTCGGTTCCCGTGTTGGCGATGTCCACTTGGAATAGGTTGCGTCTCCTGAATCCGTTGGCGATGAAAATGCAGAGCCGTTCCCAGATGAACTTCAAAGGGAGCAGGATCGACGGGGGGATGGCACTGACGGTCATCCTGTCGGTCTGCTTGTCGCGCACGAGCATCCTGGCCTTGACACCGTTGTTCTTCAAGGCTTCCATCAGACGGTTGGCAGCGATGGCAGCTCCTCCCGTCCTCTCTGATGTGTTGACAATTAAGACTCTCATTTCCGAGTGCAAAGGTACGCAAAATTCATCAAAAGAAATCTCTCCGACAGAACAATCGTAAAAAATGACATAAAAAATGTGTCTTTTGTGTCGTGTGTGCAGATTTATTACTACCTTTGCACCACAAAACCGCAGAAATACGGAAAAAGGCTTCAGTAGCTCAGTCGGTTAGAGCACCTGACTGTTAATCAGGGGGTCGTTGGTTCAAGCCCATCCTGAAG
>CAVFVJ010000025.1:0-34621 GCA_963626085.1 Alistipes ihumii | reverse complement strand
TAGTCTTTGCCCATTGAGTATATAGTCTTTGCCCATTGAGTATATAGTCTTTGCCCATTGAGTATATAGTCTTTGCCCATTGAGTATATAGTCTTTGCCCATTGAGTATATAGTCTTTGCCCATTGAGTATATAGTCTTTGCCCATTGAGTATATAGTCTTTGCCCATTGAGTATATAGTCTTTGCCCATTGAGTATATAGTCTTTGCCTATTGAGTATATAGTCTTTGCCCATTGAGTATATAGTTGATGATTTAACAAAAGCATAATTGTGGTACGTAATTTCTCATTTATTATTCGTAAATTTGCACGCTGTAAATCAAGTATGCATGTATGCCGAAGAATAACAACGGCAAACAACTTAGAAGATTATGAATAAGATTACGATGCTTGGCACGGGCAATGCTACGGTCACACGGTGCTACAACACTTGTTTTGTATTGGAGACTTCCACCACACGCTTGCTGGTCGATGCAGGTGGTGGGAACGGTGTGTTAGGACAGTTGAAAAAGGCAGGAATAGACATCGCTGACATTCACAACCTATACATTACCCATGCTCATACAGACCATGTACTCGGCGTTATCTGGGTGATTCGTATGGTGGCGCAATGCAAGGGATATGAAGGTAAACTGCAAGTGTACAGTCACGACAAGGTACTGCATGTAGTGAAGACAATCATAGAAATGATACTGGCAAAGAAGCAATTGGACAAGGTGGCTGAACGTGTAGAGTTTCATGAGTTGAAAGACGGAGACTCTTTCGAAGTAGGAGACATGAAACTCACTTGCTTCGACATCCATTCCACTAAAGAGAAACAGTTTGGATTTCGTGCAGAATTGCCAAACCATACCGTGCTGGCTTGCCTGGGCGACGAGCCTTATAATCCGCTCAATCGTCCGTATGTCGAGAATGCAGACTGGATGATGTGCGAGGCATTCTGCCTTTATGCTGACAGGGATGTCTTCAAACCTTATGAGAAATGCCACAGCACGGCATTTGACGCTGGTAATTTGGCAGCTGAGTTGGGAGTGAAGAACCTCGTGCTTTATCATACGGAGGAGAAAACGCTTGACACCCGTCGGGAGACATACATGAAGGAGGCTGCAGAGAACTTCAAGGGAAAGATTGTAGTGCCAGATGATTTGGAGGAAATCGTGCTTGGAAAATAACAAATTTATATCTAACTTTGTACCTCAAATTAAAGACATACAGAAATGACCATTTATCCCAAACTCATAACAGACGCACTATCCACAGTGCGCTATCCTGGAACGGGCAAGAACTTGGTAGAGGCAGAGATGATAGAAGACGACCTGCGAATCAACGGTATGGACGTATCGTTCTCTATCATATTCCCGAAAAAACCGGACCCGTTCAGCAAGTCAGTGGTGAAGGCGGCAGAGACCGCAATAAAGACATTCGTAAGTCAGGACGTGAATGTTACTGTGGGTTGCAAGTACAATGTAGCTGAGCCTACCCACAACGATGAGCCGTCGGTGCTGCCTGGAGTGAAACATGTCATCGCTGTATCATCAGGGAAAGGCGGTGTGGGCAAGTCTACCGTTGCAGCCAACCTCGCCATCGGACTCGCCAAGATGGGATACCGCGTAGGTCTGCTCGACACAGACATCTTCGGTCCGTCCATTCCCAAGATGTTTCAGGTGGAGGATGAACGTCCGTATGCAACGAATGTAAACGGAAAAGATTTGATTGAACCGATAGAGAAATATGGAGTGAAACTGCTGTCCATTGGTTTCTTCGTCAATGCCGACCAAGCCACACTGTGGAGAGGAGCCATGGCATGCAACGCTCTCAAGCAACTCATCACAGAAGCCAACTGGGGCGAGCTTGACTACTTTGTGATGGACACACCTCCAGGAACGAGCGACATCCACCTCACACTCATACAGATTCTACACATGACAGGTGCTATTATTGTCAGTACGCCTCAGCAAGTGGCACTTGCCGATGCACGGAAAGGGATCAACATGTACATGAACGACAAGGTGAACGTGCCGATACTCGGACTGGTGGAGAACATGGCGTGGTTCACACCTGCCGAACTGCCCGAGAACAAGTACTATATCTTCGGAAAGGAGGGCTGCAAGGCACTTGCGGAGGAGTTGGGAGTACCGTTGCTGGCACAGATACCACTCGTGCAGAGCATCTGCGAAGATGAGGACAAAGGCATACCGCCAGTCATGCAGCCGGCAAGTCCTGAAGGCATTGCGTTTATGAGTCTCGCAGCCAGAGTGGTTCGGGAAGTGGACAAGAGGGACATGGCAAGATAGGAGTTTTACAACAAAAAGACAACAATTATAATGATTCAATACTACTCAAAAGCAGACAGGAGGGCAATTATATTATTGTCTACCGTGGCTCTCCTTTGTGTTCTGGGAGTCCTTCTGTTTGGTAAACAGGACACACAACAGGCACAAGACGCAGAGCGTAAGCAGGACAGACAGAGTAAGACAGTTTACAACAACAGTCTCGCAGAGGCAAGTAGGCTGACAGACGGTACAATCAGTACTTTTGACCCGAACACTGCGGACTCACTGACACTGGTAGCCACTGGGCTGAAGCCAAGCCAGGTGAGGTCGTTCCTTCGATATAGGAATGCTGGAGCTGTATTTAGGGAACCTATGGATATCGCACGCGTATACTGCCTTGATGATGACGATATCGACCAGTTGTTACCTAAGATTCGCATCGCTGAAAGGTTTAGGAAGAAGCGAACGAAATATCCGATTATTCGGGGTGAAGACAGAGATAACAGGACTGCGACGGAGAGACCGTACACCACAGACAAGCAAATATCAACAGAAAGTGACAGGAGTACGTACCGCTCTGACAAGTTCTCCTCTCCTACTAAGGTCGATTTGAACACTGCTGACACTGCCCTACTCAGACGCATCCCTGGTATCGGCTCCAATATAGCGAGGTGGATTGTGCAGCGACGGGAGAAGTTGGGCGGTTTCCACTCGATAGAGCAACTAATGGAAGTGAAACACGTCTCAGCTGACATGTTGGAGTGGTTTGAACTGACAACAGAGGTTGACCACCGTGACCTGGGTGAAATGACCTTCAGTCAGATGGCATCATTTCCATATATAGGATACGAAAAGGCAAAAGCCATATCCAACTATACACGGCTGTACGGTCAGTTCAAGGACAGCGATGCCCTTCGGTCATCTGGTATATTCACAGACGAAGAACTGTCACTGCTTCTGCCATATCTGAAATTCAAATAAGACAATATAGTCTATCCGTTAATTTACAGACAACTTTCATTAGTACTTCTATTTATTTTGGCTAAATTTGCGGATGAATTAGATATATAGACATCCATGAGAAAAGATTTGGAACAGAGAGTCGACAAGGCTGTCGATTATTTTATGCAAGGATACGGCTGTTGCCAGAGTGTGGTGGCTGCCTTCGCAGACTTATATGGAATGGACGAAGAAACAGCTAAGAGAATCGGATCTGGATTCGGAGGAGGAGTGGGACGCATGAGGATGATGTGCGGTGCTGTGTCGGGCATTGTCATACTCGTGGGACTCGACTGCGGACAGACCGAAGGGAGTGACCGGAACGGCAAGTCGGACTGCTACAAGGTTGTTCAAGACCTGCTTGCTCAGTCTAAGGAGCAGAACGGTTCGCTTATCTGTGCCGAGATACTCGGGCTGGACGGACACGACAAAGCGGCATCCAGTTACGTGGCGTCTGAAAGGACTGCTGAGTATTACAAGAAACGTCCATGTGTGGCTAAGGTGGAGAGTGCCGCACGCATCTTTGCACAATACCTTGAAACACGTCACCCATAAATACAAATAAGGTGTGCAACGGAGGTTGCACACCTTATTTATATTAAACCTTTTCTTCCAAACTGATGCTTAGTTAGTAGGTGCGGTGTCCCACCGCACTATATGATGTGACGTGGGACACGTCACCTACTAACTTACTTCCCGTCAACATACTTCTTGTACTTCGCCTCGTTGGTCTTGTCGCTGAGAGCGTGGTAGCAACGGTACAGTTGTTCGCCCCAGAGAGAGCTGTCACTTGGTTCGCACTCCTCTGCTTTCTTGTAACATGGAAGAGCCTGGTTGAGGTAGTTTTTACAAACATCAATCTTGTTGCGGTTTTCCATTGCCAACTGATAATAGCAAGTACCAAGAGAGCACCATGCGCGACCGTAAGTGGGATCTATTGTTGTAAGGTTCTTGAACATATCGACAGCCTCTGTATATTTCTTTTCATTGAACACGAGCAATGCCTTGGTCTCTACAGGGAATACCTCCTGTGGATACTTGACTGCCATCTTGTCGCACAGAGCCTTTGCCTCATCAATTTTCTTGTTCTTCACATATTCCTGGATCAGAAGTTTCGGGAACTGTATGTCGTCGAAGTGTTCGATGGCATAGAGGCAGTACTTCTCCCAGTTAGCCATGTCGCCATGCTTCTTGTATGTGTTCATCAGTTCAACACAAGCATAATTGCCATAGTTATGTGAGTCGAGCACCTTCTCATACCATGAGAGGTAAGCCAAAGTGTCCTCATAAGTTGTCGCCAAACTCTTCAGTGCCATACCATAATAGAGGTATGCGTTAGCCTTCAGAGTGTCAGTCTCGTTCAAGTTAAGTTCCTTGAACAGTGGATTGTCGAATGTCTCAAGATAAGCGTCAAGGAAACCAATAGCCTCCTTCGGGTGAGAGTTGAGCAATGCATACCCACCTGAGAGCATCGGCATACGCAGTTGCAAGCCAGATGCCTGCGCCTCCTTGTGTAATGTCTTGTACTCAGCCTCCTTCACTGGGAGCTTACCCTTCTCGTTGGGAGTGGTCAGACACTTCTCGACAGTCTCGTAATACGAGAGAATGTCCTTCATACTGTTGAAGTAAGCGAGAGAGTCGAGCTCGCCAGTAACCTTGGCATCCTCCTGCATCTTCACCACCATCACATTCTTGATCTTTGCGGCAACCCTCCAAGTGTCATAGAAACCGGCAGACTTCTCATGGACCATACATTCCTGTATGTCTTCCCATGCACTGTTCACTTTTTTGTAGTCAATCTCCTTGGAGTTGCATGCTTCAGAAAGTTTGGAGTTTGCATCAATCACTGCATACTTTTGTGCGAATGCTGCTGAACCCGCAACAAGCATAGCACCGATAAACATGACTTTCTTCATAACTAAGATTTTAATTAAGTTGAAATTATTCGTTAGTTGATTCATTGTTCACATCATCTCCCTCTGCCGCATCATCCTGTGAAGCATCAGTCACATTAGGGTATGTGATATTAGTCTGTCCGTCTGCATCAGGTACATTCTCCAACAAGTCGTCGCCCTCCTCTTCTTCATGAGGAACCTTGCAGACACTTGATATCACGTCATTGCGTTTCTTCAAGTTAATCAGACTGACACCTTGTGTGTTACGTCCTTGTACACGTATGGTACTCAAAGCCAGACGTATTGCCACACCACTCTTGTTGATAATCATCAAGTCGTTATCGTCTGTCACCGCTTCGATGGCAATCAGTTTGCCCGTCTTCTCGGTTATGTTAAGAGTCTTCACCCCCTTTCCGTTACGGTTGGTTATACGGTAGTCTACTATAGAACTACGCTTGCCGAAGCCCTTTTCACTTACCACGAGTACAGATGGTATGTTATTGTCGTTTGCCATCTCCTCCTCAGTAATGCCCTCTGGCTTGTGAATCACAATCATACCGATAACCTCATCCTCACCATCGTCGTCGAGCTTTATGGCACGCACACCTGTTGCTCCACGTCCCATAACACGTACAGAGTTTTCAACGAAGCGGATGGCGCGTCCGTTACGGTTGGCAATCACGACTTCGTCAGTGCCACTGGTCAACAGTACCTCCTTCACCATATCGTTCTCATTGAGATTGATGGCAATGATTCCGTTTGAACGCGGACGTGAATAGTTGGCGAGAGCCGTCTTCTTCACAAGTCCCTGTTTCGTACAGAACAGCAGGTTGTGACTTTCCACGAACTCCGTGTCGTTGAAGTTCTTTATACAGATGAAAGCCGTCGCTTTGTCGTCAGACTCGATGTTGAGCATGTTCTGCACCGCACGCCCTTTGAATGTCTTGCCGCCCTCTGGGATTTCGTACACCTTCATCCAGTAGCAACGTCCCTTCTGTGTGAAGAACAACATTGTGTTGTGTCCCGTAGCTGGATAGATATGCTCTATAAAGTCTGCCTCACGCGCACTTCCGCCCTTACTGCCGACACCACCGCGAGCTTGTGTACGGAACTCAGCCAATGGAGTGCGTTTGATATAACCCAAGTGGGATATGGTAACCACGCACGCATCATCAGCATAGAAATCCTCAGGATTGAAGTTCTGACTGCCGCGAGGGTCTATGACAGTCTTGCGCTCATCTCCGAATTTTTCTTTCACCTCAATCAGTTCGTCTTTCATCACCTTCTTACACAGTTCCGGATCATCAAGGATTGACTGCAGGTACTCTATGAGTTTGAGGAGGTCTTCGTACTCAGCATGCAACTTCTCCTGTTGCAGACCAGTCAGCTGACTGAGACGCATCTCGACAACGTACTTGGCTTGAGGTTCGTCGAACCCGAACCGTTCCATGAGTCGTGTCTGTGCCTCCTGTGGGTTCTTCGATGACTTGATGATGTGCACCACCTCATCGATATTGTCACTTGCGACAATAAGAGCTTGCAGCAAGTGAGCCCTCTCCTCCGCCTTCTTCTTGTCAAACTTAGTACGACGGATAGTTACCTCGTGACGATGATCTACAAACTCCTTGATACAGTCCTTCAAGGTTAGAGTCTTCGGACGTTTGCGTACGATGGCGATACAGTTGACACTGAAGCTACTCTGCAGTTCCGTCTGCTTGTACAGTTTATTGAGAACCACATTCGAGTTGGCGTCACGTTTAAGGTCGATGACGATACGCATACCCTCACGGTCAGACTCATCGTTCACGTTACTGATACCTTCTATTTTTTTGTCAGTGACCAACTCCGCAATACGCTTTATCAGTTCCGACTTGTTTACGTTATAAGGAATTTCATTTACGATGATTTTCTCGTGCTGTCCGTCAGTCTCAATCTCTGTCTTCGAACGGATGATGATACGTCCACGTCCAGTTTCATATGCTTCCCGTATACCGTCCACACCACAGATGATGCCTCCGGTCGGGAAGTCTGGTCCCTTGATGTACTGCATGAGTCCATCCACGTCGATGTCGGGATTGTCAATATAAGCGACACAACCATCGATTACTTCTCCCAGATTGTGTGTCGGAATATTTGTTGCCATACCCACGGCAATACCAGTAGCACCGTTTACCAATAGGTTTGGTATACGAGTGGAAAGTACTGTCGGTTCTGTGTTCGAGTCATCGTATGTGGGTTGGAAGTCCACGGTATCTTTATAGAGGTCGTCCATCATTGCCTCACCAGCTTTGGTCAACCTTGCTTCTGTGTAACGCATAGCGGCAGCCCCGTCACCGTCCACAGATCCGAAGTTACCCTGTCCGTCCACCAATGTATATCGCATTGCCCAAGGCTGAGCCAAACGCACCAATGCTCCGTATACAGACGAGTCGCCATGTGGGTGGAAGCGTCCCAATACGTCTCCCACTATACGCGCACTCTTCTTGGTCGGTTTGTCTGATGTGATGCCCTGTTCCATCATGTCGAAAAGGATTCGACGGTGTACAGGCTTGAATCCGTCTCTGACATCAGGGAGAGCACGAGACACTATGACCGACATTGAGTAGTCGATGTAAGATGACTTCATGGTCTCATTGATGTCTACCTTAATAATCCTGTCTTGATTTAAATCCATTATCTGTTATTTTTCTTCCTAATCAATATTTTCCTTTAACCCTACAAAGGTACTATTTATTTATATGATATGAAACTTTTATGCGTTGAAAAATGGGTATGACCCATAATTTGCCGTTAAACTTCCCCATTTTTGAGTTTTAAGGTTGCAATCGAGGGTATAACGACATCTGCCTCTAAATCCGACAGGACTGGAATTTGCATCATAGATCAACAAATTAATCACACAGATTCGAGTTTCGCCCAATTTTATTTGTGTATTTGAACTTGTTTTTCTACCTTTGTAACCGACAAATATTGTGTCATACAACTTGCTGACTAATATAATTACAATATGAGAAAACTACTTCTTACACTCGCCTTGGTACTGACGGCAACGTTTGCCATGGCACAGAAAGGAACCTTCGAAGCGGGGAAAGGTACTTTTCTGCTCAATGGAAAGCCGTTCGTTGTTAAGGCAGCGGAAATTCACTACCCCCGTATTCCACGTCCCTACTGGGAACATCGTATAAAGATGTGCAAGGCATTGGGGATGAACACAATCTGTATCTACATCTTCTGGAATATCCACGAGCAGAAGGAAGGGGTGTTCGACTTCACTGGGAACTATGACATTGCTGAGTTCTGCCGACTGGCTAAGAAAAACGGCATGTACGTCATCGTGCGTCCCGGTCCGTACGTATGCGCTGAATGGGAGATGGGTGGACTGCCATGGTGGTTACTGAAGAAAAAAGACATCAGACTGCGCGAACAAGACCCCTACTTCATGGAGCGTGTGGACAAGTTTGAGGAGAAAGTGGCAGAACAACTCGCTCCGCTTACCATACAGAACGGTGGACCTATTATAATGGTGCAGGTAGAAAACGAATATGGAAGCTATGGTGAGGACAAAGCTTACGTTAGCGCAATAAGAGATACCGTACGCAAGTACTTCGGAAACCAGATTTCACTGTTCCAGTGCGACTGGTCGAGCAACTTCGAGAAAAACGGTCTCGACGACATGATATGGACCATGAACTTCGGTACAGGTGCCAATATCAAAGACCAGTTCAAAAGACTGAAGCAACTGCGTCCCGACTCGCCCCTTATGTGTTCTGAGTTCTGGAGCGGATGGTTCGACAAATGGGGTGGAAAGCACGAGACACGAAGTGCCAAAGATATGGTGGACGGACTGAAGGAAATGCTCGATAACAACATATCCTTCTCGCTCTACATGACACACGGAGGTACATCGTTCGGACACTGGGCTGGAGCCAACTCGCCAGGATTTGCACCCGACGTGACGAGCTATGACTATGACGCACCAATCAATGAATACGGACGTGCCACAGAGAAGTACTGGGAGCTGCGTGCAATGCTGCAGGGCTTTTCAGACAAGAAGTTGCCGACCCCACCTGCCGACATCAAAACAGTGAGCATTCCGGAGTTCGCAGTAAGTGAATACTCGCCTATGTGGGACTTAGACGGTGTGGAGACACACAAGAGTGAAGCTCTAAAGACTATGGAAGAGTTTAATCAGGGATGGGGAAGCATGATTTATGAAACAGAATTGCCTGTGTTCGACAAACCTGCAAAACTGCACATAGAGAACGGACACGATTACATTCAAGTATTCATCGGTGATAAATATATTGGCACTCTTGATCGCCGCATGGGTGAGAAAGACATCGTACTGCCTTCACAGACCACAAAGCAAACAATGTATCTTGTGGTTGAGGCAATGGGACGAATCAATTTCGGTCGCGCAATCAAAGACTTCAAGGGTATCGTGGGCGATGCAGAGATGACAATCGAGTTGGGCGGCAACCACTTCACTGCCTCACTCAAGAACTGGAACACATACATGATTCCAGACACTTACGAGTTCTACAAAGGACGGAAATACACAAGTGTGAATGTTGCAGACAAGACATCCCGACATCCTGGTTATTATAAAGCAACCTTCAACGTAACAAAGATGGGCGACACGTTCATCGATATGTCCACATGGGGGAAGGGACTGGTGTATGTCAACGGACACGCACTGGGACGTTTTTGGGAGATCGGTCCGCAACAGGCACTCTACTGCCCCGGTTGCTGGTTGAAGAAAGGCAAGAACGAGATTGTTATATTCGATATCGTCGGTCCTACTGCCCAGACAGTATCTGGACTTGACCATCCAATCATCGACAAATTGCAGAACGAGGAGCCTCCCATACACCGCCAGGATGGACAGACAATTAACCTCAGTGGGGAAACACCGATAGCAACTGGTTCGTTCGCAGCAGGAAACGGTTGGCAGACAGTCACTTTCAACAAACCAGTAAAAGCTCGTTACGTCTGTCTCGAAGCGGTCAATGCACATGACGGAAAGGAATACGCATGCATTGCTGAACTATACATCAAGGACGACAAAGGAGAACGCCTGTCGCGAGAGCCATGGAAGATTGCCTATGCCGACAATGAGGACATCAAGACAGGTAATAAAGCAGCGGACAAGATATACGACTTACAGGAAAGTACCTATTGGTCTACTGAACGGGGTGTGAACTATCCTCACACCGTCGTGATTGACCTCGGTAAGGAATACACCATTACTGCCCTTGACTACCTCCCACGTATGGAGAGCAGTGTGCCGGGTGGAATCAAGGACTACAGGATTTACACCAAGACGACCGACTTCAGTTACTGACAACAGGCAGATATACAAAAAGCAGTGCGTCGCATGAGCCGCCCGAGGTACGGAGGCAGATGCGACGCACTGCATTTTTGTATTATGCGAGTTAGAACTCAGCAGTCTTTGGAGTACGTGGGAACGGAATGACATCACGGATGTTCTGCATTCCCGTCACGAAGAGGATGAGACGCTCGAAGCCAAGACCGAAACCGCCATGAGGACAGGTTCCGAACTTACGAGTGTCAAGATACCACCACATGTCCTTCATCGGAATCTTACGTTCTGTTATCTCCTCCATCAGTTTATCGTAGTCTTCTTCACGTACAGAACCACCAATAATCTCGCCTATCTGTGGGAACAACACATCAGTACCCTGGACTGTTTCCTCCATCTCCTTTCCTTCATAAACCGGTTTTTGGTCGTCCTTCTTCATGTAGAACGCCTTTATCTTCTTCGGATAATTGGTCATGATGACAGGCTTCTTGAAATGCTCCTCCACCAGGTAACGTTCATGCTCAGACGCAAGGTCATCGCCCCACTCACAAGGGAACTCGAACTTCTTGCCGTTCTTGATTGCCTGATGCAAGATTTCAATACCCTCAGTGTAGGGCAAACGTACGAAATCTTCTTTGATCACACCTTCAAGACGTTCAATGAGTCCGTTGTCAATCATCTTGTTGAGGAATGCCAAATCATCCTTACAGTTGTCCAATGCCCAGCGTACACAGTACTTGATGAAATCCTCTTCAAGATCCATCAACTCAGGCAGGTCAATGAAAGCCACCTCTGGTTCGATCATCCAGAACTCAGCCAGATGTCGTGGAGTATTACTGTTTTCAGCACGGAACGTAGGTCCGAACGTGTATATCTGTCCGAGAGCAGTAGCACCCAACTCACCTTCCAACTGTCCGCTTACGGTGAGGGATGCCTGTTTTCCAAAGAAGTCGTCATCATAGATGATAGCACCGTTCTCGTCCTTCTTCAGGTCATAGAGATTCTTGGTCGTAACCTGAAACATCTGACCAGCGCCCTCACAGTCGGAAGCGGTGATGATAGGAGTATTGAAATAAAAGAATCCGTGTTCATGAAAATAAGAATGGATTGCCATCGCCATATTGTGACGTATACGCATGACAGCCCCGAACGTGTTGGTGCGCAATCTGAGGTGCGCATACTGACGCATATACTCAAAGCTCTGTCCCTTCTTCTGCATCGGATAGTCAGACGGACATGCACCAAGCACCTTGATGTCGGTAGCCTGTACCTCCACCGCCTGCCCTGAACCTATACTCTGCACCATAGTACCCTCTACGGCAAGACAAGCACCTGTGGTGATAAGTTTCATCATCTCGGGGTCGAAGTTATCCACACTCGCAACAACTTGAACATTGTTGATGGTAGAACCGTCATTCAGAGCAATGAAATTGACAGACTTACTTCCACGCTTAGTCCGAACCCATCCTTTCACACATACTTCTGCACCGTAGTCAGTACGTTGCAGTAAGTCAACTATCTTTGTTCGTTTCATCTTAAGCCTCTGTTTTATGTATTAAGCATCCTGTGTGTTCATATGCAGCATTGCCACTTCCTGTTCTGTAAGGAAACGCCAGTCGCCACGTTTCAGTCCTTTCTTTGTAAGTCCAGCGAACATCACACGGTCTAGTCTGATGACACGGTAACCGAGAGCCTCGAATATACGGCGTACAATACGGTTCTTGCCTGAGTGAATCTCGATGCCTACCTGCTTGTGGTCTGTGTCGCTAGCATAACTGATTGCATCAGCACGGATTACACCGTCCTCAAGGGTCACTCCATCCGCAATCTGCTGTATATCGGCAGAAGTACAGTTCTTGTCGAGATAGACATGATAGATCTTCTTCTTCAGGTACTTCGGGTGAGTGAGTTTTGAAGCCAGTTCTCCATCATTGGTGAACAAGAGTACACCAGTGGTGTTGCGGTCGAGTCGCCCTACAGGATAGATACGTTCACGGCAGCAGTTGCGCACCAAGTCCATGACGGTCTTGCGAGCTTGTGGGTCATCGGACGTAGTCACATAATCCTTCGGTTTGTTAAGAATCACATACACCTTCTTTTCAAGACTCACCAGTTGGTCGTGGAAATGGATCTGGTCTGTACGGTTCACTTTGGTTCCAAGTTCGGTCACCACCTCACCATTTACCTTGACAACACCAGCCTGGATGAACTCGTCTGCCTCACGGCGTGAACATACGCCTGCATTTGCGAGGAACTTGTTCAAGCGGATTGGAGCATTGGGGTCCTCAAGGAACTCCTTGTACTCAATCTGCTTTTTTTGGCTGTACTTTGCGTTAGGGTTATATGAGCCCTGTTGACGAAACATGCCGGAACCACCCGGACGACGGTTGTTGTAGCCGCCCTGTCTGTTGTTATAACCGCCTTGCTGACCATAGCGGTTGTTGCTGTAACCTCCTTGACGATTATTGTTATAGCCACCCTGTTGACCTTGACGGTTATTGTAACTGCCTTGGCGGTTATTACTGTAGCCTCCTTCTTGACGGTTATTGTTGTAGCCTCCGCCCTGACGGTTGCTGTAACCACCCTGACGGTTATTGCCATAACCACCGCCTTGCTGGCCCTGACGGTTGTTGTAGCCACCTTGACGGTTATTATTGTAACCTCCTTCTTGACGGTTGTTATTGTAGTTATTGTAATTGTTGTACTGACGATGTTCACCGTTGTTGCGCTGTTCATAACCTCCTGATGAGCGGTACGCTACATGTTCGCCCGAGTTCCCGTTTGCGCTGTAAGAGCGAGCGTCTTTTGTGAAACGTGGACGGTGAGGACGTTTTTCATTGGCATTCTCCTGCCGATTCTCATTCTCCATAAATTTGATGTTTTGTTGTTTGACTATTGCTTTTATTCACATAAAATTATTTGCCATTGATTGTCTAAGTGATGTGACGACTACATTCCAAAGTAGGAAGTTGGTGTGATTTTCCTAAGTTCATCTTTCACACTGTCACTCACATTCAGTTCATCTATAAATTGTCTGATACTTTCTTCTGTAATATTCTTGTTTGTACGTGTCAGTGCCTTCAGCGTCTCATAAGGTTTTGGATAACCTTCCCTACGCAGTATGGTTTGTATGCCCTCGGCGCACACAGCCCAACAGTTGTCGAGGTCGTACTGGATAGCTGCCTTGTTTATGAGTAGCTTACGCAAACCTTTGAGTGTACTCTGCAGTGCGATGACCATATGACCTATCGGAACACCAACGTTACGTAGGACGGTAGAGTCGGTCAAGTCGCGTTGTAGTCGTGATACCGGCAGTTTGTTCGCAAGATGGATAAGTACAGCATTGGCGATGCCCAAGTTGCCTTCAGAATTCTCAAAGTCAATCGGGTTGACCTTATGTGGCATTGCACTTGAACCTACCTCACCCTCTTTTATCTTCTGCTTGAAGTACTCCATGGATACATACATCCAGAAATCACGGTCGAGGTCTATCATTATTGTGTTGATGCGATTCATGGCATTGAACACAGCACCGAGGTTGTCGTAGTTACTTATCTGTGTAGTCCACTGTTCCCGTTCAAGTCCAAGACGTTCACTTACAAATTTATTTCCGAACTCCTTCCAGTCAAGATCCGGATATGCCACATGATGGGCGTTGTAGTTACCTGTAGCCCCACCGAACTTAGCTGTTATCTTGCATGCTTTCAACTGATTGAGTTGCTCTGTCAGTCGGTACACAAACACTTGAATCTCTTTACCCAGTCGTGTTGGTGACGCAGGCTGCCCATGTGTCTTTGCCAACATCGGCACATCCTTCCACTCTTCAGCATAATCTTTCAGCTGTCCTATCAGTTCCTCCAGCATGGGATAATAGACATCCGTCAGAGCCTCTTTGATAGACAGTGGCACACTGGTGTTGTTAATGTCCTGACTGGTGAGACCGAAGTGGATAAACTCCTTGTATGATTCAAGTCCGCCTATCTCGTCGAACTTCTCCTTAATGAAGTATTCAACAGCCTTCACATCGTGATTGGTTGTCTTCTCTATCTCCTTTACCCTCTCGGCATCTTTCAGCGAGAACTTTCTGTAGATGTCACGCAAGTCGTCTTCCACTTTTGTCACATCGAAGACATGAAGGAAAGCGGTAAGAGTGATGAAGTACTCTATTTCCACCCTGACACGGTACTGTATCAGTGCATATTCAGAGAAGTAAGGTGCAAGACAGTTTGTCTTTGATCCGTAACGTCCGTCTATCGGCGTTACCGCTGTGAGATTTGATAAAATCATTGTAAGTCTTTTTTTTGTTCCGCAGGGATGCGGAATGCCGTATAAATTTCTATTACTGCAAATATCATGAAAGGCACCAGCCATGCTGCAGGCGTGACATGTACCACATAGTCGCTGATAACAAAGCCATTGAGCTGGGAATGGAAAAGCATGAACGAGGCTGACAGGATAAGCATCACGCTACCCAGTATCCGCTGTACATACAGACGTTTGAGGGCTGTGTTGCTTGAGTCCTCATGTCTTTCCATAAGACGGCATGCAACAAACAGCACAACTCCTATCGTGAATATGTATTCAGTAAAAGTCAAACGTGTAATCCAAAGGGAGGCACCTAAAACAACCAACAACTCACCAATATTGGTGATGCTTGTCAAAATCTTTTTCCTGTCCATTTACAATTGTTACTCACTCTCGTCAATCACAAAGATATCCTCATCTTCGCTCTTCATGTAATATTTCTCATGAGCCACCCGCTTCACAGCTTCGGGATTGTTCTTGATTTTGTTTAATTCGTTCTTGTCCTTATTGTAAGTCTTTTTCTGTGTACTTATTTCGTGTTTGAGTTCTTGTATTTCATTTCTTTGCGATATGCGCCGAATCAGACAATGGTCTCCAACGAAACCAATGAATACGACAAAGACAGCGATCGATATTACATATTTGTATCTCAACAGATAGTGTCTGAATGTATGTTTCATTCCAGTCGTTAATGATTGCCGTATCAAATTCGCAGCGAAGTTAGCAAAACTAATTCTACCGACCAAATTTTTAGAAGTGAAGTTGCATTTCTTTCTCAAGAATTGCCAGTGCCGGGTTCTTTTCTTTCATCTTAGTGAACAATTGTGACTTTGTCAGTTTCGTTTTCTGCTTGAATTCAGTTACCGAGATTTGCATGTTTACCTTTGCCATCCGGAACTTTCTTTCGAGGTACGATGTGAGTCTGGGTGCGAGTTCCTCAAACTCTTTCCGGACCAACGGATTGTCCGCCACAAACCCGAATGTATTGTCATTTATCAGAGATGGGGCGATTCTCATCAGACGGCTTTTCATACCGATATGTGAGTTGTCAAGTTCGCCTGCGTAAATCTTTATCTCTGTCATGAGCCTTATCAAGTCGAGCTTGGCATTTGGGTCAACGTCTCTTGTCTCACTGGAGTTTGGAGTCTTGGTGGCAGTGGACGGTTCACTAACGACACCCGAGCCGGCGGAGGCAAATGAACGGATGGAGACACTTGTCATCACACTTGAAGACTTTGTGGGTGGAGTCACCGGCTTCGGACGTGAAGAAACAGCACGAGCCACAGGCGTGGCATTTGGGGTTGAGGCAACTGTTACAGTCTGCTTCGCAGAAGCCTCATTGAATATGGGTTTAAGTCGCTTCGTAGGGCGAAGCCCCGAGGAAGCACCGTCGTCTTGAGTCAGTTGGGCAATCTCGATAAGTGTTATTTCTACAAGCAAGCGTTTGTTCTGACTCATCTTGTAGTTCAAGTCACAGTCTGTACACTTGCGGATGGCTCTGTATATGAACTGTGGCTTACACTTGGACGACTGTTCATAATAGCGTGCCTGTACCTCCTGACTGACATCCATCAACTGTGTCGTCTGTTTGTCGCGGCACAGTAACAAGTTCCTGAAATGGGAGTTGAGTCCGTTTATGAAATGATTGCCCTCAAATCCCTTGCTTACAATATCGTTGTAGGTCGCAATCACCTCTGGAATCTTACATTCGAGGAAGAAATCGACTAACTTGAAGTAGTAGTCATAATCGAGTACATTCAAGTTATCGATGGTTTGTTTGTAGGTTATGTTGCCACTGCAGAACGCTGCCACTTGATCGAAGATGGACAGTGCATCACGCATTCCACCGTCAGCTTTTTCTGCAATCACTTGCAAAGCAGCTGGTTCTGCGGTTATTCCTTCTTTCTCAGCCACATTCTGCAGGTGTGCCACCGTATCCTGTATGTTCATGCGGTTGAAGTCGTATATCTGACAACGGCTGAGGATTGTTGGTAACAACTTGTGCTTTTCTGTTGTGGCCAGAATAAAAATCACATAGTGAGGCGGTTCTTCCAATGTCTTCAGGAAGGCATTGAAAGCTGCATTCGACAACATGTGAACCTCATCGATTATGAACACCTTGTACTTGCCTACCTGTGGCGGTATACGAGTTTGTTCGATGAGTTTCTTTATCTCCTCAACACCGTTGTTGGAGGCGGCATCAAGCTCATATATATTCAGTGACCGTTGTTCATTGAATGCTTTGCAAGATTCACACTCGCCACACGCCTCTCCATCTGGCTTGGGCGACAGGCAATTGATGGTCTTTGCAAATATACGCGCACAAGTGGTTTTTCCCACTCCGCGCGGTCCGCAAAACAGATATGCATGTGCCAAGTGTCCCGTCTGGATAGACTTCATCAGCGTTGTGGTGAGTGCCGACTGTCCCACAACTGAGTCGAAGGTCATCGGACGGTATTTTCTGGCAGATACTATGTAATTATCCATGTAAAATACGTGTTAATCTAATCGATTGCAAATTTACGAAGAAAAAAGCAGAACAAATATCCCTAACTGGGAAAAACTATTTCTCTAACCTTATTTATTTTCGGCTTCAACTGCATCCATTATCAGTAACTGGTCGAAGACCACACCATCGTCGACTGCCTTGATTCTGATTGTGTGTTTACCTCTTTCAAGACTCATGACACCCAACGAATGCTCGGTGTAGTTCTGGATAACGCCCTGCTTCCACTGTTCGCCATGGTAGACTGATTGGAAAGGAATCTCTATGGGCTCATTGTCGTCCAGAGTTACTGAAAGTCTCAGTTGATTGTTCTCTTCTACTGGGAAACGTGGAAGAAGTCGCAAAAACAAATCCACTTTCATGTTACGCTCCAGAGAGAACGTGGCGGCAATCTCTCCACCCTGCCCTATCTTAACAGATTTCCCTTCAAGTCCAAGTCCAAATGCATACCCGGAGTCACCTCTGAAATCTGTGCCATTGAGTACAACAACAGGTTTGGTTGGAATGGCGTAGGTAACTGCCGCACGGCGTGAAGAATCAGGAGACTGAGGTTGGTGAGGCACCTTATCAAACACAGACAAGCCACGTGGACGAAAATCCATCATGTAGTTCCACTTGCCATTGCTTAACACCTTATTATATATATGAGTGAGACTAACTATACTGTCATATGCGGCATCGCTCTTAGTCCAATACGATGAGTCACCCGTATGTCGAGCTTTCTGCGCATACAGGAATTTCTTGTTCATCTCGGCTGCTGCCTGCACTGGATACTTCACCAACTGGTAGTAGACATCCGCGTATTCTCGTGGAAGTGTTTTGCCAATCCGTTCCACGGCATCCTCTAACGATTGATACGAGTCCAAACGCTGATTTACATACTCGTCTGTCCACGGACAGTCCACAATCTTGTACCACTCGTTTCTGTCCGACTCGTACACTCTGGTTCCACCCATAAACTCCGGTTTTCTTACGAATGCCAACCTGTAATGTTCTGTCATTACGGGAAGTAATGACTTCCCGACTTTCTTACCGAACTCACGACAAAGGAAATCCTCCAAATGCACATTTCCTTTTGTCCATTTCTTCTTTACCGCATCTATATCCCATGCCATGTCGAGAAACAGTTCCATCTGATATTCCAATGGCTTCAGGTCGCCTACATTCAATATCCACACACGCTGGATTCCTCTGTCCCATGCTTCTGACATCTGCTCGAACAGAAGTGAAGGAGAGAATGTACCCAGCCACAGATAATCTTGTGGAGCACCCCAGTATGATGCATGGTAGTATACGCCATTACCGCCCTTCCGATTTTGCTCCTTAGTAGTTGGGAAATGTCGTATATAACCGTAATTGTCGTCACACCACATCAGACATACGTCATCGGGCACATCCAACCCGTTGTCGTATATTTCCTGTACTTCCTTGTAAGGTATGAACACCTGTGGAATCTGCGCCACATCAGTGCCTACATAAGTAGCAAGCATCTCTCGCTGGTCGTCAATAACCTTTTGCAGCCACTTCACCTTGTCCTCTTTTGTCTTCACACCAGCCATTCCACCATCGTGTACACCTCTCATGCCGATGGTATAGAGAATGTCCATATCCTTCACTTCTTTCAGACGATCTGTCCAGAACGTCCGTACCTCTTTTGAGTTCGTCACATAGTTGTACTGCCCCACGCCTCTCATTCCCCACTCCCTGGCTGTAGAGCAAGCCATCGGTTCACAGTGAGACCCACCGATAAAGATTCCGTACTGTCGAGCCACCTCCCTATTGCCTTCTGTCAGGAAGAAGGGACGTGTACACTCATGCATGGCTGGCCAGATACAATTGGCACGCAGACGCAACATCAACTCAAAGACACGTGAATAGGTTCCCGGACCAATCACTCCTTTCTCAGACTTGTCATTTGTTTGCCAACTCCATGGCATCATGCCCCAATCCTCGTCGTTGATGAATATGCCTCGATACTCCACAGACGGTGACTGTTCCGTTACGAGTCCTGTTTTTAGTATCATGTGTGATATAGGACGCACTGGAGCGTCAGCCCACCACTCCCATGGAGACACTCCTGCCATACGTGACACCTCAAGTAGTCCGTATGTCAGTCCGTGGGCATCGGCACCGCTTATGATAAGTCGCCCCTGTCTGTCCACCTCAATCCGAAATCCCTGGCGATTCAGCTTATTGTCTATTCCACACACTATGACAGGCGAGTCGGTTGAAACCGACAAATCGGTATCAAGTACTCGTTTCAAGTCTTTACGAAGTATTTCAAACGCAGTCTTCACTACTGGAGCAGTAGTGGTGTCTATACTGATTCCCACATCTTGTCCTGCCTCCACAACAAAAGAGCGAGCTGTCATACGGCAACTGAAAATAAAGACTGTGGTAATTGCACAAATTAACTGAATTCCGGTATGTCTCATGTCTGTCAATTGATTATGTCCGCAAAATTAATACTTTTTTCCAAACAAACATACGTACCTACCTGTTTTTGTGGCTACAGTTAAACCTTTTTTGTTTATGTGGGTCAAACACTCGTAACATTATTCAAAACACTCGATGAAAAAGATTATTACCCTTACGCTGATGGCTGTGTTTGCTGTTGTTTCCATAACAGCACAAACCAGCACCACGACAACAAACACAAAAAAATCAAAAGCCAATGTGACGGGTTACGTGAAAGACTCGGAAGACGCATCGGCTCTTGTACGTGCTACAATCCAGATTATGACAACTGACACCAGTAAGATGGTTAGTGGAGGTGTGACGAACACTCTCGGCGGCTACACCATCAAGAATGTGGAGGAAGGCTCTTATATAGTTAAGGTATCATACATTGGTTACCATAATTTCTACCGCTCCATCACCATCAAGAACGGTGAGACTATCCACAACGTAGGAACGGTGCTGCTTACGCCTAACAGTGTGATACTGGAAGCCGCGGTGGTGCAGGGGCAACTGCCTCAGATGGAGGTCAAGGAAGACACTATCATCTTCAATGCCGACGCATTTAAGATTCCTGAGGGTTCTGTCCTTGAAGACCTCATCAAGAAACTGCCGGGAGCGGAGGTGTCAAGTGACGGTACTATCAAAATAAACGGAAAGACAATATCTAAGATTCTTGTGGATGGAAAGGAGTTCTTCTCAAGTGACAAAAGTATAGCTATGAAGAACCTGCCGGCTGAAATCATCGATAAGGTGAAAACCTACGACAAGGCTTCAGACAGTGAGCGTCTGACTGGTATCGCTGATGGTAATGAAGAGACTGTCATTGATCTTACCATCAAGAAAGGAATGAAACAGGGTTGGTTTGGAAACATCAACCTTGGTGTCGGAACTAAAGACCAGTACTCCAACCGTGTCATGGTCAATCGTTTCAAGGATAATTTCCAGTCGTCTATTATAGGTAACCTCAATACCAACGGTGGTGGTGGCATGGGTTCAGGCCGTGGTGGCACTGGCAAGAACCTCAACGGAAGTCTCGGACTAAACCTCAATACGTCAAAGGACGAGAAATATGAGATTGGTGGTAACGTGAGATACAACGGTCGCCACAACGAGAACACGTCACGCAGTGCATCTGAGAACTACGTGTCAACACGCAGGTCGTTCTCCGACCGTCTGAACGACAATACGTCGCACAGCGACAATGCTGACGCTGAATTCAAGATAGAAATCAAACTGGACACTGCTACCACCCTGCTTATGCGTCCGCAGGTTGGTATCGGCAACTCTGCCTCACACAGCAACGGAGCCAGTGCAAGCTATTACATCGACCCCTATAGCTTCAACGAACTGACCAACCCACTGCGTCAGTGGTCAACTCTTGAATCTTTGATGTCTGACAGTATCGTCAACCACAACCTCACCGGTTCACGCTCGTTCAGCGACAGCAAGAAAGCAAGCTCGTCACTGATGCTCAACCGCAGGTTCTACAACAAGAAGGGACGCAACTTCTCCCTCAATGGTAACTTCAACTACAGCCAGAGCGATGGACGTAACTTCAACTACTCCGACGTGACGTATTATCAGCGCGAGACCGTACCAAGCGACCTCATCTACAGATACCGCACGTCACCTAACATCAACAAGTCGTTCTCTTTGGGATTCACTTACAGTGAACCGATAGTAAAGAACCTGATCCTACAGATGTCCTACAACTACAGCTATAGCTACAGGAAGAGTGACAGCAACACCTTCAACCTTGGACTTAACCCCGACATTCAGGAAGCAAAGGACAAACTCGCTGAAATACTCGGTTTCCTTCCTGATACATACTTCGAATATCTGAGCGACTCACTGAGCAACTACTCAAGGGACGTGAACCAGAACCACAACATCAATCTGTCTGTACGTTGGAACACGAACTTCATCACCTCATCGGTGGGTGTACAGATACAGCCGCAGAACCAACATCTACAGATGACTTACATGGGAAAGGATATCGACACGACACGCAATTTCTTCCGAATCTCCCCTACCCTCAACTTCCGTTACAGATTCAACAGGCAGAATCAATTGAACTTCAGCTACCGCGGAAGCATGAGTCAACCGGCGATAACCGACTTGATTACCATTACCGATGACAGTAACCCACTTAACATACGTACCGGTAATCCAGACCTTAAGCCGTCGTTCTCGAACAACTTCCGTTTCGGATGGAACAACTACCTCACTGCCACGATGCAGACCATCTTCCTAAACGCTTCGTTCAGTAATACACTCAACAGTATCAGTAACCAAACGAAGTACAACGATGAGACAGGTGCGTCCGAAACAAAACCGATGAACATCAATGGCAACTGGGACGTGAGCGGAGACTTCGGATTCAACACCCCACTCTTCTCAATGGAACGGCTCATGTTGAACACCTCTACTTCCACATCATATAGGAACAACGTAAGTTACCTGTACCGCAACAACGAGTCGCTAAAGAACAAGACCAACAATTTGCGTATTGGTGAGCGACTGAGTCTGACTTACCGCGCAGAGTACTGGGATGTCCGTCTGAACGGAAACTTCAGTTACAACCATCAAGACAACAAGTACATCGATGTGACAAGTCCAAACACTTACGACTTCAGTTACGGAGTGGAGTCCAACGGAAACTTCGACAATGGCTTTGGTTTTGCGACTAACCTCAGTATAAGTAGCCGTAGAGGTTACGCCTCTTCGGAAGCTAACACCAACGAGTTGATATGGAACGCTCAGGTAAGCTACCGTTTCTTGAAGGGTAAGGCAGCAACCATCAGTTTGCAGGCATACGACCTGTTGAACCAGCGTAGCAACTTCAGCCGTGCCATCAGTGCAAACAGCCGTACAGACACATGGACTGAGTCCGTCAACAGTTACTTCATGGTTAACTTCATGTACCGCTTCAACCTGTTCGGATCAAAGGAGGCACGCCAGCAACTCAGACGTGACCGTCAGGAACGTGACACTTACCGTGCAAACATGGAAAGGGAACGCAACGATGACGGCGGCATGAGAATGGGCGGCGGAAGAGAAGGCGGAAGCCGAGGCGGCAACATGGGTGGAGGTAACATGGGAGGCGGTGGCAGATTCTAAGCCACCCCACTGGCTAACGCCAAGTAACACATCAGACCCAACAAAACAAGCCTGCTCCGATTGGAGCAGGCTTGTTTTGTTGAGGATTCTGTTATGTTGACCTTCGTAAAAGACCGAAACGTCAAAGACGACAGACTCAATACTTTATGTTTAGTTCTTTTACTATCGCACTTATCTCACCGAACGTTGTAAGACGCGCTGGTACGAGTGGAAGTCGAAGTTCGTTTTCGATAAGTCCCATACTGTTCATCATCGCCTTCACGCCAGCTGGATTCCCATCCACAAACAATAGCTTGAACAATTCCGTGAACTTATGGTGGATTGACAGTGCGTTCTGATAGTCACCGTGCAAGGCGAGACGTACCATCCTACCGAACTCATGCGGCAAGGCGTTGCCAATCACACTTATGACACCCACCGCACCCAAGGTGATGAGGGGGAAAGTAATGCCGTCATCGCCCGAAATAACGTCAAAGTCCGCCGGTTTATTCTTTATTATGTCGTCTATCTGAGTGAAATTGCCACTCGCTTCCTTTATTGCCACAATGTTGGGGCAGTCGTTGGCAAGTCTCAAGGTCGTCTCTGCTGTCATGTTGACTCCAACTCTTCCAGGTACATTATATAATACTACTGGAAGGTTTGTAGCCTCTGAGATGGTACGGAAATGTTGGTACAGTCCTTCCTGAGAAGGTTTGTTATAGTACGGACAAACACTGAGAATTCCGTCTATACCAGTAAAATCCTCTGTCTTCAGAGTCTTCACAATCTCCGAGGTGTTATTTCCACCGCATCCCATAAGTATTGGGATTGTGCCATGAACTTTCTCGATGACCAACTCCTTTATTTTCTTCTTCTCGTCAGCAGTAAGACAAGGAGTCTCGCCTGTTGTTGCAAGAATACAAAGGAAGTCTATTCCGCCAGCCAGTTGATAGTCAAGTATACGTCGTAGCGAGTTGTAGTCCACCGCACCCTCCTTCGTGAACGGAGTTATGAGTGCTATGCCTAAACCTCTGAATTTGTTATGTGCCATATTTTTTAATAAATCGACTGCAAAGGTAAGAAGAAAATATCAAATGGCAATCATACTTCATTCATTTATTAACTGCAAGAACTCATCTTCGCTCTTTATCGGAATGCCGAGATTATTCGCTTTCTCCAGTTTTGCTGGTCCCATATTGTCTCCGGCCAGTATGAACGAGGTCTTGGACGAGATACTTCCCACATTCTTGCCTCCGTTCTTCTCTATCATTGCCTTGTACTCATCGCGCGAATGGTATTTGAACACACCACTGATGACAATACTCTGACCGGCCAGTATGTCCGTCTGTCCTTGTTGCTCCTCTTCCGACAGTTCCATACACACTCCAGCCTCTTTGAGTCTGCGTATTATGTCGCAGTTCTTGTTATTAGCGAAATACTGAATGACGCTCTGGGCAATGACCTCCCCTATCCCGTCTACATCAAGTAGTTCGGTAAGTGAAGCATGTGCCAACGCATCCATCGACTTGAATTTGCGTGCAAGTAGTTTCGCTGTCGTTTCACCCACGAAACGTATGCCAATGGCGAATGCGACTCTCTCAAACGGTACATTAGTAGATTCCTTTATCGCATTCACAATCTTGCGAGCCGAAGTCTGACGGTTGATATTGTTGTTTGCCACCTGTGCGACAGTCAACGAGTAGAGGTCTGCCACATCCTTTATGAGTCCACGCTGAAAGAAATCATCTACCGTTTCAGGTCCAAGACTGTCTATGTTCATTGCCCTGCGACTAATGAAATGTTCTATTCGACCCTTTATTTGAGGCGGACAACAAGTGTCGTTCGGACAGTAATAGGCAGCTTCACCTTCATAGCGCACGAGTGGAGTTCCACATTCCGGACAGCAGGTGATGAATTCCACTTTCTGCATCCCATGTACACGCTGAGACTTATCGACACCTACTACCTTGGGTATTATCTCGCCACCCTTTTCCACATACACCATATCGCCTATATGCAGGTCCAGTTCATTTATAACGTCTGCATTGTGAAGCGACGCACGCTTTACCGTAGTGCCTGCGAGTTGCACCGGATTCATATTGGCAACAGGAGTAACAGCTCCAGTGCGGCCAACCTGGTAAGTCACCTCGTTCAGTCGTGTACAGGCACGCTCTGCCTTGAACTTATATGCGATTGCCCATCGTGGAGCCTTGGCTGTGTAGCCCAGTGAGCGTTGCTGACGCAGTGAGTTGACCTTCAGTACGATTCCGTCTGTGGCTACAGGCAAGTTCTTGCGTTCCGTGTCCCAATAGTCGATAAAGTCCAGTATCTCTTGAAGGGTTTTGCACTTCTTCATGCCCTGAGAGACCTTGAATCCCCAATCTTTTGCCAGCATCAGACCCTCATAGTGCGACTGAACGGTAAATGTCTCCACGCTCTCCCCAAACAGGTCACGTTGTCCGTTCGTTGAGTGACGTGTCAGTGTCGTACCCTCTGGCAGAAGCAGATAATAGAGGTATGCATCCAGTTTCCGTGATGCCACCAGTTCCGACTTCTGTGATTTGAGAGTTCCGCTTGCCGCATTGCGTGGGTTGGCGAACAACGGTTCCTCCCGTGCTTCCCGTTCCGCATTAAGAGCCTCAAACGAAGACCATGGCATCAGTACTTCTCCACGAATTTCAAATTCATGTGGATAGCCTGTTCCTTCCTTCAATTGTAAAGGAATTGACTTGATTGTACGGATATTGGCAGTAACGTCGTCGCCCACTACACCGTCGCCGCGCGTCACCGCCTGCATCAGCTTGCCGTCGATATAAGTAAGCGATATACTCAGTCCGTCGTACTTCATCTCAGCGACAATCTCGAAGTCCTCGCCTTTCAGTCCCGACCTCACCCGTTCGTAGAAGTCGCGCACATCATTTTCATTGTATGTATTCGCCAACGACAGCATCGGATACTTGTGCGGAACTTGTCTGAACGTTTGGTTAAGGTCACTTCCCACCCGTTGTGTAGGCGAATTCGGGTCAGCTAACCCTGGGTGTTGCGCCTCCATTTCCTGAAGCTCACGCATCTTACTGTCGAACTCATAATCACTTATGGTCGGTTGGTTCAGCACATAGTAGTTGTAGTTATGCTGATGGAGTTCCTTCCTAAGTGTCTCTATCTGTTCCTTTGCAGTCATTGGCCACTCCCTCCAAAATCCTATTCCAGTTCCCTCTGTCTGCAGAAATAACCAGAGAAAGTCTCGTCGATAAACTCTACTGGTTTGTCAAAGATACCAAACACACTGCTTCCGCTACCCGACATTGCTGCATACTTGGCACCCATGTCGTACAGTTTGTCTTTGATGGCAGCAATTTCCGGATATTTGACGAAGACGCTCTTTTCGAAGTCATTCACCACTGTATCTCTCCACGTCTCAATCGGTTGCATTACCAGTTCCGCCAACGGACGCTCGGGATGTGTCGGAACTACATGCCTGTAGGCATCGCCAGTTGAGACGAACACATCTGGTTTGATTAGAACCAGTGTGTGGCCTTTCAGCGACAGGTCGAGTGCGTGGAACACATTGCCTATGCCAGTAGCCACGACTGGTTTGTCCTTGATGAAGAAAGCGCAGTCCGCACCCAAGGCAGACGAATACTTCTCCATCTCCTCTGTATCCAGTCCTAGTTTCAGTTTGTCATTGATTGCCTTTATAGTGAACGCAGCATCAGACGAACCGCCACCCAGTCCTGCTCCTGTAGGAATATGCTTGTACACGGTGAATGCCATTGGAGGTAAGTCGAAATCATGCTTCAACAATTTATACGCTTTCACCACAAGGTTGTCCTCGGGCGTTCCATCCAGGATATTGCCCGACACCTTCAACTTGTATCCACAATCAGGCACATCGTCCTCCAGTACACTCATTTCTATTGCATCCTGCAACGCAATCGGGTAGAACACGGTCTCCAAATTATGATAACCGTCCGGTCTTTTCTCCACTACATTCAGACCTATGTTTATTTTGGCATTCGGATAAAATATCATACGTTTTCTCTTTATTGGTTTTCGGCACAAAGTTAAGAAATAAATTCAAATGCGCCACATCTCAGTCAGTCTTTCTTCCTTCATCCCGGATTGTTCAGTAAGGAATCTCATCCAAAGAAGCCCCAAGTGGGTCGTTCTCCAATGCAGCCCCAAGTGGGTCGTCCTTTGGCAGTTGCGGACCATTGTTCATGCGCGACTGTATTACATTTCCGTCTGGCATCGTGTCCGTATCCTCCACATTCGAGAAACGAGCGTAGTCTCCCGTGAACCTCAACCGCACGTCACCCACCTGACCATTACGGTGCTTTGCGATGATAATCTCGGCTATTCCTTTCAACGAATGTCCGTATGCATCCTTCATAATCTTGTAGTACTCCGGGCGGTGGATTAGGCACACCATGTCGGCATCCTGCTCTATGGCACCCGACTCGCGGAGGTCGGACAACTGCGGACGGTGTGCGTCCTTCTTCTCATCGGAGTCCGCTCCTGCGATACGTGTCTCTATACCACGGTTCAACTGCGACAGTGCGATGATCGGTATGTTCAGTTCCTTTGCCAGTCCCTTGAGTGAACGGGAGATGGTGGATACCTCCTCCTGACGACTGTTGTAACTCATTCCCGATGCATTCATAAGTTGCAGGTAATCTATAAGGATGAGTTTCACGTCATGCTCCCTCACCAGTCTCCTCGCTTTCGTTCTCAGTTCGAAGACAGACAATGACGGAGTGTCATCAATATACAGAGGCGCACCGTACATTTCACCAATCTTTGCATCGAGCTGTTGCCATTCATAGGGGGCGAGCTTTCCGCTTCGTATCTTATCGCCAGTAATTTCGCAGACATTGACTATGAGACGGTTGACCAACTGTACGTTTGACATTTCAAGTGAGAACATGGCTAGTGGTATGCGGCTGTCTATCGCAATGTTCTTTGCCATTGAAAGCACAAATGCGGTCTTTCCCATGGCTGGTCGGGCTGCTATGATGATAAGATCGGACGGTTGCCATCCGTTGGTCATTGCGTCCAGTTTGGTGAAGCCTGAAGGGATTCCCGAGATACCGTCAGTATTGGCAGATGCCTTCTCAATACCCTTGTACGCCTCCACGAGCACAGGGTCAATCTGTGTGAAGTCCTTCTTTATGTTGGTCCTCGAGAGTTCGAACAGTCTACCCTCTGCCTTCTGCATCAACTCGTCGATATCCTGTCCTTCATCGAACGCCCCTTCTTGTATTTTGCTTGCGTACGTAATTAGTTCACGAGCCAAAGCCTTTTGGGCAATCACTTTGGCGTGGTACTCAATATGTGCGGACGATACAACCTTATTGCTCAGTTCAACCACATATAACGCTCCCCCTGCCTCTTCAAGTGTGCCGTTCTTGCGCAACTGGTCAGTCACCGTGAGGATGTCTATCGGCTTGTTTTCCGCAGACAGACTCTGTATCGCTTCGAATATCCGTTTATGTTTTGTATCGTAGAATGAGGCAGGTTTCAGATAATCGGCTATCTGTCCGAAGGCATCCTGTTCAATCAGACAAGCACCGATAACCACCTTCTCGAAGTCCACTGCCTGTGGCTGTTGCCTTCCAAGGTCGGTCACTATAACCACCTCATCGCTTTTTTTCTTTGTAGATCGCTTTGTTGTTGCCATTGTATCGTTTGGAGTTTAACAAAGCCCTTTATCCGTCACGGACTAAGGGCTAACACAAAAGTCTTATTGCTATTATCCCCGTTCCACGACCCTCACCTTAGCTGCAAGAGCCTTGCACTTGTCGCGAAGTTCGTCGAGCGGTTTTCCTATGTTATCGTAGCACACGACCACTCCCATGCGTCTGCCAACATGAGCCACTGGTTTTCCGAAGATGCGCAGATAGGTGTTGGTAGCCTCGCACACCTCTTCCATTCCTGTGTAGTCGGGATGGCAGGTCTCTATGTCTGAGAGAATCACGGCACTTACTCCTATCTTCTCCTGTGTTATCTCGGGTATCGGCAGACCAAGCACGGCACGGCAGTGGAGTTCGAACTCAGTGAGGTTCTGTGTTCCAGCGAGGGTTACCATACCTGTGTCGTGCGGACGTGGCGAGAGTTCGGAGAAATAAACACCTTCGGTGTCGGAAAGGAAGAACTCCACACCCCAAATTCCACATCCTGTAAGAGCCTCTGTCACCTTTGCAGCCATGTCCTGCGCAGTCTTGAGTTGTTCTGGCGAAATCTTTGCCGGTTGGAAACTCTCACGGTAGTCACCGCCCTTCTGCACATGACCTATAGGAGGACAGAACAGAGTCTTACCGTTCTTCTGTGTCACTGTGAGGAGGGTTATCTCCGAATCGAACTTGATGAACTGTTCCACTATGACTTCCTTGATGTCTCCGCGTGCGCCCTTAGCTGCACAGTCCCATGCTTTTTGGAGTTCAGCAGGACTGTCCACTTTACTCTGGCCGTGTCCCGAAGAGGACATCAGTGGTTTCACGATGAACGGATACCCTATCTCGTCAGCTGCTTGAGTAAACTCCTCGAAAGTCTTGGCATACTTATAGTTGGCTGTCTTCAGCCCGAGTTCAGTGTGTGCCAGTTCACGTATCGCCTTACGGTTCATGGTGTAGTTCACCGCCCTTGCCGACGGCACTACCTGTATGCCCATCTTTTCGCAATCGTACAGTTTCTCCGTACGTATCGCCTCTATCTCCGGGACGATGATGTCGGGATGGTGCTTCTCCACAGCTTTCATCAGTGCATCGCCGTCGAGCATGTGGAACACCTCACACTCGTCTGCCACTTGCATGGCAGGGGCATGCTCGTATGCGTCACAGGCTATGACGTACTGTCCTTTCCTCTTGCACGCGATTACGAATTCCTTACCGAGTTCTCCCGAACCCAAAAGCATTATCTTTTTCATCTCTGGTATCGTTGGTTTATTGGTGTTGCTCACGGAGCAAATCGTTCACGGTCTTCACTGGATTGAACGTCTCAAGCGGCACTTCCACAAACACTGTGTTCCAGTCGCTCATCGCACCGTTCCACAGTCCCGGCAGTTCCAGTGCCTTCAGTTCCTTGCCGTTCTTGCTCTTCGACGAGATGAAACCGGTCTGCCTGTCCACGTACTTGGTCAGGTCGAAGTGGTTGCCTTGGTAGTCCTTCACCCCACAGACGAGGTCTACTGGGTTGAAGTGTGTCCCACTGTTGAACATCTTCACGTACTCCTCGTTGTTCTTGTCTATCTGTGAGCTTTCAAGTATCTGCAGTGAAATGGTACCGTCTTGATTGTAGGCAAGGAACGGTCCTCCACCTGGTTCGCCCACGTTCTTCACCATTCCGCACACACGCATCGGACGGTTGAGTTTCTTGCGCAGGTAGATGGCGAGTTCCGTGTCTTCAAGGTATTTCAGTTCAGGATTGTAGTTGTTGAGTTTGTCGCGCAGGAACCGTATGATCAACTCCAGTTGCTGGTGGGTGTACCTGCCACTGTCGAGAAGTTCGATATATTCGAATGCCTCCTTTTGGAGCGACACGAGCACTCCGGCTATGATTTTCTTGAACTTGACAGTCGGGTCTTTCAGTTTGTCGGGCACTACGTTGTCGATGTTCTTGATGAAGATGATGTCCGCATCGAGGTCGTTGAGGTTCTCAATCAACGCACCATGACCGCCCGGACGGAACACTATCGTACCGTCTTCGTCACGGAACGGTTCATTGTCGGGTGTGGCAGCTACGGTGTCTGTGCTTGACTTCTGTTCTGAGAAACTGATGTTGTACTTCACTCCGAACTGTTTCTCGTACTCTCCTTTCTTGGCTTCCACCAGTTCCTCGAACAACTTGCGGTGCTCGGGACTCACAGTGAAATGTACGTTCACGTTACCGTCCTTGCCGGCTGCATAGAGTGCACCTTCCACAAGGTGTTCCTCCAGAGGTGTGCGTACGGAGTCGGTATAGGCATGGAACTGCAGCAGTCCTTTAGGCAACTTACCGTAGTTCAGTCCACCGTCATTGAGCAGGCAAGCCACAACTGCCTTGTAGTCACCCTCATCGATAAGGTCTTCCACTGTCTTACCCTCGTTGACCACACACGCGTCGTTCAGCGCGTCGTAGAAGGCAAAGCTACTGATGTGGGCAAAGAAAATCTTCATGAAGTCGGTGTCGGGCGCATCAGAGTCACCGTCAAGAAACTCGAAGAGGTTCTTGAACATACGTGAGGCTGCACCCGAGGCAGGCACGAACTTCAGTACTGTATGGCTACCTTTTAGGTAGTCCTGCCATGCACTGAGATACTGATCCTGCTGACTGTCGTCAGTCACAATCACTCCCTTTTCGGGCGAAGCAGCACCTGCAAGGCGAAGGTAAGGGAATCCTGTCTTGAACTGTTCAAGTTGTCTGTTTAGAGTTTCTTCGGAGATGTGTTTCTTTGCAAGCAACTCCTTGTCTTGTTGTGTAAGCATATATTGCATTTTTAAGTACGTAGTTATTCCGCAACAAAGTTAGGGAAAATATTTTTACGCTCAATGGTTTGGTGGTTATTTTTTTTGTGCAGCGAGTTGCGCAATGCCGTCACGTGTACCGTCATCGTCCTCCTTGTACACCTTATTTTATATAGTAGGTGACGTGTCCCACGTCACATAATAATCTCTGTGCAGTGGGACACTGCACCTACTATCATTAGTTAGGAAAATTATTTTCTACAGTTGGGGAAAAATATTTCTCTAACTGACCCACAATTTAATGGAAGATTCTTTAAAAACGAAGTGCGCATTCAATTATATTCGCTAATTTTGCAGTACGGTTGAATTGAAGTAGAGAACGCATTATGAACGAGGACACGGAAAAGATTCTTCAGACCTTGCACAAGGTACAGAGCCTCACCGCTGACATCATCAGTGGTGAAGACCAGGACAAGATAAACAGGATTGTACAGAACAAGGGCGACATCAAGTCGGAAACCACCGAACTGGAGCGGGTGTTCGGACTCAATCCTGTGCTGTTCAACCTGCAGACGGCTCTCATCACCATTGAAGAGATTGGGGCAAGCCGCGCCATCATCCTCAGTGTTCTGCTACACGAGTACGTGAAGTACGGTGCAGTGTCTGAGGACGAGGTGGGCAAACTCTTCGGTGAGGACGTGGAGCGCATAGTGCACGGACTACTGAAGGTGAACGAGCTGTATGCTAAGAGCCCGAGTGTGGAGACAGAGAACTTCCGCGACTTGCTGCTGTCGTTCGCCGAGGACATGAGGGTCATCTTCATCATTATAGCCGACCGTGTGAACCTCATGCGGCAGATAAAGGAGCGCGGCTCCGAGGAAGAACGGCAAAAGGTGGCGAAGGAGGCGAGTTATCTCTATGCTCCTTTGGCACACAAACTGGGTCTCTACCTCATCAAGTCGGAACTGGAGGACTTGTCACTCAAGTATCTTGAGACCGACACGTTCTATATGATTAAGGAGAAACTTAACGCCACCAAGAAGTCGCGCGACGAGTATATCGGGAAGTTCATCGCACCGATTGAAACCAAACTGAAGGAGGCTGGACTGACATTCCACATCAAGGGGCGCACGAAGAGCATCCACTCCATCTGGCAGAAGATGAAGAAACAGAAGTGTGCGTTCGAGGGCATCTACGACCTCTTTGCCATACGTATCATTCTCGACTCGCCACAGGAGAGGGAGAAGCAGGACTGCTGGCAGGTGTACAGTATCGTGACCGATATGTACCGCCCTAACCCGAAGCGTCTGCGTGACTGGTTGAGCGTACCTAAGAGCAATGGCTACGAGAGTCTGCACACCACGGTCATGGGACCTGAGGGCAAGTGGGTGGAGATTCAGATTCGCACGGAGCGGATGGACGACATTGCTGAACACGGACTGGCTGCCCACTGGAGGTATAAGGGCGTGAAGGACAGCGGGGCGAAACTGGAGGACTGGCTCAAGGACATAAGGAGCGCACTGGAGACTCAGACCTCCGACGAGCAGTTGGTCGACCAGTTCAAGGTGGACCTCTACAGCGATGAGGTGTTTGTGTTTACTCCTAAGGGCGACTTGTTCAAGTTGCCTGAAGGGGCTACGGTGCTCGACTTTGCTTTCATGATACATACCAATGTAGGTCTCCACTGCTGCGGTGGTAAGGTCAACGGCAGAAATACTCCGGTGAGGGCGAAACTGAAGACGGGCGACCAGGTGGAGATTCTCACCAATCCCAACCAGACTCCAAAGCGCGACTGGCTCAACTACGCCATCACGTCGAAGGCGAAGAGTAAGATTCGACAGAGTCTCAACGAGCAGGAACTGCACACTGCTGCCTTTGCAAAGGAAACCCTGGAGCGCAAGTTCAAGAACAGGAAGATTGAGTACGATGAGCCTGTAATGATGAAAGCGGTGAAACACCTCGGCTACAAGAACGTGACGGAGTTCTACCGTGCCGTGGCTGAGGAGGTCATCGGGACGGACAAGGTCATCGAGGCTTACATCGAGGAACAGAAGCGGGCGAACAACGAGTTGCCGACGGCGGAGGTCATAAGCGCAGCGAACTACAGGTTCGACTCTGCGAGCGAACAGACTGCAAAGACTGGCAAGGACGTGCTACTCATCGGTGATAATATAAAAGGTGTGGCTTATAATCTCGCCAAGTGTTGTAGCCCAATCTATGGGGACGATATCGTGGGGTTCGTGACCGTCAGCCGGGGAATCACCATCCACCGCAGGAACTGTCCCAACTGCATAAAACTGCTTGAGAAGATAGGCTACCGCTCCATTGAGGTGAACTGGGCTGAGAAGGGAGGCGGACAGTTTGTCGTCACGCTTCACATCATAGGCAACGACGACGTGGGTATCGTCAACAACATTACGAGTATCATTGCCAAGGAACAGAACATCGTGCTGAGGGGAATCGACATCAAGTCGTCGGAGGATGGGCTGTTCACTGGCAACCTCACCATCATGATTGATAGTAACAGCCGACTCAACCAACTGATAAAAAAGATAAAGGCGGTCAAGGGTGTGAAGAACGTAACGAGGTAATCTAACAAGACCAGGCTACAAGATGAAAATAACTCTCCTACAGGTGGGCAAGACAGTGAACCGTGAGTTTCAAACTATCATCGGCGACTATGCGGCAAGGGTCGGACACTACTGTCCATTCGACATTGTGACCATACCCGAACTGAAGAACACCAAGGCTCTGTCTCAGGAGATGCAGAAACGGATGGAGGGTGAACTCCTGCTGAAACAACTGCAGGACAGCGACCATGTGGTGCTGCTCGACGAGCACGGTAAGGAACTGAGGAGTGTGGAACTGGCGGAATGGGTCGGAAGGAAACAACAGACGGTGGGCAAGCGACTGGTGTTCGTCATTGGTGGACCTTACGGGTTCTCGCCAGAGATCTACAAGAGGGCGGACGAGAAGCTGTCGCTGTCCAAGATGACGCTCTCCCACCAGATGGTGCGCATGGTGTTTGTGGAGCAACTCTACCGTGCCTTTACCATCATCAGAGGGGAACAGTACCACCACGAATAATATCGCAACTAGATTGCCAACTTGAGTTTGCAAACATGGTTTTAACAGGTCTGTAACGACTGAAAAAAAACGAAAATCACGCCTTTCGAAAAGTTTTACCTTAAATAATTGTACTAACTCGAACAAAAACTCTACCTTTGAAACGATAAGTGCTAGTTGAATCATCAAAACACGCATAAAACTTGAACATTAACAATATTAATCATTTAATTGAAAGCTTATGAGAAAAACAAT
>CAVFVJ010000024.1:0-19880 GCA_963626085.1 Alistipes ihumii | reverse complement strand
AGGAGGCTTTTATAATATCTGTAGCACGTCAGAGGGGTGTGGGAAACTTTAGTAAAATTATAATACAAACCAAACGAATTAAATAAAAATATAGAAAAATAAATTCAACGACAATAAATAGGCTCCCATTTTACAAAGAAATGCCCATTAATAGCCTGCTTCATGACATGAAGGAAGTGCCCAAACACGGTACAGTCGTTTGCGGATAACATAGACATTAAACGACGTCACATCCCACAACCTTCCACTCCAGCGTGTTCACCCCATCCTTCAGCATGAAGTTCATGCCGACCTTAACCACAGGCTTCGGTTGCATCTTGAAGGCATCGGCATAGTGTTTTGCCTCTATCTGCGCAAGAGCATCCTCCACACTGCCGTTCAGTTTCAGTTCCATCACATAAATGGTTGTTGCCGTTTCGAGCGTGATGTCGATGCGTCCCTTGGCGGTGTGCTGCTCCACCTGTATGCGGTAGTTAGTGAGCAGGGCAAAGATGATATAAAGCGTCTGCTGCCAGTGACCCTCGTAGTTGGTGTTGACGCAGTACGGCACTGTCTCTAGAAAGTCTGCAAGGAGTTGCAACGCACCGTCAACGTCCCGACTGTTCAGACAAGCGGACATATCCGCTATGACTACCCTTCCCTCATCAACTCCAGAACCCATATAACCAGGCAACAGACTGGCATACAATCCCACTCTTATTTCCTTGTTCGGAAAGTCAAGCGTATAGACATCTCGTTCGCTGTCATAGTCCTTTATAGTGAGATAACCGCTCTGGTACAGCAACGGTATCATTGAGGTCATCGTCTCTGTAGCAGCATCGAAAGAATATGCAGTTGCCCTCACCCGTCCAAGCTGGGACGGCAACACCCCAAACTTCCTCATCATATTAATCAGGTAAGTGGGTGTGCCGGAACCGAACCAGTAGGCACCCAGTTTACCATCGGCAAAACAGTTGAGCAAACTGAACGGATTGAACACATCAGGCGAAGGCCATGTGAAGTGGTAGCCGTCGTACTGGTCAGTAAGCTTCGTGACAGCCTCCTCACGGCTCAGCTTCAGTTTTGCTGCAAGTGCGTCTATACCGTCACTCATCTGAGTGAGCATCTCCTCCCTTGTAATTCCACAGATGCCGGCATACGATTCGTCCATGGAGACATTCTTTATATTGTTCAACTCGCTGAATATGCTCAGTTGCGAGAACTTCGTGATACCTGTCATGAACACGAAGCGCAGCATCGGCTCGGCTGCCTTCAAAGGGCTGTAGAAGTTGCGCATCACATTGCGGAGGACAGGCAACTGCGTATCCTCATGCACCACGTCAAGCAATGGTGCGTCATATTCATCGATGAGCACAACCACCTGCTTGCCCGTCTTACGGTATACAGACTGTATCAAATCAGAGAATCTGTTGTTCACGCCATTGCGGTGTTCAGTAATACCGAACTTCTTCTCCTGATCATCCAGCATATAGTTCAGATACTCCTCCAGTTCGTCTTTGCCCTGATGCTTGCCGCGGCTCATGTCAAAGTGCAGTACGGGGTACTCATTCCACTCTGTCTCCAGTTTTTCCATGGCAAGTCCTTCGAACAGTTCCTTCCGGCCTTCGAAATAACTCTTGAATGTGGACACCAACAGTGACTTGCCGAATCGACGCGGACGACTAAGAATAAAATACGTGCCATCGGTATGTGTCATGTGGTACACATACTCAGTCTTGTCTACGTAAAACCAGTCCTCCTTACGGATACGCTCAAATGTCTGAATACCTATCGGATATAATCTCGTTGCCATACTTCAACTTTTCTTGCTGCAAATATATGACAAACAAACGAGACTGCCAAAAGTCTGGAAAGAATTTCTGTAAACGAATCGTTGGTAAGGGCTAAAAGTACCTGTCGGCAGACTGAAACATAGTAGGTGCGGTGTCCCACCGCACATGTAAACCGTGTCCCACCGCACATGTAAACTGTGTCCCACCGCACTCTTCGCTGGTGATGCGTTGTGAGACACACATGATGTGACGTGAGACACGTCACCTACTAAGCCTCTGTCTACCGGCATCGAGCCCTATTTTCATGTGACCGGGTGCTATTTACTACCCTTTCTTCGGTTACATTCCCTACAGAGCATCTGGCAGTTCTCTATGGTGGTTCTACCTCCATCACGCCAAGGTGTGATATGGTCGCCCTCCATAAACACGTAATCGAAATCCTTGCCACATAAAGCACACTTGTGGTTTTGCTTTTCCCAAACGGCAAGTTTTACTTTCTCCGAGAAAGTACGGAGGTCGAGACAATGCTCATCACCCGTCAACACGTAGGGGATGATGCCCTGCGGCTTCTATATCTCATCCTTTGCGTCCTTCATCAGCTCACTCACCTTCTTTTCGATGTCCTTTATAAGAGGTTACGAAAAGAAACGGGACTTTCGCCCTATATATGTGAAAATATTTTCTTTTTACTACTATGAAACTCAAAAAGAATCTTGGCGGTGACTGAAAGAGCCTCCTCACTGTATCTGCTTCTATCCTTCTTCACTTCAAAGACACAAGCAAAGCACTGTTTTTTTGGGCGAATCACAAACGCTTCCTGCCCGTCAGTTTGAAGGAAGTGCCCCAAATGCCGTACAGTCGTTTGCGGATGACATAGACATTGAACGAAGTCACACAGACGAGGTACGCCAGTGCGGTACACAAGGTTGGCACTACGGACGCACCGCCAAGTCCGATTTCCTGTAGTTGACTTGACCACAGTGTACGACAGCAGACGGTAATGGACGTTGCCAGTACAGTAATGACCGTATTGGCTACAATCACAATCATCTCGTAGTAGCGGCTTATCTCCATTGGAGAGAAACCCAGAAGCATCAGTTTCCTCAGCGTCTCCTTGCTCTTCTGTAGCAGGAGGAAGATTGACAGCGTCAGGATGAAAAGTGCAAGCAGACTGATGACCACACCGTTCGAAGCGACCACGCTCGACACCACCCGGAGGAACGCCGATATGTTTCCCGTCTGTTCCTTGTCGCCTGCCACCTCTATCTCGTGTTCATTGAAGTATCCGTCCATCGGGCCGGACTCAAACCTGTCAATCTTCACAATCAGGCGCGACGGGTCGGGAGTCTCACCGGAGAAATACTTACGGTTCGCCCAGTCCATGAAGCTCTGCGGCACGGCGATGGTGTTCAACCGTGATGAGAACCCCACTACAGCGGCCTCGAAATACTCAGTCTCGTTCTCCTTGCCTGTCAGACGGAGGGTGATGGGCACAGCCCCCACTATCCTCTCGCTCACCTGCGGCAAGCCTTGCGGTATGGCAAACCCGAAATTATAGAGTGTGAGGTAGTCCTTGCTCAATATGATGGGCACGAACCTATCCTGGGGGTCGAAAGTCCAGTCCCTGGGGATGACATCAAAGAAATCATCGGGGACAGACTCGAAGAAAAGGTATGTGGAGAGTCCTCTGCCGCCCATGTTCACGGAAGCATTGACAGCAAACTGCGAGGCGGTGAACCGCCCTACCTTTGTCACCCACTTCTGTTTCTGCAAGTCCGCAATCTCTTCTTCAGAGAAAGCCACTGGAGTGAACCCGATGCCCCTCACTTTCTTTGAAAGCACTATGTAGTCATCGGAGAAGTAACGGTCGTCATCGGATATAGACTTTTGGCTGTCGGCAAAGAACAGCACACCTACAAGAATCACGGAAAGCCCCACCAGGTTAGCGATTGCATAACCGAACAGCTGTCCTCTGGATACATTCTTCCGCAGGAGACTCCATATCTCATTGTTGAATTTCTTTCCCATTCCGAATTTAACGACTGTTTTTTACTATTAACACTTTGGGTTAGACATATTACAATGATATGAATTGTGCGTCATCGAGCAAGAGATGGTTGCCGACTGACGTAGCGATGATGCCTGCCCCCTGCTGGCTTGCCTCCTCCATGATTATGTCAGCGACCACCTTGTTGTTGCGGACATCAAGGTGACTGACCGGTTCGTCGAGGAAGATGAAGTCAAAGGGTTGGCATACAGAACGGACGAGGGCTACCCTCTGCATCTGTCCGATGCTCAACTTGCCTACAGGTACATTGTATTTGTCGGCAATCCCCACCCTGTCCAGCATGTCGGTAATCTGTCCGCGGTTCTTGTGGCCTGTGCGGTTGTTCTTCAGGTCGATGTTCTGCGCCACCGTCAACTCCGGGAAGAGACCCATGTCCTGTGGAAGCAGCGATATGGCACGTGTGCGTATCTCACACCACTTGCCCACGCCGAAGGATTTCACATCTTCTCCGTCAAAGAGTATCTCACCATTATAGTCCGTTCTGTTCCCGAATATGAAACTCAGCAGGGACGACTTACCGCTTCCCGACTCTGCCTGCACGCACAGCCGGCATCCACGGTGGAACACGAAAGAAGGCTCTTCCCAAATCTGGGAAGAGCGTATCCTGTCAGTGTCCTCCATCCCCACAAACACAGTGGGCAGGAGATTCCTTATAGTGATTGTTTCCAACATCCCTTCGTAAACAGTATGTTCTGAAGCACGCTACCGTCATTCATAGTAGTCATAGTCTGATGCGACCGAGTCATAAACATAGTAGTCGTCATCAACCGCTACAGTATCATAAACATAGTAGTCATCATCATAGTCGCCATAGTCATCATAAATGGCATGATGTCTCCCGAACTTCTCCTCCAGTTCATTTGCCTTGGAGGCGATGTCCAGCACAATCTTTGCCACCTTTGCCAATATACCGGTGCCGGAATCACCGTCAATCTCAAGTGTGAGCGACATGTCCAGAGAGTTGGGCTTGCAATAGGATGCCAGACTCATGTCGTCCTTCAGACCCAAGTCTTCCATAAGTTTGTTTCCCTTGTACAGACCGACATACATAGCACTCAGATAGTCGGAGAGTCCCGCCTTCTTGACAACAGGGTTATTGTTGTCCTCCCTTACCGGGTGGTTGGCGATTACCACGAAGTTACCTACATGCTTCACATAAAGTGTACTTCCTGACGCAGACTTGTCAATGTCAACGGAGAACCCTGAAGTGTTCCCATCCACCGGCAGACCTGCCGCCTTCTCCATGAATTCCTTCAGTCCATCCACCAGTTTGCCAGCCTTGCCGTCCTTGGTCTCCACCACAATCGTTGCAGAGAACTGACTCATGAAGTCAATCTCTTCATTCATGTTGGCTATCGACTCTATGCCGTCAGTAAAGCCGAACCCGAACGCCACAGTTCCGTCTATCTGTTCGAGATAATCTTTGATTGCGTCAAATTTAGCATTCTCGAAGCGCGACATGTTTAGCGAACCTAAGAAACTTTCAAAATACTTGTCCCAGTCGAAGTTCTTCAGACTTGCCGCATAAACCATGAACTCGTCCTTCCCAAGAAAGGCAAGAGCGTCATCGCTGATGGTTGAGGATATATCCATGAACTGCTTGAACCTGTCGCCAGCCACCTCGTTACCGTCCTCGTCAAACAATTTCACTTCCACCGTACATTTATTTGCGGACAAGTCACCACGCAGACAGATTGAGCCTTCGAGCAGCGAGAGTACATCAGACTGCACTCCATTCTCGCGCAACTCCTGACGCATCTTTCTGGGCCACGTGATGGCTACACCACCCACATTGCCACTTGTAATGAAATCTGCGCAGTTGGTTTCTGCAAAACTATTCTCGCCTGCTTCCTCTATCATTTTCTGCAGATAACGGACAGGCTTGAAGTCACTGCCTTCCCATACGTTCTCAATCCAATAGGCGTATGACCCATTCACAGCAACATATCCGTAATCGTCATATCCGTCGGTATAAGTACTCTCATACACTTTCTTAGTGTAGAGAGCAACACTTCCCTCAACAGTCTTCTCCTTGAATCCCTTGTCATCGATAGCTTTTATGAACTTATCCTTGTCATCAAGCGCAAAAACGATGATGGGGGAATTGCACTCATAATCAGCCACCAATGCACAGGCTTCCGGGTCGATACCAGCCACCTTCAGCAGTTCGTTTACATCGTCAAGACCATCCATTGCATCGTTGGGCAACCCATCTGCGATGTTGGTCGGAAGCTTTATTTTATTGTCCTTCACTGTACCACCAGCAGACTCGACAATTGTCTTTATGTTACCGACAAGCACGAGATCCGAATTAGCCGGAATCTGTTTCAGTAGATTTTTCACTTTGGCGTTGTCGGAACAAGACGCCACCAACATCATCACTACGACAAGACCAATCAGTCCTTTTAGATTCTTCACCATATCTGTATACGTTTATATTGTTATCAGTTCATTTTTGATTATACCGCACGTAGTAACAAAACGGTTCTTCTGTATACAATGCACGCACGCCAGTCAGTTGACGCGCATGCATTGTGTTGCACTTACAGTGCTGCACTTACGCCAATCACGATAAAGTATAATATACAGCCGACAAATCCAAGGACGGCACCGATAATAGCAAATTTCTTGGCTTTGTCAGATGCATCTTTAGCACCCGCATAGTCTCCGCTTGCGTAAAGACCGTCCACTTTAGCTGCATAAACGATTGACACGATGCCTAACGGCAGACAGCACAGGATTGTACTGAGGATAGCCCACACCAAATTGTTGTCTGGTTTTGAGATTTGATTTTCCATAATTGATGATGTCTTTATTTAAACATCGGCAAATTTACGAATTCTTATCCAATCTGCACTATACAACCTCACTTTTTTTTACATTCGCATCAATATTTCGCACGCCACATGCATCATAAAAACATCCCCTATCGCAGAAAAGTGTAGTTTTTACACAATCTTCTCGTAGGAAAAGTGTATATTTGCAACCGTAAAATCATAGGAAAAGTGTGATTATGTTATACAGGAAGATACAGGAGTACATCACAAGCATCAATCTCGGTTCCGTATATGAAACAGTCGTCGCACAGGAACTGAAAGCGCACGGTTTCAACCTCTACTATTATGACAACAAGAAAGCAGGAGAGGTAGATTACCTTGTGGATGACATGGAGAACTTGTCTGTACTTCCCATCGAAGTCAAGTCGGGCAAGGACTACAAGGTACACAGCGCACTCAACAGGTTCGTAAATACCAACGAATACAACATCCGCTAGGCCTTTGTCCTTTCCAACGCACAGAAAGTGGAAGTAAGGGGTGGAATCACCTATCTGCCTATATATTATATAATGTATATCGAGCCCGACAAACCCGGAGATGTATTTCTAGGGTAATCCACTTTTGCCGTCATAACGAATTATAGCCCACCAAAACAAGTTGCATTATTGACAACTTTGAGAACACACAAGAAAAGAGGGTCGAAAATATCTGAAATTAACCTACCCGCCCGACCTTTTGCCAATTATAGTAGGTGACGTGTCCCACGTCACAACAACAGAACTGACGTGTCCAAAATACCCTTTTTAATTCACTCGAGTGGATCGATCAAAACACTCGAGTGGATCGATCGTTTCACTCGAGTGAAATGACCCCTTCTCCCGAGCCACATTTTCAAGGAATCTGCGACATGTAGAAAAGGGGCAATATTACACAAATATTAATAGGAAATTTAAGACATGAAGCAGCGCTTCACCAGTCTCCACAGTTCACGTACCCAAAGCACGCAGGAAGAGCCGACGATGATTATCACCCAGTCTTCGAGTTTGAGACCCACCACATTGAAGAAATTCTGCAGTCCGGGTATCTCAATCATTGCAATCTGTCCAACAAGTATTATCGCAGCAATGGACAGCAAACCGTAACTGCCATCAAAGTGGAGCGCACTACGCCCTGTCTCAAATGCGCGTGCACAGAACAGATAGAAGAAATGGGTCATGACAAAGATGGTAAAGAGCAGTGTTAGCTCGTACGGAGACAGTCCGTCGGCAACGCCCACATGCACATGCAGCAAGTCCGTTAATCGCGTAATGTCCGCATGCTCAAACACGTAAAGCAACACGAGCAAGAGAGCGAAGAAGAAACCGCCCACACCGAGAATATTCTCGAACATCGGTTTACTGAGAATGAACGCATTACGGTCACGGGGGTTGTTCTTCATCACACTCTCTGATGGAGGTAGAGAAGCAAGAGCCATAGCTGCAAAGGTATCCATGATAAGGTTCACCCACAGCATCTGTGTGACAGTAAGAGGACTCTCAGTACCCATGAACGCACCTGTCAGAACGATGAAACAAGCAGCCACGTTCACAGTCAGCTGGAACAGAAGGAAACGCTGTATATTCTGGTACAGTGAACGTCCCCACATCACAGCCTTACCGATACTACTGAACGAGTTGTCCACAATAGTTATGTCGGATGCCTCCTTAGCCACAGACGTACCGTCGCCCATGGACAGTCCCACGTTAGCAGCCTTCAGAGCAGGAGCATCGTTAGTACCGTCACCAGTGACAGCCACCACCTGATTCAACCGCTGAAGAGACTCCACGAGCCGTTTCTTGTCCATCGGACGCGCACGGGCAATAATCTTCAAGTCGAGCACACACTGGTCGAGTTGCTCATCCGTCAGTGCCGCAAACTCAGGTCCAGTCGTTATGTTACGGTCTGTGTCCTTGTCCGTCCACAGACCAATCTGCCTACCAATCTCCTTGGCAGTTCCAGTAGTGTCGCCAGTAACTATCTTCACGTTGATTCCAGCGTCCATACAAGCCTTGACCGCAGCCGGCACTTCCGCACGTACAGGGTCACTGATAGCTACAACGCCACCGAAAGTAAGGTTGTCAGCCACTACCTTTCCGTCCACTATGGTCTTGTCATCCTGTCCGAGAATCTGATAAGCAAAACCGAGCGTACGCATCGCCTGGTTTTGGTAATCTAGCAATTGTTTCTCTATATCCGTACGGTTGACACCCCCCTCAATCTGTCGGCACAGTGACATCACGATTTCCGGTGCCCCCTTGACATAAAGTATTTTCTTACCATCCAACAGAGACGAGTTCACGACAGTAGCCATGTACTTGCGTTCAGTGGAGAACGGCAGTTCCTCCACGACAGTAGCGTCATCTCTCAAACGGGCATAATCAACACCGTTCTTCTCCAGCCACAGCAACAGAGCACCCTCAGTAGGATTACCAATGACCTTTGTAGCCTTAGAATCTGAATGGTCGAGCGATGCAGTAGAGTTCACAGCAATACCCTCCTCCAGAAGCTTGCCTTCCTCACTGCCGTTCAACTCCCCACCCTGAAGACCATAGAACTGAGTATCATGTACACGCATCTGATTCTGAGTCAGAGTACCAGTCTTGTCAGTACAGATTACAGTAGTCGCACCCATCGTCTCACAAGCATGCATCTTACGCACGAGGTTATTGGTCTTCAGCATCCTCTGCATACTGTAGGCAAGACTCAGAGTCACAGCCATTGGCAAGCCCTCCGGCACTGCCACCACCAGCAAAGTTACTGCAATCATAAATGTATTGAGAGTATATGTGATCAAGTCCGCAACATGGTTGTCTGGTGTTAAAGTGTTGAAGAAATACACCACCATTCCCATTAGTACAGCAAAATAAGCGATGATGGATGCAGTAACCGCCTGCCACTTCCATCCCTTGAACTTCTTGGTCACAAGATAGAAGAACAGAGCCGTGGGGACAATCAGAGTCAAGACCACAGGAGACCAGTTGAAGTAAACCATAAACTTACCAACGATAATCAACGCTGCGAAGGCATAACTAATCTTAGTGATGAGACTTGCCAGTCCGTCGAGCTGCTCGTTAAGTGGAGTACGCACACTGTCGTCAATCCTCGCAGCCTCGAACACCTTTCCATTCTCAGTCTTGTCTCCTACCACATCAACTCTGAACACACCGTGACCTTCCATTACCTTAGTACCACGAAGTACCATATTGGAAGGATACGTGGCATCCTTCTCCGACCCATCGTCAGTCACAGACTTCCTGCGCGGCTCCGACTCGCCAGTAAGAGAAGACTCGTCCACCTGCAGACTCACCGCCTCCAGTACTGTACCGTCAGCAGGTATCTCTGCACCAGTAGTCAACAGTACTATGTCGCCCACAACAATATCTTTCTTAGGCACCGTTGTTGCGTTGCCGTTACGTATCACCTCTACAGGCTCGTCATCGTTCACCTGGTTCAGTATGGCGAACTCCTTGTCTGCCTTCAACTCAAACATAAAGGCTATGCCAGTTGCGAGGAATATTGCCACAAATATGCCTATCGGTTCGAAGAATGTCTCCCAACCTGCATCCAGACCATTGTACTCATATACAGCAATTCCCACAGACAAGAAGCCCGCAATAAGCAAAATGATGATAAGTGGGTCTGAAAACTTATGCAGAAACTGTTTCCATAGAGGTTCCTTCTCCGGTGGGGTAAGTATATTCACTCCATTCCTCTCTCTGCTCTCCGACACCTCGGTATCGGTCAGTCCTGTGTAATGATTCTTTTGTTCCATGTTATATATACAAATAATGTACAAAGGTAAATATAAAGACACGCAGTCATATAAGCAGCCCTTCCATTTAACTAATATTTAACCAGTCATACATCAAAAGCACACAAAAAAGCCCACCGACAAGCGTAAACTAACGCAATTATATGTAAATTTGCACGTTGAATTCACAAATACAAGTCGTAACTCACATGCAAGGAGAGTCAAACACTACAATAAAATTATCCACTGTCAAAGGACTCCTAGCACTGTCCCCTCTGGCGCTGTTCCTGTGTCTTTATCTGGCCACCAGCGTTATCATAGGCGATTTCTACAAAGTGCCAATAACAGTGGCATTCCTCATATCCTCCATCTATGCCGTGGCAATAACCAAAGGGTCTGTCAGCGAGCGTATAGAAGTGTACTCAAAGAGTGCAGGAAGCAAGAACATGATGCTGATGCTCTGGATCTTCATTCTAGCTGGTGGATTTGCAGCCTCTGCCAAAAGTATGGGTGCGGTGGACTCAACAGTAAACCTCACCCTCACTCTTCTCCCCCACTCCCTCATACTGGCAGGAATCTTCCTTGCATCGTGCTTCATATCACTGTCAATAGGTACATCCGTAGGCACCATTGCCGCACTGACACCCGTGGCTGTAGGCATCGCTAACCAGGCAGGCATCGACGTGCCCTTCGTCGTGGGCATCATCGTGGGTGGAGCCTTCTTCGGCGATAACCTGTCATTCATCAGCGACACCACCATCGTAGCTACCCAGACACAGCGGTGTAAGATGAACGAGAAGTTCAAGGTCAACTCCAGTATCGTCATCCCCATAGCACTGGTAATGCTGGTAGTTTACGGACTTATGGGGTCGGGAGTGTCAGCTCCAGCACATATAGGCGAGATTGATTTCCTCAAAGTGATACCTTACCTCACCGTGATAGTGACTGCAGTGTTCGGAATGAACGTGCTACTGGTGCTCGTCCTCGGCATCATCCTCTCCGGCATCATCGGTATGGCAGAAGGACAATACGACCTGTTCGGATGGTTCGGCAGTATAGCCGACGGCATGATGGGTATGAGCGAACTGATCATCATGACACTGCTCGCAGGGGGAATGCTTGCCATGATACAGCACAACGGAGGCATTGACTTCATCATAACAAAGCTCACAGCAAAAATCAACGGCAAGCGTGGAGCTGAATATTGCATAGCAGCACTGGTGTGCCTCGTGAATATATGTACTGCCAACAACACAGTAGCGATACTTACCACTGGCAATATAGCGCACGAGATATCCACACGCTTCGGAATAGACAACAGGAAAACTGCCAGCATACTCGACACTATATCGTGCTTCACCCAAGGACTGTTGCCCTACGGTGCACAGGTACTGATTGCCACAGGACTTGCCAACGAGGCGGTGAGCACTGGTAAAATCACTCCCGTGGACATCCTCCAATATATATACTACCCAATGGCACTTGGTGTGGCAGTAGTACTGTGCATCTTCCTCCGTTACCCGAGGAATTACTCATGAAGTAGATCGAATCGCATCTACAATTGAATAAAAACTTAATTTTTCAGAGTTATTCGCCCGACATGCAAATGCAAGCCACTAGTTTTTGTTGTTATAGACTTGTGCGCCTACATTTATTTCCTTAACTTTGCAAGCAGAAAGCAGCCGGACGGTCTGTCGCTGCCGATTCCACAGAACCGGCAGAGGAAAGTCCGGGCAGCGCAGGGCATTCCACTTCCTAATATAGAAGCAATCCGTGAGGGTTGAGTAATGCAGAAGAAAACAACCGCCCGCAAGGGTAAGGGTGAGAAGGTGGGGTAAGAGCCCACCAGCGATATGGAGACATCATCGGCTGTGCATCTTGGATGCTGCAAGTTCATGTATAGTAGCGCTTGAGGGTTGCCCGCCCGAGCTACAGGGTAGAACGCGAACCGCAAGGTTGAGTCGGACGGTGACGTCCGACCAAGATAAATGACAGACGGCAGGTCTTGCGCCCTGCTACAGAACCCGGCTTATAGGCTGGCTGCTTTTCTTTTTTCAATTAAACAAGACACAAACAATTTTTCAAACATAAACGCAATACACACCATTATGTTAATAAATCGTGTTTTTCACGTTCTGCAATTAAACGCAAACAACAAAAATGCGTCAATAGAATGGTCTGTGCAACAGCAAGAACTACAAAACAGATCAATTAGTCAAAGGCAAACACATTGTACAACTAAATATGAAAAAAACAATCTTAATCTTCCTCGGGGGGTGCATGGCAAGCACGTGTGCACTCGCACAAAAAACATGGACCCTACAGGATTGCATCAGTTATGCTTTGGACAACAACATACAGATTAACCAAAGCAGGATAACTACAGCACAGAACCAACTTGCCGTAACCCAATCGAAGGCATCTCTGTTCCCTTCACTCTCGTTCAGTACCAACCAAAACGGCTCATGGCGACCGTTCAGCGAGTCGACCGTAAACCTCTCCAACGGAACTATGACCACAACCCGTAACACGACCAGTTACAATGGCAGTTACGGACTCAACGCCAGTATGACACTTTGGAATGGTGGACGCAACACCAAGAACATCAAACAGAACGAGTTGACACGCGACATGTCTGAACTGGACGTGCAGAAGAACGAGAATTCTATACAGGAGCAAATCACGCAACTGTACGTACAGATACTGTACCAAACAGAAGCTGTGGCAGTAAACAAGGAGTTGTTGAAAGGTTCGGAGTTGCAGCGTGACCGCGCCAAAGAGATGGTGGAAGTGGGAAGCCTCGCCAAGGTAGACCTTGCACAACTGGAAGCACAGGTGTCACAGGACAAATATAATGTGGTTAACTCACAGTCGCAGTTGGAGAACTATAAACTGCAGTTGAAGCAACTGCTGGAGATTGTTGGACCAGAGGACTTCAACGTGGCTACGACCAACGTGACCGACAAGGAAGTGCTCGCCACCATACCTGAACGTGTGGACGTGTACAACACAGCCTTGACCTTAAGACCGGAGATTGCCAGCAGCCGACTGAACATCGAATCAAGTGCACTGGCAGTGGACATCGCCAAAGCTGGATACCTGCCTACAGTCAGCCTTAACGCCAGTGTTGGTACAAACAACTCCAGTGGCATAGAGACAGCGTTCTTCAAGCAGATAAAGACCAACATGAGCAACTCTCTCGGCATATCCGTGTCAGTACCTATCTTCGACCAAAAATCCAACCTGACCAGTATAAGGAAAGCCAAACTGGCATACGCCAATAGTAACCTACAGTTGAAAGACGCAGAAAAGACACTGTACAGCAGTATAGAGAACTTCTGGTTGAACGCCACCACATCGCAGCAGCAGTACATCTACGCCAAGTCCAATGTAGAGAGTATGCAAGAGAGTTACGACCTTGTGAGCGAGCAGTTCCGTTTGGGACTTAAGAACGTTGTCGAACTGACCACAGGAAAGAACAACCTGCTGCAGGCAGAGCAACAGCTCCTGCAGTCAAAGTACAACACGCTGTACAACATAGCGATGCTGGAATTTTACAGAGGCAATAATATCAAACTATAATACAAAAAAAACAGATAAACGAAATATGAACAAGAGTATTTTAAAGTTAGGCGCAACGCTTACACTTATATCAATGACCTTCATCGCCTGCTCAGAGAGCGCAGACGTGACGTACAAGACTGAAGCCGTGTCAAAGCAAGACCTGTCTACCAGCATCACCGCAACCGGCTCTATCGAACCAGTAACACAAGTGGAGGTCGGTACACAGGTATCAGGTATCATCGACAAGATATACGTGGACTACAACAGTGTGGTTCATAAGGGCGACATCATAGCTGAGCTTGACAAGACAAACTTGATGAGTGAACTGGCTTCCGCAAAGAGCAACCTGTCAAACTACCAGAGTAACCTCAACTACCAGACAGCCAACTACAACCGCTACAAGACCTTGTACGACAAGGGACTGGTCAGTGCCAACGACTATGAAAACGCCCGTCTGTCATACGAGCAGGCAGTACAGCAAGTAGCAGTGCAGCAACAGAATGTGCAAAAGGCACAGACCAACCTCGGCTACGCCACCATCACATCACCGATTGACGGAGTGGTTCTCTCACGTGAGGTAGAAGAAGGACAGACCGTGGCTTCAGCAATGACTACTCCTACCCTCTTCATTATAGCACAGGACCTCACAGACATGCGTGTAATTGCTGATATCGACGAGGCAGACATAGGTGGTGTACAGGAAGGACAGAGGGTAAGCTTCACAGTCGACGCATATCCAGAAGACGTGTTTGAGGGAAGGGTTTCACAAGTGCGCCAGAACGCCACAACCGAGAGTAACGTCGTTACTTACGAAGTTGTAATCTCAGCGCGCAACGACGACCTCAAGTTGAAACCAGGTCTGACCGCCAATGTCACCATTTACGTTATGGAACTGCACGATGTGCTGGCTGTACCGTCAAAAGCACTCCGCTTCACTCCTAACGAATTGTTGTTGAAGGACGACGAGCAAGTCGTCGACTGCGATGGAGGCAACAAGGTATGGCTTCACGAAGGCAACACCTTTAAGGCTGTAGCTGTGGAAATTGGCAACACCAACGGCACGTACACGGAAATCAAGTCTGGACTCAAGGAAGGAACTGAGGTAATCACCGAATTCGAACTCAATGAAGTCAAGGAAGAGGAGACGACTGCAAGCAACCCATTCATGCCAGGACCAAAGAACAACAAGAACCAAAAATCTGGCAACGGTTCAAACGGCAACAAAAAATAATGGCGATGGAAGTAAATAAAGAAAAGGTAGTAATCGAGCTCCAGAACGTGAAACGCTACTTTCAAGTCGGCAACGAGACTGTGAAAGCTCTGCGCGGCATATCGTTCAAGATATACGAAGGCGAGTTCGTTACCATCCAAGGTACATCCGGTTCGGGCAAGTCGACCTTGCTCAACCAGTTGGGATGTCTTGACACTCCGACCTCAGGCGAGTATTTCCTCGACGGAGTCCCTGTACGCAAGATGTCGAAGAACCAACGTGCCCATCTGCGTAACAAGAAGATTGGTTTTATCTTCCAGAACTATAACCTCCTGCCCAACACCACTGCGGTAGAGAACGTGGAGCTGCCCCTTATGTACAACAATAAGTACAGTGCCAAGCAGAGACGCGAAGCTGCAGTCAAGGCGCTGGAGGCAGTGGGACTGGGCGACCGCCTATACCATAAGTCCAACCAGATGTCGGGTGGACAGATGCAGAGAGTAGCGATAGCCCGTGCACTTGTCAATGACCCAGCGGTATTGTTGGCAGACGAGGCAACAGGAAACCTCGACACACGCACTTCGTTCGAGATGCTCGTACTGTTCCAACAACTCTACAAGCAGGGGCACACGATAATCTTCGTAACCCACAACCCAGAGATTGCAGAGTATGCGTCACGCAACATTAACCTGCGCGACGGCAAGATACGCGAGGATACTGTCAACACCAACATTAAATCAGCAGCAGAGACACTCGCCTCACTGCCTAAACCACTAGACGATTGACTATGAACGTTCTTAATTTAATAAAAGTGTCACTGAAGGCAGTGGCAAGCAACAAGATGAGGTCGTTCCTCAGTATGCTCGGTATCATCATCGGTGTGGCTGCTGTAATCGCCATGATGAGTATCGGACAGGGTTCAAAGGAAAGCATCAGGAAAGAACTCTCCACCATGGGAACCAACCTATTGACTGTGCGTCCTGGAGCGGAACGTCGTGGAGGTGTCCGTCTTGACCCGTCGGAGATGCAGACCCTCAAGATGGCAGACTACGAAGCCATCATGACTGAGAAGAAATATGTGACCAACGTATCACCGGAAGTGACAGCAAGCGGACAGGTGGTCTACGGCAACAGTAATACCCAAACCACGGTCTACGGAGAGACACCCGAGTACCTCGACATCAAGCAATGGGTTATTGAACAAGGCGACTGTTTCACCGAAGAAGACATAAAAAAATCAGCGAAAGTGTGTGTAGTTGGTAAGACCATCGTAGACGAGCTTTTCGGTGAGGGAGCCGATGTTGTAGGCAAGAACATCCGTTTCAAGTCCATCCCAATGAAGATTGTGGGCGTACTGAAGTCCAAGGGCTACAACAACTGGGGTATGGACCAGGACAATGTAATCATTGCGCCCTACACCTGTGTAATGAAACGTATAGCAGCACAGACTTACTTCTCGTCAATCGTCTGTTCAGCCATCACTGAAGAATTGTCTGACAACGCCATAGACGAACTGACTCAGATACTCCGTCGTAACCATAAGATCAAAGACGGAGACGATGATGACTTCACCATACGTTCACAGGCAGAGATGATGGAGACCATGTCGAGCACCATGGACACTGTAACCCTTATCCTTGGTATCGCAGCAGGATTCTCACTCCTCATTGCCGGAATCGGCATCATGAACATCATGTTGGTGTCAGTAACAGAACGTACCAAGGAAATCGGTCTGCGTATGGCTGTAGGAGCTACGGGATTTGTGATAAGCGTACAGTTCCTCATCGAGTCCATCATCATCAGTGTGACAGGAGGTATCTTCGGAGTTCTACTGGGTGTTGGTGCTTCCGAATGGGTACTTCCTTTATTTGGTATGCCAAGCAGTGTACCTTCATGGTCAATCTTCCTTTCATTTGGAGTATGTGTGCTTATCGGAGTGCTGTTCGGTTACATACCGGCAAACAAAGCAGCCAACATGGACCCGATTGAGGCAATAAGACATGAGTAAATACAGTCATAAAAAATATCGCATCAGTGTCACTCGCCACAAAATTAATTAGTACCTTTGCGGTATAGTGATTATAAAGACCGATAGATTATGGCTGAGATTGTGAACGCATACCCGGTGGGAATACAGACTTTCGAGAATATTCGAAAGGAGAAATACCTTTATATAGACAAGACGAAGTACATCGTAGACTTCCGCAAGAAACAGATGAAGTACGTCTTCCTGAGTCGCCCCAGGCGATTCGGGAAGTCACTCTTCGCCTCCACCCTGCAAGCTTATTTCGAGGGACGCAAGGAACTCTTCGAAGGTCTTGCCATAGCCGACTATGAGAAGGAGTGGATAAAGCACCCTGTGCTCCACTTCGACATGAGCGGAGCCAAGCACTTTGACAAGGAGAAACTCACGAACTACCTTAATCATGAATTGGTGCAATATGAAAAGTCATACGGATGCGACCAAGTCGGGTTGGATACAAATATAAGATTGACGAACCTCGTTCAATCAGCATACGAGCGGACGGGACAGAAGGTTGTGGTCATCATCGACGAGTACGATGCCCCCTTGCTCGATGTGGTTCACGAAGAAGAGAACCTGCAGGACCTGCGCCACATCATGCGGAATTTCTACAGTCCTCTTAAGAAGCTCGACCCATATCTAGAGTTCGTATTCCTCACAGGCATCACCAAATTCTCGCAGCTCAGCATCTTCAGCGAACTGAACAACATCACCAATATTTCCATGAATGACGACTATGCGGCTATCTGCGGCATCACCAAGGAGGAACTGCTGGAAAACATGCAAAAAGACATCGATATGCTTGCCAAGGCAAACGGTCTGTCAAGGGAGGATGCTATAGCCAAGCTCAAGGGACACTACGACGGTTATCACTTCTCTGCAGTCTCACCAGACATCTTCAATCCATACAGTCTTCTCAACTGTTTCGCAGAGCGCAAATTCGGAACATACAGGTTCACCTCCGGCACACCCACTTACCTCATCAACATGATGCGCAAATACAATACTCTGCCGACAGACATCACTCGTGTGGAAGCAGTCGAAAGTGAGTTTAATGCCCCTACCGAGGGAATGACCACCATCATGCCCCTGCTCTACCAAAGCGGATACATCACCATCAAGGATTACAACCGAGACTACAACTACTATACCCTCGATATGCCGAACAATGAGGTAAAGGTAGGTCTGACCAAGGCACTCATCCCTTCGTACGTAACCCAAAACACCCTCGCCACCACCAATACAGCGCGTCGAATAGCCCAAGCACTCGACAAGCAGGACATGAACGGTGCAATGGAACTGCTGCAGACGTTTATGGGCACTGTACCCTACTGCAACGTCACCAACTACGAAGGTCAATAGCTGTATATAGCAGCTGTTGATTATCAGTAACTTGCAGATAATACGGTAGAAAAGTCCTGTGTATTTGATACGAGGGACTAAAAAAAGTGAAGATTTAACGATTTTAACCTTTATTTCATGCGAAATGTGGCAAGTTGAATGATTTTTTAATGCGATTACCAAGTTTATGGGTTCGGTTCAAACGACCCCATAACAAATATACTATTAAAAGGGGGGCACCCCCCCCCTTAGGAATGCGTACTAAAAGTGAGATTGAGATTCTGAATGGTCAAAGTGCAATAGATATAGATGGTGTGTGTTGAAACCACCCCATCACACGAAACTTTGCACAACTATTCTTTGAGGCAAGGGGGTACGGTTGAATCGACACCCTTAGAGAAGAGTATTTCTCTGAATTGCTGCAATAAAGTTTTTTGTTGTTGATTAAGCATCAAAATCAATGTTGTCAAATATCCAAGCAAATAATTTCTGCAAGCCGCACAATATACCACAAAAAAACACTAACTTTGTGGCAAAATATAAAACTATGGGTGCAAACAGTTCTTACAAGGCGATGCACGATATTGTGGAGCAGACAAAAGAAGGAACAATACTTATTCCTGATGATTTCACAACGTGCGGCACTCCCGATGCTGTACGGTCGGGACTAAGCCGCTTGTGCCGTAACGGATTGTTGTATCGCTTTGCAAAAGGTATTTACTATAGACCTTTGTATGACAAGTGGGACGGCACATTGCGTGAGCCGTCATTAGATGCCATTGCCTTGAAAATAGCTCAACGGGATAATGCGCGTATTATTCCGACCGGAGCATACGCACTTAACAAACTGGGATTATCTACTCAGGTTCCGGCTAACATTATCTATATAACGGACGGCTCTGCACGGCAGGTCAAGTTCGGAGAGGGAAAGAGTATCACTTTTCGGCACAGTAATGACTTGGGAAATTTTGCCTATCAATCCCAATTAATGCAACTGGCTGTTCTTGCCATGCGCGAGATTGGCGAGAAAACCATAACTGAAGACCAGAAGGGAATAATAAAAAATATGATAACCAGCCATGTCTCGGAACAAGAATTTAATCATGATATAGTTCTTGCTCCTACATGGATAAAAACGATATTACAGCGATGAAATTCATTGATTTGTCAAAAGAAGACCGTGTGGATATACTTGACCGTGTTTCCTCGGAATTGAACATCCGCCAGCGGGAGGTCATAGAAAAGGATTGGTGGGTCACGGCGGTTCTCCGTGCCATGTTCGGTTTACCTTACGCCGACCATTTGTCTTTTAAGGGCGGAACATCGCTGAGTAAG
>CAVFVJ010000023.1:0-42066 GCA_963626085.1 Alistipes ihumii | reverse complement strand
GATTCCTTCTTTTGGTAGTAAAATCTCCTTACCATCGGGAGTTGCGGATTTGAGGAAGTATGAGAATAGTCTTATTGATTATCGCACTCGCCTGCGTATCGCTGTCTTTAAGGGTACAAAAAGGTTCTTCATTGTGTCATATCTCGTGTTAATATGTTTTGATCTCGTGTTGGTATGTCTTCTTTTGTAACTCAAACGCCATACTTTATGCAGCAGGGTGTCATACTTTTTCTTCGAACAAATCTTGTATTTCTTTGGCTGACTTGCCCATCGCTTGTGCAATAACTTCGACAGACATGCCGTTAGCTAACATGACCAGTGCCATGGATTTAAGTTGATTGTCCTTTTCAGTGAGTTGATTGTCCTTTTCAGTGAGTTGATTGTCCTTCTCAGTGAGTTGATTGTCCTTCTCAGTGAGTTGATTGTCCTTCTCAGTGAGCTGATTGTCTTTCTCAGCAAGCTGGTTGTCCTTCTCAGCCAATTTCTTGTCCAGTTCCTCCAATTTCTGTGTCTTGACCATCAGTTCGGTGTCCCGGTGCTCTATGGCAGAGAAGTATTCGTCCTCCACGTTCATGTCCATTCGCAGTTCGGCATTGGCTGTCGCTGCGGTGAGACGACGAAGAAGGTACATCATGTCGTCGTCGCCTTCGTATATGGTTTCGTCCAGAGCTATGACCTGACGGTTCAGTTTGTCTCGGTAGCTTTGGTCGAAGACGCTCAGCACCTTGTCAAGGTGGTTGTTGATTTGTCCGTGCAGCAGAGGTATCTGCACGATGATGCTGTCATGCACCAGGCTGCCGATGAAAGGGTCTTCCATTGCACCTTTTAAGACTTTGCCCTCATAGTCGTAAGCGTTGTGCTTGACGTATACTACAGGTTTGTCAACCTTGCCCACACGGTGTCCCAAGAGATATATTGCAACCATCGGTGCAGCAAAGCCCTCGTGTTCACCCTCTTTCGCGATGTTTTCGGCAGTGAGGTACTGGGCGCCAAGATACTGACGGAAGCGGAGCGTCTCCGTCTCCAGCCAGGTCTTTTGTAACTCAATCAGTATAAGTCTTTCCTTTCCGTCCCTCTCTCTTATCTTGGCGGCAAAATCGATGCGGAACATCGACAATGTGTCGCGAGTGGTGTTCGTATGCTCATGACGACGGATTTCCACGCTCAGCACCTCCTCTTTGAGTAGGGCGGAGAGTATGGTTTTGGCTATGCGCTCGTCCTCCATGAGGAACTTGAACACCGAGTCGTAAATTGGGTTGGCTACATTGATAATCATCTTTTATTCCTCCGTTTTTGAAAGTTGACTGAACTGTGCTGCAAAAGTACGTTTTTATTTTCTTATCCCCAAATCTTTGACCGCCTAATTTTGTGGTTAATTAGTAGGTGACGTGGCTCACGTTACATTTTATTGTCTGTGCAGTGGGACACTACACCTACTATTTGTGCAGTGAGCCACTGCACCTACTATGCTGGTAAATGTACAGGGATAAAAGTCTGACAAACTTGAATGGCGATAAACGCCAACTGAGGAAGTGAAATCTTGCCAACAAAGGAAATAAGAAAATAAATTTGTGTCTTTGCGGTTGGAAATCAAATAATTGGAAGATATGGAGTATAAAAGTAGAATAGCGGACCTAATGTTAGTAAAGAAGTTGGCAAGCAAGGGTACTGTACTCATTGAAGGTTCTAAGTGGCGTGGTAAGACTACTACATTGTAAGGACGATGTGTATGTCGTTACTGTCGGTTGCCTCAGGGATTAGTAATACTTCATACATCCTCCGATGCATTTCATACAGACGGCATGTAAGTATTGCTTCCGTATGGAAATAACCATTTACCTTTGCATCGGAAAAAGAGACGGTGAGTTATGAAGGGGCATGATGGTACAGTCTGTTTTCAGTGTCGTTCATGGCAGTTTGGGGGAGAGTCCTGTCAATTCCGAAATGTTGTTTCGGAAATAGGAAAGGTTTGAAAACTTGCCATGGACGTTTTTTTTTATTACTTCAAAATTCGTCCCTATTATATATAAGGTATAAGTCACTCGGAGAGTGGCAGACTTTAGGAGTGTAGCTTTTTGAAGAAAAAACTTGAGAAAAGTTTTGTCAGTTCAGAAAAAGGTAGTACCTTTGCACCGCTTTTGAGAAAAACATCAGAAGACGGGATGTAGTACAGTTGGTAGTATACTTGGTTTGGGACCAAGGGGTCGCACGTTCGAGTCGTGTCATCCCGACATATTGAAAACAACTTCGGGCGTTTAGCTCAGCTGGTTCAGAGCGTCTGCCTTACAAGCAGAGGGTCGGCGGTTCGAATCCGTCAACGCCCACGAAGTAGTTGTAAGGATAGCTGAAATGTAATGAAAGCAATCCGTCAACGCCCACGAAGTAGTTGTAAGGATAGCTGAAATGTAATGAAAGCAATCCGTCAACGCCCACGAAGTAGTTGTAAGGATAGCTGAAATGTAATGAAAGCAATCCGTCAACGCCCACGAAGTAGTTGTAAGGATAGCTGAAATGTAATGAAAGCAATCCGTCAACGCCCACGAAGAAGTTGTAAGGATATAGAAGAGATTGAGTTGTCAATCTCTTTATTTGTTTTTGGTAGTAAGCATAATAAACGGAAATAGACAAGGATGGCAAAGAACGACTGGAAAGACAGGCTGGGTGTAGTCTACTCGACTAACACCGATTTCAATTATTCCACGGACGAGCTGGAGGAGGCTGAGACATTGGAGAAGAACCGTCAACGCTTAAGGGTTGCCAAAGAAAAGAACGGCAGGGGCGGTAAGGTTGTTACCATAGTCCGTGGATTCGTCGGCACGTCCGATGATTTGAAGTCACTTGGTAAATACTTGAAGACCAAGTGTGGGGTAGGCGGAAGCGTGAAGGACAGTGAGATTATAATACAGGGCGACCTAAAAGACAAGGTCATTGCACTACTGAAGTCCGACGGATATACAGATACTAAGTGATGGGAAAGAAGACAAACAAAGGAAAGAACGCATGGGTGATTGTGGCGGTGCTGGCGTTGGTGGTGGCTGTGGGCTGGAACATGACAGGTTTTCAACACCCAGACCGGGCGGAAGGCAATCAACGGAAGGTTACGGAGAGTGTTCGGGGCAATGCCACGGACAATGCTACGGGAAACTCCACATACAATGCTTCTTATGAGATTCCTGTGATGCTGTCAGATGGGGTGCCCAGTCAGATTCTGCACCGTACGGCTTACATCACATCGTACAACAGAGAAACATGTACCCCCAACTGGGTGGGATGGGTGCTTACATCCGACCATACGGACGGTGAGTACGCACGTGGCGGATCGAAGTTCATTGAGGACGATGACGTGCCCGAACCGCGTGCTACCTATAAGGACATACGTGAGAGCGAGTGTGGCTATCAGCGTGGACACATGTGCCCGTCTGCGGATAATAAATGGTCGTACAAAGCAATGAGTGAGTCGTTCCTCATGACCAATATATGTCCGCAGGACGGAGACCTTAATCAGCGTGACTGGAAGTACCTGGAGGAGGAGTGTCGGGACTGGGCACGCAAGTACGGAAGGATTTATATCGTGGCTGGACCTGTGTTTCTGTCGAAGGGCTACAAGACAGTGGGCGACAACAAGGTGGCAGTGCCTGATGCATTCTTCAAGGTTGTGCTGGCGTTCAATTCAGGTAGTCCCAAGACCATAGGCTTCCTTTATGACAACCAGTCTGGGCATCATGAGATGGACCATTACGTGCGTACTGTGGACGAGGTGGAGTCTGCTACTGGTATGGATTTCTTTAGTCAGTTGGAAGACAGTGTCGAGAGGACAATAGAGGCGGTGGCAAGTCTTCGTGAGTGGTGAATCGTCAAATAGATAGGTTGTACTAAGCCATGTCCTGGCTGTCAATCCTGCATCTGTTCGATAATCTCTATAGGATTGTCACACAGAGTGTCCTTTGTCGCACCGTTTGCACCGAAATCTGCTGAATTAACAAAAGTTAACGTGGGGGGGGCGAATGCACTTCTCTCCCCTTTGACTAACTTTGCACGTCAAAAAAAAAGAGTAGATAAACATATCAAACAAATTTAATAATCAATTCAAAAACAAGTGACTATGAAGAAAAACTTCTATTTATTCACACTGATGACAGCCCTTTTCATGCTGTCTGTCCCCAGCCTTTGGGCGCAGTATTCGGGCGACATAGATAACATCAAGTGGTCTTGGGAAGACGAGGTACTTACACTTGAAGGTTCAGGAGCGATGCCAAACTATTCGTATTCCAACCCTTCTCCATTTGAATTCCCCATACAAAAGGTAGTAATCAAGGATGGAATTACAACGGTTGGAGACTATATTTTCGCGAATCTAACTAAACTGACAAGCGTGGAAATTCCCAACACCGTGACAAGTATAGGGGAATGTGCGTTTATGGAAACGGGACTGACAAGCGTAACCCTCACCAACTCAGTGACGGACATAAAGTGGGGCGCGTTTTACAATTGCGAGAGTCTGACAAGCATATCCCTCCCCAACTCCGTAAAGAACATTGAAACCTATGCGTTCTTTCGCTGCATTGGGCTGAAAAACGTTGCGATTCCCAGTTCAGTGACGAGCTTGGCTTGTGATGCGTTCTCTGCTTGCACAGGACTGGAAAACTTAACTGTAGCTTCGGAGAACAGCACATACGACTCGCGCAATAACTGCAACGCCATCATAGAGACAAGTACGAATACACTTATTGTGGGATGCAAGAACACTTCTATCCCCAACTCCGTGACGAGCATTGGAAATAATGCGTTCAATAGTGTAGGGCTGACAAGCGTGACAATTCCTGCTTCCGTGACAAGTATAGGTGACGGTGCGTTCGCTTCCTGCACCGAACTACAGAAATTGGAATTACAGGCGGAGACCCCTCCTACATGTGGCGAAGATGTATTCGATGGTGTTTCTAACTGCGTGCTGTCCGTGCCAGGAAGTTCAATTGAAACATACAAGACTACAGCTCCTTGGAGTGCATTTTCAAGCATCGAAGCCTTGTCTGGCGGATCGTCTTCAGGTAACTTGGGTGAAAATATCACATGGACTTTGGACGAGCAGGGTGTACTGACACTGGAAGGTACGGGTGCTATGCCTGACTATGAATATATGTCTCCTGCTCCCTGGAAAGACCTCTCCGTCAAAACGGCTGTTATCGGAGAAGGAATCACAACGATTGGAAACCTTATGTTCTATGAAAATTCTGAGTTGACAAGCGTGACCATCCCCAGCTCTGTGACGACAATAAATCAGTTGGCGTTCTATGGCTGCGAGGGGTTGACAAGCGTGACTATTCCCAACTCAGTGACAAGTATAGGAGATGCTGCGTTCTGTAATTGCACAGGACTGAAAAGCTTGTTTATACCCAGTTCTGTGACGAGCATAGGAAGCGACGCATTCACCAGATGCTTAGGATTGGAAAGCATAACTGTAGACTCTAAGAACACCACATACGACTCACGCAGAGGCTGTAATGCCATCATTGAGACTAGTACGAATACCCTTATTGTCGGATGCAAGAACACCTATATCCCCAGCAATGTGACAAGCATAGGAGGAAGTGCGTTCTATAACGTAGGGCTGACAAGTGTGACTATTCCCGCTTCCGTGACAAGCATCGGAGATAGAGCGTTCGCTTACTGCACCGAACTGCAGAAGATCGAATTCTATGGAGGTAATGCTCCTACACTCGGTGATGATGTCTTCGAAGAAGTAGACATGAGCAATTGTACGCTGTATGCGACGGACTATACAACATACATGGTTAATAAGCAATTTCAGAATTTCACAAACACCGAAATGTTGTATTCTTGGACTAATTCGGGCACGTGCGGTGATGGTGTCAATTGGATGCTGCATGCTCAGGGCGTACTGGAAATTGAAGGTACAGGAGCAATGAACGACTTTGAAGATTTGACCTTTAATGAGCGTCCATGGAAATACCTGTCTTATACAAAGGTAGCCATCGGAGAAGGGGTTACAACGATTGGAAACAACGCTTTTAAAGACAACGCCGAACTGACGAGTGTGACCATTCCAAACTCTGTGACGAGTATAGGAGATTTAGCTTTCCGCTGTTGCGAAGGTCTGACAAGCGTGGACATCCCCAGCTTTGTGACGAGCATAGGAAGCTACTCATTCTACCTTTGCGAAGCACTGCCGAGCGTGACCATTCCAAGCACTGTGACTAACATAGGAGGTATGGCATTCTACGACTGCTGGGGACTGAGGAAAATAGAATCTCTGGCAGAGACTCCTCCTACCTGCGGTGACGATGCCTTCGGTGGCGTATCCCCAGATGTTTGTGTACTGTACGTACCGAAGAAGTCAGTAGAAGCATACAAGACAGCTAACGAATGGAAGAAGCTCACCAAAATCGAAGCCTTGCCAGCAAAAGTAGTGGCAACAGGCGATTGCGGTGACAACCTCACATGGACGCTGGATGCCGATGGTCTGCTGACAATCGAGGGTATTGGAGCGATGTACGACTACTCTAATTCTGAAAGTGGTACTCCATGGAAAGACCTGTCTTACACAAGTGTCGTCATCGGAGATGGAGTTACTACAATCGGTTCCGGAGCTTTCAGCTACAATACAGGATTGACAAGTGTGACTATCGCTAACTCTGTGACAGATATAAGGGGAGAAGCATTCTATGAATGCTCTGGCTTGACAAGCATAACCATCCCCAGCTCAGTAACTAACATAGGAATGTGCGCATTCAATGGTTGCACAGGGCTGGAGAAGATAGAGGCTCTGCCAGTGACTCCTCCTGCTTGCGACACCGATGCCTTCTATAATGTAGACATCAACAAGTGTGTTCTGTCCGTGCCTGAGGCATCCGTTGAGAAGTACAAGGATGCAGATGGCTGGAAGGAATTCTATAACGGTATCACTGGTATTGACGGTGTGGCAGAGGAAAGCAATGTGGCTGTTTCTGCAAGCAACGGAGTGATTACAGTGACAGGAGTTGCTGACAATACAGTAGTTGAAGTGTACAGTATCAGCGGTACGTTGGTTTATCGTGGCACAAGCAATACAGTTGCTGTTCCATCAGCAGGTATATATGTAGTAAAGGCAGCAGGCAAGACCGTCAAGGTCAATGCTGCAAGATAACTTGTAAACATAAAAGAATCGCATCCAGAGGATGCCTATAATGAGAGACACCGTCATGATTCATGGCGGTGTCTTTTGCATAGTAGGTGCGGTGTCCCACCGCACATTTCTTAATCTGTGACGTGGGACACGTCACCTACTAAGCCATGTCTTGGCTGTCAGTTCTATAGCTGTTCGATAATCTCTGCAAGATTGTCACATAGAGTGTCCTTTTCTGCACCATTCGCAACGAAATCTATTGAATTAACAAAAGTTGACGTGGGGGCGATAGCTTCCTTCAATTATATGTGCTTCAACCGGAAATCTTGGAAAAACGGACAGATTTAGTCTGATTTACCTTGGAAAAACGGACAAAATATAGTAATTTTGCCTTGAAAAAACGGACAAGACAACTATTGCTTGCTGTTTGGAATGAGTTAACAGTATGATTAAACGTAAGATAGAAAACTTTTTGGCGGATTTCTTCGAGAAAGACAATAAAGCCTTGTTGCTTACAGGTGCTCGACAGATTGGGAAGACTTACTCTATCCGTCATTTTGGTCATGAACACTTCGAGAACTTTGTGGAGATTAACTTCATAGAGAATCCCAGTATGGTCAACATCTTCAGTAGGGCGAGTAACAGTCAAGACATCTTGCTCAGACTATCGTCTGTGGCATGAAAGGACTTGGTGAAGCGCAAGACGCTTGTCTTCTTCGACGAAGTACAGGAATGCCCAGAAATAGTCACTGCCATTAAATTTCTCGTGGAGGAAGGCAGTTTCCGCTATATATTGAGCGGCAGTCTGCTTGGCGTGGCTATAAAGAACTTGCGTTCGGCACCAGTAGGATATATGGCAGTCAAGGATATGTATCCGCTCGACTTGGAGGAGTTCGCATGTGCCTTGGGTGTGAAACCTTTGATTATTGACTCGTTGAAGAGCCATTTTGAGACAGAAACCCCTGTCGATGAATTTATCCATAACAAGATGATGGAGATATTCCGTCTTTATCTCATTGTCGGTGGTATGCCGGCTGCAGTGGAGAAATACTTGGATTCACACAACTTGCAGACAGTGATGTACGAGCAACAGTCGATAATTCGCCTGTACAAACAGGATATAGCAAAATATGATCCAGACCATAAACTTTACATTGAGGAAATCTTCGACAGGATACCCGCAGAGCTTGATGCCAAGAACAAACGGTTCATACTCAAGAACCTGAATGAAAATATTAAGTTCTCGCGTTACGAGAACAGCTTCTTGTGGCTGAAGGATGCAGGAGTGGCTTTACCTGTTTATAATGTCAATGAACCGACAGTGCCTTTGATCCTGTCAAGCTGCCGTAACCTGTTTAAGTTGTTTATGAGTGACATTGGTTTGTTGACAAGTCTTTATGCCGATGGTATCCAGTTGAAAATCCTTGACAATGAATCGTCGGTGAACTTCGGTTCGGTGTACGAGAATGTTGTGGCACAGGAGCTGCATGCCCATGGCTTTCCGTTGTATTATTACAACAATAAACGGCAGGGTGAACTGGATTTCGTGATAGAACTTAATGGGGAGATACTGCCCTTGGAAGTGAAGTCGGGCAAGGATTATGCCCGTCATAAGGCCTTGAACAACGTGGCCAATTCTCTTACGTACAAAATACCAAAAGCATATGTGTTGTGTAATGACAATGTGAGGAAGATTGGAAGGATTACTTATATGCCCATTTATATGCTGATGTTCATAAAGAAGGAATGTGCGTTGCCGACCAATTACAGGATCGACCTTAGTGGAATGAATTGAAACTCTAGACTGTGGCAGCCATCATCACTGCAGGCACTAACTTTCAAATATTTCTCAATTTTCCGTTTAAACATTTGCTTTTTTAATGATTTGTGAGACTCTTATATTTCCTGTACACACGTTTTCCAAGGGACTTTCTGCTGCAAAGATAAAACAAAATAGTGAAAAGAAAATGGAAAAGGGAGAAAAGTATATAAAACCGCAGATTCAGACCATTCAGACCATATACATGGCTCCGCAAAACATAGTCTGCGCTTCGCTAACCATTGGTAGTGATTCCGATGATGAATTGGATTCCGATGAAGATGGCTACTTTTGGGCAGAGTGACCCCTGCGTCAGTAGTTGGAAATATGAATCGAAGTGGGATGCGCCTTGTCAGCGTATCCCACTTCGTTTATAGACTGGTTATGGAAAGTCTACTGTTTGAACAGGTGAGGAATGAACTGCTTGAGTCCTCTGCGCCATGTGAGCCACTCGTGCCCTGTGCCAGTGCTCTCGTAGTAGTGTGCTTTCACACCAAGTGCCTTGAGGTCCCCCACCATCTTTCCTGTTGAGAACATCTTGTCCATGCCTTCCGTGCCGCTCATCATGAAGAAGTAGTGGAGTTTCTTGTTCAGTTCGTCCGCACGGGTGAAGATTCCACCATAGGCTGATTTCAAGTCGACTCCGAAGATGGCACCGCTGAATGTACCGAGGTAGGAGAACTTGTCGAGGTTGCCCATCACGATGTCGAGTGACTGGTGCCCACCCCACGACAGTCCAGCCATGGCACGATTGTCTCGGTCGGTCTTGGTGCGGAAGTGGGAATCGATATACGGAATCAGGTCGTCCAGCAACACAGGATAGAACGAGTTGCCGTAGGTGTCTCTGCTCTGTCCTTCTCGGATAGATGCCTTGATGTCGCCACTCTCCATCACCACAATCATAGGTACCGCCTCGCCCTTCCAGATGGCGTTGTCCATGATATGCTGCATGTGACCCTGCTTGCTCCATCCTGTCTCGTCCTCACCCATGCCGTGTTGCAGGTAAAGCACAGGGTAACGTCTCTTCTGGTTGGCTTTCTGGTCGTATCCAGCTGGAGTATACACCATTGCGTGCCTCCATGTCTTTTGCTCTTTGCTGAAGTAATAGATGCTGCTTACTTGCCCAGTTGGGACACCTTGCTGCGGACGATAGTAGTCGCCTTCTGTTCCTTCGGGTACTTCAATGCCGCCAGACTCGCGGCTGCATCCGAAGAAGGTCTCTGTGGCAGGGTCAATGAAGTTCACGCCACCGATATTCATGAAGTAATAGTGGAAACCTGCTTCCAGCGGGTCCGTGACAGCTGTCCATCCGCCCTGGCCGTCGCTCTGCATGTCGTACTTCTTGCCACAGATGTCGAGCACCACCTTAGGCGCATCGGGCGCTTTCACATAGAAGTAACCACGGTGTTGCTTGTCGAGTTTCGGAAACTGGTTGCCGGGGATAGTTGTCTCAGCGATGAAAGCATCCGCTGGCACCTCCATCTTCTTGATGGCAGACTCTATCCGTGGACGCTTGGGCGTGAATCCGAGGAAGCGTGCGGCAGCTTCACCGTAACGGCATCCCAACTCACGGTATCCTGCTGCGTCGAAATGGAGTTTGTCGGACGCGTTGGTACATCCGTCGGAGGAAATCACCTGTGCCGTGTGGAGTGTCTTGGGCAATTCGTCAATCTGTTTCTTGCAACCGATGCACACACCATCTCCGTTGGCTTGCACTATATTGCCGGCAAAAAGGGGTACGTCCTCAGGTTTCAACTTCAAGTCGCCACAGAGGTTGTCGTATACTTGCTGCACCATACTTGCCCATTTTGGGTCACCTGTATTGGTCTCGCCTTGATGCATCAGAATACCCTTGATTACTCCGTCCTTCTGCGCCTTCCTTGCCAGCGTCACCATACGCTCATAGGGGTTGTTGCCGTATTCAGCCAACATACCCTTCATCCACTGTGGTGCCCTTTTCACGTAACTCTTCACGCTGTCGGGAAGGAAGCCCCTGATGTCTATGCCACCTACAGCTACGTGTATTACTCCAATCTTGATGTTGTCGGGCAGTGAACTGACCATGGTGCGACCGAACCAGTCGGCTGGAGTCAGTCCGGTGTTGGGGCGACAGAGTGGGGCAGATGCCTCGCACCACTCGCCCATCTTACGTCCTTTCTCCGGGAAGTCGACCGCCGGCATGAGCAGAAACCGCGGACCGGGACTTGCCATGTCCTGTGCTTCGGGGCGTGCCGCCCCTTCCATGTTCGACTGTCCGAAACAAAGGTAGATGTAGAAATTGGGGTCTGGTTTCTGAGCGTTGATGGTCAGCGCCAGCAGACTCAATAGAATGGTAAAAGTAAACTGTCTCATTTTGTTTATGGTTATTGGTTATCTGTTACGGTTGCAAATGTACATATAATATTCAAAACGCACGAACTCCTTCGCGAGGTATTAAACAGGTGTGTGTCCCTATGTTTCATACCGTAAAACCTGTGTTTCGTGATTTACAGACTGTGACTGTAAAAAGTGAGAAAGAGGACTTGTCACGAAGACAGTCCTCTTTCCGTATCAGTAAGTATGTAGTTGTTATTCCAGTCCGAACAGTTTCTTCAGTCCGTTGTCCACTCCACTGAATCCCATGAATGCCATTGCGAGCAGACTTGCGGTAATCAATGCTATTGGCATTCCGCTGAAAGCCTTAGGTACTTTGGAGAATTCCAGTTGCTCACGCAGTCCTGCAAACAGTATCAGTGCCAGTGCGAAGCCCAAAGCAGTGGAGAATGCGTACACGACACCTTCAAGCAGACTGAAGTCTTTCTGTATGACAAGGATTGCCACTCCGAGCACACAGCAGTTGGTGGTAATCAGTGGGAGGAATACTCCGAGAGCTTGATAGAGTGACGGTGACACTTTCTTCAGTATAATCTCCACCATCTGTACCAACGCAGCGATGATGAGGATAAATGCGATTGTCTGGAGGTATGCCAGACCATTGGGGTCAAGCACGTACTTCTGTACCAAGTATGTGGCGACAGTAGAGAGCACCAGTACGAAGGTGACTGCCGCACCCATGCCTGAGGCAGTGGATATTTTCTTTGACACTCCCAGGAAAGGACATATTCCCAAGAACTGAGACAGTACTATATTGTTTACGAATATAGCCGTGATTAAAATAAGTACATATTCCATAATCATGCCTTTCTTAATTTGTTGATGATTGCGATGAGGTAGCCAAGCACGATGAATCCGCCCGGTGCGAGCACGAACATGAGCATGCCGTAGTCCTCGCCCTGAAGTGTCATCCCGAAGATTGCACCAGTGCCGAGGAACTCACGTATCGCACCAAGCAGGGAGAGGGCGATGGTGAAACCCAGACCGATTCCGATTCCGTCACAGATACTTGCCACAGGGCCGTTCTTGGCTGCGAACGCCTCTGCACGGCCGAGGATGATACAGTTCACTACTATAAGTGGGATGAACAGACCCAAAGTGGCGTATATCTCAGGTACGTATGCTTGCATGAGCATCTGCAGTATGGTCGTCAGTGACGCTATGACCACGACGTAGCACGGTATGCGCACCATGTCGGGCACAAGGTTCTTTATAACTGAAATGAAGAAGTTGGACAGGATGAGGACAAACGTGGTTGCCAGTCCCATCGACATTCCGTTGACGGCACTTGATGTAGTACCGATGGTAGGGCACATGCCAAGGAGAAGTACGAACGTTGGATTCTCCTTTATGATGCCGTTTAATATGACCTTGAAGTTATTCATTGTTTCCTCCTTCCTTTGTGTCTGTGTATGCGCTCTGACTGGAAGCTCCTGATGCCCCGTCAGTCTTGTTCATGAGTTTGTCGTAGGCGTTCTGTACTGCGAGTAGGAAGGCGCGTGAAGTGATGGTTGACGCTGTGATGGCATCGATGTCGCCCTCACCGCCCTTGGTGACCCCGAACTTGACTGTGCCTGGGTTCTTGCCTGTTATGTCACCCTTGCCTCCCTTCTGGAACCACTCGTCTGCCTTAGCTCCAAGTCCTGGAGTCTCAGCATGTTCAAGTATGGTGTAACCGAGAACTGTTCCTTCGTTATCGAAGCCTACGAGAACTTTAAGCGGACCTCCGAAGCCGTTGGTCACGCTCTGTATGGCAGTACCCCTGTCAGACTTATATAGGGTGAAACCGTCAGACTCCTCGGTCTCGTACTGGAAGTCTGCATTGGGATCTACACCCATAACCTGCTTGATGCCTTTGGCGAGGTTCTCCGCCTGTATTGATGCAATCTGGGCAGATGTGGCGTAATTGACGTATGCAAGTGCTGCACTTGCCACTACGGTGATTACCGTGAGGACAATCACCATGTTTGTAAGTGATGACTTTAGCTTTTTCATTTCTTGACTACCTCCCCGAATCTCTTTGGTTTGCAATAATTGTTTATAAGAGGTGTGAATGCGTTCATGATAAGTATGGCGAACGACATTCCTTCAGGATACGCTCCCCAGTTTCTGATCACTACTGTAAGGAAACCTATCGCCACACCGTAGATGAGCTGTCCTTTCTTTGTCATCGGAGACGTGACGTAGTCGGTTGCCATGAAAACTGAACCGAGAAGCAGACCTCCTGTGAGCAACTCATATTCAGGTGACACATAGGTGGTCGGGTTTGCCAAATGCATCAGACCGGAGAATACGAATACGGTTGCCAGTATGGATACTGGTATGTGCCATGTGATGATTTTCCTGACAAGCATGTATACCAGACCAATGATGATGGCTATGGCACTGACCTCTCCGATACATCCTCCGGTGTTGCCGATGAGCATGTCCACAGATGACGGCAGTTCGCTTATTTTGCTTGCGTCACCCTTCAATATCTGGCTTATCAGTGAGAGGGGAGTAGCTCCTGTGGTTCCATCGACAGTCAGAAATCCTTGTCCCGGAACAGGCCATGTGGTCATCTGTACTGGGAAGGATATGAGCAGGAACGCACGTCCAGCGAGGGCAGGGTTGAAGAGATTGCATCCGAGACCTCCGAAAGTCATCTTTACAACACCGATGGCGAAGAGAGCTCCGACTACAACCATCCAAAGTGGTATGTTTGAAGGAAGGTTGAATGCAAGCAGAATACCGGTTATTATGGCTGATCCGTCCGACACTGTTGTCTTCCTGTCCTTCAGTAGGTATTTCCCGATAGCCCACTCGAAAAAGACACATGAGGCGACTGAGACGGCTGTCACTGCAATCGCGCCAAGTCCGAAGAAATAGAATGAACAAAGAAGCGCAGGGATGAGTGCGATGCACACTCCGTACATGTTCTTCTTCACGCTATCACCTCCATGCACATGCGGTGACAATGATACTGTTAGTTTATTCATTTTATCTGTTGTTTGACTGTTATTGATTATTTGGCAGAACGGGCTTTGATGATTCCCATCACTGTTGATTTACCCAACCGGATATAGTCCAAGAGCGGACGGTTTGCAGGGCAGGTGAATTGGCATGAGCCGCATTCGATGCAGAGCGTGACATCCTCCTTCTCCAGACGATCCCACATCTGTTTGTCCGCACACATGCTGAGCAGGTATGGCTCCAGTCCCATCGGACAAGCCGACACGCACTTGCCGCACCTTATACAGTTACTCGGCTCGTGACGCTTGGCTTCCTTGTCGTTCATTATGAGTACGCCCGACGATCCTTTGCATATAGGCACCTCGGTCGTGATGAGTGCTTTACCCATCATCGGACCGCCTCCGATTACTTTTCCTGTATCTTCTGGAAGTCCTCCGCAAGCGTCGATGAGCTGGCTCATTGGAGTACCCATTCGTGTGAGGAAATTGCTTGGATGCGCCAGACTCTTGCCTGTGACGGTCACTACACGTTCGAACAATGGCTTGTTCTTCATCACAGCTTCGTAAACAGCAAAGGCTGTACCCACGTTCTGTATTATCGCTCCTACGCTTACAGGCAATGCTGGCGGTGCCGGCACCTGACGGTCTACGACCGCATCTATAAGTTGCTTCTCACCTCCTTGTGGATATTTCACTTTGAGAGGGACAACCTCTATCTCCGGGTATTCTTCTGCTTTCCGCTGCATCAGACTGATGGCGTCAGACTTGTTATTCTCTATTGCAATGAATCCCTTGTGTACGTCTGCCGCTTTCATGAGTAGTGTTAGTCCCACGAGAATCTCGTCAGCATGTTCAAGCATGAGTCTGTGGTCTGCTGTGAGATATGGCTCGCACTCTACACCGTTGATGATGACCCATTCGGGCTTGCTTCCGGGTGGTGGGGATAACTTTACGTGGGTAGGGAAGCACGCTCCTCCCATACCTACCACACCTGCTTTCTGTATCTTGCTGATGATGTCCTTGCCTGTGAGTTCAGGTCTGTCCTTTAGCTTGACAAGTTCTTTAGAGCGGTCGATACCTTCCTCCCACTCGTCGCCTTCCACTGTAATGGTTATCGCTGGTTTCCTGTATCCGCTTGCATCGACGGCTGTGTCGATGCTCTTGACGGTTCCCGAAACAGATGAATAGATTGGTGCAGACACGAATCCGCCCGCTTCGGCAATCATCTGTCCCACCTTCACCTTGTCGCCTTTCTTTACGACAGGTTTGGCTGGGGCTCCGATATGCTGTCCCATAGGGAATACGGCAGTCTTTGGCAGTTCGGCAATTTTTATTGGTTCGGCAGCAGACAATTTATTTTCTGCTGGATGAACTCCACCTATTCTAAATGTCTTCATGCTTTCTCCTCCTTTTTAAGTCCCAATAATATTTGCTGTGAAGGAAGGAGCGGTGCGTTGTGGTTGTACTCCATGTCCTTGACAGTTCCGTTCTCTTTCTCTCCTTGAACAAGGTCGACAGACCCTGCAAGCATGTATTGCTGTGAAGGCAACAGTGCTGCACCATACTTCACCTCAATCTGTTTCCCGTATGGCAGTGTGTTGGTGTTGGCTGGTTTGGCCTTTTCTGTAGCAGCTGTACTTGTACTTGCACTTGTTGGTGCGTTGCCAGTTGCAGGACGTGCTGTTCCTTTCTTCGCCACAGACTTGAGCGGCTCGCCAAGCATGATGATTGAAGACTTTGGACAAGCTTCGATACATGAGCGGCACTCGGTACACTTGGTGGCATCGATGTGCGACAGGTTGTCCGCTATCGTGATGGCATCAAAGCCACACACTTGCTGACATTTGCCACAACCGATACATGCTACAGCGCATACCTTATTCGCTTGTGCGCCCTTGTCTTTGTTGACACACTGCACAACCACTCCTTGGCGGTTCTTGTCGACCTCGCGGATCTCGATGATGTTGCGAGGACACGCTTGGGCACATGCACCGCAGGATGTGCATTTCTCCCTGTCCACTTCAGGCAGTCCTGTTTCTGGATTCATTTTGATGGCATCGAACTGGCATGCTGCAACACAGTCGCCACAGCCGAGACATCCGTACTGACACTCAGTCTCGCCCTGACATGTGGTGCCAGCGATACGGCAGTTCCTTACACCATCGTACTCAACGACTCGTGGACGGAACTCGCATGTACCGTTACAACGGACAACAGCTACTTTTGTAGCTCCTTGTGCCGCTTCCATTCCGAGCAGTGCGGCTACTTTGTTCATGCACTCTTGTCCACCGACAGGACAGAAGAGTCCGTCGATAGAGCCATTGTCCGCTCCCTTGACACAGGCAGCGGCCATACCGCCGCATCCCGGAAATCCACATCCACCGCAGTTCGCTCCAGGCAACACTTCCTGTACCTGATTTATGCGAGGGTCTTCCTTTACTGCGAATTTCTTTGACACACCCCACAGCACAACTGCCGATATGAGTGCTATGGCTCCAAGAATACCCACAGCAATTAGAATAACGTTAACCATAATATAATAAGTTTTTATACAATTTTTTCGATTCGGAACTCGAACTTCCTGCTTATCCTTCCGTTGAAGAGATGCAGGAGTATGTAGTACACGGTCAGAATGGCGACCATGACACCCACAGCCGCAAGTTCATCCATTCCGATGATACGTACAGCGGTGAACAGCCACGCCACCATCAGAACCAGCGGCACTACAAAAGCCAGAATGACAGCGTTGCGTCCCATCTCCATCGAACCATAGACCATGACCCGATCTCCGATATGATAATCCGCACCGTACTTGCGACATTCAATGACTTTCTCCTTGCTTTCAGCGGTGTTGCACAGTTTACGTGCGGTACAGCCACTGCACGCAGACGACTGTAGGATTTTTACCTCTACCTTGTCTCCTGCAATCCGCTCAACCACACCACTGTGTTCGATTCTTTCTTTCACCGTGCAAAGTTAATGAAAAGTTTGTTCCTACAAGTATTCGCCCCACTTTTTTGTGTTTTACGGCAGTAAAATCATGTGTCGGATGTCGGTTTGTTGTCTGGCAGACAGGTGTTGAAAACTGGGAGGCGTGACATTGTATTTGCAGGTGACGTGTATAAAAATGCGATGTTGGGGACTTGCGTTTCGAATTTTATTCGTACCTTTGCAGAGCCATTACGAGTTAGTGGCATATTCAAATCATTATTAATATCAAAAACAGAAACAAAAAAGAATGGCAACTAAGATTAGATTGCAGCGTCACGGACGCAAAGGATACGCATTCTATGCTATCGTGATCGCTCATGCAGATGCACCACGTGATGGCCGCTTCGTTGAGAAAATCGGAACTTACAACCCGAACACCAACCCTGCAACAATTGATTTGAACTTTGAACGTGCGCTTTACTGGGTGCAGACAGGTGCCCAGCCAACAGACACTGTGCGCAACATCCTTTCTTCAGAAGGAGTCTACATGATGAAGCATCTTCTTGGCGGTGTCAAGAAGGGGGCTTTTGATGAGGCTGCGGCACAGGTGAAGTTCGACGCATGGAAGGCAGACAAGGAAAAGAAGACACAGGCAGAGGAAAGCAAGTCTGAAGCATCAAAGAAGGCTGCTTACGAGGCTCGTATCGCAGCTGAGAAGCAGGTGAACGCGGAGATTGCAAAGAAAGTGGCTGAAAAGAAGGCTGCTGCACTTGCTGCTGCTGAAGCTGCTGCTGCTGAAGCTCCAGCAGAGGAGGCAACTGCTACAGAGGAGACTCCAGCAGAAGCTTAATTGGACTAAGATTGTAATTTACTGGCTGACTCGTTTGGAGGTTAGCCAGTTTTTTTATACCTTTGCGCTGTTAATCCGATTGATGTATGAACAATAACAACAACTTAGTCATAATGGCAGGTGGGGTTGGCAGTCGTTTTTGGCCCATGAGCACCCCTGAGTGTCCGAAACAGTTTATCGATGTGATGGGGTGTGGCAGAACGTTCATCCAGTTGACCTTTGACAGGTTTAAGGGGGGCGTAGCTCCAGAGAATGTGTGGGTCGTCACTTCAAAACAGTACGCAGGTATTGTGAAGGAGCAATTGCCGGAAGTGCCAGATGAAAATATCTTGCTTGAACCGTGTAGACGCAATACCGCTCCATGTATCGCTTATGTGAGTTGGCGGATAAAGAAAAAAAATCCGAAGGCTAATTTGGTGATTACACCGAGCGACCACATGGTGACTGACATAGAAGAGTTCAGACGTGTCATTTCCTCTGCTCTTGATTTCACGGCTGAGACTGATGCTATCGTGACTCTCGGCATGCATCCTACACGTCCCGAGACTGGGTACGGATATATACAGGCAGACCTGTCCACTCCGTCGTCACGTGTCAAGTCCATCTATAGGGTAGACCAGTTCCGCGAGAAACCCGACTTGGCGACTGCAGAACAGTACATCCGTCAGGCTGAGTATTTTTGGAACTCTGGTATTTTCGTGTGGAACGTTGAGACGATAGTGCAGGCACTGCGCTATTATGAACCAGAGGTGTCACAGATGTTTGAGGGCTTGTTGCCTTACTACGGAACGGATAAGGAGCAGGAGATGATAGACCAGACTTATCCACAGTGCAAGAGTATATCAATCGACTATGCTGTCATGGAGAAGGCGGAGGAGATTTATGTATATCCTGCGGATTTTGGATGGAGCGATGTAGGTACATGGGGTTCTTTGATGACATTGGCAAACAAGGATGAGGCTGGTAATGCCAAGATTGGACCGAGGGTGGAGTTGTATGACTCTAAGAACTGTATCATCCACACCACAGAAGAACGGCGTGTTGTGGTACAAGGACTTGACGGTTACATAGTGGCAGAGAAAGGTGACACTCTCCTTATCTGTAAACTATCTGAAGAACAGCGAATCAAGGAGTTTAGTGCAGAATGAGACTTATTGCCGACAGTGGGTCGACCAAGACTGATTGGGATGTGACTGATGGGAGCGACCATTGGACGCTTACAACCCAGGGAATCAATCCTTATCACCAGTCGGTAGAGACGATAGATGAAATTATAAATAACGAGCTTTTGCCTCACTTGCCTCAGACTGAGGCAAGTAGGCATGAGCTCTTTTTCTATGGAGCTGGATGCACCGCAGATGCGTCACCGCTGTTGGCAGCCTGTCTGCACCGCTTTTTTGGAGATGATACTGTGGTGGAGGTGGGCAGTGACATGCTCGGGGCGGCACGTGCACTGTGTCAACATGAGGAAGGCGTTGCTTGTATTTTGGGTACAGGTGCCAATTCGTGCTATTACGATGGTACGGCTGTCGTGGAGAATGTGTCGCCACTCGGTTACATCCTCGGTGATGAAGGCAGTGGGGCTTACATCGGCAAACGGCTCGTTGGGGATGTGTTGAAGCGTCAGTTTTCAAGTCCAGTGTGTGACCTGTTTTATGAGGAGACGGGACTGGATGCTCCTATTATTATAAATAAGGTGTACCGTCAGCCTATGGCAAACCGTTTCCTTGGTGGAGTGTCACGGTTCTGCGGCAATCACCGTGACAATGAAGAAATCCACCTTTTCCTTGTAGATTGTTTCCGCCAGTTCTTTATCCGTAATGTGTCCAACTACAAGCGTCAGTCGTTGCCTGTACATTTTGTCGGCTCTGTGGCTTGGGGCTATCAAACTGAACTGAGTGAGGCTGCGTCGTTATTAGGCTTCCATGTGGGCAATATCGCACGTTCACCCATGGACGGTTTGAAGGCTTTCCATGCCTGAGACGTAAAAAAGTCAATGTGGAGTTACATTGTCTTTGTTTTTTTCCTACCTTTGCACTCGAAATTCAATTCTTATAATTATGGACGATTATCCGGCGAATAGTTTGAGTAGCCAAAGGATAGGGTCTTGACAGAAGAACAGTAGGTTTAGACTCTTTCCGCTTTTACTTGTAAACAGACTGTGGTGGCATTGACACCTATGGTCAATTACTGGATTTAGAAGAGTATAAACTTATGCGTACTTATTGGAATTTTAATAAGGACATCAACTTGCTGGACAAATGGGAGTCTGGCTGTTGGATTCAAGTGACGTGCCCTGTAGAGGATGATGTGAACTATCTTGTGGGAGACCTGAAGATTCCCGACTACTTTCTTGAGGACATCTCCGATACCGACGAGCGTGCCCGTTATGACTATGATGAGGGTTGGCTGATGATTATCATCCGTATACCGCATCAGAAGACAATCATGAGCCGCAGTCCGTACACCACCATCCCTCTTGGTGTGTTGATAAAGGACGACAAGATAATCACGGTGTGCAATCAGGAGACCAAGATGATGCTTGACTTCATCAGTCACCAGCAGCGCAGGAAGGAAGGGTTCATAGATGCAACCGACCTTGTGTTCCGTCTCTTCCTCAGTGCCAGTGTGTGGTATCTGAAATACCTGAAGCAGGTGAACGGTCTGATTGAGAAGGCAAAGCGCAATCTGGACAGGGACGTGGACAACAAGGACTTGACAGGCTTGTCACGTCTACAGGACAGTCTGACCTATTTTGCTACTTCCATCCGTGGTAATGAGACGTTGCTTAGCAAACTAAAGTTTCGCCTGCCTGTGGACGACCTTGACGCTGAACTGATTGAGGATGTTAATATCGAGATGCAGCAGGCGAGGGAGATGACCACCATCTATGCCAACATCCTTGATTCCACGATGGACACTTACGCCAACCTTATAAACAACAATATGAACCGTGTGATGCGACTGCTGACAAGTCTCAACATGATTATAATGTTGCCGACCTTGGTGGCGAGCCTCTTCGGAATGAACCTCGTCAACGGTATGGAACAGAGCAAGTGGGGCTTTGCCATTGCTATCTTTATATCCGTGGTCATCACTGTTCTTGGTTGGCTGTTCTTTAGGAATAAGAAATGGTTGTAGTGCGGAGTTTTGATGTGGGTTAATGGTGAGATTGTATGATATTTTATTTTTCTGGGACAGGCAATTCTGAGTGGGTCGCCAAGTTTATCGCAAGGGAGTTGAACGATGAGCTGCGGTTTATGCCTGATGAACTGACAGGTGACATGTATTACTGCTTGAGGAAAGGGGAACGGCTCGGTTTTGTCTTTCCATGTTATGGTTGGGGCGTCCCTCAGTTTGTAGAGCATTTCATCCGACATGTGGAGATAGAGAACGTGTCGTACGTATATTTCATCGTTACTTGTGGCGATGACACGGGACTAACCGACCGGATTTTTTGCGCAGACGTGGCTGCAAAAGGCTGGGACTGCATGTTGGGACGTGCGGTGCAGATGCCAGAGTCGTATGTTTGTCTGCCAGGTTTTGATGTGGATTCAATCAGTCGTGAACAGGAGAAATACACCAAAGCACGTGAACGTCTGCGGCAGGTGGTCGAGGACATAATTGACGGACGTGGCGGTTTCGACACCATCCCAGGCAAGATGCCGTGGGTGAAGAGTCGTGTGGTGCGCCCGTTCTTCAATAAGTTCCTTGTCAATCCGAAGTATTTCAAGAGTACGGAGAAGTGTGTCGGCTGTGGAAAGTGCATGAATGCTTGTCCGTTCCATAATATCCGTCTGGACGAGACCAAACACCCTGTGTGGGATAGTCACTGCGTGCAGTGCATGCGCTGTTACCACGTCTGTCCGTCGCACGCCATCGAGTGGGGCGTATTCACGAAGAACAAGGGACAGTACCTCTGTCACGCTCCACGTATAGAGCACCAGGAGTGACAAGGCGAATCCTGCGCCAGGGTCATTCTCTTCTTACAAATCTCTTGAGCAGGAAAGTGAGAAAGTATGGAAAGGTGTAGAATTGTCCATTGAATCCAATATTCTTGTTGCACAGTTTGATTCCGTACCAGATGTCTGGGTACTTGCCGTCATGAGCTGTCAGTTTTGACAGTGATTTAGTCGCGTTGTCGGTCGCTTTCACTTCCACGGGTATGAGGGACTGGGCGTTTCGGATGAAAAAGTCCATTCCTATGGTTGATTTCTCGTTGCGGTAGAAATACAGGTTATAGCCCTGCTTCGCCAGCATGTCGCCAACAATATTTTCGTAGATAGCACCTTTGTATGTACCATAGTTTTTGTTAACCCTCATGTCTTCCTGCGATTCTTCATCAAGCGAGGCTATGAGTCACAAAATTCCATGTGTTTTCCACCGTATTTATCACAAAATTCCAATTATTTTGTTCAGTCTGTTATTGGTTTGTACTTAGGTACGAGTGCCTTCATGATGCACCAAGCCAGCAGGTAAGCCACAGCACAGATGCAGAACATGATGAAGTAACCGCCTTCTTTGCCGTTGAAGCCGAGGAACTGGAATGAGTCGCCCATGTCGCCTGTGTAGGTGAACAGTTTGCCAGCACCTTTTTGTATGAAGTACGAACCCACGCCTCCTGCCATTCCTCCTATGCCAGTGATGGTGGCGATGGCTTTCTTCGGGAACATGTCACCGATGGTGGAGAACAGGTTGGCTGACCATGCCTGGTGCCCGGCTCCAGCCAAACCAATCAGTATTGCTGGCCACCATGCTGAGTAAGTGCCGAGCGGTTGTGCGAAGAGTGCCACCAACGGGAAGAATGCGAAGATTAGCATTGCCAGCATTCGTCCGTTGTACGGCTTCATGCCTTTCTTCTCCACAAACAACTTTGGCAGGTAACCTCCGTAGATGGATATGATGGTCACTATGGTGTAGAGCACGATGATGAGCAGTATTCCCATTGTGGACGAACTCTTGTAGCCGAACTGGTCGGAGAAGTAGGCTGGTGCCCAAAATAGGAAGAACCACCATACACCGTCTGTGAACAGCTTGCCCACGATGAACGACCATGTCTGTCTGTATGTGAAGCATTTGAAGAGTGAAATGCCTTTGCCTTCGTCTTGGGCTTTCACTATAGTCACTTCTTCGCTGTCGTCCTGCTGGATGTACTCCAGTTCTGCCTTGTTGACGAACCGACTCTTTTCCGGTTTCTGGTAGAGCCAAATCCAAAAGAACATCCACACGAAGCCGAGTCCACCTATGATGATGAACGCCATTTCCCATCCGTAGGCCTCAGCGAGCAGTGGGATGCATGCGGGGGCCACAAGTGCTCCTATGGACGCACCACTGTTGAATATGCTGGTGGAGAAAGCACGGTCCTTCTTTGGGTTGTATTCGGCAGTCACCTTGATGGCGGCAGGGAAGTTTCCAGCCTCACCTAATGCCAGTACGCATCGGCAGATGAGGAAAAGCCACACGCTGGTGGATGCCACCGCAAGTGCCATGGCACTGCCCGATTCCACAGCTCTCATGGCTTCGATGGAACCCAGTCCCTCGATGTGCATGGTAGCCCACCCGCAGGCAGCGTGCAGACATGCACCGGCACTCCATACTCCGATACTCCAGAGATACCCTTTCTTGGTGCCCATCCAGTCGACAAACTTGCCGGCAAAGAGCATACATATAGCGTAGATGAGGGAGAAGTAGGCGGTTATGGTTCCGTAGTCATCGTCGTTCCAGTGGAATTCGGGGGCTATGAAGTCTTTCCAAGTAAGTGAGAGAACCTGACGGTCCATGTAGTTGACTGTTGTGGCAAAGAATAGCATTGCGCACATAACCCAGCGGAACTGGGACATTTTAGTAGTTTGGTTATACATAATATTTAAGACTGTTTTTTTTGTTCAGTAAGTAAAGATTGCGGACACCCTCGTGCCCATACGGTCACAAAGTTACGTAAAATTATTTAAGGTGTACATCTCTTACCCTACTTTTTTGCGGTTCGTCTCTTCTTTGCGACGGTTTGTACTTGAATCGTCGTTTCGCGAGACATTTTTTTTCGTGTACAAGCCATTATGTACTCCATGGAAATGATGTTTAAACGTGTGGTATGTGGCTGAAACAAATGGATTTCACACGTTGTCTCATGTTTCCCTCGTATACTTGTGTCAAATATCGGATGAACCAAATATAAGGTTCATCCGATATTCCGAGTGGTGAATTGCCTGTAAAATTGTATCGTGTTATGACAGAACTTGTGATATCCCTATATAAATTCTTCGTTCCGTAGTTCGGAATGTGTATTCCGTACTTCGGAACGGCCGTTCCGAACTTGCGAACGTACGTTCCGTAGTACGGAACGGAGATTTCTATTAGTCTCAAATATAATTACCTCTATCGTCTACCCGTTTATTGGATAGAGGCGATGAACTGACAATCTGGCGAAAAACAACAATTTATTCTCGTAATGTTGATAATTAACACGAGCTTATTCATCTGTCTCCTTTTTATTTTGTATATTTGCACATGGATTTGGTGGTAAGCCATCTCCAAGACATTTTGGTAATCAAGAAGTACCATAGCGAGAAGGTTGTAAATGAAGAAGGAAGTTCAAAGCACACCGAAATAGAACTGCAACCACTCAACACTGACGGATTTACCGCTATCGAAATACGGGAAGACGATGATGCGAGATTTACCGTAATAGGTATATTGAAAACGGTGTTGCCTACATAATCGGAAACGGACAAAACGTTAGTAGAGACTGGCATGAAACTGGGGTCAAGAACGGTTGAATTATGGAAAACATACTCTGCACCACCCTCTGCGCCACCCATTTCGATAAAAGCAGTTTAATACGCTGGCTGATAATCTGTGACTTACATTTGTGGCCTTCCAGCTCCTGTCAAAGTCATGTAAATATGTGGTTATCGCAGATCAGTCGCATTGATATTCATCATCAGCATTCTCGAAACCGCCAAGCGTTTGGCTGTATTTAACAAATATTCGACAGAACACTTTGTTGTGTCAGGTAAAAGTCGTATATTTGCGCCAAGAATTAAACATGATGGACTATGGTAACGATGGAAGAAAACTACATACGGTTCGACTGGGCAATCAAACGTCTGCTTCGCAACAAGGCAAACTATGTCGTACTGGAAGGTTTCTTGGCATCCCTGCTTGACAAGAAATTCAAGATTCACCGCTTTCTGGAAAGCGAAAGCAACCAAGAAGACGAGGATGACAAGTACAACCGTGTAGATATCTTGGCGGAGAGCGAGGAGGGGGAACTTTGCATCATCGAAGTGCAGAACAGTAGGGAGCAGACTTATTTCCACCGTATGCTCTATGGAGTGTCCAAGGCTATATCAGAGTATATTGGTTTGGGGAAGCCCTACGAGGCCGTCCGCAAGGTGTATTCCATCAACATCGTTTATTTCGAGTTGGGTCAGGGCAAAGACTATGTGTACCACGGCAAGACGGAGTTCGTCGGGGCGCACGAGCCGCATGACACATTGAAGCTGTCTACCCGACAGAATGAGAAGTTTTTTGGCATTAAGGAGCGTGACTTGAAGAAAAGGAAGAGTGCTGGCGACTTGTTCCCCGAGTATTATGTGCTGCGTGTGAATGATTTCGACAAGGTGGCAACGACCCCTCTTGACGAGTGGATAGAGTTCCTGAAGACAGGAGCTATCAGCTCCCATGCCACTGCCGCAGGTCTCCCTGAGGCTCGTGAGCGGTTGCGGGTTGATGCCCTGTCCACGGAAGACAAGCAGGCTTACTATCGGCACATGGATGCAGTAAGGCACATGAAGAGCCTTTTCGACACCAGTCGGGATGAAGGTTACCAAGAAGGCCATGACGAAGGATATAATGAAGGAATAGTAAAAGGAATGGCTGAAGGAAGAGCTGAAGGAAGAGCTGAAGGAAGAGCTGAAGGAAGAGCTGAAGGGAGAGCTGAAGGGAGAGCTGAAGGAAGAGCTGAAGGAAGAGCTGAAGGAAGAGCTGAAGGCGAAAAGCAAGAAAAGATAGCCACGGCAAAAAGGCTTTTGGCTCTCGGACTGTCAGGGGAAATTGTAGCTCAAGGTTCTGGCCTTTCCGTTGAAGAAATCAAGGACTTGGCAACAAAGGATACAAGGTCTCGATAAAGGAATAGATAGGCGCGGGAGCGCAGACTGCTGTTACGTAAGGTGAAATGATGTGTGTGGAGCGCATTTTGCCATAGTAAATTTTGCAGTACGGAAAGAATTGTCTAAATTTGTGGTTTGAAAGGAATAACATAACAAAAGAAATTCAGTAGAACAAATGGAAAGAGACAACGAAATCTTCTCCTTGATTGAACGGGAGCATCAGCGCCAGTTGAAGGGCATCGAGCTGATAGCGTCTGAAAACTTCGTGAGTGACCAGGTGATGCAGGCCATGGGTTCATGCCTGACAAACAAGTATGCTGAGGGCTATCCGGGCAAACGCTACTATGGCGGATGCGAGGTAGTGGACATCGTGGAACAGACTGCCATCGACCGTGTTTGCAAGCTCTTTGGTGCGGAATACGCCAATGTACAGCCACACTCAGGCGCACAGGCAAATGCGGCTGTGTTGCTGACTGTACTCAAGCCGGGCGACACCTTTATGGGACTCAACCTTGAACAGGGCGGACATCTCTCACACGGAAGTCACGTGAACACCAGCGGTATCCTCTACAATCCAATAGGATATAATCTCAATCCAGATACATGCTGTGTGGATTACGACGAGATGGAGAAACTGGCTTTCCAGCACAAGCCAAAACTCATCATCGGTGGCGGTTCTGCCTATAGCCGCGAGTGGGACTATGCTCGTATGCGCAAGATTGCGGACGAGGTGGGCGCACTCCTGATGATAGACATGGCACATCCTGCCGGACTCATAGCTGCTGGACTCCTTGACAACCCACTCAAATATGCGCATATCGTGACCTCTACCACCCACAAGACCCTGCGCGGTCCACGTGGAGGAATCATCCTTATGGGTAAGGACTTCGAGAACCCGTGGGGACTTACCACTCCTAAGGGACAGGTGAAGATGATGTCGCAGTTGCTCAACTCTGCAGTGTTCCCGGGACAGCAAGGCGGTCCGCTTGAACACGTGATAGCAGCCAAGGCAGTAGCATTCGGAGAGGCATTGCAACCAGAATTCAAGGTTTACCAGCAACAGGTGAAGAAGAATGCAGCCGCACTGGCAAAAGCTCTTATGGACAAGGGCTTCTACATCTGCTCTGGCGGTACAGACAACCACAGTATGCTTGTTGACCTCCGCACCAAGTACCCTGAACTTACAGGTAAGGTGGCTGAGAAGGCACTTGTGGCAGCCGACATTACAGCCAACAAGAACATGGTGCCGTTCGACACACGTAGCGCATTCCAGACTTCTGGTATCCGTTTGGGAACACCTGCCATCACTACACGTGGAGCCAAGGAAGACCTCATGCTGGAGATTGCCGACATGATTGAGACAGTACTCAATGCACCAGAGGACGATGCTGTAATCGCTAAGGTGCGCAGTCATGTCAACGACATAATGAAGAACTATCCTATTTTTGCATGGTGATAGGCAATAAACAGAATATATTAGGAAAGGACATTGCCGAGCTTCAGGATATGGTGCTGGAACTCGGCATGCCTAAGTTTACCGCCAAGCAAATCGCACAGTGGGTCTACCAAAAGAACGTGCGTAGTTTTGACGGTATGACCAACATATCCAAACACCACCGTGAACTGCTGGAGGAGAACTGCTCCATAGGTACTGTAGCTCCCTCAGAAAAACAGACATCCAGTGACGGAACAGTGAAATACCTTTTCCCTACGGAGAGCGGCAAGTTTGTGGAGACGGTCTACATACCGGAACTCGATAGGGCGACGCTATGTGTGTCCACCCAGGTGGGCTGCAAGATGGGTTGCATGTTCTGTCAGACGGGCAGACAAGGATACGAGGGTAGTCTGACTGTTACAGATATCCTTAACCAGATTTATTCCATCGACAAGCCCGAGACACTGACTAACATCGTGTTCATGGGACAGGGTGAACCGCTCGACAACTACGACAGTATGATGAAGGCTATAAGCATCATCACGGCCGACTTTGGATGGGCATGGAGTCCGAGACGAATCACCGTGTCCACTGTCGGACTGAAGAAAAACTTGGAACGGTTCCTGAATGAGAGCGAGTGCCATTTGGCAGTCAGCATGCATTTCCCGATACATGAACAACGGTTGCGTTTCATGCCAGCTGAACGTCAGTTCCCAATAGAGGAGGTTGTGGCACTGTTGCGACGGTACGACTGGAGTCACCAACGACGCCTGTCGTTCGAATACACCATGTTCGATGGAGTGAACGACTCCACATTGTTCGCAAAGGAGATTGTGCGACTGCTCGCTGGACTTGACTGTCGTGTGAACCTCATCCGTTACCACCGTATTCCAGATCTGGAACTCAGCGAGTCACCGCAGCCCAAGATGACCGCTTTCCGTGACTACCTGACACGCCACGGAGTATATACCACCATACGCACCTCACGCGGACAGGACATTGACGCTGCGTGCGGACTGCTTACGACAAAGCAACAAAACCAATAGCTCATCCACACAATGAGAACCATCACGCACTATCACCGGAAACCGTCGTTCATCCACTTCATCTGCATCGTCATCAGTCTTGCAGCTGTATGTATGGTGTGCTCGTGCACTGCCAATCCCGACGTGCCACGAAAGAAACACCACAGGTCATTGCTCACTCCCGTGTCGAGTGGGAACCCCTATGAGGTGATGGTAGTGTGCGAAGACTCTTTGTGGCAAGGCTATGCGGGTAAGGCCATACGTGCCGTGCTGGATAAGGAAGTGCCTATGTTGCCGCAACCAGAACCGATGTTCCATGTGAGCCACATCACTCCCAGTCGCTACAACCGCATAACCAATATCTTCCGTAACATCATAATGATAGAGGTGGACAAGTATACTACCATGCCAAAGCTTAAGTATGAGCGTAACGTGTTCTCCGACCCACAACTTATAGTTACAGTGAAGGGACCAAATGGCAACAGCATCTCCACCTTCATCACGGAACAGACCAAGCAACTCATACAGAACCTCTCAGCGGAGGAAATCAATCGTAATGCAGCGAAACTGGAGGAGGAGTACAACATCAAGTTCTACCGACAGTGTAAAAAAATGTTCGGCTGCGAACTCTTCATTCCCAACGACCTGCTGAAGATGAAGGTGGGGGACGACTTCCTCTGGGCGTCCAACGATGGACTTACGACGATACAGAATATATGTGTCTACAGTTATCCTTATGTGTCGGAGAAGGTGTTCACACGCCATGCCTTTATTGCCTTGCGCGACACCTTCATGAGACGGAACATACCAGGAGCGGAACCGGGACAGTACATGGCAACCAATTCCGACTACGTGCAAGTGAAGCCTATGAGTGTGAGAGGTCGTTATGTGCTCGAGGCAAGGGGATTGTGGCACATGAAGAACGACATGATGGGCGGACCGTTCGTGTCGCACTCCACTGTTGACACCGTCAACAATCGGGTGATTGTGGTCGAAGGCTTTGTCTATGCCCCAGAGAAAATGAAACGTACGATGATTCGACGGCTTGAGGCAGCACTATATACACTGCGTCTGCCACAGGCAACGGCAGTGAGTCCAGTTGCTGACAGTAAAAAAGAAAACCAAGACAAATAGACTCGATATATGCGAAAGATAAAAGTAGGAATAACACACGGAGACATCAACGGAGTTGGCTATGAGGTAATCCTCAAGACTTTTGAGAGCCCCGACATGCTGGAACTCTGCACTCCAATAGTGTATGGGTCACCGAAGATGACCACATTCCACAAGAAGACAATAGACCTTACCACAAACTTCGTAGTCAAGGATGATGCAGGGAAGGCTGAAGACAATATTCTCAACATTATCAACTGCTTCGGTGAGGAGGAGATAAAGATAGAGTTCGGGAAACCTACAGCTGAGGCGGGGAACGCTGCGCTGGTGGCACTGGAACGTGCCCTTGCAGACTACCGTGAGGGACTCATCGACGTGCTGGTCACTGCTCCAATCAATAAAAATACCATACAGAGCGACAAGTTCCATTTCCCAGGACACACGGAGTATGTCGAAGAGAAGGCTGGCGATGGCAACAAAGCTCTTATGATACTGATGAATGGAGCCATGAAAGTGGCATTGGTTACTACTCATCTGCCGATAAGTAAGGTAGCACCGGCAATCACCAAGGAACTGATTGAGGAGAAACTGACAATACTCAACCATTCACTCAAACGTGACTTCCTCATCGACAACCCACGCATAGCAGTCCTGTCGCTCAATCCTCATTGTGGTGATGGTGGACTTATCGGTAGCGAGGAACAGGAGATTATAACTCCGGCAATCAACGAGATGTTTAACAAGGGTATCCGTTGTTTCGGACCTTATGCCGCTGACGGCTTCTTCGGCTCGGGCAACTATGTCCAGTTCAATGCCGTGTTGGCAATGTATCATGACCAGGGACTGGCTCCGTTTAAGTTGCTGGCAATGAACGATGGGGTGAACTACACTGCTGGACTGCCTATTGTGCGTACCTCTCCCGATCACGGAACTGCCTACGACATAGCTGGCAAGGGACAGGCGGACGAGGAATCGTTCCGTCACGCAGTCTATACTGCACTCGACATCGTGCGCAACAGGGCTACTTATGACTCTGCACATTCACATCCACTGCGCAAACAGTATTATGACAAGCGTGACGATAGCGACAGACTGAAACTTGACCAGGTGACTGATGAGGACACGCTGTAAACAGTACTCCTTATTAATATATACAACAGCTACTGTTAGTTATAATTAGAACAGGAAACATAGAGGCACACATTGAAGTCCAAGACAAGAAACATCTTCTTCCTCTTTGGCATCGCAGCCATCGTGGTGATGATACTGACATTCAAAGTCAGCTTTGTCGAGATGTGGAATCATCTCCGGCACGCTGGTTATTGGCTTATAGCCATCCTGCTGCTGTGGATGTTGCTTTACCTAATGAACACCTTCACATGGCGCATCATTATCAATGGTAGCGGCAAGTGTAATGTGCCGTTTTGGAAACTTTATAAGGTCACGGTGACAGGCTTTGCCCTCAACTATGCGACACCGGCAGGATTGATGGGTGGTGAACCATATAAGATAATGGAACTGACGCCTTACATCGGGCGTGAGCGTGCCACATCGTCAGTGCTCTTGTTCGCCATGATGCACATCTTCTCGCATTTCTGGTACTGGCTCACGGCAGTAGTGCTGTATGTCATCTTCATCCCTGTAGACACGCGAATGGCAATGATATTGCCGTTGGTGGCACTTTTCTCCTTGTCAGGCATCTATCTCTTCGTGCGCGGTTACCGCAACGGGATGGTGGTGAAGATCCTGAGGCTTGTGGCCAAGATTCCTGGTTGCCGCAAGTGGGGACACAACTTCATAGAGCAACACTCAGAGGAACTGTGTACCATCGACAGACAGATAGCACAACTACAGTCACAAAAGAAAGTGAACTTCTTCGCTTCATTCCTGTTGGAGTATGTGGGAAGGATACTGCAGTCGTTGGAGGTCTTCTTTATGTTGAGGCTGGTGGATGTGCAAGGTTCGATGCCACAACTCTTCATGTATGCGCTGATAATCCTGGCATTTACATCCCTATTTGCCAACCTTCTCTTCTTCATGCCATTGCAGATTGGTGGCAGAGAGGGTGGATTTGCAATGTCTACTGTCCAGTTGAAGATGACCGGTGGCAGTGGCGTGCTACTGACCTTGAAGCAAGCCATGACCGTGGCTGTGTTCATATCCATCATCGTCCGGATTCGTGAACTGTTTTGGACTGCGGTGGGTATGTTGCTGATGAAGGTGGGGACAGGTGTCTGTGCGAAAGACGTCTGCGACAGTGAGGATAAAAGTGAACCATAGTAGGGTAAACAAGAAAAACAAGATATGAAATTTGCGATACTGGCAGCAGGAGAAGGGTCAAGACTGGCTCAAGAGGGAGTGGAACTCCCGAAGCCTCTCGTACGACTGAATGGGGAGGCTATGATTGACCGTCTCGTGCGTATCTTCATCGACAATGGTGCTGACGAGATTGTGGTCATCACCAATAATCTGACATCGCTCACACAACAGCATATACGGGAGTTGCAGACTGAAGGCAATCCCTTGCGGCTGGTGGTCAAGACCACGCCCAGTTCGATGCACAGCTTCTACGAACTATACCCCTATCTGGGAGAAGGCAAGTTCTGTCTCACTACAGTCGACACGATATTCCGTGAGGAAGAGTTCCGGGAGTGCATAGATGCGTTCCAGCAGTCGGGCGACGACGGACTGATGGCAGTGACTGACTTCATTGATGACGAAAAGCCATTGTATGTGGCTACAGACAGTGACTTGAACATCACAGGTTTCTACGATACACGTCAGACAGACACCCATTACATATCTGGAGGCATCTATTGCCTCGACTCCAAGGCATTCGCCACTCTTAGACGTTGCATTGAAGAGGGACAGTCGCGCATGCGCAATTTCCAGCGACAACTCGTGGCAGACGGTTTCCGCCTGAAGGCTTGTGTCTTTTCCAAGATACTGGATGTGGACCATGCAGCTGACATACAAAAGGCGGAGGAATTCCTGAGATGAACATACTATTCATATTTCGTGCACCAGAGTTCTCTCCGAATATGGAGGACAAGGACGCAACTATACTGGAGGCTGTGGCTGACAGTGTGAGGAACATGGGGCATGCAGTGTGTTTCATGAGAGAGACTGAACTGACAGAACCGCAGACGGATGTGCAGGCGGTCTTTTCCATGGGACGGCATGCGTCAACAGTGGGAATCCTTAAGGATATGGAGAAGAAGGGCGTTAGGGTGTTCAACAGTCCTGCATCCATAGAACTCTGTGGCAATAGGGCGGAGCAGATGCGTCTACTGGCTGAGGGTAACATACCAATACCTCCGACCTCAATAGTAGAATTGGATAATGATGTGCACTATCCAGACTTTCCACTCTGGATGAAACGTGGCGACGGCTTCTCTCAAAGTCCTAAGGATGTGGCGTATGTCGACTCCGTAGAGGAGGCGACGGAACACTGCAGATGGATGAGACAACATGGTTATAAGACCGTGGTTTGTTCCCAGCATCTCGATGGAGACTTGGTTAAGTTCTATGGCGTGATTGGTGGCGGACAGCCGTTCTTCTACTGGTATTACGCCACAGACGGACACAGTAAGTTCGGACTGGAGAGTCGAAATGGGACGAAACAAGGTTACGACTTCAACCGTGAGTACATGCGTTCCGTGTGCGAGTCTGCTGCAGGAGTCGTTGGACTCAGCGTATATGGAGGTGACTGCATAGTGGACAAGGACGGCAACATCTTTCTTATAGACCTTAACGACTGGCCCAGTTTCTCCAGATGCAGACAGGATGCTGCTGTGGCAATAAGCGCACTGGTAAGTGTGGCGCAGAAATAGATACAACGAATCAGATAACTATCATGGCAAGTAAAAAGAAAGTACAATCGACACTGAAGTCGACCGATACGGAGGAGTGGCTGGATGTAGTGTTCACACGACCTATAGGCTACAGATGGGCAGTCTTCTTCAACCACTTCGATATACACCCCAACACGGTGACAGTCATTTCAATGATCTTGGGAGCGATGTCTGCATTGTTTTTCTGCCACAGGGCTGATACGCCTCAAGGGCTGGTGCTGAATATAATTGGTGTGGCTCTGCTGATGCTTGCCAACTTCTATGACAGCGCTGACGGACAGTTGGCGCGCATGACTGGAAAGACAACCCGGCTCGGCCGTATACTCGACGGTGCTGCCGGTGACGTGTGGTTCATCTGTATTTATGTGGCGGTGGTGTGCAGAATATTCAACCAGCCCATCCCATTCATGGGCGATATTTGTTGGGGGTGGTGGGGTCTCCTCCTGTGTGCCGTTGCCGGCTTGTTTTTCCATGGCACACAGTCGGGACTTGCAGACTATTACCGGCAGGTTCATCTCTACTTCCTGAAGGGACAGAAGAATAGTGAACTCGACAATTACCGTCAGCAAAAGGAACTGTACGACCAAACCGCATGGAAAGGCAATCTGTTGTGGAAGGGCTTCCTCTTCTTCTACGTGAGGTACACCAAGAAACAGGAGTCGCAGACACCTCAGTTCCAGAGGCTCATGTCGCAGTTGCAACACAAGTATGGTGGAGATATCCCTCAGAGTTTCCGTGACGCATTTAGGGTGAAGAGTCTGCCACTGATGAAATGGACAAACATACTGACGTTCAACACGCGTGCCATCGTACTATACGTCAGTTGCTTGATAGACCAGCCTTGTCTGTATCCCTTGTTTGAGATAGTGATAATGTCAGTCATTTATTTACATATGCGCTCTACCCATGAACGGATAAGCAAAAACTTTACGGAAGATGTTGAGGAAGGAATCTATTAAGGGGATAATATTCGACTACGGAGGGACACTCGACACTAACAGTGTGCACTGGTCGGAGGTACTGTGGGATGCGTTTGTGAAAGAACACATCCCAGTGAGTAAGCAACAGTTCCGTGACTGTTATGTATATGCGGAACGTACATTGGCAAAGACTCCGCTCATCAAGCCCGAGCACAACTTCCTCGACCTGCTCCGGATAAAGACTGACATTGAGACACGGTATCTCACGGATAACGGACTATGGAAGACCGCAGAAGTGTGTCGTAGGGCATCGCACGAACATGTGGCTCTGAGATGTTACCAACATGTGGTTGACGTGATGAAGGTGAGCCGTGAGGTGGTGAAGACACTGGCAGAGGAATATCCGCTTGTGTTGGTGAGCAACTTCTACGGAAACATACACACCATACTGAAGGACTTCGACATCGATTACTTCAAGGATGTTATAGAGTCATCAGTGGTGGGTGTACGCAAACCTGACCCACAGATATTCCAACTTGGTATAAATGCTTTGGGCTTATGTCCGGAGGAGACAGTAGTAGTGGGCGACTCCTTCTCCAAGGACATCGTTCCCGCCAGTTCTCTCGGATGCCAGACAATATGGATGAAAGGCAAAGGGTGGGGTGATGAGACCGTCGACGAGGCTGTACCTTCATTGATTCTAACCGATATAGCCCGTCTGGTTAATGAACTCCGGTGATTATCTCTCCATTACCTGCCTATGTGTGTTAAGATGCATGAAAAATAATGTCACTTGGTTAGTTTTTAACTAAACGTGATTACCGCAACTGATATTTTGTGTATCTTTGCACTTGATTGTAGTGGTATAATCGTAGGACTATTAATTTGATTCAAGTATAAAACATCATAAAACGAAATGGCTAATTCAAATGTAAAACCTGCGGAAGGTAAGCTCGGCATTATGGTCGTTGGACTCGGTGCTGTGACTTCAACCTTCATGACAGGTGTGCTTATGGCACGTAAGGGCTTGGCAAAGCCAGTAGGCTCAATGGTTGAATATGACAAAATCCGTGTGGGTAAGGGTGCGGACAAGAAGTACCTTCATTACCGCGACATCGTACCGATAGCTCAACTCAATGACATCGTGTTCGGTGCATGGGATGTCTATCCGGCGGATGCTTACAGAAGTGCCATGTATGCAGAGGTATTGAAAGAAAAGGATATAGAACCGGTGAAGGACGAACTTCAGAAGATTGTGCCGATGAAGGCTGCGTTCGACAAAAACTTCGCCAAGCGTCTTGACGGTGACAATGTAATGGAGGGGAAGACTCGCTGGGAGATGGTGGAACAGATACGTGAGGACATCCGTAACTTCAAGAAAGCGAACGGCTGCGAGCGCGTAGTTGTCGCCTGGGCTGCTTCCACTGAGATTTATGTCCCGGTATACGAGCCTGTACATGGCTCTCTGGCTGCGCTGGAGGCTGCAATGAAGGCTGACGACAAGGAACATGTCGCTCCGTCAATGTGTTACGCTTATGCTGCTCTGTCTGAGGGCGCGCCATTCATTATGGGCGCACCTAACACTACCGTCGACATACCAGCCATGTGGGAACTGGCAGAGAAGACAAAGATGCCTATCGCTGGAAAAGACTTCAAGACTGGTCAGACTTTGGTGAAGAGTGGTTTCGCTCCAATTATCGGTACAAGATGTCTTGGTCTGAGCGGATGGTTCTCTACAAATATCCTAGGAAACAGAGACGGACTTGTGCTCGATGAACCAGCTAACTTCCGTACTAAGGAGGTGAGCAAGTTGTCTACACTGGAGTCAATACTCGTGGCAGACAAGCAGCCCGACCTCTATAATGACTACTTCCACAAAGTACGAATCAACTACTATCCTCCACGCAATGACAACAAGGAGGGATGGGACAACATCGACATCTTCGGATGGATGGGCTATCCGATGCAGATCAAGATTAACTTCCTGTGTCGTGACTCAATCCTCGCTGCTCCGTTGCTCCTCGACCTCTGTCTGTTGAGCGACTTGGCTGCACGTGCTGGACGTTACGGCATCCAGCGGTTCCTCAGCTTCTACCTCAAGAGTCCTATGCACGACTACACAAAGAACGAGGTGCCTGTGAACCATCTCTTCCAGCAGTACGTAATGCTGAAGAATGCTCTTCGCGAGATGGGTGGCTACGAAGCCGATGAGGAGATAGATTAATAACAGTTCTGTATAAAACCCCTCTTCATCAAGGTGTAGAGGGGCTTGTTGTTTTTAGGATGAATAGATTTCTCGGTATTATTCTTTTGTTCATTGTGTCGCTGTACACGCATGCACAGGTGACAGGTGTGGTGATTGACTCGAAAACACGCCAGCCTCTCGATTATGTCAATGTGTATTATCAGGGGCATAATGTGGGTGTAATGACCGACAGCGAGGGACGGTTCGAACTAAGGGAAGAACCGAAATGGACGAAACTGACTATATCCACCATGGGCTACGAGCCTCAGACTATCGTGCTCGTGCCAGGGAAAACCAAGAACCTGAGGATAAAGCTTGTCAGTAAGCCACGCCAGATTGAAACCGTCACGGTCAATGCCAACAAGGGCAAGTACAGCCGTAAGAACAATCCAGCAGTGGAACTCATGCGTAAGGTGATTGAACACAAGAAGGTGAACGACCTGCATGAGAAGGACTTTGTCAGTTTTTCCAAGTATGAGAAGATGGTGTTTTCTCTCAACGAGTTTACAGAGAAGGTGTTTGAGGAGAAAGAAATGAAACAGTTCGCCTTCCTCAAGGACCATGTGGAGCGTTGCCCAGAGACAGGAAAACTGATTCTGCCGTTGACCGTGGACGAGACAATATCGGAGATAATCTATCGGAAGAGCCCTAAGACGGAGAAGACCATCGTCAAGGCACAGAACAATGCCGGAGTGAATGACTTCTTCAATACAGGAGACATTCTTACAACTACGTTGAAGGATGTGTTTACTGATGTAGACATCTACCAAAACGAGTGCCGACTGTTGCAGTATCCATTCAAGAGTCCCATCGCCAACAGTGCTATCTCCTTCTATCGCTATTATATACAAGACACAACGTACATTGACGGTGACAGGGTGATTGAACTTGGTTTCCTCCCGAACAATCAGCAAGACTTCGGCTTCTCAGGACTTATCTATGTGATGGACGACTCCACCTATCAGGTGAGACGTACAGAGCTGCACATTCCCAAACGCAGTGATGTGAATTTCGTTGACAACATGATTATCTCGCAGGACTTCAAGAGTCTTCCCACGGGCGAACGGGTTGTGGTGAGCAATGACATGCTGGTGGAGATGAACATGTATCTGCGCAAGTTCATGGTCAAGCGTACCATACGTAACAAGGATTTCTCGTTTGAACCAATCTCTCCCAAGGTGTTCAAACGCATCAAAGGCACTGTATTCAAGGAGGCTGACGCAGAGATGCACGATGAGGAATTCTGGAACCAGTACCGTGAGGTGCAACTGACCAAGAGCGAGAGCGAGATGGGTTCGTTCTTGAGTCGGCTTCAACAGATAAAAGGGTTCAAGTATATCATCTTTGGCTTGAAGGCATTGATTGAGAATTTCGTGGAGACAGGCGACTCCACCCATCCCAACTACGTGGACATAGGGCCTGTCAACACAATCATATCAGGCAACCACTATGACAACCTGCGCTTGCGCCTGTCGGCACTTACCAACGCCAACCTCAGTCCTCATCTTTTTGCCAGCGGTTATGTGGCTTACGGAACAGCGACACGCAACGTCTATGGTAAAGCTCAGTTGACTTACTCGTTCAACAAGAAGGCATACCTGCCACGTGAGTTCCCTGTACACAACCTGTCGGTGTCTTACCTCAATGACATCGTGAGTCCGTTCGACAAGTTCGTGCCGACGGACAAGGACAACATGTTCCTGTCGTTGAAGACCAGTAAGGTGGACCAGTACAACCACACGAAAGAAGTGAAGGTTGACTACGAGCGTGAGTTTGAGAGTGGATTCCGTTATGGACTTACGTACACGCATACCGACAACAAGGCTGTGGATGCGTTGTTCTACCAACCGCTCGACGGTGTGGGGACTCCATCGCAAGATGCGGCAAGCTACCTAAGGAAGATGACCACTAGTGAGTTTAAGGCAAAGATTTCCTTCGAACCGGGGGCTTCGTACATCAACACTAAGCAACGGAGAGTGAAGATCAACCTTGACGCACCAGTCGTCACCGTTTCACACACCATTGGTCTCAACAACTTCCTTGGAGGACAGTACGAGTACAATGTGACGGAGGCAGGCATCTACAAACGATTCTGGATGCCGAGCAATTGGGGAAAGATGGACTTCGATGTCAAGGCTGGAATCCAATGGAATATCGTACCGTTCCCATTGCTTATCCATCCGGCAGCCAATCAGTCGTACATCCTTGAGGACTTCACTTTCTCCTTGATAAATAACCTTGAGTTCCTTAATGACCGGTATCTGTCAGTCATGTACCAGTGGGATCTCAACGGCAAGATATTCAACCGTATCCCCTTGCTCCGGAAACTGAAGTGGCGTGAGATAGTGGGAGTCAATGTCCTGTGGGGAACACTGACGGACAAGAACAATCCGGCTGCGGGCGGTTATTCCGACAATCGACTATTCTATTTCCCCGGTCATTTCAATGTGGACGGGTCGTATGTGAACAATACGGTCGTGATGGACAAAAAGACTCCGTACGTGGAGCTTCGGTTTGGCATTCATAATATATTCAAGTTGCTGCATGTGGAATACGTGAGACGTCTCACTTATCTCAACGATCCCGACGTGAACAAGTGGGGCATACGCGGTATGGTGAGAATCACGTTCTGACCTGCGGCATCATGATTGTAAATACTGACGTTTATGCAAGTGTGTAAGAAACGAAATTGGCTGAGAGTCCTTATGATGGCTACTTGTGTGGCTCTCTCCTCTCTTGTCGGTGTCAATGCGCAGAACAGGCAGGATGACAAAGGGAAAGATAAGGAAAATAAACAGGAGGTCAATATAAAGAAGACGATGAAGGAGGCGCGTGCCGCTGTGAAGTCATCCAACTTCGCACAGGCAGAGTCATTGCTGGAAAAGGCAATAGGTGAGTCTGACGAGGCAAAGGGAGATGCCTCTGTCCATTTCATGCTGATGAATGTGGAGCATGGACTTGCCGATGCTGAGAACCGGAAGATTTATTTGAAGAACAATCCTGATACGGCAAAACTGTTCTCTTATATATATAAGGTGTATAAGTATGGTCTCTCGTGCGACAGTATAGACCGTCTGCCCGATCAGAAAGGACGAGTGAAACCCCACTATTCTGCAGGCATCTCTTCACGTCTGACGTTCTACCGTAACAATATAAAAAGTGCTGGCAAGTATTTCTACAAGAAGGGTAAGTATTCGGATGCCTATCGTTTCTTTGATCTCTACCTCACGACCATGCACAACACATTGGTGTGCGGAGCTAAGGACTCCAAGCCAGCCACAGACAGTCTCGACATGATGCGGCTTGCCGTCTATTCAGCGTATAACTCGTCAGAGTACCGTAATGTGTTGAAGTACATCCCGACAGTGATGGAGGACACTGCATCTTACACCACCTTCTGTCAGATAGGCAGCAACACCATGTTCGCTCTGGGCGACACCCTCAAGGCCATCGATTACCTGTACAAAGGTTGGAATGCGGATTCCACACGCGAGTATTTCTATATAACGCTGGTGGAGTGCCAGATTGACCGTAAGCAGTACGACCAGGCATACACGACCGTGAGTGCCCAACTGGAGAGAACTCCGTCCAACCGCCGCCTGTGGTATATCAAGGGCAAGTGTCTGCAGTGCATGGATAGTCTCGATTCTGCCATCAGCAGCTATGAGCGTGCTGTAGCCATTGAGAATAATGACACACTCTCGTACAGCAGTATGGGCGATATCTATGTCATCAAGGCGCAACAGACCTACCGTGCGAACAACTACAAGGTAGGTACCAGTTCCTATGCCCAACTAAAACGACAGGAGATAGAGTACTACAAGAAAGCGTTGGAGAATTACGAGAAGGCAAGAACGTTCGCTCCGACCAGCCCGACTCTCTGGTACGAGGGATTGCGCGAGGTGTATTTCAAACTCAATATGGGGAAGCAACTGAACAGTCTGGAGACCGGCCATAAGCCTTCCGGCAGTTAGCGGAAAGTGAACAAGGCAGTGTAATGGTCTTTCTCCTGTGTTTAAGCGTTCAACCGTTTGTACTCGTTACAGTGTGTTTATTTTGTCCAACAGGAAATCTTCGATATTGATGTATTGCACACCCTTTTCACCGATACCGCTAAACGGACAGTAATGTTTTTTTAGTTCAACGCGGCTGTGGACGGCTTTGTTTAGTAGGTGCGGTGTCCCACCGCACAACAGTTAGGATGATGACAAAGGTTTCATACTGCTTGTTATTGTGACGTGAGCCACGTCACCTACTAATGTGACGTGAGCCACGTTGGTTCCTGTTGTTGTGACGTGAGCCACGTCACCTACTATATTTTGCAAAAGGTTGGTCTGGAAGGTTAAATTTCAGATGTTTTCCTTGTTTTTCTAAAGTGGAGGTGTACTCTGTAAAAGAAAAACCCTTATCTTTGCGTTGTCTGAACTTTTGCTGAAAGCTCCCCTATGGGCTGAGGTGGGTTAGATGTACATATTGGTAAAAGGTGTTTTTGTACGCTTGGGTTTTGACGCTATAATAGCCTTTCTAGTGTGGGAAGTGTAACAGAAATGGCTCCACGCTCTTTTTCGTATGTAGTAGAGGTTATAGTATTGAAAATGTGCCAAGGAGCTGGCATGACTTGAATGAATATGACTGGCGGTTACAATCATATTGGCAGTTTTCTTAAGAAGTTGGGGATAATGCTGGTTTTCATCATGGTGTCTTCTGTTGCCTACGCTCAGAAGATATCGGTGTCCAACTTCTATCTGGCAGAGTCCGACCTGACAGCCCAGAACAGAAACACGCTGGTGCTGGACCAGAACGGGGACAAGTGTGCCTTGATTCGTGTGCAGACGACACAGAAGGGCTTCATCTTTGATGTCGGTTCGGCAGGAGTACAGAAAGTAGACGATACGCATGCAGGTGAGATATGGGTGTATGTTCCGTTCGGTGTGCGTCACATCAGCATCCGCCATCCGCAGTTGGGCTCGTTGTCGAACTACGACTTCCCGATAAACATAAGGAAGGCGACTACATACATCATGGAGATAACGACAGGTCAGGTGCAGACCATAGTCCAGCAGGACATGGGCGGCTCTTACCTCGTGCTGACTGTGAACCCTTCCAATGCTATCGTGGTGATAGACGATGTAGAGCAGCCTGTAGAAGGTGGAGTGGTGTCAAAGTTCCTCACTTACGGTACGCATATATATAAGGTGTCTGCTCCCCTTTACCATACGGAGGATGGAGTGATTGAGACAGGCAAGGAAAAGAAGACACTGACCGTTGACTTGAAACCTGCTTACGGATTGCTTGAGATTAGCACATCACCGGAGAATG
>CAVFVJ010000022.1:0-22033 GCA_963626085.1 Alistipes ihumii | reverse complement strand
TTATTCCGGTGATGAAGACGAACTCCAAATATGGGTCGAGTTTCTTCAGAGGACTATAGAAGTTCTGCATGATGAAACGCAGCTGTTGAAGGTTGTCATTCTCATGCACGACATCGAGCAAGGGAGCATCGTACTCGTCGATGATTACTACCACCTTCTGTCCAGTCTGCTCGTATGCACGTCTAACAAGCCCCGTAAGACGGTCGTTCGGGTGTTTTTCCATTTCGTTCTGTCCATACATCTCTTCATATGGAGCCAACTCCCGGTCCAGATAATCGTTCAGTCTTTCCGCATCAAAATGCTTGGCTCCGCTCATGTCGAAGTGGAGCACTGGATGCGCCACCCAGTCCTTCTCGTAGTCGGCTATGGCAAGCCCTTCGAAGAGTTCCTTGCGCCCCTCAAAGTAAGCCTGTAGAGTAGAGGCAAAGAGCGACTTACCGAACCGCCTCGGGCGACTCAGGAAGACGTAACTCATCTTCTTCTTACGGAAATCGACTATGTATTTTGTCTTGTCGACATAGAGATACTGCCCTGTACGTATTTTCTCAAATGTCTGCACACCCACAGGATAGCAATTAACTAAATCCGTCATAGCATCATGCATTTTACGTTTCACGCCGCTAAGTTACGAATAAAAACCGACAAAGAGTTTTTACACGTACTTATTTTTCACCGACAGTGTCTGTTGGAGTAACCGGAAACCATATAAGCGTGGATTTGTTGCCAGGCTTTCTGACGCTTATTAGTAGGTGCAGTGTCCCACTGCACTCTTCATAAGATGTGACGTGGGACACGTCACCCACTAATCGTCAATCTGGAAGAAATGCTATTTCCTGTTTCGCTCGGGAGCAGAGCCTCATGATAACTGCCAGTTGCAGCCTCGGAATTTTGAACGGATATGCTCCGGAATATGTACGCAATGTAACAGAACTGCGACAATTGCAGGAAGGAAGCGCAAAAAAGGGACATCATAAAAACTATGATGTCCCCACACTTGAACCTAACTAATATAACTAACTACTTAACTAAAATCTTTCGTACCGTTCCATCGCTCATGCGGACTATGTTGACTCCCTTACTGTAACCGTTCGGAAGTTCACGTCCCGTGAGGTCGTATACCCCACTCACTATCTTCGTATCGCAGCCGGAAGAGAACAGTTCCTCTATTCCGTCGACAGGGTTGACTCCGTCCATGCTGAGGTAAACCGACTTGATGTATATCGCGCTTGTGCCGTCTGTCCAGAAACCAGCCTTGAAAATCTGTGAAGGATCGATAGTCCTGCCGTTCGGTGTCACCAAGTTATGCAGGTCGATGACCGCTGTCACGCTCTTCTTCATGTCCAGCATATAGCAGTCAGACCAGTAATTGGTCGAATCGAACAGGCGAAACGAAGGCTGTGCCGTTGACGCACGCTTCAGTTTCACTATTATATAATTGTATGCCGAGAAGTCGACTCCGCCGCTGTACTCCCAACCGCCAAAGCCGTACTGGCTGGTCTTCAGAGAGGCAGTCTTCTCCACGAATGTGCCCGAACCGTATATGGACGGGTTTAGTGCATCGTTGGACATCGGGAAATATGAAACTGTGACATCGAACGAGACTGTCTTGGTATTGCCGAAATGGTCGGTATAAGAGGCCGTAACCTCTGTCTCCCCTTCCTTCTGTGCGATGAGTCTGCCACCCACCACCTGCGCTATCTCCGCATTGGTGTAAGTGAAGGCGCAGTTGGACGCTACGTTACTCTCAAGACCAGATACCGAAGTGCTGATGATGTCGAGCGACTTGGCACTGCCCGGAATCATGGTGTATGAGGTTTTCTCAAGACTGAGGTCAGTCATGGTGAGGTCGTCCGTCGTATAAGTGTGCAGGACACCAGGTCCGAAGAAGCCTTCCTCTGAGAATACCGGTTCCGTTGAGAACCAGTCGATGTCGACATAACCACCCAGTTGCTCCGTTGCGTAGTTGAAGAGGAAGAACCTGTTGCCCACAAACACGCTCAGTGTATAGCCCATAGTCATATCCTCTCCGAACTTGGTGTATTTACTGTTGTCGAGGCTATAGTAGAACGAAGCCTTGTTGGTTCCATAGTTTACCACTGCACGCAGGTAGACGGTGTCGGTCTGGATCTCGTCACCCAGCATATCCGTCTGAGTTCCCCTCAGTTTGGTCTGATGCAGGTAGTACAGGTAGCGTTTGCCTTCAATCTGTTTGATTCCGATATAGGCATACGGTTCCTGGAAGACCGCAATACCTGCGATGTCACCGTCCTGCATGTTGTTTACCGCCATCTTTATCGTTCCATATGAATCCATGTACTTGTTGCTGGCAGTACCCACGGGACTGTATCCAAGAATACGTTGTGTGAGACTGTTGCGCGCAGTCTGGAGAGAGTCTGTAATGGATACTGTATGGAGTCTCAGGAAACCCGGGTTCTCGAACAGACTCCAGCTGCCATTGTCCGGATTGTGATTCCACTCCCACTGCAGTCCCAGTGTCGGTTCGGTAAAGGTGTCGTTGGTATCGAGGTAAGTGCGCGGATAGGTCTGTCCCACATTCGGTTTAGGATAAGCCTTGCCTCCGGCACTAACGTCAATACCGTTATTGCCGATTATAGGCCATCCGTCCTCCCACACTACAGGCTCCAGATAAGGGATTCGTCCGATGGCTCCTGCATCCTTGAACAGCAGAGTCCACCATTCTCCGGTCTGAGTCTCTATCAAAGCCCCCTGGTGAATGTGCTGTTTCTCAAAGACACGTCCCTCATGCTCCACGTATGGACCCATCGGGGAAGTGGAGCGGAATATAGTCTGGCTACCCTCAGTGCCACCGTAAGTGGCATAGATATAATAGTAGTCTCCAATATGGTACATGTGGCAACCTTCCAGACCGTTGCCAAGGGACAGTACACGTATTGACTCAAGCTTGTTGAGGTTGCGGTCAAGTTTGTTCACATATATGTCACCTATACCGCAGGCAACATATATATTACCGTCGCCCTCGTCGTCGAACAACCAACCAGAGTCATAGTAATGGTCTTTCATCTTGGTCATAGTCCATGTTCCCTCGGGGTCTGTAGCCGTAAGCATTATGTTCTGTGTCCCGTCCACACCGCTCCTGCCGTAGCAGATGAAATAAAGGTAATACTTGCCCTTCGAGTAGTTGAGCGAAGCCGCCCACTGTCCCTGTGAATAATGGTCTGCACCAGTCAGGTTATACGCCTTGTTGTCGTCAACCTGCTGCAGAGGGTTAGCACAGTACTCCCAGTTCACCAAGTCCTTTGACTTCAGGATGGTAGCACCGGGGAAATAGAACATGGTTGTCGTTGCCATGTAATAGGTGTCGCCCACACGTATGACATCGATATCTGGGAAGTCACCGTTGATTACTGGGTTTATATATGTGCCGTTGCCGAGGTCAGATGTCCACTGACGTGTGTACGCCATATAAGGACGTGTGTCCGTGTTCCACTGCTTATACCAGTCGAAACAAGCCTTGCCGCAGCATTCTTCGTTGCCGCCGAACGCCACAACAGCCTTTGCCGGACTGCTTGCGATGGATTTGTCGATGTCGATGTATGACGCAGTACCCGTAAGAGTCATTCCAATGTTTGCATAATAGTCGTGCACAGCCTTCCATGCCTTACCCCACTTGGAAGTGGAGGCTGTCGCCCATGTGCCCCAGTTGGCAGGCACCCAAGTGCCCGACTCGTTATAGTGTCCCTCGCCATCCTTCTCTGGGCTCCAGTCAATCTCCGTTACCATAACAGGATTGGTGTTGACCACAGGCACCTGCTTCCCGAATTGTTTGATGAACGCCTGGTGGTCGCAGCTTGAGTCGCTCGCACCATACCAACCGTTGTACACATGTACCGCATAGCCGATGTTATATCCTGTGATAGGATAAGTCTCATACCCCTGATAGCCTGACTGCCATCCGGAACCCGGAACCCAGATGATACCGGTAAACCCGTTTGCCCTTATCTTGTCGACGATGGGCTGGAAGAAATCATGCAAAGCCCTTGCGGACGACTGTCCGTTCTCGTCGAGTACAGTCACCGGTTCGTTTGCCAACTCTATGGAAATCTGACCGGAGTACTTGAGGATACTGTCGTTCTTGGTCACAGTGTCCCACACCTTCATCAGATACTCCTGATAGTAGTCGCCCACCTGTATGGTTCCCGGACAGACACCCGGCGGGCGCATGATTATATACAGTCCATGGCGCATTCCGTAGCTTGCTATCCTATAATATAAGGTCTTCATATATTTGGTGAGACGTGCGTTGCTGAAACGGCTTATGTCAGCCTCACCGCTTTCCTTACCATCGGAAGTAAGACTGGGGTCGTTCGTCCAGCACGGATCGAGATGCAGACGGAAAGCGTTGCAGTACGCTCCGTTGGTCGTGTCAGTTATGGCTGTAAACAACTTGTTGAAATAGGACAGGCAAGAGCCGACCGAAGAATCTGAACACGAATTGCCCCAACGCCCTCCGTTGAAGTAGGGATTTGGCGTGTCCATCACACCGTGTAGTCTTACTATGTTACCGTTCACATCCCTCAGATACTTTCCATCCACATGCAACGGAGGAAGGTTTCCGAAGGTCTTGTTCTGTGCGATACTGCCAGTAGACGTGGCAAATATGAGCACCAGCATTATCAGTATGTTCCGTCTCATAGATTGTAATTTGATTTGCGCTGCAAAGTTAGGCATATCCGTTTTTTCGTGTTGTAATATATGAACATAAAGTTTTTAGAAAAGAAACAACACTGCATTCCACCTGTCTCAGGGGCATTCCAGACGAAACAAAAGATGTCCCAGGTGATTCACCCGGGACATCCGTCATATCAATAGCTGTGTCAACTCATCATTTCACAAGGTACTTCTTGCCGTTGATGATGTTGATACCCTTCTGCGGTGCAGCCAACTTCTGTCCTGCCACGTTGTAGATAGCACCGTTGCCTACAGACTCTTGATTTACCTCCTGGATTGCGTCTGGAGCCTCCTTGCCAAGGTAATAGAGCTTGAAGTTATCGAAGATGCACCAGTCGTTGCTGATGGTAGTAGCCTTACGGATACCTAGCTTCAAGTCCATATCGTCCTCAACCATGATAGCAACCTCATTGTAGTAGCTTGTCGGGTTCTTCTCGAAGCAATAGTATGCACCTGTCATTGAGTTCGGATAGTAGTAAACGGTACCAGCCTCGTCAACCTCTGCGTCGAACGGATAACCGTGAGCCTTTACAGACTCTATCTCGCCAGCCTCAGTGTAGACTGTATCGTTGTAGTACTGCCAGATAGTGTCCTGCATCACAATCTCGTTGCCGTTCTCATCATAAACGATGTCACCGTTCTCATCTACGAGGATGTCACCGTCAACCAAACTGCCGACAATTCTTGTGAATGAAGGCTCTGTGAACAGTTCACTTGCAATGGAAGTGATGTATGAGACACGCTCTGCACCGTTTGAGTTTGCGTAAAGCTCTACATTCTTTGTCTCCCAAAGTTCAGTGTCTGCAGCTGAGGCATACCACCAGTTGTAGTAAGCACCCTCATTGACGTTGCCCATGCTACCGTCACGGTAGAATGCCTGAACAGTGAACTTGTAGCAACCTTCCGGCAGTGCAACTACAGTCTGTGAATAGTCGAAGTTCTCGTTCCAGCGTTCTGCGTTCTGCAGGTTCTTGTCGACAACCATGTTGTTCTGAGCGTCAGTCCAACCGTTCTTGCCGTCGGAGAAGTCAGGGTTAGTGAGAAGCACTGTAATGTCAACAGGTGAGTCTACTGTAGCCTTGTCGATACCGAGTTCAGCGAGAATCTTGGCATTCTTTGCCTTCATACCTTCCTTGTAAGCAACCTCAAGCTCTGCTGTGTATTCAGCGATTGTCTCCTTTGTGAGAGAAGCTTGCAGACTTTCGCTCTGCTTGCTGATGATAGTAGAGATAGCAGGATAAGCATCTGCAAACTTAGCGATTTCATCACGGTAAGTGATGTAAGTATTCAGAGAGTTGAAGAGTTCTGTAGCCTCCATGGCAGTCTTGTAAGTGTCGCTCTCGTTAGAACCGATTTCACTTACCGCATTGAACAATACCTCATAGATTGCGTATTCAGGAGTCTCTGCGTCATAAGCATCCTGTTTTACAACGATGTCGTTAACAAGATTCCATGAGTTGATGTAATCATATGCAGCGTTGATGTATGCAGTTATCTCACTGACCTCGTCAAGTGCGTTGAGATATGCATCGAACCCTTCTACCGGCATCTTGATGTCACCGAGCATCTCCTCCACCTCTGTAATGTCACCGGGGAACGAGAGTTTCTCTTCGGCAAGTGCCTTGACATCATCAATCTTAACCTGGACCATTGAAGAGAAGTCCGGATTGCTTCCATAATAATAAAGGTGGAAGCCTGTAGCTGCATAGAACCAGTTAGAGCGCACACCCACTGTAGCAACACCGCCAGTCACGTGTATCATGCCGGTTGAGAGGGTCTGCCAACCGCCACGGTTGTTGCCCCACCATCCAGAGTATTTCTTGGTGAACTGAGCCTTCTCCACATTGTCACCGCATGAGATAAATGCATACTGACCATCAGTAACGTCGTTGCCTGCATTCACGTACATAGCACTCATTGAGTAGTATCCGTCAGGCAGACCTGTAAGAGTTTGGTGTATGCCAGTGTAACCTGTTACGGCAGAGGCACTCCACTGTTGAATACTTGTGTAACCCTGAGTGAATCTCGGCTTGTCGATAGAACCCATCCATCCACTTGTAATCTTCATGTCCTTAACCCACTCGTTGTTCATCTCAGAGCTGTAGATGACCACCTTGTCTGAGAGGGCGTAACGTCCGTTGGCTGAATCAGCAGCAGTAGCATCCACCTCCCAGGCCTTGTTGGAACCGAACCATGCAGATTCGATGTCATCGGCATACTTGTACTGCTGGCTCTCTTCGTTCCATGTCGGATTGTACTCTTCGTTGCAGAACCAACGGTTCTTGATGGCAGCGGAGAAATCGTAGACTCCGTTCTCGTCAGCACCTGCAGACATAAGATAGCTTATGCGTGCGCTAATCAACTTGTCCTTTGCGTCTGTGTATGTGGCAGGGTCAGTTATAGTGGGTTCACTTCCGTCATTTCCGTCGTCAATGACACCCTGTGCGTTGACGATGGCAGCCTTGAAGTCTTCAAGACCGGCGTATGAAGTAAGTTCAGAAAGAGATGTCATTGAACCGATGAGTCCATTGATGGTTTCAGCGTCATTGAAGTAAGTCGTGTACTCAGCATACAGGTTGTTGACAGTCTCAGTTGCCTCACGGATACTCTCTGCATCAGCGTCATCATAGTCGATTTCCATCATCGCATCGTCAAGAAGCACTGCAAGTGTACCGTAAGCCAAGGCAATCTTGTCGCGCAACTGTTCGAGGGCAGACTCCGCCTTGAACAGTTCCTCTTGAGCCAGCTCAATCTCGACTGCATCGCCAGAATTACCTTCATAGACAATCTGGAAGTTAGAGTAGAGCACCCATTCAGCACCGATATTCTCACCTTCACGACGGATACCGAGCTTTACATAACTGTCTTCCTTGACAATCACCTTAACCTCATTCCAGAAAGCGTCCAAGTCGAAGTATGCGCGTGCGCCCTCCATACTGTTCGGAGCGTAATAAGTGACATCCTCGAACGTGTACTTGGAGTCGGACGACCAGTCAGTATTTCCTTCTGAATTTATTTTCTCAAAAATGATGTGGTCAACCCTCTCTGACCAGTTGGAGCACAGAGCCTTCTGACGGCTTGATGTCACAGTGTAAGCGGCTATGCTTTCCACTCCGTCGCTGTCAGTTGCAATACTGTCCACTGTGATTACATCCGCATAGAGATATGCATAAGCATCCTGTGTGGTGTTGTTGAAGAAGAGTTTCGCAGCGGCACTCTGGTCTCCGTAACGGTGGAATGCCTGTGCGCGCAGTGTGTACACGCCTGCGGGCAGATACACGAACTGATAACGGTCAATGTCCGCTTTCTGGAAATTCTCCCACTCATTGTAAGAATAAGCGGCACTAGTCCCCTGCCAATAACCACCGTCATTGGTAGTACCGTCATAGTCACCCCAGTCAAGCTGACTGGACACATCGTCACCTTCCGACCAACCGGAGGTGTCGATCTGTGCGTTGATGGTCATGGTTCCCGCCACAAGCATCAACATCGAAAGTAATTTTTTCATCATAATTTAGTTGTTAAAAAGTTGTTTTACTACTCACAATTTTCTGGCGGCAAAGTAACAGCTTCTAGCTGTAACCCTCTTGAACCCTTGTTTTATTTTCTTGCAAATTGGTTACATCGACAAAAATCTTGAGGGAAAGTGGCCTTTACACGAGAATCTGCTGTATATTATCGGTTCTGGCACAGAAGAATGTTGGCGAAAAAAGTATATCTTTGCAAACTGATTATAGCGAAAGGAATACATTATGCGACACAGATTGTTTTTATTCATCATCATGCTGGCCGTAGCCATTACCGGCAAATCACAAACCGCCAGGATATACACCACACAGGACGGACTGACCAGCAGTTCCATCTATTCGACATACATCGACTCACGTGGCATAGCGTGGGTGTCGGGGGTCGCCTCTCTGGACATGTTCGACGGAGAGCGGTTTCACGACCAACTGTCTGGTCGCAAGGACGTGCTGATAAACAGTGTCAGAGCTGTCAAGGAACGTTCGGAGAACCAGCTGTGGCTTGCGACAAGCAACGGACTGATTCTTTTTGACATCAAGAACAACAGTCTGCAACATATATTCCTATCAGACAACGAGACGAAAGAGGGACTGTCCATCGGCAATATACTCAGATACCCGGAAAAGGACTGTCTGTTGATTTCCATTGACGGCGAGGGACTGGTTGTCTTCAACGAGAAGACGTGCAAGAAGGACACGGACAAGACAACAAAACTCAGGAAACTGTTCCCCGACAATATATGTCAGCGCATATTCATAGACAGGAACAGCCACCTGTGGATTGCCGACAACAGTCACCGACTGCACCACATCGACCTGAAAGCCATGAAGACACTGCCTGTAAGGATGACGGACGAAGCCGCTGAAATCATACAGCAGAACAACACATACGTCATATCACAGTTGCAGACATCAGGCGACATCATTCTCGGCACCAATGCCGGCATCCTGCTGTTCGACACCAAGTCGCAAGTGCTGAGAACACTTAATAAACCTTTCAACTATCCCGTTTCATCGGTCATAGAGCGCAAGGATGGTACGGTACTGGTCGGAACGGACAGCCGCGGAATTTGGCAGATGCACGGTGACGAGACACTTTCTCCTTATTATATCTACAACCCCAACGTTAACCTTGACTTCGCCAAGATACGTTCGTTCACGGAGGATGCGGAAGGCAACCTGTTGGTAGGCATCTACCAGAAAGGCGTGCTGGTACTGCCCAACCACTCCGACAACTTCCTGTATTATGCCATATCGCCATCGTCCAACAAGATGAATGCATCGTCCATCACCTCCATCACGTCAGACCAGAAGGGCAATTACTGGATAGGCACCGACGGAGCCGGTGTGTTCGTGTCGGAGAACGACAATCTGAGCAATGCCGTGGCAGTAGGCGGACTGAGATCACCGTTGGTACAAAGTGTCGTGGTCGACAAGCGTGGAGCAGTGTGGATCGGGTCATACGGCGGTGGGGTGCAGTGCCGCACAAGCGGTGAATTCATGACACCCGACTGGCTGCGCCAGTTCTCCTCAGAGCCGATTATGGACCTGGCATACGACCAAAGCCACGATGTCCTTTACATAGCGACAAACGGCAGGGGAGTGTTCATGGCAGACCTAAAGTCACACTCTGTGACCGACCTGTCTTCAATATCATTGTTCAACGGATGGACATACTGCCTCTGCTGCGACAACAGCAATCTGTGGATAGGTACTGCCCAAGGCATCTTCCAGTACAAGTACGCATCAAGTCAGATTACGGAAATCACCTTCGACCGTTCAAACATTCTCATGGCAAGGTGCATTGTCAAGGACGGACAGAACCTGTACATAGGAACCAACTCCGGACTCGTAGTCTATGACCTGCAGACAGCTGAATCCAAGATAATGCTTCAGGATGAATCGGTGATGTCGATAGAACCCACCCAGTCTGCCATCTGGCTTGCCACACAACAGAAAATTATCTGTATCGACAAGAACACGTCCGCCCCACATGTATATACCTCATTCGGGGGATACTTCATCGGTGAGTTCCACGGCAAGTCACACTACAAGTCGAAGACAGGCACCATCTACTTCGGGTCTGACAACGGGATAATAGGCTTCAACTCCTCCAAGATAAACAGGCACAAAGACCTCAGGCGACCCATCCTGCTCACCAGTCTGAAGGTGAACGGACAGTACGTGTCGTATGATTCGGAGTCAGACGGCAACACACTGGACCAGAATATACTCTCAGCAAAAGAGATCATGCTCGCATCCAACCAGAACTCACTGGAGTTCACGTTCGCAGTGCCCGACTATTCCGCACCGAACCGTATACTGTACAAGTATATGCTTGAAGGCTACGACAAGACATGGCACACATGCCAGTCGGGCACGGGAGTATACTACTCAACTCTCCAGCCGGGCAAATACACCATGCATGTCAAGGCTTACAGGGAGAACGACGAGCAGAACGGTATCGAGACAAGCATAGATGTGACAGTGGCACACCCGTGGTACGCCTCATGGTGGGCTTGGTTGATTTACTTGGCAGTCGCATCCGTCATAGGCATCTATATATATAAGGTGTACAACGAACACAGGAGACAGCGCAAGTTGCTGGGTATGGCAAGACAGAACGAACAGCTCAAAGAAGCGAAACTGCGTATGTTCACCAGCATCGCACATGAACTGCGGTCGCCATTGACCATGGTGCTCTCCCCTCTACGCCAACTTATGAGCATGAATGCCGACAGTCCTGCCGGCAACGAAGACCAGAAGGTACAGGAGAAGAACCTGAGCCTGTACAGGATTATGGAACGGAACTGCGAGCGGCTTCTGAATATCGTGCAGCAGATAACGGACATACGCAAGATAGACAACGGACAGTTCCGCATGCATTTCTCAGAAACGGACTTCCAGCAGTACTCGGACAATGTCTTCCAGTCGTTTGCAGGTTATGCAAGCGTCAAACGCATCACATTCACCATTGAGCACGCCAACCAACACGTTATGATATGGATTGACAGGAACCACTTCGAGAAGATCCTGTCAAATATCCTGTCAAACGCATTCAAGTTCACACCGGAGGAAGGACGTATCATGGTACGCACTAAATGCATATTGAAATATGCAAAGGACTGGTTTGAGATTCGTGTGTACAACAGCGGTTCAAGTATCAGTCCACAAGACATGCCACATATCTTCGAGCGTTTCTATCAGGCAAGCAACAACACATCCAACAAGTTGGGATCTGGCATCGGGCTTAACCTTGTGACAGAACTGGTAGCTCTCCACCACGGTGACATCAGTGTACGCAACATCGACCCTGACGGAGTGGAGTTCATCATGCAATTCCCATTGGGCAACAGTCACCTCAAAGAAGACGAGCTGCTACCACCACAAGACGAGACTGCCAGTGACAACTCCACTGTGGACGCGGAAACAGAACCCAACCCGTTCGCTGGACTCGATGCGCCTGATGCTGAATCTGCTGGCACAGAAAAGAAGAAGCTCACGATAATGATTGTAGACGATGACAAGGGGCTGTGTCAGTATATAAAAGACCAACTGCAGGACTCATATAATGTGATAACATGTAACGGTGGCAATCCAGCATGGCAAAAGATACTGACTCAACGTCCTGATGCTGTTGTGACCGACATACGTATGCCAGACGGTGACGGTATCGAATTGTGCAAGCGTATTAAGTCGAATCCGGAAACCAACAATCTACCGATAATCATGCTCACGAGCGAGAACAGCGACAGGGCACAGATAAACAGTCTGGACTTGGATGTTGACCATTTCCTTACTAAACCATTTAATCTGCTGATGCTCAAGAGTGCCATAGCACAGGGTATCAGGGTACGGGAAAGGATTATCGGAAGGGTGCGTAGAACAGAGGTTGGGTACGACTATGCGTCTGCCAAGATTGACAGTGCAGACGACAAACTCTTCAACCGCATCAATGAATCCTTGAAGAAACATCTGGACGACTCCAACTTCGGAGTAAACGAACTTGCCAACGATGCAGGTATAAGCCGTGTGCACCTGAACCGCAAGATGAAGGAACGTTATGGGATCTCTCCCAACACTTTTATCCGTTCATACAGGTTGAAGCAGGCAGCCTATTTGCTAGTAAATAATAACGTGAACGTGTCGGAAGTAGCTTATAGAGTAGGCTTCTCTTCCCACTCACATTTCAGCAACACCTTCCATGAGTATTTCGGTATGACCCCGAAAGAGTTCATTGCCTATTACTCTGAGAACTTGAACGACGAGGCTCTTCAGAAGTTGTTTGAACAGTAAGGCAGACATACAAAACAAAGCGGAGGCAATCTTGGTTGCCTCCGCTTTGTTTTTTGAGACTATATAGTCAACGTCCCAAGAGTATATAGTCAATGCACCGAGACTATATAGTCAGTGGGCTGAGAGTATATAGTCATTTAACGCTCCATTCAAAGACGCCACAAGACTTGTCTTTAGGCTGAACAAGTTCAAGCTTGACACCAGATGTCTTCACTGGGTCGAAACTTACGGTGCAAGCGACACCCTTGTCCGTTGGGTAACCAGACGGGTTCTTAACCTCTACCCAGTTGCCTGATGCATCCTTGTAGTACAGTTTCCAAGAATCAGGCACCTTGCATCCCTGCCATGGTTGGTCATCGTACCAGTAGACAGTTGATGTGGATATCTCTGTCGGTTCCTTGAACTCATAGGCAAGCCACTCTGTAGAGTTGGTCTTAGGCCACCAGTGTGTGTAAGGGATGCTGCGGTCGTTTCCGTCGGCAGGCACAAGGCGGTCGTTGATAGCTGATATAGATGGTATGCGAGCAGAAGAAGTGACCTTTGACTGTGATGCTATTGACGGTGGAAGAGCCGGACTGGTAGCACTCAAGTCGTATGGAAGCCATACTGCCATGTTGCCGTTTCCGCGGTGTGCCCATGCATAGTAAGGAATGAGGGTCAGTTTCTCGTCCTTGGCAGTCAATTTACCATCCTCATTGAAACTCAGTGTCTGAGCGCCTGTGATGAGAGTCTGTACCTTTGTGTCTGCAATCTCTGTAGTTCCCATTGTAAACTTAGGATCCTGGTTGAGGAGAACACTGAGGACATCGCAATCGTTGTCTGGCCACTCTGCACAATAAACCAACGGACCACGCTCGATAGCTGCTCGACCCTTGTCGGCTGCCACCTTGCCGTTAGCCTTAACAAGACGAGTATCCATATCGAAGTGTACGCTTACCTTGTCTCCTGCCTTCCACTTGCGGTCAATCACAAAATAACCGTCCTTCAGTTCACTTGTCACAGCCTTGCCGTTTACCATGATGCTGTACTTGAGGTTCTTTCCGTCAGCATAATGGTAGAGGTCACTTGGCACAACCTGTCCGCGTACCCATCCAGGGATACGTATCTTGAGTGCGAAGTTGCCGCTTGCCTTCTTCATGGTCATGGTGATGTCGCCATCCCACGGATAGTCGGTTGACTGCTGCAGAGTGACTGCCTTGCCGCCCACCTTCACTGTAGTCTCGTTGCTTGCGAACAAGTTTACGTAAAGAGCCTTGTCCTTAACTGCATAGATATACTGAGGGAAGGAAGGGATGAAACGTGCCGCATTGGACGGACAGCAAGCACAACCGAACCAGTCCTGACGCTGGTGCTGACCCATAGACTGAAGTGGGTTCGGATAGAAGAACTTACCTCCATCGATAGAAATACCGCTCAGCACGCCATTATAAAGAGAACGTTCAAGTGCGTCGTAGTACTTGCTCTCTCCATGAAGGAGGAAGAGGCGGTAATTCAGATATACCTGTGCAATAGCTGCACAAGTCTCGCAATACGCACTCATGTTAGGCAGTTCATAGTTGGCACCGAACGCCTCGCCAGAAGAAGTAGCTCCAACTCCACCTGTGAGGTAATACTTCTTGCCTACTATGTTGTCCCAGATACGGTCAATGGCATGGATGTAAGATGTGTCGCCTGTCAGTGCAGCCACATCAGCCATACCAGCATACATGTATCCGGCACGCACAGCATGTCCAACTGCCTCATCCTGTTCGAGTACTGGCTTATGGCTCTGTGCATACTCGTCTATCTTATGGTAATAGCCGTCATTGTCAACGTACATGCCACCACGGCTACGTTTCCATGAAGGTTCTATCTTTCCACGCTGGTCAAGGAAGTACTTAGCCTCATCGAGGTATCTCTTGTCACCGGTAGCTGTGTAGAGCTTTGCCAGACCCATCTCAGCAATCTGGTGTCCTGGTACGACACGAGCCTGTCCTGCACCCGTACCTACCTCCTTAATCACACAGTCAGCATATTTCTTGGCGATGTTGAGGAGGGTCTTCTTGCCAGTCGCGTTATAGTGCGCTACGGCTGCCTCGCACAAGTGGCCGAGGTTGTAGAACTCGTGGGAGAGGTCCTCGACCAGTTCCCAACGCTTTGTTCCAGCCCAGTTGTGTGGACGCTGCGGGTTCTGTGTACGGGCGGTATAGAGATACCCATCAGATTCTTGTGCAGACTGAATGATAGCTATGACGCTGTCACAGTACTTGTCGACAGGAGTGCCGTTAATCAATGCCTTTGGATAGGTCTGCATCAGATAAGCGGCTCCTTCGAGAGTCTTGTAAGGGTCTGTGTCATCAAAAGAATAGCCCATTGTCACCTCGAAATTCTTGCCAGTCTTGATGTGTTCAGCGGCCTGCTCGAAATTCTTGTAACGGCCTGTTTCTTCACTCTTGCGGAAAGCAAGTGGAATAGTGACATCCTTACTTGCCTGCAGACGCTGTCCCCAGAATGTGTTAGGTGTCACCTTGACAGCGGTAAAAGGAACCGGAGTGATCGGATAGCCCGAATTGTCGCTCTGGGCACTGATACTTCCCATACCGCATACTGCCAATAAAGAGAAAGTGATTAATTTCTTCATAAATTGAGAGATAAATAATTAGTATAAATGTTATTGTTAGATTTCTATTGAACAAAATAGTTTAATGAGCCTCCAGCCAGTTCTTTCCCCAGCCGCAGTCTGCCACCAACGGCACCCTCATCTCAAACGCACCTTGCATCTCTTCGATTACAATTCGCTGCAATGCCTCTTTTTCGTCTGGGTACACATTGAAATTCAGTTCGTCGTGTACTTGCAGAATCATCTGCGACCGCAGACGCTCACGCAACATCCTTTGGTACACACGTATCATCGCCACCTTCATTATATCTGCCGCTGTACCTTGGATGGGTGCGTTTATAGCATTCCTCTCGGCATACCCCCTTACCACCGCATTATGGCTGTTGATGTCAGGTAGGTAACAACGTCTACCGAACAGGGTCTCCGTGAATCCTTTCCTGCGAGCCGTATCAATGGACTTGTTCATGTATTCGTTTACCTTGGGGTATGTCTCGAAATAACCGTCTATCAAAGCCTTAGCCTCAGTGCGACTCACCTGCAGACGTTCCGCCAGCCCGAATGTGGTTATTCCATATATGATGCCAAAATTAGCGGTCTTCGCCTTCCGCCGTTCATCGCTTGTAATCTCATCTACCGGCTTCCCGAATATCTTGGAAGCAGTGGCAGCATGTATGTCGTGACCCACATTGAACGCGTCAATCATATTCTCGTCACCGCTCAGGTGGGCCATGATACGCAACTCAATCTGGGAATAGTCTGCTGAAAAGAACTCGCAGCCCTCATCGGGAATGAACGCCTTACGTACCTCCTTGCCGTTCTCGTCACGTATCGGTATGTTCTGAAGGTTTGGATTGCTTGAACTGAGTCTGCCTGTGGCAGTCACTGCCTGGTTGTAGGATGTGTGGATGTGACCTGTCTTTGGATTTATCAGTTGAGGTAAAGAGTCTATGTAGGTAGACAATAGCTTCTTATATCCTCTGTAATCCAATATCTTTCCGACAATGGGATTCTTCCCCTTAAGGCTTTGAAGCACCTCCTCTGATGTCACATACTGCCCAGTCTTTGTTTTCTTCGCCTTATCTGCAATCTTCAGTCTGTCAAACAACACGTCACCCACCTGACGCGGTGAGGATATGTTGAATGTAGTACCGGCAATGTCATATATCTGACGCTCCAGCCCCTCCATCTGGTTGGTAAATTCTCTGGAAGTCTCAGCAAGTGAGCGTGTGTCGATTCTCACACCGTTCAGTTCCATCCGAGCAAGCACAGGGACAAGCGGCATCTCCACAGTTTGGAACAAGTCCATGAGACCTTCTCGTACCAGTTCCTTCTCGAATACGTTTTTCAGTCTTAACGTGATGTCGGCATCCTCTGCTGCATAGTCGCAAACCACCTCGGGCGACACGTCACGCATGGATTTCTGGTCACGTCCCTTGGGACCTATCAGTTCCTCAATATGAATCGTCTTGTAATGGAGATAGACCTCTGCCATGTAGTCCATGTTATGCCTCATCTCCGGTTTCAACACATAATGAGCGAGCATCGTGTCGAACATCTGCCCTTTCACATGAATCCCATAGTTGGCAAGGACGATGATGTCATACTTCAGGTTCTGTCCCACCTTTAGTATCGACTCATCCTCGTATACTTCCCTGAACCGTTCCAGAATCTCCATTGCCCTTGTCCTGTCGGCAGGAACAGGCACATAATAAGCCTCACCTTCCTTCATGGCAAAACTAAGTCCCACCAGTTCCGCCTGCATCGGTTCGGTGCTGGTAGACTCCGTGTCAAGACAGAGTACACTTGACGACTTGATTTCACCGACAAGCAGGGATATGTCTTCTGGTGTGCTTACTAATCTATATATATGGGGAACATCCTTATATGTTTCGAACGAAGGAGTGTCGAACAGTGAGGAGAGAGAATTGTCTGAAGGCTGAACAGGACGGTCCTGTTCCATCGGTGTCTGTACGCTACTGAACAAATCGGGCTGTACAACAGTTTTATTGACAACCCTGTTGTTTGTTGGGACTGAGCCTGTAATACGCTGCAACAGAGTTCTGAACTCCAGCTCTTCGAACAGAGACTTCAACTTGTCAATATCCGTTTGTTTCCTGCTCAGGATGTCTAGATCCAATTGGATGGGCACATCAGTCTTGATAGTTACCAACAGTTTGGAGAAACGTATTCCCTCCGCATTGTCCTCAACCTTTTTCCTGATGCTACCCGACAGTTCAGACGAACGTTCCAACAATTGTTCGATTCCACCGAACTGATTTATAAGTTTTACCGCTGTCTTCTCACCTACGCCCGGGCATCCAGGCACATTATCTGCAGTATCACCCATGAGTCCAAGCAGGTCTATCACCTGTAGGGGCGACTGTATGCCATACTTGTCACATACCTCTTTCGGTCCGAGTATGTCGAAACCAGCGTTACCATGTTGTGGACGGCACATCATGACATTGTCCTTCACCAACTGCGCATAGTCCTTGTCGGGTGTCACCATATAAGTCATGATATCGCCCCGAAGTGATGCCTGTGCGGAGAGTGTGCCGATGACATCGTCAGCCTCATATCCCGGAACTTCGAATATCGGGATGTTGTAAGCCTCAAGTATCTGTTTGATATACGGTATAGAGAGCCGGATGTCCTCTGGTGTCTCCTGTCTCTGAGCCTTGTATTCCGGATATATCTCATTACGGAACGTGCCACCCTTAGGGTCGAACGCCACCCCGATGAAATCGGGATTTTCCTTCTTCAAGACCTCTTCAAGGGAATTCACGAACCCCATAACAGCAGACGTGTTCATTCGTTTGCTGTTTATCCTTGGAGTACGGAGCAACGCATAATACGCGCGGTATATCAACGCATATGCGTCAAGCAGAAACAGTTTCTTCATCTCATCGAAGTCATTGGACATTCAACTCACTATACCTACACCTTATCTCTTATAATCCAAAAGCCTATTCTGGTTGTTTCCCTATGTATGCGAGAATACCACCATCGACATAGAGGATATGTCCGTTGACCGCATCGGAAGCGTGTGATGCGAGGAATACAGCAGGACCGCCCAGCTCAGATGGGTCCAACCAGCGTCCGGCAGGAGTCTTTGCGCAAATGAACTTGTCGAACGGATGACGGCTACCGTCGGGTTGAATCTCACGCAGCGGAGCTGTCTGAGGAGTGGCGATATAACCGGGCCCGATGCCGTTGCACTGTATGTTATAAGCACCATACTCAGAGCATATGTTACGTGTAAGCATCTTCAGTCCACCCTTTGCTGCAGCATAGGCACTGACAGTCTCACGTCCCAGTTCAGACATCATAGAGCAGATGTTGATAATCTTACCTTCCTTACGTTCCATCATCTCAGGAAGAACGGCAGAAGACACGATAAACGGTGCGACCAAATCGACATCAATAACTTGCTGGAACTCCGCACGCTTCATCTCATGCATTGGAATACGCTTGATGATACCGGCATTGTTCACGAGGATATCGATTTGACCGACCTCCTCATGGATAGTCTTCACCAGTTTTCCCACAGCCTCCTCATTGGTGACATCACATACATAGCCGTGCACATTAGTTATGCCCGCTTCCTTGTAGTTGTTCAGTCCACGTTCGAGGGCTGACTCGTTTATGTCGTTGAATATGATATTCTTTACTCCGGCTGCAACAAAAGCCTTCGCAATATTGAAACCGATACCGTAAGATGCACCTGTTATCCACGCGTTCTTACCTTCAAGTGAAAATAGATTCATAATATTTTTAGTTTAGTTGTTAGTTACTTCAAGTCTGTAATCGCATAGAAATCCTGGTCTCCATAATCCTGGTTCTCGCCTCCCATACCCCATATGAATGTATAGTTATGAGTTGCCGCCGCAGCATGGATTGACCATTCAGGACTCAGTACAGCCTGTTCGCCCTGCATCCAGATGTGGCGTGTCTCGTCGGGTTCTCCCATGAAGTGGCACACAGCCTGTCCTTCTGGTACCTCAAAATAGAAATAAGCCTCCATACGGCGACTATGGATATGTGCGGGCATCGTGTTCCAGACACTTCCTGGTTTCAGTTCAGTCATGCCCATCTGAAGTTGGCAACTGTCGAGTGTCTTCTGCACAATCATACGGTTGATGACACGGTCATTACTCTCTTCCAGTGACCCGAGGGCGAGGATGTCGGCATCAGCCTTGGTAATCTTCTTGCACGGATACTCCTGGTGAGCAGTGGTTGAGTTGATATAGAACTTAGCTGGGTGGGCAGCGTCATCTGACACAAACACCACATCGCGTTCTCCACGTCCTATATAAAGGGCTTCCTTGTATCCGAGAGAGTAACTCTCATCACCAACCTTCACTACACCGGATCCACCGACATTGAAAACGCCAATCTCACGACGGGTCGTGAAATGTGTGGCCTTCAACGGGTCGATAGCCTCAAGCAATAGCTCCTCCTTGACTGGCATAGCACCTCCGACAACCATACGGTCGTACATGGAGTATACAAGATTCACTTCATCCTCAGAGAACACTTTCTCTATGAGGAAATCACGACGAAGACGCTTCGTATCATAGTTTTTAGCGTCTTCTGGATGAGCCGCATAGCGGATTTCATAATTTGTTTTCATATCCTATCTGTTTTATCGGGCAAACTTTTGGCAAATATACTCATTTTTTTCCGATTAAGCACGCACAATAAGATATAAATATTTTTCTGTGCAATGAAAGTCTTCACTTCTTATCGGCAACAGTCTTAAGCAATTCCTCTTTGTCTTTGTAGAGCTCGTAAAGTCGTTTGCCGTTTTTCTCGCTCTGTTCCTTGGTGAACGCATTGTTCCACAGACGCATTCCTCCCACGCTGAGACTACAGAACCCAGCATTATACCAGCCCACCTTCAGTCCCAGTGTCCAAGCCCGTGCGCACAACTCATAATCATCAAACTGGAATGGGGCGAAACTGTAGTCGATATGGTGAAGGTATTGCACGAATAAGTCCTTACGAATCCACATGGGTGCTCTGTTGACGGCAGTCACGAAGCAGAAATCCCCCATCTCTTGATGGTCTCCTCCATGAGCCCAACCTCTGTCATGTTCGAAGCGGATACCCATGCCGTCCTTGCCACCGAGGATAACCATCTGTGGATGTTGCTCGAAGAGCTGCACGGCACGCCCCATCCATGAGATGCCGTTAAAGTCATCGTCATCCTGAAGTAAGGCAATATACTTACCATTGGCGAAGCGGATACATTTGTCATAGGTGATGTTCTCATATAGGTCATTGGCACGCACCATAAACTCGTTGGCACCAGTGAGAACTTCAGCAAGTACTTTTGTATGGTTCAAGTCCGACCCATCGTCAATCACGATAATTTCCACATCCTTATAAAGACGTAACTTGGGCAGTATATGTTTCACCTGCTCACTCTTATTGTGGCTCTGTATCACCACGCTCACAGTGGGTTGCTTGATGTGTCCCTTTGCCGCCCAGGCGGCAAAACACTTCTTGTTCTTGGTGACACCAGACTTCTTTTGGATGGAAAGTTTTATCTTGCTTATCAGTAACGAGAAATTCATATTCTGTTGATTAACTTGTTATTCATGTGACACTAGTACGAATGGAGGTAACCAACCCGTTACCATGCCTCGAGTTTGTCGGCAATCTCTGGCATCTTTTCCTTACTGAACACAGGGTCTTTACCGTCTTTCTTCTGCCGACAATAGTCATTGAGCAAGAACACCGCCTGACGTGAGAGCAAGACGATAGCGGTGAGGTTGCACATGGTAATCAGTCCCATGGTGATGTCTGCGAAACCCCATGCCAAATCGAGCGAAACCACCGACCCGACCATCACCACTGCAGCGACGGCTATACGGTAGACGAACACCGTCCATTTGGAGTCTTTGATGTACCTCACATTCGTCTCACCGTAATAATAGTTACCAATGATGGTGCTGAAGGCAAAGAGCCATATTATAACGGCTATGAAAGGATTGCCAATGCCGCCTATCTCATGCGACATCGCGTCCTGTGTGAGTTGGATTCCATTTGAAGCGGTAATGTCCACTCCACTTACCAAGATGATGAATGCGGTGCATGAACATACCACCAACGTGTCGATGAATACGCCCAACGACTGTATCAGTCCCTGTTTCACTGGATGGCTCACTGTTGCAGTGGCAGCCGCATTGGGGGCACTTCCCTCTCCAGCCTCGTTGCTGAACAGTCCCCGCTTGATGCCTTGCATCACGGTAACGCCAAGCATACCTCCAGTTGCCTGATTGAATCCAAACGCATCCTCCACGATGGTGAGCAGCACCCTTGGCAGACTCGTGATATTACATACCACCACCCCCACTGCCACCAGGAGATAGACAACAGCCATAAACGGTACTACGATAGAGGAGAATTTTGCCACACGGTGGATTCCACCGAAGATGATGACCAGTGTGAGTGCAGTGAGAATGATACCCATGACTGTCGAGTCTACACCGAACGCATTCTGCCACGCCTGACAGATTGTGTTGCTCTGTACTGAGTTGTAGGCAAAGCCAAATGTGACAGTCATCAGTACTGCGAAGAGAACACCCATCCACCCCTTGCCAAGACCGTACTTCATGTAATAGGCAGGTCCTCCATAAAAGGATGTCTCGCCCTTGCGTTTATAAAGTTGGGCCAGTGTTGACTCTATGAAGGCAGATGCCGAACCGAGCACGGCAATCGCCCACATCCAAAACACAGCACCAGGACCACCGACACTGATTGCGGTGGCAACACCTGCGAGGTTACCAGTGCCTATGCGACTTGCCAACGCCACCACGAAAGCTTCAAAGGAAGAGATGTGCCTCATCTTCGCATTCGACTCACCACCGGGACATTCCCCCTTGCAAGAATCATTTAG
>CAVFVJ010000021.1:0-28413 GCA_963626085.1 Alistipes ihumii | reverse complement strand
GAGCTTACATGAGAGTGGAGGAAGACAGTGCCGTAGGCAGGGCTGACGCAGTTGTTCACATGCCCAATGCAGTGTGCGTCTTCGAACTGAAGTACGACGGTTCGGCAGAGGATGCTCTCCAGCAAATTGATGACAAGGGCTATCTGATACCATATTCGGCTGACGGTAAACGACTATATAAGATAGGTGTCAACTACGACAGCAACCAGCGCACCATAGGCGACTGGATCATCAGGGAAGATTCGATGGCGGTGAGAAGTTAGACGGGAACTGTTCTGTGTAAAATAGATGATGGCAAAACGTTACAGGAAAGTGGTGTTTTGTCGACCTTCTGCAAGGTAGAATTGAAAACCCTAAAACTCCTCTTTTAATTTCACTCGGCTCAATCGATCAATTCACTCGAGTGAAATGATCGATTCACTCGAGTGAAATGACCCCCTCAGCCGAGACCCCTCTACAGGGGTGTCTACAGGGGTTTGTCAAAATGCTATGATAAACCATGTATCTTGCGCAATTTAACAGTTGCTCTTGATTCATGGCGTACATATTCCGACTGGCTCGCAAACACCATTCAGGACGATGTGTGAGTTAACGGCTGTTACGCCAGCAGTTTCTTTACGCAAGCACTTATGGCGCGTCCTTCTGCAACACCAGCCAGTTTTTTAGTAGCGACACCCATCACCTTGCCCATGTCCTGTGGACCAGACGCTCCTCCTATCTCAGTGATGATGTCCTTTAGTCTTGCTTCCAGTTCAGCTTCACTCAGTTGTTTTGGGAGGTAGTCCTCGATAACAGCCACCTGTGCCAATTCTTCATCAGCCAGTTCCTTGCGTCCGTTCTGCACATAAAGGTCTGCGGACTCCTTTCCCTGCTTTGCCAGTTTCTGCATCAGTTTTACGGCAATCTCATCTGAAACGTTCCCGTCCGAACCTGGTCGTGTCTTCTCTTCCAGCAGTACTTTCTTTATGTTGCGCAATGTCTCCAGACGCACGGTGTCATGGGCTTTCATAGCAGCCATGATGTCTTTACTTATTTGGTCGAATAATGCCATAATCTAATTGGTTTTTAAAATCCCCAGCCATGACTGGCTGGGGACTCGATTATTGTGATATTGTCAGTCTTCTTGTTTAGTCCGCCAGCTTCGCCTTGATGAACTCCCTGTTCAGACGTGCGATGTTGGAGATAGTCTCGCACTTAGGGCACACAGCCTCACAGGCACGTGTGTTGGTGCAGTTTCCAAAGCCCAACTCATCCATCTTGGCAATCATGTTCTTGGCACGGCGCGCAGCCTCAACACGTCCTTGAGGAAGGAGTGCCAGTTGGCTTACCTTAGATGAGACGAACAGCATCGCAGATCCGTTCTTGCATGCAGCCACACAAGCACCGCATCCGATGCATGAGGCGCAGTCCATCGCCTCGTCCGCGTCTTCCTTTGGAATAAGTATTGCATTGGCATCCTGTGGAGCACCAGTGCGCACCGTAGTATAACCTCCAGCCTGCATGATTTTGTCGAACGCACTGCGGTCTACCATACAGTCCTTGATTACAGGGAAGGCTGCCGAACGCCACGGCTCAACGGTAATGGTGTCACCGTCATTGAATTTGCGCATGTACAACTGACATGTGGTTGCTCCGCGCTCAGTCTTTCCGTGCGGAGTTCCGTTGATGTAAAGCGAGCACATACCACAGATTCCCTCGCGGCAGTCATGATCGAACACGAACGGTTCTTTTCCTTCTTCAATCAGTTCCTCATTCAGGATGTCGAGCATCTCCAGGAAAGAGGTGTCGTCCGGAATGTTTTTCATCTGGTGTGTGTCAAAATGTCCTTTGTCCTTGGGACCATTCTGCTTCCAATATTTGATTGTAAAGCTTATATTCTTTGCCATAGCGATTAGTTCTTATAATTACGTGTTTGTACCTTTATTGCTTCATACTCCAGAGGTTCCTTGATGAGGGTCGGTGCCTTCTCGTCATTGCCTTCATATTTCCAGCATCCCACATAGAAGTAATTCTTGTCGTCACGCTTAGCCTCACCGTCTTCTGTCTGGTACTCCTCTCTGAAGTGACCTCCACAGCTCTCGTTACGGCTCAGTGCGTCGTATGCAATCAGTTCTCCCATAGTGAGGAAGTCCTCAAGATGGATGGCCTTGTCGAGTTCCACGTTAAGTCCTTCACGGCTTCCAGGTATGAAGAGGTTGGACTCAAACTCTTTCCTCAGTTTGGCTATCTTCTCGATACCAGTCTTCAGTCCTTCGGCTGTACGTCCCATTCCGATGTACTCCCAACAGATGTGTCCGAGTTCTTTGTGGATAGAGTCAACGGAGCGTTTGCCGTGGATGTTGAGGAGGCGCTGTATGCGTCCTTCCACAGTCTTCTCTGTCTCAGCGAACTCTGGCAAGTCGGTACTGATTCTTGGCCATACAGCTTGGTCTGCCAAATAGTTCTGGATAGTGTAAGGAAGTACGAAGTAACCGTCTGCCAAACCTTGCATGAGGGCTGATGCTCCGAGTCGGTTTGCTCCGTGGTCTGAGAAGTTACACTCTCCAATGGCAAACAGTCCAGGGATAGATGTCTGCAATTCGTAGTCTACCCATATACCACCCATTGTGTAGTGGATTGCCGGGAAAATCATCATCGGATTGTAGTAGTCGACACCATTGACGGTCTTTACTTTCTCGCCTGGGTTGACATCTGTAATCTCCTCGTACATATCGAAGAGGTTTCCGTAACGCTGACGGATGACATCAATGCCCAGACGCTGTATTGACTCAGAGAAGTCGAGGAATACAGCGAGACCAGTGTTGTTCACTCCGTAACCCTTGTCACAGCGTTCCTTAGCTGCACGCGAAGCTACGTCGCGTGGTACGAGGTTACCGAATGCAGGGTAGCGGCGCTCAAGGTAATAGTCACGGTCTTCCTCTGGAATGTCTGGACCTTGCTTAGTTCCTGCCTGAAGGGCTTTGGCATCCTCCAGTTTCTTCGGAACCCAGATACGTCCATCGTTACGGAGTGACTCAGACATAAGTGTGAGCTTTGACTGGTTGTCTCCGTGTACCGGGATACATGTCGGGTGAATCTGTACGTATGACGGGTTGGCGAAGTATGCGCCCTTGCGGTAACATGACATGGCAGCTGACACGTTACATCCCATAGCGTTGGTTGAAAGGAAGTAGGTGTTGCCGTATCCTCCTGTAGCGATGACCACAGCATTGGCAGAGAAACGTTCCAATTTTCCGGTTATGAGGTTCTTGGCGATGATACCTCTTGCCCTACCATCGACAATCACCACGTCGAGCATCTCATAACGAGTGTAGAGTTTTACTTTTCCTGCATGTACCTGTGCAGACAGAGCACTATAAGCACCGAGCAGGAGTTGTTGACCAGTCTGTCCTTTTGCATAGAACGTACGGCTTACCTGTGCGCCACCGAACGAACGGTTGGCAAGTGTGCCCCCATATTCGCGTGCAAACGGTACTCCCTGTGCAACGCACTGGTCGATGATAGAATTGCTCACTTCCGCAAGACGGTAGACATTGGCTTCACGCGCACGGTAGTCGCCTCCCTTCACTGTGTCATAGAACAAACGGTATACGGAGTCACCATCGTTTTGGTAGTTCTTGGCTGCGTTGATACCGCCCTGTGCCGCTATTGAGTGTGCGCGGCGTGGAGAGTCCTGTATACAGAAGTTGAGTACATTGAATCCCAGTTCTCCGAGTGTTGCCGCTGCACTTGCGCCAGCAAGTCCCGTACCTACTACTATCACATCAAGCTTAAGCTTGTTCTTCGGGTTGACCAAACGCTGGTGAGCCTTATAGTTACTCCATTTTTCAGCTACTGGTCCTTCAGGAATTTTTGAATCTATATTGATTGCCATAGTTTCTTCAATTTAAAGATTTATGATTATTATCCGATGGAGAATGGAAGCAGGGTGAAATCTGCTTTGCCTACGCAGTCAGGACAGAACGCAAATGCGAGGCACACGATGAGGAACAGTGCCATTACGACAGTGCTCCAAATCTGTCCGATGCATTTCCAACGACCGAACCAGATGTGTCCGCTCCATCCCAGTGTCTGCATGGCAGACCAGAAACCATGGGTGAGGTGGAACCAGATAGCAACAATCCAGATGATGTAGATTACCACGAACACAGGACTCTTGAATGTCTCAGCGATGTAGGCGAATCCGTCGGTAGACTCATAACCTCCCATCATCGGGTCACCGATGATTTCAGCGAACATCATGTTGTACCAAAAGTTGTAGAGGTGCAGTAGCAGACCGCATGCGATAATCAGTCCGATTACGAGCATGTTCTGACTTGCCCATTCCACCTTCTCCGGCTTGGCTGTCACAGCGTACTTGTTGTTGCCGCGCGCCTTGCGGTTCTGGATTGTGAGGATGAATGCGTAGATGAAGTGGATTGCCACCAATGCAGCAAGTACAACTGTAGCAGCGATGGCATACCAGTTAGACCCGAGCAACGTGCAAATCGTGTTGTACGCTTCCTTGCTGATGAGAGCCACAACATTCATGCATCCATGAAATGTGATGAAGAGAACCAGCGCGATGCCCGTAATAGACATGACCAGCTTTCTTCCAATAGATGAATTAAATAACCACATAAATAGATCTTTTAAATTGTTTGAGTATTGATTATTACGATTTCAATTCTGCAAAGTTAGTATTTTTATACCAACAGACAAAAAGGTGTGGACAAAAAAAGATGAAGTGTAGTATAATAGCCTTATCTGGAGCGTAGTAATTGCATGAAATGCTCTTTCAGCTCTGTTGTACGGCTTTCGTCAAGTTCGGGGAAGAATTGCGCCAATGTGGCAGTGAATGCCTGTACCGCCCTGGTGCGCATCTGTGCCTTACCAACTCTGATTCCTGCAGACAATTCGTTTTTGGGCAACAGTGCCCTGTTGAAGTTTCCGTCGCTCATAGTTCTGTCACTCTTGTGTATAAATCCGTTGTACCCTGTTTGATATACCTGTCAGGATTTCGTAGGGTATGGTGTCAAGGGCATCGCTGAGGACGGTGACAGGCAGTTCGTCTCCGAAGATGATTACATGGTCGCCTTCATTGCATTCAATCCCTGTTACATCAATCATGCACACGTCCATGCAGATGTTTCCAACATACGGAGCTTTCTTTCCATTTACCAGGCAGAAACAGTTGCCGTTACCTAGTTTCCTGTTGAGTCCATCAGCGTACCCTATTGGTATGGCGGCAATCCTACTGACATGATTAACGTGTCCCTTGCGGCTGTAGCCTACAGTGTCTCCTGCGGGCACGTCCCGGATTTGCAATATAGTGGTCTTTAGTGTCGCTACATTATTGATGACCTTGTTGTCGCGTGGGTTGATGCCGTACAGTCCCAGTCCAAGCCGTACCATGTCGAGGTGGTATTTGGGGAAATGTTCTATTCCTGCGGAGTTGCATATGTGTCGCAGAATCTTGTGGCTGTAAGCTGCCTGCAGTTGTTGGCTTGCTTTGTCGAATAATTCGAACTGCCGTTGTGAGAAACTGTCGAATCCATCGTCATCACTGCCAACAAAGTGACTGAACACAGAGCAGGGTACGAGAGCTGACTGTTTGTCGAGTCTCCGTATCAGCTTATCCATGTCCTCCTCGGGATTGAATCCCAAACGATGCATACCCGTGTCAAGCTTGATGTGTACCGGGAAGTTGGTTATCCCTTCTTTCTCCGCTGCATATATTAGTGCTTCAAGCAACTTGAAACTATACACTTCTGGTTCTAAACGATAATCGAACATCATCTTGAAAGAGGTCATCTCAGGATTCATGATGATAATGTTGGAGGTGATGCCGGCTTTCCTCAAGTCTGCTCCCTCATCGGCTACCGCAACGGCAAGATAGTCAACACCTTGATCCTGTAGAGTCTTACTGGTCTCCAACGACCCAATACCATAGGCTGATGCCTTCACCATACACACCATCTTGGTCTCGGGCGACATGAAGGAGCGGTAGTAGTGTAGGTTCTCTATCAGCGCATTCAGATTGACCTCCAGTATTGTTTGGTGCACCTTGAGGGTGAGGAGGTCGCTTAACCTGTCAAAATGAAACTTGCGTGCTCCTTTGATCAGGATGAATTCGTTGTTGAGGTTGGCGAATGTATCGCTGTTGATGAGTTCTTCTGTAGTACTGAAGAATACACTGTCCATTTTGAAGAACTGCTGGCAAGATGACAGTTGCTCTCCCACTCCGATGAATTTCTCTATACCCCGTTTCTCCGCCATGCTTGCCACCTTACTGTATAGCGACCGTGGTGCCTCTCCGCTCTGTAATATATCGCTAAGAATGAGTGTCCGCTTTTGTTCCTTGGTGTCGGGACGGCGGTTCATGAAGTCGAGTGCTATGTCAAGCGACTGAATGTCGGAGTTGTAGGAATCGTTGATGAGAGTACAACCGTTTATTCCGTCTTTCACCTCCAGGCGCATTGCAACTGGTTCGAGGTCTCTCATCCTCTTGCAGACGGCATCCAGGTTTACCCTCTTACCGAGGCTGGCGCATGTGGCAAGACAGACGACGGAGTTCTCGATGGCTGCATTGTCGATGAACGGTATGGTGTACTGTCCCTGCCGTCCGTTCAGGTTGAATGTGACGGTCGCAGTGGTACCCTGTTTCTCCACGCCCAGTATGGTTGGCCAGTACTTCACCTTGTCCAGTACCTCCTGACGTGCCACTTTGGTGATGAAAGAATCTTGCAGGTTGATGACGGCAGTCTCGCAATTTCTCATCAGTTTCAGTTTCTCGTCGCACTTGCCTTCCTTGGTGAAGAAGTTCTCTTGGTGTGCCTCGCCTATGTTGGTGATGACACTGACGGTAGGCCGTATCATACGGTTGAGGCTGTCCATCTCGTTAGGGTTGGATATGCCAGCCTCGATGATGGCAATGTCATCATGGGAGTTGAGAAGCCACAGGGAGAGCGGTACGCCTACCTGTGAATTGTAACTACGTGGCGACCGGCATACATTCATGTCGGGCGACAGTAACTGGTAAAGCCACTCCTTGACAGTTGTCTTTCCGTTGCTTCCAGTGATGGCCACCACAGGTATGCTGAATTGTTCACGGTGGTAGGCTGCCAGCCGCTGTAGGGCTTGTAGGGTGTCGTGCACAAGCAGGAAATTGCCATGGGCAAACTGTTCGATGTCAGCAGGAAGGGTACTGACCACGAAATTCCTGACTCCGCGTTTGTACAGTTCCTCTATGTATCTGTGTCCGTCGTTGCGATTGGTGCGGATTGCAAAGAAGAGTGTCTCCTTAGGGAAGCAAAGTGAACGGCTGTCGATAAGCAACCAGTTTATTTGGGCATCGTCAGACCCTATACGGTCTGCGTCCATTATACGGGCTATGTCACTTATTACGTACTGCATTTCTTAGTTTTTCTATTTGTTCTCTTGTTTTTGTAATCAGTTGTCTGTATCCGTCATTGTCAGGATCGGACGGTCTGTGGCAGAGTGTCCTGTCCAAACGTTCAAACTCATCCTTGTATTTTATAGTGTCTTTAGTGAAGTAGGTCTCGCTGAAGCGTTGCCATAGGTAATCAATGGCTTTAGGTGACGGATGAATCATATCGTCGGCATAGAACCGGTAGTCTCGCAGTTCATCCATCATGATTTCGTATGCAGGGAAGTAATAGCAGGCGTTTGGGTATTTACCGCACAGTCGGTCGATTGCCAGTAGCAGAATGGACTTACTCAACTGGTTGGCGTGCATACCGTCGCGCTTGTGTCGTATAGGACTGACGGTAAAGATTATTTTCTTCCCTTGTGGAATTATCACACGGTTGATGAATTCATCGTATTCACCAATTATTTGCTCTACTGAAATTTGTTCCCTTAGGAAGAGATTGTCGGGCTGTTTCTTGCAGTTTGCGACAATATGTCCTGTCTCTTTTAGCCGGTAGACCCAAGATGTGCCGAAGGTCAGGATGTAGATATCCGCTTCGACACCACCTTTGTAGTCATCTTTCTGAATCCACCGATAGAACTCACTGCCCCTACGGTCGAGAGCGTTTAGTACGGACACTGGATTGTAGAGGGCACCAAACGGATTGACCATACAGTCGAACCCTGCACTGATGAGCTTTGCGCCTATGTTGTCCGTAAAGCACGAGCCAAGCATCACGATTCTGTCGTGATGGCTGATGCGCATGTTGCTGTTGTCTGTCTCGACCTTTGTGGTGAATTCCATGTGGTGACTGTATGTGAAGACTGTTCTTCTGCCTTCTATCGCTTATGCGTTCTTCTTCTTTACCAACACCACAGCCTCAACAACGTTAAGTACGTAGTCCGCCAATTTTTCGCATTCTGTTATAACATCCATGTAGTAGACTCCAAGTTGGTAACTGTATGCGTGGTTGTCAATGTCGTTGATGTTTTGGTTTTTCAGTTGGTTGCGGTAGTTGTTTATTTCGTTTTCTATGTTGAACGATTTGTTGTAGTCAAAATATTGATTGTTGTTGTGGCTTACGGCTACAGTCATTTGGCTCAGAGAGTCGTTGACGAGGTTCATCATTGAGTGGATGTGCTCATATTGTTTTTCGGTGAAGTCCTCCTGTGAGTGCTTGCGTTTGCGACTCAGTGTACGTGCGATGTTATAGCAACTGTCACCGATACTTTCTATCTCAGTCACCTCGCGCAACATCTGTTGTATGTCAGTCTTACTCTCTGTACTCAATCGTCCTTCGCTCACTTTGTTGAGGTAATCGCCAATCTCAAGTTCCATGTTATCGCTAATCTGCTCGTACTTCTCGATGCGCGAGAACAGTTTGTTGAAACTGTCAGTCTTCTCCTCATGCAACAAGTCTTGTACAAAGCCGAACATCTTGTTGGTTCTTTGTGAAAAGAGCACTATCTCTTTCTTGGCTTCAAGGATAGACAGTTCGGCTGTCGACATCAGACCACCACTGATATAAGTGAGACGTGTCTCATCGTCGTCTTGATTGTCCTTGTTCTTTATCAAGAGACACACGAATTTCTCCAGTGGCTTAACGAACCAAATTAGGATTGCAGTATTGAGTACATTAAATCCTGTATGGAAGGTAGCAAGTACGGCACTGAGCTTTTCCTTGTCCACGCCCTCACTCATCTCTTCCGGGACATAATTGACATCCCACAAAGAACAGATAAGTCCCACGAAGTAGGGGAAGATGCAAAGAACCCAAATGACACCGAAGAGGTTGAACACTAAGTGTGCTAATGCAGCTCGTCGTGCCTGTGTGGATGCCGACAATGCTACTATGTTAGATGTGATGGTAGTACCTACGTTCTCGCCCATAACCAGTGCGATACCGAGATCAATGGGCAAGACTCCAGAGGTGCAGAGGGTCATGGTGATGGCCATGATTGCAGCGGAACTCTGTACAGCACATGTCAGTAGACCGCCCACGACAAGAAATAGGAGGTATGACCCATAGCCCCAATTGTTGATTGAAGAGAAAAAGTCGATGACAGATTGATTCTGGTCGAGGTGCATACTGTCGGCATTGTCCTTAAGGGTGGTCAGTCCCAAAAGCATGAAGCACAATCCTATGATGAATTCGCCCGTATTCCTGTATTTGTTGGAGTAAATCAGTGCCATGGAAATGGCGATGAAGGCATAGACGATATACTTCATGTCGAAACTGCCGCCAAGTACCATTATCCATGCTGTGGCAGTAGTGCCTATGTTCGCACCCATTATCACCGATATTGCTTGGGCAAGAGTGAGGAGACCTGCGCTGACGAAACTGACAGTCATTACAGTGGTTGCTGTAGATGACTGGATTGAAGTGGTGATGAACGCTCCAGTGAGAACACCTGTGAAACGGTTCGTAGTCATCGTTCCGAGGACACTGCGGAGTTTGCTTCCTGCCATTTTCTGTAGTCCTTCACTCATAACCTTCATTCCATACATGAGAAGTGCCACAGAACCAATGAGCACAATAAACGGGAGATAATTCTGCATTCTTTTTGCTTATTTTTGTTAATAATTTGGCTACGCTATAGTTTTTTACCTTAACTTTGAAGCCCTAATCAGTTGCAAAAATAATAAAACTTGAGAAAAGATGAAACGAGACGAGATAATTTTACAGGTTAAGAGTCCAAAAACTCATGAAATCGAGTTTATTCCAGTGAAATACATCAAGGATTTGAACGCTGCCATACGTAAAGGACTGACCAAAGATGTGGTCAATATGGCTGAGATAATGATGGACCACAGAATAAACAATATCGCAACTACCATTGCCTCTTCTTCGCATACGAGGGTTGTACTCATCGCTGGTCCATCGTCCAGCGGCAAGACTACTTTTAGTAAGCGCCTTACCCTTCATCTGATGGCTAACGGTAAGAAACCTTACCCGATTTCGCTCGATGATTATTTTGTAGACAGACACATAACTCCTAGAGACGAGTCGGGTGACTATGACTATGAGTCGCTCTATGCACTGAACCTTGAGTTGTTGCAGGAACACATCAGAACACTGCTGAATGGCGGAGAGATAGAGTTACCCCACTATGATTTTCAGAGTGGACAGAGCACTAGGAGCGGTTGTCGCCTTCATTTGGACGATGATATGATACTTCTTTTTGAAGGAATCCACGGACTTAATCCGGAACTGACATCACAGATAAACGATGGGAATAAGTTTAAGATTTATGCGTCAGTCCTAGCTCCTATCCAAGTGAATAAAGACCATGCGATAAGTAGGACGGACAGTCGTCTGATACGTCGCATTCTGCGTGATTACCGCTACCGCGGCACGTCGCCCCATGATACCATTGACCGTTGGCCAAGTGTGCGTAGGGGTGAAGACAAGTGGGTCTTCCCTTATCAGCAATATGCCGATGTGGAGTTCAACAGTGCCACATTTTATGAGATGTCTGTATTGCGCAACAAGGTGCTACCGATACTTGCGGAAATCTCCGCTGACCAGCCTGAGCATGAGGTGGCTAACCGTTTGCGCAGACTCTTGCTGCAGTTCACACCGATTGAAGATGTTTCGTTGACACCACCGGTGTCTTTGTTGCGCGAATTCATGGGTGGCAGTTCGTTCAAGTATTAGGCTAAGTCGTCTGATTGTTGGGGACGTATGGTGAAGGTACGCCGTCGTCTATCGAACAGGATGTCGGCGCCGGTCACCTCACGCTCGATTGTGCCATCGTTGCACAGTTGTTCTGGTGTTCCACTGATAAGGGTTCCGTCCTCACGGAGCAACCATATATTGTCGGCTACTTGCAGTGCCAAATCGATGTCATGTATGGACATGAGTATGGTCTTGCCCATCTCATGGGCGAACCGTCTGAGCATGAGCATCACTCCCACCTTATTGGGATAGTAAAGGAAAGCAGTCGGTTCGTCTAGCAGTATCACAGGAGTTTCCTGCGCCACAGCCTTAGCAATCATAGCTTTCTGCCGTTCACCGTCGCTAAGGGTTTGGAATGCCTGTTGCGCCACCTTCTCCACTCCTACCATCTGAATACACTTCTCTACAATCCGCCTGTCTTCTGCCCGAAGTCGCCCCCAAAATCCAGTGTAAGGACTTCTGCCCATGCCGACTACTTCATAGGTTGTCAGGTTTTTTATGTGGGAGTTGCTGGTCAGAACGATGCTTATAAGCCTTGCGAGCCTTTCGTTGGTATATTGCTGTATGGGTTTGTCCTGCAACAGGACCTGACCGCCTAAAGGGGGCTGAAACCCTGCAATGGTGCGTAGTAGCGTCGATTTGCCCGTACCGTTCGGTCCGATGAGGCAGGTGACAGAGGCATGAGACAGTGCCACGTTGAGTCCACTGCTCACTGTCTTGTCCTTACCCTTCAACCTGTACCCAGTGGAAAGGTCTTGTAACTGGATTAATGGTTCGGTCATAGTCTACCGTCCGCCTTTTATCTTTTGAATACTGACACCTTATTACATTACACACTTACATCAACCTCCTATTGTAGCCTTTATCCCATAACGGGCAAACTGTGCTATGCACCGTTGCTGTGTTTCCTCTGACGGAGTCTGCATGTTCATATGGTTGGGGTTGTAGATTGTGTTGAGTTTCTCATGCTTACCTTTTCCTATGTCGTGGTACATGAGCAGGTTGACCGTCTTGCGTTGCCAGTTCTTTAGGGAAGCCAGGAACTGTGCCGATGCTTCGATGTTCTCTTCGTCCGCATTCACGTTCTCTATGAGTGGGATGCGGATGAAGAAGTCGTGCCGCATGTCGTCAATCATGCGTATATTGGCGTGAATCTGTTCGTTGGGCACTCCTGTGTAGAACTTATGCTTGGCTGAGTCCATCAGCTTGAGATCTACTAGGAACAGTTCGCAGTTCTCCGCCACCTCCTTTACTGTGTTGGAGGAGGCGAAGAGAGTAGTGTCCACAGTACGGTGAAAGCCACGCCTTCCCAACTCATCCAGTATCTCAAGAAGGTACTGCGGATGCATGAGGGGTTCTCCACCGCAGAGGGTTACGCCCCCACCACTGTCTTCCATAACCTTACGCTCCTTTTCGATGACAGCCATCAGGTCATCCATAGACCATTCCTGTCCGCCGAATTTCATTGCCAGTGTCGGGCATGCATCTGCGCACTTGCGACAAATAACACACTTCGTCTCATCTGCGACTATGCCGTCTGGAGTAAGCCGAAGGACACCGTTCGGGCATGCTTCCACACAGCTTTGGCAACCTATACACTTTTTCTTCGTGTACATTCTCTGTGGTCTGTCCTCAAGACCCTCCGGGTTATGACACCAAACACATCTGAGAGGACATCCCTTAAGAAAAATGGTGGTCCTTATTCCAGGACCATCATTTATTGCAAAGCGCTTGATATCAAATATAAGTGCCATGTCTGTTTATTAATAATTTTCTACCTATTAGAACTCGTCATTCTCCGTACGTGCGATAATTTCATTCTGAAGTTGTTCTGTCATGTCGTTGAAGTAGTCGCTGTAACCGGCAACGCGTACGAGCAGATCCTTGTAGTTATCTGGATTTTCCTGTGCGTCGTGCAAGGTTTCTGTGTCTACTATGTTGAACTGAATGTGGTGACCTCCCAGAGAGAAGTAAGTGCGAATGAGACTTGACAGCTTCTTCAGGTCTTCGTCCCTCTTCAAGAGGTTTGGCACGAAACGTACGTTGAGCAGTGTACCGCCACTCTTCGTTTGGTCGAGTTTGCCGAGTGACTTGATTACCGATGTCGGACCATTGGTATCTGCTCCATGTGCAGGTGAAGTACCGTCGGATATCGCAAATTTGGAGAAACGTCCGTTGACACTGGCTTTGCACACACTGCCGAAATAGTTGTGACAGGTAGTGCTGAGCATATTGAGTTGGGTCTTGCCGCCTCGTGTGTTAGGACGCCCCACGATGGCTGCCAGCAGGTCATTGTAGATGCGCACGGCAATAGTGTCTGCGTAGTCATCGTCGTTGCCGAAGAACGGTGTATGGTTGATGATATATTGGCGTATCTTTTCGTTGCCGTCGAAGTTATTGTCAACAACCTTCAATAGCTCGTCCATTGTGTAGCGGTGATCCTCGAAGACGTGCTTCTTGAGTGTGGTAAAGCAGTCGGTAGTTGTACCGAGTCCAGTACATTGGATGTATGTGGTGTTGTAGCGTGCTCCACCGCTGTAGTAGTCTTTGCCGTTGCTGATACAGTCGTCGATGAAAAGACTGAGGAACGTGGCTGGAGCATAGAGCGAGAACATGCGTTCTATGTAGTTGTTGACCGACAGTTTGAGGTTCACAAAGTAAATCATCTGTTTGTGCCATGCCTCATACAATTCCTCGAATGACTTGAAGTCGCGTGGGTCACCTGTCTCCAGACCAATCTTCTTGCCTGTCATCGGGTCGATACCATTATGGAGTGTGATTTCAAGAATCTTAGGCGTGTTGAGGTAGCCAGTGAGCAGGTAAGCTTCCTTTCCGAACGCACCCACCTCGATGCAACCAGAGCAACCGCCTTCGTTGGCATCTTCCTGTGTCTTGCCTTGGTTCACAAGTTCCTTAGTATATTCATCGGGGTTGAAGACGGATGGATAGCCGAAGCCTTGACGGATGAGTTTGCATCCAGCCAATAGGAACTTGTCTGGTGTCACCTTGCTGATATGAATAGAGAGTCCAGGCTGAAGCTCATGTAATTCCTCCTGTACTTCGAGTATTACATATGAAAGTTCATTGGAACCATCTTTGCCGTCTCGTGTGATACCGCCTATATTGATGTTGGTAAAGTCGTTGTATGTGCCAGATTCTAGTGCAGTGACTCCTACTTTTGGAGGTGCCGGCTGGTTGTTAAACTTAATCCAGAGACAACTGATGAGTTCCTTGGCTTTGTCACGTGTGAGTGTACCGTCTTCGAGGCCCTTCTGGTAGAACGGATACAAATGCTGGTCGATGTGTCCAGGGTTCATACTGTCCCAACCGTTGAGTTCGGTCACTGTCCCGAGGTGTACGAACCAGTACATCTGGATAGCTTCCCACATGTCGCGTGGAGCATGAGCTGGTACCCAATGACATACTTCTGCGATTTTCTCCAACTCGGTCTTACGCTTCGGGTCTGTACATTGTGCAGCCTTCTCTTCTGCCAGCTTGGCGTGACGCTCAGCAAAGAGTATTGCTGCATCGCAAGATATTGCCATACCCTCCAGTTCCTGTTGCTTGTCAGTAGCAAACGGATCGTTGATGTAATCAAGTTCGCTTATCTCCTTTTCTATTCTTGCTTTTAGGTCTAGTAATCCAGTGTGGTACATCTTACCGTCCATGGCTGTGTGACCTGCGGCACGCTGTTCCATGAACTCGGTGAATACACCTGCTTTGTATGCTTCATTCCATTCGTTGCTCACGTGTCCGAATATTCGTTCACGTTGGGTCTTGCCTTCCCAAAATGGGATGACGACCTTCTCGTAGGTGTCGATGTCTTCTTGGCTAATATGGTACGGCTGGAGTTCACGTGTGTCGAGCACATGAAGATCCTGCACGGAGTGGCAAGTAAGTTCGGGGAAGGTAGGCACAGCCTTGGGCTTCGGTCCACGTTCACCCACAATCAGTTCATCGTCACCGATATAGATGGTCTTCTTCTTGCATATTTCGTAGAAGTTTTTTGCGCGCAATACGGCAATAGGCCATTTTCCTTCATTCTCTTTATAGAATTCGGTCTCGATAAGAGCCCTCTCAATGGTCAAGGTTGCTGGTGTATCCAGACTCTGTTGGTGCAGACGCTTGATACGGTCGTTCATTCCTCCGTCGTTCTGCGGGTTTTGTAATGGGAAATTCATCTTCTTGTTTGTGTTTATGGATTCTGTAATTTATAACAGCGCAAAATTACAACTTAAGCGATTTGTCGCAAAATAAATACAAGTCTATTTATGTGGTTAAAATAAATAGTTGATTAAAGTCAACTGTTTATTGTGCGTGCAGACTCCTTTTTACTTTTATTATACATATGGTTTGACTAATGCGTACAGTGGTAGCAACTAGCGATATGCAGGTGCAATGTTGAGTGCGCAAAACTGTGCGAAATGTGAAAACTGGTGTCGGGAGCACATTTTTTCAATAATATATGGTGCCTACATGAAAGAAATCCTCTAATTTTGCACAAAACAAGCGCATTTACGCAGTTTTCAATGGAAACTATTATTTAATTAAACCCGAAGTAAGAAGTTATTATGACGACTAATCTGAAAGATAGGCCAATGATGGCTCATATCAATGCAATGTTCAAAAAGGAGTGGAACTCATTGGCATTTGCCGACTATGGCACAGACATAGCCTATACTCATAAGGACGTATTTGAGATAATAAAGAAATACCATCTGATGTTTGAGCAGTATGGGATTAAGCCTGGAGACAAGGTGGCGATATGCGACAAAAACAGTGCCAACTGGGCGGTGTCATTCCTCAGCATCTTTACTTATGGTGCAGTCAGTGTACCATTGTTGGCAGATTTTCACATAGACCAAATAGAGAACTTGACAAAACACTCTGAGGCGAAACTTCTTATAACCAATGCCAATGTGTACGAACGTGCGAGTGTTATCGACAAAGACCTGTTGATAAACATTACCACATTCCGCCCGTTTGCAGAGAACGAGAAAAGGGATACGGAACTTACGAAGGCTTTCGAACAAGCTGATGAGGAGTTTGCAAAACTTTATCCGGAGGGTGTGAAGTCTGATGATGTTGATTTTAAGGAGATAGACCTTGAAGAACTGGCCCTCATCAGCTACACGTCGGGATCTACTGGCAACCCGAAGGGAGTGATGCTTCCATATCGTACATTTTGGTCAAATGTGGTGTTCTGCCTGGATGTGCTACCTCACCCGACAGAGAACGACAAGTTCATGTCTATCTTGCCTATGGCACACATGTATGGATTCGCCATCGAGTTCTTGTATCCGATGACAACAGGTCGTCCAGTTTATCTACTCACACGTATACCGAGTCCGCAGGTACTGCTTAAGGCATTTGCAGATGTTCGCCCGTTCATGGTAGTCACAGTGCCGCTCATTATCGAGAAGATAATACAAGGGATGGTGCTTCCGAAGATGAAGACTTCGAAAATGAAATTGCTTTTGTCAATACCAGGACTAAGATGTTTGGTATACAAGAAGATAAGGAAGCGCTTAATAGCTCTCTTCGGAGGTCAGTTCAAGGAGATGATTTTCGGAGGTGCAGCGGTCAACAAGGAGGTTGACGCGTTCCTGCACAAAATTAAATTCCCATGTACCACTGGTTACGGCATGACCGAATGCGCTCCGCTAATCAGTTATGTTGGTTTTAAGCAGAGCAAGGTCGGCTCGTGTGGCAAGGTCGTAGACCGTATGGAGATTAAGGTGCTGAGCGATGACCCTCAGAACCGTGCCGGTGAACTCTTGACAAGGGGAACTAATGTGATGACGGGCTACTATAAAAATCCGGAGGCGACTTCTGAGGTTTTGGAAAAAGATGGTTGGTTGCACACTGGTGATTTAGTGACTGTTGACGATGAAGGGTTCATTTTCATCCGTGGACGTAAGAAAAACATGCTGTTGGGGGCTAATGGACAAAACGTCTACCCTGAAGAAATAGAGGATGTGATACTGAGCAACACTATTGCGGACGAATGTGTGCTTGTGCAAAGAGACCAAAAGTTTGTGGCGTTGGTCTACGTGAATGACGCTACTCTGGAGAAAAATAAAATACATACAGGACAGTTGCAATATGTGTTCGAGAGTTCTCGACATGCAGTGAATGAGCTTTTACCTAAGTTTGCCCAGCTCACCAGTTTTGAAGTGAGGACAGAGGAGTTCGAGAAGACACCTAAGAAGAATATCAAACGGTATATGTACAAATGACCGTTGTCGTAACAAAACCAAGCTGAATTATGAAGGAGTATGTGCATGAGATAAAGATGAAGGTCCGTGACTATGAGTGCGACCTTCAGGGAATTGTAAATAATGCAAATTACCAACACTACCTTGAACACGCTAGACATGAGTTCCTGTTGTCGAGAAGTATCAGCTTTTCAGAACTGCACGAGAACGGTATTGATGCTGTCGTGTCTAGCATAACATTACGCTTCAAATGTCCGCTACGTAGCGGAGACGAATTCGTTGTCCGTACTGGATACGTACACGACGGCTTCAAATACGTCTTTCAACAAGACATCTACCGTTTGCCAGACATGAAACTGGCTGTGAAGGGATGTGTGGACACCGTCTGTCTGGTTAATGGTAAGCTCGGTAACGTAGATTTGTTATAATAGGCGGTATGGACGAGCAGGAGGTGTTTTATTCCATTGCCCTTACCAATATTCCTCATATAGGGGTAGTCATAGGAAAGCGTCTGTATGAGGAGGCTGGCAGTGCTACTGCTGTCTTCGAGCATAAGGACAACCTGACCGACATTATATCCGATGCCAACCCACAGCTCTGCAAGTTGCTCTCTGACAACAAGGAAGCATTTGAACTGGCGGAGAAGGAGCTGAGGCTTATTGCTGACAAGCATATAACACCATTGTGCATGAACGACCCCAAATATCCTCATCGTCTTGTTGAATGTCACGACGCTCCAGTCATTCTTTTCTACTGCGGTAACGTAGACCTAAACTGCTGTCATGTGATTAATATGGTTGGTACGCGACGGTGTACGCAGTACGGCAAGGACATCTGTAGGACATTCATTGCAGATCTTCAACGCAAACTGCCAGACGTGCTGATTGTGAGTGGACTGGCATACGGCATTGACATACATGCTCACAGAGAGGCACTTGCGAATGGTATGGCTACGGTAGGGGTGCTTGCACACGGACTTGATAGGATATATCCTGCTGTGCACCGACAGACGGCGTCTCAGATGGTGGGTAACGGTGGACTGCTGACCGAATACCTATGCGGTACTAAACCAGATAAGGTTAACTTCGTACGTAGAAACCGTATAGTGGCTGCTATAAGCGATGCCACTATAGTAGTGGAGAGTGCCAACCATGGAGGATCGCTCATTACGGCAGAACTGGCTACTTCTTACAATCGAGATGTTTTTGCTTTTCCGGGACGAGTCTACGATGAATTCAGTGAGGGATGTAATAAATTAATCAGTAGCAATAAGGCAACGATGATACAGTCCGCAGACGGTTTCTTGGAAGCGATGGGATGGAGCTGTAAGAACACCGATAAAATCGTGGATGTGCAGCGAGAGCTTTTCCCAGTATTGACTGATGAAGAGACCCGTATAGTGGAAACATTGAAGGACTGTGACAGTAAATCAATCAACCAGATAATAGTGGAGAGTGGTTGCGGCTTTAGCGTTGTAAGCAGTTGCCTCTATGAATTAGAACTGAAGGGGCTGGTGGTTTTACAGGGGGGAGCAAGATACCGCCTTGCAAGATACTGAGTGTCCGCATAATCGAAAGTTACCCTACCTGATAATCTCACTCTATTCATTAATGACGTATAATATAATGTAAGAATAACGAATTATCATACGTTGCAACGTGCTGTTCTCATTTATTATGTGTATATTTGCATGAATCAATCTGTTTAATGTTTCGATTGAAAATATATGCACACGAGAAAGATATTAGTTCTGTCCATATTGAACGCCTCTTTGTGTATGAATGTCTCAGCACAGCGTTATATCCCAGAGGGCAGAAGTTCACTGGCGTTTGAGGAAGCGGTACGTCTGATGGAGGACGGACATTTCTATGCAGCCAGTCAGTCACTCAAGACATTCCTTGGAATGAGTCAAATTCCTGTGAGTGAACGGATGCGGGCAGAAGAGCAGTCGCTGGTCTGCGACTATTTCCTCAATAAACCAGGAACAGTCACACGCATCGGCAAGTGGATTACCGCCTATCCGCAGTCTACCAGTGTTGTCCGCCTTTCGTTGCTTCGTGCCAATCTTCTTGTTCGGGACGGCAATTATTCTGAGGCTTTGTATGTCTACAATGTATACAGAGACAATATTCAGAACATGACTGACCGTGAGCGTGAGGAATCGCTTGTGTGCGAGGCTATAGCCAATATTGACCAAGGAAATTATGGCGAGGCAGAGGTTATTTTGCAGTCGCTTCAAGGCTGCAAAACTCATCAAATGGACATGGTGTACTACTCTGGTTACGTGCAGTATGTGAAGGAAAATTATGCTGAAGCCATTACCGACTTCCAGATTGTGAGTCATGACAGCGATTATGAACATAGTGCTATGGTTTACCTTGCAGACTGCTATCTTCATACCGGACACTCACAGAAATCACTTTCGTTGCTCAACAACCAACTACCGACTATTATAACCGAACGTTCACCTGTTGACCCGAAGTATGTCGATGAGATTCACAGAATCAGGGGCGAAGCATACTATGATCAGAAGGACTATACTAAGGCGATTGAAGCTCTCAGCCGTTATACATACAACGTGGAACAACCGCGGCGGACCGCTCTGTATAAATTGGGAATGAGCTACTTCAATATACAGGAGTATGCAAAAGCAGCGCCGATATTGAGCAGCAGCGCATCTATAGCTGCGGACGAACTTGCTCAGAACGCATGGTTAAACGCTGGTATCTGCTATGTGCACAGTCAGAACAAGAAACAGGCACAAATAGCATTCCAGCAAGCTTCAGAAATGTCTGTCAACGATAGACTACAGGAGGAGGCACTTTATAACTATGCACTTACACTACATGAAGGAAATACGATGGGTTTTGGCGAGTCAGTGAAAGTGTTTGAACGCTTCCTCAACCAATTTCCGAACTCACAGTATGCTTCCAGTGTAGGCAAACACTTGTCGGAGGTCTATTTTACTACCAAGAACTATCCAGCAGCGTTAGAATCTATCAATAAGATAAAGAACCAAAGCCTGGAAATCAGACAGGCAAAGCAAAAAGTGCTGTATAACCTTGGTGTACAGGAATTCATCGCAGGAAACTACACCAAATCCGACTCATACATGACTCAGGCTATAGGACTCGGTTCAAAAGAGGCTGTGTATCTGAGGGGTGAGTCTGAGTACCGACAGGGTATGTACGACAAGGCTGAAGCTGACCTCTCTAAATATGTGAAGACTGCAGCACGCAACCATGTTAACTATGGTCAGGCACTCTATTCCCTCGGTTACTCGCTGTTCAAACAGAAGAAATACAGTCAGGCAGCACCCTACTTCAATAGGTTTGTCGGCAGCGGACTTGCGGCAGCGGACTCTACGGTGAAGGCCGATGCCTTGAACCGACTGGCGGACTGCCAGTTTGCTGACCGTATGTATGATGACGCTTACGCCACTTACCAGAGGGCGATAGAAACAGATTACAAGGTCGGTGACTACTCCATTTATCAACAGGCGTTCATTGAAGGACTGAAAGGCAACTACTCAAGGAAGGTGGAACTGCTCAGCCAGATGGGAACAGAGTATGTGGGTTCGCAGTATGGTGCTGACGCTCTCTATGAACAGGGGCGCGCTTATGTGCAGAGCGGAGCCAAGAATGAGGCTCTTCAGGCTTTTGCCAACGTAATCAACCAGTATCCGCAAAGTCAAAAAGCACGGGTTGCAGGTAATGAGATGGCATTGATCTACCAAGAGTCTGGCATGAAGGATGAGGCCCGTCAGGCATACGCCATGGTCATAGGCAATTATCCCAACACCATAGAGGCGCAGACTGCGTTGGTAAACTTGAAAGAGGCCTATACAGAAACTGGCATGATAAGTGAGTATGCTGAACTGGCCCAGAAAGCAGGTAAGGGACTAAGCGAAGAAGAACTTGACCAGATGCTGAATGAGGCAGCTGTACGGTCGATGAACAGCGGTGATTATGACCAGGCGTACCAGTACTATACGCAACTTCGTCAGCAGACCCAGTCGGCAGACATTCAAATGAATGCTATCGAAGGATGTCTGAGATGCGCTTATGCCGCCAAACAATATGAAACGACTGTCGACGTGGCTACACAGATTATACAAAATGCTAAGGCTTCTCAAAGTATCGTGGCTGAGGCACTGCTCTACCGTGCGGAGAGTCTCATGGCTTTGGACAGAACTACGGAAGGAGTGAAGGACTTACAGGAACTGACAAATGACAGACAGACAGTCTATGGCGCGCAAGCCAACGTGCTTCTTGCGCAGTATGCCTACGACACTAATCAGTATCAGGCATCTGAACAGATTCTTCAAGAATTCATCGGGTCGGGCACCACTCACCAGTATTGGCTGGCACGTGCGTTCATCTTACTTTCGGACGTGTACATGAAGACAGACCGTCAGGTTGAGGCACGTGAATATCTGTTGTCGCTGAAGAGTAACTATAGCGAAAACGAAGAAATCAACAGGATGATACAGGAGAGACTGAAATAAACTAACAGATAAAATGTACAGACAGTATATGGTGAACAAAAGCAGTATCGTAATAGGAATCCTATGCACGGCCTTCACCCTCTGTGCATCAGCGCAGACGGATAATGTGGTCGAGGTTGAGAATGACTACCAGCCGACAGTGAAGGATGCTGACAAGATAAATACACTCCCGGAGATTGAGGAGACAAAGTCAAGTCATTATATAGTGAACTATACCACCAGTGCCGTACCAACAGACAACTACACGTTCCAACCCATGTGGGCTGCGCAGAACAAGAGACTTATCCGTAGCGATAAAAAGGGGTTCGTCACTCTCGGCTACGGGAACAATAGTAATGTAAGAGGCAGACTTACTTTCGGTTTTGACCTGACAGACAACGACAAACTGAACTTCGACTTCTCTACACGAGGGCATAAAAGTGATGTGGATAGAATCAATGAGACAGATAAATGGAACAACCGTTTCTTTACCAACCGATTCCGGGTAGACTATGAACATTATATTGACTCACTGTCATCGCTGATTATCATTGCCAACTATGGTACAGATGTGTTCAATTACCAACCGCCTTATTACAATATGGAAGTGGCTGGCAAAACTGACAAGCAACGGAATGACCTCTTTGACGCAAAGGTGAAACTGATTCCCTATTCGTCTGGTAATTTCTTCATTGGGGCGGAAGCATCCATCTCAACATTTGGTCAGAAGTACGCCACCAATGCTACTGACGAATATGCCGAGACATTAATAAACGGTAGCATTACACCAGGAGTCAAAGCCAACAGCCATCTCTCGTTCGATGTGGATCTGAACGTAGACCATTCCAGTTATGGGATAAAAACAATGAAAGGCTACACGTTGCTGTCTGCATCACCGCATCTGCGCTACAGCTCCGAAATACTCGACATGAAAGTCGGTGCATATGTCAATACTGACAAGGAAGTCGCTCCTGACGTGAACCTAGTGCTCCACATGAACCCTCAATTTGATTTCTACGTAAGAGCTGACGGAGGAATCGTATATAACAGTTTCGGTAAGATGAGTCAGATGACACCTTACTGGACACTCAACAACGTGGATACTGAGATCAAGCATCAGTTTGACCGACTTCGTGCATGCGGTGGAATCGCAACCAGGCCCATTGACGGACTCTTCGTGGATTTGAGAGCGGGGTATGACATCTCAAGGCGTAGGGCTGAGATTGCTGGTCACATGATGGAATCTGAAAACTCCACCTTGCTCTACTCCCCTGTGGTCTTTGAAGACGGTAAACGACTCTATGGTGAACTGAGTCTGGAGTACAACCATAGGAATGTGGTGGTGACTAAACTCAATGCACAGTATAACTCGTGGTCAAGCGACTATGAATACACACTGTCACTGGATAACGGTACCACCAAGAACTACGACATGATTGAGTCGTGGCGTCCTGTCGTTTCCGCAGTATGGAGCTTGGAAGTACGTCCTGTGACAGGCTTTGCAATGGGAGTGAATCTGGCGTACGATTATTTCAAGAAGTACGACAATCAGTATGAGCGACCAACCACATTCGATTTAGGGGCTTCGTTGAGCTACACATTCCCTTGTCGTCTCTCGCTCTATGCAAAAGGAGACAATCTTCTCAACAGAAAATATGACCAATACATGATGTATGGCTCACCAAGCATGAACTTCCTGTTTGGTGCAGCCTACACATTCTAATTTATAAAGACGATGACTCGTAAATTTGATTTTCTCATTATCGGTTCAGGTGTGGCTGGGATGAGTTATGCCCTAAAGGTGGCAAGGGCGCACAAAGGCAAAATTGCCATAGTCTGCAAAACGACCTTGGAGGAAGCCAATACTGCAAAGGCACAAGGCGGTATTGCCTCCGTAACAAATATGCTGGTCGACAATTTCGAGAAACATATCCATGACACTATGGTGGCTGGTGACTACATAAGTGATCCCGAAGCGGTGAAGCAGGTTGTACTCAACGCTCCTGCCGGCATAAAGGATTTGGTACAGTGGGGCGTCAACTTCGACAAGAAGGAGGATGGTACATTTGACCTGCACAAGGAGGGAGGGCATTCTGACTTCCGTATCTTACACCATGCAGACGATACGGGAGCGGAGATACAGCGTGGACTGATGGAAGCTGTCCGCAATAACCCTGACATCGAGATCCTGGAACATCACTTTGCCGTGGAGATTATCACGCAGCACCACCTGGGCATTCGTGTGACACGACGAACACCGGACATCGAATGTTACGGAGCGTACATCCTAAACCCGAAGACGGGTAAGGTCGACACTTATCTTGCTAAGGTTACAATAATTGCTACGGGTGGCACCGGTGCCATATACGCTACTACATCCAATCCGAATATAGCTACTGGTGACGGTATTGCGATGGTATATCGCGCTAAAGGTAAGGTGCAGGACATGGAGTTTGTCCAGTTTCATCCCACCGTACTGTTCAATCCAAAGGAGACCCATCCTGCCTACCTCATCACTGAAGCCATGCGTGGTTACGGAGGTATATTGAGATTGCCTAATGGAGAGGAGTTCATGCAGAAATACGATGAACGGCTTTCACTCGCACCTCGTGACATCGTGGCACGTGCGATAGACAAAGAGATGAAAATACACGGACTTGACCATGTGTGTCTTGACGTGACTCACAAAGACCCTGAAGAGACAAAACACCATTTCCCGAACATCTATGCCAAGTGCCAGTCTATAGGCATCGACATCACCAAGGAGTATATCCCGGTTTGTCCAAGCGCGCACTACATGTGTGGAGGAATAAAGGTTGACCTCGACGGTCAGTCCAGCATACACCGCCTTTATGCCTTGGGCGAATGCTCATGCACTGGACTGCACGGAGGTAACCGTTTGGCAAGCAACTCACTGATAGAGGCTGTGGTCTATGCCGACAAGGCAGCTAAGCACTCGCTGGAGATGATAGATAGTTACGAGTTCAACGATAATGTACCTGAGTGGAACGATGAAGGGACAATGACCAACGAGGAGAAGGTGCTGATAGCACAGGACGTGAAGGAAGTGGGACAGATTATGTCCACATACGTTGGAATCGTACGTAGCGATTTGCGGTTGCATCGCGCTTGGGAACGTCTCGATTTGCTGTATGAAGAGACAGAACACCTCTTCAAGCGTGTGAAGCCGACACGTGATATTTGTGAGTTGCGTAACATGATCAATGTGGGTTATCTCATTACCCGTCAGGCTCTGGAGAGGAAGGAAAGCCGTGGACTTCATTTCACGCTTGACTACCCGAAACATGCCCTCGACAATAAAAAATGATACTGTACCACAGTATTCCACAGGACTGTAAGACAAAAGAAGTTTAACTTTAAATATAATAATGATGAGAAGAATTTTTGTGTCGATAGTACTGGTGTTGACAGTACTGGTGACAAACGCCCAGACGTTGCCGTCGCTGCCGTCGTTGCCGCTAGACTCCGCGGTCAGGATGGGAAAGTTGGACAACGGACTTACTTATTACATCCGGCATAATGAATGGCCTGAACAGCGTGCCAACTTCTACATTGCGCAGAAGGTGGGTTCAATGCAAGAGGAGGACGACCAGCGTGGACTGGCGCACTTCCTTGAACATATGTGTTTCAATGGAACTACCCACTTCCCGGGAAATACACTCAAGACATACCTTGAGTCTATCGGAGTGAAATTTGGACAGGATCTGAATGCCTATACAAGTTTTGATGAAACGGTCTACAATATCGACAATGTCCCTGTAAACACCAACCCACAGGCAATAGATTCCTGTCTGCTTATCCTTCACGATTGGAGTCACGACCTGTTGCTTGAGGATGATGAGATAGATAAGGAGCGTGGTGTCATCAACGAGGAGTGGCGCATGCGCAGCAGTGCCTCTCAACGTATGATAGAGAAGGCATTGCCTATCCTCTTCGAGGGAAGCCGTTATGCTCACCGTATGCCTATCGGTACAATGGACATAGTGATGAATTTCCCTTACGATGCTATCCGTAAGTATTACCGTAAATGGTACCGCCCCGACCTGCAAGCAGTCATCGTTGTAGGCGATGTCAATGTGGATGAGATTGAGGCTAAGATAAAGAAAATATTTGCCGACATAGCACCAGCTCCAGCCGATGCTGCTGTACGCGAATACTACACTGTCGCCACCAACGACCAACCTATCTTCACAGTACAGACAGACAAGGAACAAGAGAGTTCCAATATGGTGTTCGCATGGAAGCACCCAGCCGTTCCACGTGAGTTGAGGAACACAAACTTGTACTACATACAGAACTATCTGAATGAGGCTGTCGAGGGTATGTTGGGCACCCGGTTGAGTGAGATAATGCTTCAGGAGAATCCTCCGTTCCTCGGTGCCGGCATCAGTTTCGACAGTGATTACCTGATAACAAACGCGATGAGTTCAAGTACCTTCACGGTACAGTTCAAGGACAACTCATATAAGGAGGCTATCAAAGCTGTGTACCGTGAGATGTTACGTGCGGAACGCTTCGGCTTCACCGTCAGTGAGTACGAACGCTACAGGCAGGAGTACAAGTCCAGTCTTGACCACATGTACGAGAGACGCGACAAGACTGCCAACAGCAAGTATGTAAATGAATATGTACGTCATTTCCTCGACAACGTGGCTGCGCCCGGTATCGAGTGGGAACACGAGAACATGATGCAGGTAGCCGACATGATTACCGTGGACATCATCAACACCACTGTGTCACAACTGGCACAGCAGAGGACACAGACTGCCCCTGTCATTTATGGCATGCTTCCACAGAAGGACGGTATAACCATCCCGACCGAGGAGGAGATTCTCGGTATTCTGAAAGAGGTTGAGGCTGAAAACATCGAGGCGTACAAGGAGGAGGTGTCTGCAGAACCAATCCTTGACGCAAGCAGTCTGAAAGGAAGCAAGGTCGTGAAAGAGGAGAAGGCTGATTTTGACTTCACTCACTTGAAACTCAAGAATGGCATTAATATCTACGTGCGCAAGACTGACTTCTCTCCCAACTCTATATCAATGGTTGCACACAGTTGGGGAGGCACATCCCTTTACAGCAAGGATGACTACATGAACGCATCCAATGCAGAGACTGTGGCAATTGGCGGATGGGGCAATTTCTCTGCCATTGAACTGAACAAGAAGATGGCTGGAATACGTGCCAACGTCAGTCCGTCTGTAGGGACACGTGAAGAGAGCATGTCGGGCAGTTGTGTAAAGAAAGACCTGGAGTCGATGCTTCAGCTTACTTATCTTGCATATACATCACCGCGTAAGGACCAAGAGGTGTTCAACTCTACTATGTCACGCACCAAAGCCAATTTGGAAAATGTGGAACTCGACCCACAGACTGCTTTGGGCGACACTCTCCGCAAGGTGGCTTACAACGACAACTATATGGTGAAGCGTACCCGACCTGAGGATATTGACAAGCTCGACTATGACAAGATGATTCAAATCTATAAGGAACGTTTTGCCAATGCCGGTGACTTCACGTTCTTCTTTATCGGTGACATCGACATCGACTCGGTGAAACCTTTGTTCGAGAAGTATCTTGGTAGTCTGCCTGTCAAGAAAGGCAAGGAGAAATACAAGACTGTCGATTTCCGTCTGCAGGATGGTGAACTGACAAACGTGTTCGAGAAGGAACAAGAGACTCCAAACGCAATAGAGATGTTCATGTGGCATGAACACATGAAACCGACCCTGAAGAGCATACTGACTCTCGATTATCTGAAACAGATTCTTCAGATGGTTTACCTGGAGACCGTGCGTGAGGATGAAGGCGGAGCCTACTCTGTCGGTGTTGGTTCAAGCTTCTCGGAATATCCAGAGGAATATGCGATGATACAGGTTCAGTTGCCTACAGCTCCGCAGAAACGTGCATACATGGAAGAAATCATCTTGAAGGGGATTGACAATATGGTTGCCAACGGACCTAAGGCTGAAGAGATGCAGAAGGTGAGGGAATACATGAACCGCAGTTACCAGGAGAGCGTCAAGAGCAATGGCTACTGGCTCAGTGCCATCAAGAACAAGGTGACTCAGGACAAGAACTATGTGGATGGTTATCTCGACTGTGTCAACAGTATAACGGCACATGATGTGCAGGACTTGGCGACTAAGATATTCAAGAGTGGAAACCGCATTATCGTTGGTATGACCAGTCCGGTGGAGGAAGACAAGTAACATTACTACGGACAAAAAAAACAGGATAAGGGGCAGTGCGCAAGTACTGCCCCTTATCTCGTGGCGTGTAAATGGATGGACAATCCGTAAATTTAGCGGCAATATCGAAAAAATCAATGTGTGATGTACGTAACTTGGACAGAATGTGTTACCTTTGTGCATGATTGATTCAATACAAACGGTTTTAGCTCAAGTTAACGACTTCCTGTGGTCGTACATCATCATTGCTGTTTTGGTATGCTGTGCCTTGTTCTTCACGTGGCGCACCCGTTTCGTGCAGTTCCGTCTGATCAAGGATATGTTAAGGCTGGTTGTACAATCGGACAAAACTCGACTAAATGATTCTTGCAAGGGGGAATGTCCCGGTGGTGAGTCGAATGCGAAGATGA
>CAVFVJ010000020.1:0-35085 GCA_963626085.1 Alistipes ihumii | reverse complement strand
AAAGGTGATGAAACGTAACGCCTATGGATTTAGGGATGAGAACTATTTTAAGCTTAGGCTATATGCCCTACATGATTGCCGTATCACTCGAAATGTCGGATGAACCAAAATTAGGCGGTCAAAGATTTGGGGATAAGAAAAAAAAACGTACTTTTGCAGCACAGTTCAGTCAACTTTCAAAAACGGAGGAATAAGACCTATAGGTCAAAAAAAAGGATGCCATGTAAATAATACATGACATCCTTTAATATGTTTCCCTTTACGCCAATACCCTACGTATTATTTCAGAGAATAAATGTATGGGTCTTTCTCGTCACCTGATTCAGACACAGCAAGTTTGTCCTCACGAAGCAACCAACCCAGTCCAAGATTGAAATCCTTCTCAGCCAATTTGGTAGACTTCTTTATCTGCTTATAAGTCTGCCCGTTGTTCTCTGACAATGCATTCCAAATAAGACCTGCAATGTTTCCTGCTTTTTCCTGCAACATAATCTTCTTACCTTTCCCTTAAAATTAATGTACTAAACTTACATGACCTTAGTCACGCTGCAAAGGTAGGGTTTATTTCACTTCAGTCAAAAGCCTGTGCATAAAAATTCTCAAAAAACAGTCATTACCGTGTTCGCACACAGCAAATTGCCAACTAGAGAAAGCAACTGGACGCATTAACCAAATTATTCATAGTCGCTTGGCGTAAACACGTATTTCTGAATCAGTTCGTGTGTCTCCGCATCATAATAAGCGTAAACTATATTCAATCGTTCGTTCTTGATGTAACGCAAGTCTATCGAATTGCGCACGCCCTTAAGCAACAGTCTGCGCGCATCGTCATACCCAGACTTCATCCGTTCAAGCATTACGGAATCAGCCCTCACTGAGTAGTAATAGACATAATTGTCAAGAGAGTCGTTGTGGCACACGAGACTGTCCAGATATATGATATCTTGAAATTCAGCGCGCGGACAACTCTTCTCGGTGTACTCACGGGCTTCACGCTCGATACGATCTCTCTTTGACTCCTGACACGAAACGAGCGACAAAGCCGTGACTATCACAAGAGGTATCAATCCTGTACAGATTAAGGAAACTGACCTCACCTTATTATATATTACTTCATGTTAGTGTATACGTTCTGCACATCATCGAACTCCTCAAGTCGCTCCACCATCTTGTCGATAGTTTCGCGTTGCTCATCAGTTACCTCCTTCAAGTCGTTGGGTACATAAGTGAATTCCGCAGACGTAATCTCGTACTTATTGTCCTCAAGATACTTCTGAATCTGAGCGAAACTCTTCGGGTCGCCATATATAGTGACAATAGTCTCCTCCTTATCCTCATCTGTTTCCTCATCATACTCATCGTTCACCCCATTATCAATGAGGTCGAGTATCAGTTCGTCCATGTCCAGTCCTGCCGGTTTCTTGAACGAGAAGGTAGCATAGTGGTCGAAGAGGTAGGCAAGCGACCCCATCGTACCGAGCGTGCCACTGAACTTGTTGAACACACTGCGCACGTCTGCCACAGTACGTGTTGTGTTATCGGTAAGTGTATCCACAAACACAGCCACACCGTGAGGACCATATCCCTCGTAAGTCATGGTCTTCCATGCGGACTTATCTTTTCCAATCGCATTCTTTATGGCGCGGTCGATATTATCCTTCGGCATGTTCTCATGACGGCAAGTGGCGATGACCGCACGCAAATGCGCATTATTGTCTGGGTCAGGACCACCCTCTGCTACTGCTATTGCTATTTGTTTGCCAAGACGTGTGAATGTTTTGGCCATGTTGCCCCATCTCTTCAATTTACGGGCTTTTCTAAATTCAAACGCTCTTCCCATTATCTATTATTATTATCTGTTTCTGTCTTTATATTGACCTTATTCTATTCTAAATATATCCGCCACGTCTCACTTACCGCGCACCACTGCACCTGTAGCCTTGACAATAGCCTGTTCAATCTTGTTCATGACGACCTCAATAGCCTTGTCATTCAGTGTTTTCTCATCGCTCTGGAGAGTAAAGTTGACTGCATAGGACTTCTTTCCCTCCTCAAGATTCTTTCCTTCATACACATCAAAGAGCTTCACCTCACGAAGGAGTTTCCTCTCCGCCCCATAGGCAGCAGCCTCTATATCCGCAAACTCGACCTTCTTGTCTATCAACAGTGCAAGGTCACGACTTACAGCAGGGAACTTAGGAATGTCATAGTATGTCACGTTCTTGCCCTTCACCAGTTTCATCATGTTGTTCCAGTTGAAATCAGCAAAGTAGACTGGAGCTTCTATATCCAGTTTCTTGGTTTGTTTTCTGCTCACCACTCCGTATTGCACAATAGGCTTTCCACCCTTTTGGCTTATTTTAGTAGATTTCGCCCACACATCGTTGGACTCCTCTGCAAACACAAGCGAACCGAACGGGACACCTACACGACGAAGTATGGTCAGCACATAAGCCTTCAGTTCATAGACGCTTGACTCTTCATCGGCATGAGCCCAGCTGTCCTTGACCCGTTTGCCTGTCAGCCATAGTCCAAGATGAAAATCCTCACTATAACCGGAAAGGACAGTCTTGGATGTCTGCGCATTGCTCACGGTCACCGTCTCCGGACTCTTCTTTGACACATCATAACAATAGCAATTTCCGTACTCGAAGAATCTGAGGTCTGGCATTTGCCTATTTGTATTGTGAATGATACACTCCAACCCCCCGAAAAGGAGAGTTTGGCGCATGACACCGAGATCTGCACTCAACGGATTGATGAGACGCACAAGGTTCTGAGGCTTGTAAGTCTCCATTCCATCATAGTAGGATGTCTTTGTCAGCGAGTTGTTCAATATTTCACTAAAGCCGAACCCGACCAGCTGCTCCCCGATAAGATTCTGTAGTTTGTACGACTTGTCCAAGTCACCCTTTACCGTGAGCGACGACTTCAGTTGTGACGGTATTTCCACATTATTGTACCCATACACGCGCAACACCTCCTCCACTATATCACATGGGCGTGTCACATCGACCCTATATGCAGGAACTTGAAGGGTGACAGACTCGTTGTTCTCTGCAAGCACCTTCATTCCGAGGTCAACACATATAGATTTGACAGTATCGACAGGAATAACCTTACCTGTAAGTTCCCAAAGGTATTTGTATTCCAGTTCCACTGTAGCATCCTTGGGCAGCCCATCGTTCTTCACGTCAACAATCTCCATTGCAATCTCGCCACCAGCCAGTTCCTTGGCCATCATCGCAGCCATCTTCACAGCGTACACCTGTCCATCTGGATTGATGCCACGTTCAAAACGGTAACTGGCATCCGTCTGAAGCCCATGACGACGCGCACTTTTTCTTATCCATGTAGGATTGAAATAAGCCGATTCGAAGAGCACATCCTTAGTTGTCTCATAAGTACCGCTTCCCTTGCCACCAAAGACTCCGGCGATACACATTGGTTCCTCTGCATTGCATATTGCGAGGTCGTGGTCAGACAGTTTATGTTCCACCCCGTCTAAAGTAACGAACGGGGTTCCCTCGGGCATAGTCTTCACTACCACCTTACCGCCCTTTATCATGTCTGCATCGAAGCAGTGCAGCGGTTGTCCGTAAGCCATCATCACGTAATTGGTGATGTCTACAATATTATTTATCGGGCGCAGACCTATCACGTTCAGTTTATCCTTGAGCCATTGGGGAGACTCCTTCACGTCACACCCCTTGACAGACACTGCCACATAACGTGGACAAGCATCCTTTTGGTTTACCTCAATTGTTATTGGGAGATCGTGAGAATCCACTTTGAAGTCATCCACACTAGGACGGTGCAGACTCGTCACGAAACCATTCTGACGAAGATAAGCGTAAAGGTCACGGGCTACGCCCCAATGGCTACATGCATCAGAGTGGTTCGGTGTGATTCCGATACCTATTACGTAATCACTTTCTAGCCCATAATATTGTGCAGCAGGAGTTCCTGTCACCGCATCATCAGGTAGTTCGATTATACCATCATGGCTCGTTCCGATACCAATCTCATCCTCAGCACAGAGCATACCGTCAGACTCCACTCCGCGTAATTTTGACTTCTTGATGACAAATTCCTTGTCGCCATCATACAGTTTCGTGCCGAGCGTGGCAGCTATGGTTTTCAGACCCTGACGGCAGTTTGCAGCCCCACAAACAATCTGTTCTGTTCTACCGTTACCCAAATCAACGGAACACACGTGCATGTGATCACTGTTAGGATGAGGTTCACAAGAAAGAACCTGTGCCACCACAAGTCCTGCAAGTCCGCCTTTTATAGACTGTACTTCCTCCAAGCTTTCCACCTCCAAACCAATGCTCGTGAGAGCCTTTGACACTTCGTCGGGAGACATGTCGAAGTCGACATATTCCTTCAGCCATTTGTAGCTAACGTTCATATCTATTCTGTTTTTATCTTCGTTTCATAACTGGCAGTCTCGCCAATAAGGCGCAAGTGCGCGGCATGCCGCACGATACCCATTCCAACCCACAAAGGTACAACAATTCAGAGAACTCACAACACAAGAAACGACAAAAGTAGCTGAAGTCCATGTGATTTTATAGTGAATGGTCTTTTTTCCATATCTCTGGAATGCATATACGCAATATTTCTCGTCTTTCTGGCATTACCACCTCAGAGTCTCCGAGAGGGCATCACCGCAATACAGACGACTAGTGCCGCAAGTGAGCAAACACATCGCTTTCGCACAAAAATAACCACAGATTCCAAAGAAATCAACAGGCAGGCATCAACGGCTCATGTTTTTTCCCTATCTTTGCACGGTTTTAACAACGCACAAAAGAGATGGAAAACAGAAGCATAGTATCGATAGCGGACTATTCAAAAGAAAAGATACAGTACCTTCTCGACATGGCATCGGAATTTGAGAAGCAGCCAAACCGCACACTGCTCACCGGCAAAGTCGTGGCAACACTGTTCTTCGAACCGTCAACACGTACACGCCTTTCATTTGAGACAGCAGCCAACAGGTTGGGAGCAAGGGTCATCGGGTTCAGCGACCCTAAGGCTACAAGCTCATCAAAGGGAGAGACTCTGAAAGACACTATAAAGATGGTAAGTAACTACGCTGATGTCATAGTAATGCGCCACCGACTGGAGGGGGCAGCACTCTATGCCAGTGAGGTAACCAACATTCCTATCATCAACGCTGGAGACGGAAGCAACCTACACCCGTCGCAAACGATGCTCGACATGTACAGCATTTACAAAACTCAAGGAACGCTGGAGAATCTGACGATTTATCTTGTGGGTGACTTGAAGTACGGCAGGACCGTACACTCACTGCTCATGTCAATGCGTCCATACAACCCCACATTCCATTTCATTGCACCTAAGGAGCTGGAAATGCCTGAAGAGTACAAAGAATTTTGCAGAAAGGAAGGCATCAAGTTCGTAGAACAGCAGGATTTCACTGAGGAGACGATTGCCGATGCCGACATTCTCTACATGACAAGAGTGCAGAAAGAACGTTTCACCGACCTCATGGAATACGAGAGGGTGAAGGACGCATACATCCTGCGTGCAGACATGCTGGGCAAGTGCAAGGACAACATGAAGATACTTCATCCACTTCCACGTGTAAACGAGATTGAATATGATGTCGACGAGTCGCCACACGCCTATTATTTCCAGCAAGCACAAAACGGACTTTATGCTCGCGAAGCACTCATATGCGATGTATTAGGAATAACCTTAGACCAGATTAGAAATGAAAAATAAAGACTTACTCGTAGCCGCACTGCAAAACGGCTCTGTCATCGACCATATACCGACAGACAAACTGTTCACTATCGTAAGACTGCTCGAACTCGAGAAGTGCGAAGAGAGAGTGACCATAGGGAACAACTTCGAAAGCAACAAGATGGGAAGGAAGGGACTCATAAAGGTGTCTGGCAAGTTCTTCTGCGATGAGGAGCTAAGTCGTTTGGCCATCGTGTGTCCCAACATGCGACTGACAGTCATTCGAGACTATGAAGTAGTGGAAAAACGCAACATAACACTTCCAGACACACTCACTGACATCGTCAAGTGTGCCAACCCAGTGTGCATAACCAACAACGAGCCTATGAAAACCCTCTTTAGGGTCTATGAGGACAAGGGAATAGTGAGATGCCACTATTGCAACAAAACACAGAAATTAGGAAACATAAAACTGATTAAATAAATATGTCGGAATTCAAGGAGCGCAATAAACTCAACCTATCACAGGTTAACGAAGAGGTACTGAAAGAATGGAACGAGGACGACCTCTTCCACAAAAGTATAACTGAAAGGAAAGGATTTCCTCCATTCATTTTCTACGAGGGACCGCCATCTGCCAACGGACATCCGGGAATACACCATGTCATGGGAAGGACCATCAAGGACACCTTCCTGCGCTACAAGACTATGAAGGGATTCCAAGTAAAACGCAAAGCCGGATGGGACACACACGGACTGCCCGTGGAACTGTCCGTAGAGAAGAGTCTTGGAATAACGAAGGAAGACATCGGAAAGAAAATCAGTGTTGACGAGTACAACAAAGCTTGTCGTGAGAATGTGATGATGTACACCAGTGAATGGGCGGAACTCACAGACAAGATGGGCTATTGGGTTGACCTTGAACACCCATACATAACATACGACAACAAATACATCGAAACTCTATGGTATTTGTTGAAAAGGCTGTATGACAAGGGACTGCTCTACAAGGGATACACCATACAGCCATACTCACCTGCAGCTGGCACAGGACTGTCAAGCCACGAGCTCAACCAACCAGGATGTTACCGTGACGAGAAGGACACGTCTGTGACCGCACAATTCAAAATGACAGGGGAGCAGAATCTCTTTGACTTACCACAAGGACTAAACTTGTATTTCCTCGCATGGACCACTACACCATGGACTCTGCCATCCAACACCGCATTGTGCGTTGGACCGAAAATCGACTACGTGGCAATCCGTGGAAACAATCCTTACAGCGGTGAGGAAGCTGTGTATATCATGGCACAAGAACGAGTGTCACACTATTTCCAAACAGAAGAGGACAAACAACCAGAAGTATTGTGGAAGGGAAAAGGAACAGACTTGGTGGGACTGCACTACCAGCAACTCATGCCGTGGGTGAAGCCATGTGCGCTTGAGGACAACAAGATTGTAGACAAGACCGCTGATGCCTTCCGTGTAATTCCAGGAGACTACGTGACGACTGAAGACGGTTCGGGTATCGTACACATCGCACCTACGTTCGGTGCAGACGATGCCAAGGTAGCGAAGGATGCGGGCATACCTTCACTCTTCATCATCGACAAGGCTGGAGACACACGTCCGATGGTGGACTTCACTGGCAAGTACTTCGTTAAGGAAGACATGAACAGAGAGTTCATGGAAAACTACGTGAACGAAGCATACTGGAAGCATTCGGGCGACTACGTAAAGAACGCTTACGACCCCAAATACAACAAAGACGGGAAATACGACGAGAAACAGGCAAACAAAGACATGGACCTGAACGTAGTTATGGCACTTGAAATGAAGGAGGAAGGAACGGCTTTCAAGATTGAGAAGTTTGCGCACAACTACCCACACTGTTGGCGTACGGACAAACCAATCCTCTACTACCCTCTCGACTCATGGTTCATTAGGTCTACTGCAAAGAAAGACCGTATGTACGAACTCAACAAAACTATCAAATGGAAACCGGAATCGACCGGTACAGGACGCTTCGGCAAGTGGTTGGAGAACCTCAACGACTGGAATCTCTCACGGTCACGTTACTGGGGAACGCCTCTGCCTATTTGGCGTAACCGTGACACTCGCGAGGAAATTTGCATAGGCAGCGTTGAGGAGTTGTACAATGAGATAGAAAAAGCTGTCGCAGCTGGAGTAATGGAGAGCAACCCTCTCAAAGACAAAGGATTCATACCGGGAGACATGTCACAGGAGAACTACGACAAGATTGATCTCCACCGTCCATACGTGGATGACATCAAACTGGTGAGCGACAAGGGGACGGTACTAGTACGCGAGCTCGACCTCATCGATGTATGGTTCGACTCCGGTTCAATGCCTTACGCACAGATACATTATCCGTTCGAGAACAAAGAACTGATTGACAATAACACAGCTTTCCCTGCAAACTTTATTGCTGAAGGTGTAGACCAGACACGTGGATGGTTCTTCACACTACACGCAATAGCAACCATGGTATTCGACTCCGTTGCATTCAAGACCGTAGTATCCAATGGTCTCGTACTCGACAAGAACGGCGTCAAGATGTCTAAACGTCTCGGCAACGTCATCAATCCGTTCGATTGCATCGCACAGTACGGAGCTGATGCCGTACGCTGGTACATGATCACTAACTCATCCCCATGGGACAACTTGTCGTTTGACCCAGATGGAGTGAAGGAAGTGACAAGTTCGTTCTTTATAAAGTTGCAACAAGCTTATTCGTTCTTCACGATGTACGCCAACGTGGATGGGTTCAGTTATAAAGAAGACGACATCGAATACAAGGACAGACCAGACTTCGACCGTTGGCTCTTGTCTGAACTCAACGCACTGGTTAAGAACGTACAGGAATACCTCGATGACTATGACCCGACACCAGCAGGACGACTTATACAGAAATTTGTCATCGACTACTTGTCCAACTGGTACATACGTCTCAACAAGCCGCGTTTCTGGGCTGGAGAGATGGACGCAGACAAGTTATCTGCATATCAGACTCTCTACATCTGTCTGAACACTCTCAGTAAACTCATAGCACCGATAGCTCCGTTCTATGCAGACCAGCTATACCGTGACCTTAATGAAGCGACTGGCAAGGAAAAGCCACACAGTGTTCACTTGGCATTGTTCCCCTCATGTAAAGAAGAACAGATTGACTATGAGCTGAACGAGGCAATGCAGGCAGCAATGGATGTCACCTCCATGGGACTCTCCATACGCAAGAAGGTAAAAATACCTGTAATACAAGCACTCCACGCACTTGCCATACCAGACACAGACCCCGTGCTCAGCGCCAGAATCAACCGCATGGCTTCCATCATAACCAAGGAGGTCAACGTGAAAGAGCTGGAATTGATGGACGGATCTATTCTAGAGAAGAACGTAAAGTGTAACTTCAGAGTGATGGGAAAGAAATTCGGCAAGATGATGAAGGCGGTCAGCAACGCTGTTGCAAACATGTCTCAGGAACAGATTGGCGAGTTGGAAAGTAAAGGACAAGTGACGCTGCTGGCAGATGGTCAGGAAGCAGTTGTAGAACTTACCGATGTCGACATCATGTCACAAGACATCCCAGGATGGAGCGTAGCAAACGAAGGTACTATGACTGTGGCACTCGACATAACCGTCACTCCGGAGCTCAAGGTCGAGGGCAACGAGCGTAAACTCATCAAACAAATACAGAACCTCCGCAAATCCACAGGACTGGATATCACAGACCGTATCAATGTACTCATATCCGACTGCCCAGAGGTAAAGGCTGTACTCGACAAGTTCAAGTCCAACATAGCAAACCAAGTACTCGCAAACAGCATCGTTATCGCTGACAACGACGGTGAACTATACGACCTCGGAGACTTCAAGGCAAACATCAAAATTGTCAAGGCGTGAACAGAAGACAAGCAATCCTCGTCACTGCAATAATAGTGTTGGTTCTCATCATTGACCAAGTAATCAAGGTCGAGGTGAAAACCAACATGACACTTGGAGAGCACATACCTATAACAAGCTGGTTTCACATTGCATTTGTCGAGAATAACGGAATGGCTTTCGGAATCAGTTTGGGAAGCAAGGTTCTGCTCACCCTCTTCCGGATAGTGGCAATAAGTGTGATTGTGTGGTACGTCTACAAGTTGACAACCAGACACATCAAGACGGGTCTAATGGTGTGTCTGGCACTGATTGCCGCTGGAGCTATCGGCAACGTTATCGACTGTCTATTCTATGGAGAGATTTTCACAGAATCAACGCACTATACAGTCGCCCACACTGTTCCGTGGGGCGAAGGCTACAGTCAATTTCTCACAGGAAAAGTAGTCGACATGTTCTATTTCCCTCTTATAGAATGGGACATGCCGGGCTGGACTTGGCTGAACGACATTCCAATTCTTCCAGATGCATACGAGCACTGTGTCTTTTTCAGTCCTGTATTCAATTTTGCCGATGCCTGCATCAGTTGCGGTGTCATTGCGCTTATTCTGTTCTACCACAAGAGTCTGAACCATTATCTCGGAACTCTCACAGAAGAAAAAAAAGACAAAGAGGAGTAAAAACAAGAACTGTACTATGGTCAAGTCACTACGTTTCCTCATGCTACTTATGATAGTCTGTATTACCGCTTGCGATGATACTGACAGTTTTATCATACCAAAGAGCAAGATGAAAAACGTATTGTACGACTACTGCATTGCACAAGGACTCGGACAAAATCTTCCACCAGAGAAAAAAGATTTGGCTGTAAAATACAAAGAGGCTGCATTTCACAAATATGGAGTCACAGAGGAACAGTTCGACTCGTCCATGGTATACTACTTCCGTCACGTGGATGACATGCAGGACATTATGGAAGACTTAAAAGTACGGTTAGACGACTATGACAAGATTCTGCAGTTGCAAGGAGGCAGCAACGAGATGCGCACCAACATAACCCTCGGAGGTGACACCGCAGACATTTGGACAGGACACAAACTGATTATCCTACGCAACAGCAGTTTTCTCAACAAAGAGACATTCACGTTCAAAGCAGACACCACATACCATCTCAACGACATGTTCAGGCTGGTTGCGGACTACAACTTCATACGGGAAGATCCCACAGACCGCGAAAACAACCTTACCGCCTGCATTGCCATACACTACAGGGATGGGAAGACAACAAGCAATGTGAGCCAGTCGAACAGAGAAGGACGTTTTGAATGCAACATCAACGCAATAGACGACAGAGAGATTGAATCTATATCAGGTTTTTTTCTTTTCATGGGGCGTAAGGGGGGAACACGTAGTATTGGACTTGTCAAAGACATATCTGTATACCGCATACATACAACGGACAGGAGACAGTCCATGCACACCGACTCATTGGCAACTGATTCTGTCAACGCGGATACAGTCAATACCGACTCGACAAAGATTCTTCCCATACGACAGCAACAACGTCTAACCCCAGAAGAACTGCGTGAGATGAACGTAGACAAACGACCGGATGCCAACATTAAAAAAGCTCCAGATGTACGGACGCCCAACTCCATCGGACCAAGGCGCAAAATAAAAGGCAAAGCCAAGTGACCTCAAAAACAAGGAACAAAGAAACAACAATAAAAGAGTTTACTACAATGACGACAACAGAAAACCACAACTGGCAATTGGGTCAAACCGGTGAGGAACTGGCAGGGAACTACCTTTCAAAACAAGGATTCCGCATACTTCACCGTAATTGGAATCTACACAAAGGATGCGAACTCGACATTGTGGCATTTAAAGACAATGAACTTCATTTCATCGAAGTGAAAACGCGGTCACGCAAGAGTGACCTGTACGGAAATCCAGAACAGGCTATAAACACGAACAAACTACGCAACATTGTACGAGCCGCATTCCATTACCTCAAAGTCTATCATTATGACTATCCAATACACTTTGATGCAATTGGAGTTGTTTATAAATCGGAATTGGATTACTCCATACACTTCATGCCCGACATCTCCACCAGAGCACTCTACGCACATGGGGCATTCAGACAAAGCACCAGTATGGGCTATAGGAGAAAAAGATGGAGAAGATTCTAACAGTTGTCATGTCCAAACGACAGACACAAGTCGCCCCCCACAAATCTCGACACTACGTACCCACTGCACATGCGGCAACTCGGTTTCCAGTTGAAAAGAGTGCGACAAGACACCATCCTTGAACTCCACAACATAATTACGGTATTCCACCCCGTCTATCACCACAGAAGAGGCGGCATATTTAGTCATCATAACGATTCTTTACGGCAACCACCGTTGTGTATGTTATTTCGTTTTCTCAATGATTTGAAAGCCAGAGGCAAATACTCAATTATGTCAGTAGCCGTCATGCCTTCTTCAGACAAAGCCTCAGCCGCAAGATCTCCAGCCGAACCATGTAGGAACACGCCCAGCGTAGCAGCTTGGAGTGAAGTATACCCCTGCGCCAGTAAAGCAAGGATAACGCCAGTGAGCACATCTCCACTCCCTGCAGTTGCCATTCCAACATTACCTGTCGTATTGTAGAACACATTGCCTTCTGGAGTGACAGTTGCTGAGTACGCACCTTTTATTATGATATAAAATCCATTATTGCGTGCTAACTCACGGGTCAGTTGCAATTCCTCAAAACTGTTAGATGTCTTACCAATCAATCCGGCAAGTTCCTTTTTGTGAGGCGTGAGAATTGAACCTTGCGGAACACTCTTAATCAACTGGGGATTGGCAGACAAAATATTTAAGGCATCTGCATCCAGCACCATCGGAGCATTGAAACTAACCATTTGCTGTGCCATTGCTCTTTTTGTAATATCCGAAGTTCCCAAGCCTGGTCCCATGGCAAGTGCATCATAATGGTTGGACAAGAACGGTGATGAAAAAAAATCTGCCTCCTCAATATCCAAGATTGCCTCAGGAACAACACATTGCAGTGGGAATAGATTATCCACATTAGTATGAACCGTAAGTTTGCCTACCCCACTTCGCATGCAGGACTTGGCTGCCATGACAGCTGCGCCTGCCATTCCTTTTTTGCCTGCAATCAGACACGCATGTCCGAACGTCCCCTTATGTGCGAACTTACTACGTGGCCTCAATGTTTCCTCGGCATCTTTCCTCTCATATATATAATAAGGAGTGGAGGTTGCATTACTGTCCGGATCCACAAGTCCTATATCCAGCACCCTCAATCCTCCGACAAACGATTCATTTTCCGCAAAGAGATATGAGAGTTTCTCCAACTGGAAGGTCAACGTCATGTCTGCCCTCACCACATGTGACAGATTGTTGGATGAATTATCCTCCGTCATAAGTCCAGAAGGTACATCAATTGACACAACTGTAGACGCTGATGCATTGATTACATCAACAAGATTTGCAAAGAGTCCTGACAAAGGAGCAGACAGTCCTGTACCGAACAGCCCATCCACAACTACATCAGTTGCAGACAGAGCAGGTGGGGTGAATTCCGATGTGACCTCATGGAAATCCACATTGTCCATCAAAAAAAGGCGCTCCATATTGGTACGGCAATCATCTGCTAAACGTCCCTTGGGATTGAATAGGAAAACATGCACCTCATAGGCACTATGGGCCAACATACGCGAGACGGCAAGAGCATCTCCACCATTGCATCCTGGACCAGCAAACACAAACATCCTGCGGTCTGTTCCGAACAGATCCATAATCACGTCCGCAACAGTCTTTGACGCCCGTTCCATCAAATCGAGTGACGAAATCTGCTCACTCTTGACAGTGTAGGCATCCACCTCATGCATCTGCTTAGATGTCAGGATTTTCCGCATACAGCCCCTATTTATATATCAGATGAGCGGCATTCCTGCCGAAGCACACTCAGTCCTCATTGACTCCGGCCATATACTTGCTTGTATTTCACCCACATGAGCTTTGTGCAACAGAACCATACACAAACGGCTCTGTCCAATTCCACCACCTACAGACAACGGAAGTTCACCAGACAAAAGTTTCTTGTGGAAGTACAATTCCGCACGTTCCTGTTTTCCTGTAATCTCCAACTGACGGACCAAAGCATCCTTATCCACACGTATTCCCATTGAACTCAACTCTACGGCATGTCCAAGCACTGGATACCAAATCATGATGTCACCGTTCAAGCCATAATAGCCATCACTGTTTGGAGTGGTCCAATCGTCATAGTCTGGTGCGCGGAGGTCGTGCGGCTTACCATCACTTAAACGTCCACCGATTCCAATAATAAATACAGCACCAAACTTACGGCAGATCTCGTCTTCTCGCTCTTTTGGTGTCAAGCCTGGATATAGTCTGAGCAATTCCTCCGAATGAACAAAATGAATCTTCTCAGGAAGGAATGGCTTCAACACACTGAAATGCTCACACACAAGATATTCGGTACGACATATCGCATCATATATCTTGCCCACAATCTCTTTCAGGAAACCAAGATTACGATCTTCCCTGTTAACGGTACGCTCCCAGTCCCACTGATCCACATACAAAGAATGGAGATTATCCAGCTCTTCATCCCCTCTGATTGCATTCATGTCCGTATACAACCCGTAGCCAGGTCGAATACCATATTCCGCAAGCATAACCCTCTTCCATTTGGCAAGAGAATGTACTATTTCCGCCCTTTGGTCATCCATATCCTTAATCGGAAATGAGACTGGACGCTCCACCCCATTGAGGTCATCATTAAGACCCAAACCTTTCATGACAAATAAAGGAGCTGTGACTCTCCTTAAACGCAATGATGTTGACAGATTGGACTGAAAGAAGTCTTTTATTAATTTTATCCCCTGTTCGGTTTCAAGAGGATTAATCAAAGGTCTGTAACCCTCTGGCTTTATTAACTTACTCATTATATCTATAGTTTCGTTCTGCAAAGTTACTAAAATCCGCTATCGTAGGCCTTACGATTCACTGATTATTTAGTTCTATGTCTCCATATCACTGTACTTCCGCACCGCTTTGACAATGTGACTTATCTCAGCCTTGGAAAAGTTACATCCCAAATATTTCTGATATGCCTGACGTGACCCTCCGACATAGAATTCTTGCCTTAACTGCGTAAATGTAGGTGGAGTTATGATATTCATATTGACACATACCGTTATAATCCTCGCCAACTCAACACCTCCCCTATTATCTATCAACGAATGCAACACTTTCATCAATTCGTTTGTACACGACTTGTCGTTTAAACAGACGAGAAATGGACAGTACTGGCTTCTCCACCAACCGACTTTAGAGTATTTGACTTTGTTCGACTGTATTATCCAAGAGAAATTCGATACGTCCACATTCAATATATTCACCTCTGGATGGATAACATCTACAACCACCCCGAGAACCTTCACATTAGAGAGTGGTTCTATTCTAATCCCACAGACTCCGTCTTCATTATAAAAGCGTTCACTCGTTAGCATACCGTCCTCGGTCAAATACCTTAGTTTACGACCACCGTCGATGTCCACCATCACCACACTTTCGGCTCTTGCCTCTATACTGGTGTCTACGTATACAAGGTCATTCTGGTAAATCTGCAATGTTCCCAACACATTGGTCTCAACATTCATCGACAATATATTCTCCGATACTTCGTGTTGGCATACATTACTCACATCATGCACGACACCATTCATGCCGAAAAATCCCAATCCGTCCATTCATTTTATATTCGTTATGTGTTAATTGTAAAGTTGTCCCACTGCAATTCTTTATTTTTGGAATCTGAACCACAGATAGGACAACCCATTTGATTAATTGCATACAAAGTTATAACAATAAATACAATTTCACATAACAACGATAAATGAAAACTGTTTACAGACATGCGAAACACGACATTACGGTCAGTTTCTTCAGTTTCCACCTCAATGAAGCCCTATTGCGACCTTCGCTCCCACTGTTATCCAAAAACCCGGCTGACGCACATTGGCTATGTCATAATATTTCCGTGAGGTCAAGTTGTTTCCCTGTACATATACATTTAACCGCTTGTCTGTCCACTGCAGTTTCAAGTCGAGTTGCCCAAAACTACCGTAGTTCTGTCGTGCGTTGGTAATGGCGTTGTCGAACCAACCTGTACGGTCTTTCAGTACGAACGCCCATTGTGCGCTGACACCACCGAACAGACGGTGATTGAGAGTCGCCACAAACTTATGGCGCAAATATACCAATTGACTGCTGTAGACCGATGACTTCTCTTTATCTGCCCTCTCCTGATGGTTATAGCAATAACTCAATGTGAAGGAACGCACAAAAGGGTTGGGTATGCCGGTCTTTTCGAATTCTACATTTGCATAGACTTCAACACCCACGTTGTTAATATCTGAATTAGCGGTAGTCCAAGTGGTCGCCCCTTCCCTCTTCACCCAGTCTATCATATCAGTACCATTCCTGTAGAATCCCTTGATTTGAGCTTTAAACGCCCCCTTGTGAAAGCTACATCCAACGGCATAATCAGTACTCTTCTCTGGTTTCAGTCCTTGATTGCCCTCAATACCCGGTCCGTTATAGTACAGGTCTGTATAAGTCGGGGTACGAAGACTTTTATTGAATGACGCGTACACACGGATTTCAGGAAGTGGACTATAACTGAGGTCTATGCCTGGATAGAGCCGCATTGACTCGTCCAACGAACTGTTGTCATACACCAAAAGCCCTAAAGAAAGACTCCATCTGTCAAGTACAATGTCATGTTCGAGGTAGAGACTCGTGCCCGAGCGTCCGTCTTTATACTTGTAACCTGGATATTTATTTATACTGTTGGCAGCGATTTCCTTACCCAGACGTGTACTGAGAATATTCTCTCTACGGAATTCCAAGCCTACAGATGTCTTGCCCAACGCCCAGTGCAGCCACGCATTCACATTAGCGCCGTATACGTTAGTCTGATGATAGTTCTCGTATGCCGAAGGGTTGTCACGCTGCCATACATAATGGTCGTACGAACGATTCCAATAGACCTGTGGTCGCAAATGAACACGTCCCTTTGTCTCCGCCTGCAGACTTACCAGATATTTGGTATCTTCCTCATATTGAGAGTTACTTCCTGTACCATAGAATGTATTGGCACCATATTTCATGGCACTCAACCCTGACTGAAAAACGACATCCACTAAGTCGTTCGAATACTTCTCGTTCCAATAAGCGTTGTATTTCTTAAAGTCGCTGTTGGCAGAGGCTCCATCACTTCGTGTACAACCTCCACTGATATGATTCGAGAAATTGCCGGACAAGAAATCGGCACTGCCATCTACAGAGAAAGTGTCATAGGAGCCACCAGTAACGGCAGCAGACAAGAGATTCTCTTTCCGCGATTTTGTTATTATGTTGATTGCTCCGGAAAATGCAGAAGAACCATAGACACGGCTGGCACCACCTTCAACGACCTCAATACGTTCTATGTCATTCAAGCTTACCGGCAAATCCATCGTCAGATGTCCTGTCTGCGGATTGGATATGTTCACACCATTGAGCAACACCGTGAGTTGATCCTCATTTCCGCCATTGATACCGATATCTGTCTGTATGCCATACGCACCACGCTGGCGCACATCCACTCCAGCCACTAGTTTAAGCAAGTCGTTTACGCTTTGAGCTGAACTTGCCACGATATCTTCGGATGATAGCACCTGAACCAGCCGCATTGCTTTGTCTGCAGGCATCGGCACACGTGACGCTGTCACATAAGTCTCATTCAACACAACGGTTGAGTCTACCTTGATGTTATTATTGTTGTTTGCATGCACTAACGTGCTTACCAGCAGCACTGCTGGCATGATGATAAATGATGGTTTCATTATGTACGATTCTTTTATCAATAAAACTTATAGATGATGTCTATCGCCTCACTTCGTGAGATTCCTCCAGGATTTGTCCCTGGCCAGCCCTCTGGCACTTCCATGCCGAACTTACGGTAATAGTTGTTCCAAAACTCAGTAATGTTACCACTCTTGTCATGGAACGACATAGGCTGCAAAGGGAATACGTTTGTTCCGTCCGCATAAGTATAGGAGAGTTGGATCAGTTCACTACAATAAATTGCACTGTCATCTGGCAAATACAGTTTATCGTAAGGACACCCCAAATAAGACAAAGCCTTGTCTACGGAGAGTTTGATATTAGAGCGGTCTTTCAGTCTGCCAACCAATATCAATGGTTTTCCGTCTGGTGTATGGTCAGCGTTGTTGATAAAAGAATCTATTGGGGTAAGCCAAACCCCATGTTTTCCTGTAGCTTCGAGTACATATAACGCACCATTTTGCAAGTGGACTATGGCGACGTGTGATATCTGTTGTTGATCAATGCCGTCTGTGACATCAACGATCGCGGCAGCAAGCCCTTCATTACTGCCCACTACATTGAAGAGCAGATCACCCTCTTCTAGTAGTATCGAGTCTGTCACAACCAATTCAGCCTCATCACCCTCTTCTTGATTTCCACATGCCACAGTAGAGTGGACAGTAGACGTAGCCATCTTTCCGACAGCCGAGCAAGGAGATGCCGTGAGCAATGTAGCGACACTGAGCACACCAATGCTTATCTCACGTCCAAGACTGAGAAACACACTGTCTGAGTGCCGGGTAAACTGCTTCCAGTGAACAGAACTCTTCTTAATTTTGATTTGTCTTGTTTTCATTATAACACAAAATAAAACAGGAGAGCGTCAATCGGCTCTCCCGTCCTATCATATCATTTGTTGTTTACTTAACTTTCTCCACAACTGCCTTGAATGCCTCGGGGTTGTTGAGCGCGAGGTTTGCAAGAGTCTTGCGGTTAATTTCAATACCAGCTTTGTGAATAGCTCCCATAAGCTGTGAGTATGACATTCCTTCAAGACGTGCAGCAGCATTGATACGCTGAATCCAAAGCGCACGGAACTCTCTCTTCTTGCGGCGGCGACTTACAAATGCATAGGTAAGTCCTTTTTCATAGGCGTTCTTGGCTACGGTCCACACGTTCTTGCGTGCACCAAACTGACCCTTGACGCGCTTTAAAATCTTCTTTCTTCTTGCTCTTGAAGCAACATGATTTACTGATCTTGGCATAGTTTTGATTTTTGTAGATGTTAGCGGCAGTACATCGTCACTGCTCTTTTTGAGCTAATCACCCGATTAAACAATTTGTTAATAAATTCTTCCTTACTGGTAGTTAACGGAGGCAAAGCAAATCACGTACCTGCTTAACATTGGCAGACACAACGATTGCAGAGTGGTCAAGGTTTCTCTTTTGCTTCTTAGTCTTCTTCGTGAGGATGTGACTGTGATAAGCATGCTGTCTCTTGATTTTTCCAGTTCCAGTAAGCCTAAAACGCTTCTTAGCGGCTGAACTTGTCTTAACTTTTGGCATCTTTCTAGATTTTTTAATTTGTTACTATTATCAGTGGCAACGTATATACCACGACGTTACGCACCTTATTATATTATATTTAATTCTCCTCGTTCTTCACATCTGCCTCGCCACCTGTCTGCGGAGCAACCTGTTCTTTCTTCTTTGAAGGACTACCAGTTTTCTTCGGTGCAAGCATTATGTTCATTTTCTTTCCCTCAAGCGTAGGCATACTTTCCACCTTAGCTATCTCCTCAAGGTCGCTGGCAAGACGTAACAACAGCACTTCACCTTGTTCCTTAAATACAATAGAGCGCCCCTTGAAAAACACATAAGCTTTTACCTTATTGCCTTGCTTGATAAATTCTTGGGCATGCTTCAACTTGAACGCATAATCCGCTTCTGCAGTCTGAGGACCGAACCGAATCTCCTTCACATCAATCTTCACCTGCTTTGCCTTCATTTCCTTTGCCTTCTTCTTGATTTGGTAGAGGAACTTTGAGTAGTCGATGAGTCGACAAACCGGAGGCTGTGCAGTCGGTGAAATCTCCACGAGGTCTACTCCCTTTTGTTCTGCGAGTTTGAGTGCGTCAGCTGTTGGAATTACTTTTGATTCGATTCCGTCACCTACGATTCTGACTTCGCGTACATGAATCTGTTCATTGATTCTGTACAGCTGCTTCTTGTTGTCACCTTTCATTAAATGCGATGTTCCTTCGGTTTGTTTTAATGCTTCTGTTCGTTTTGTTTATTTGTTTGCTTTACACAAATCGGCTGCAAAGATATAAAATTCTTAACAATACAAGAATGCATGAGGGTGATTATTTTGTTTTCAACGCTGTTTTTTACTGAATATCACCCTCATTTGTCATCTCAAATATTTTCTGTCATCTCTCGTACTTCATCATTGATTTTCTTGGCGAAGTCTTCCATTGACAAAGTTTGCTGCTCCTGCGTGCCTTGTTTTCTCACATTAACAGTACCATTTGCCGCTTCCTTTTCACCCACAACAAGCATGTAAGGGATGTGTTTCACCTCATTGTCACGTATCTTACGACCAATTTTCTCATTTCTGTCGTCCACTGTTGCACGTACATCATGCTGAGCGAGGTATTCACACACTTTCTTTGCATAGTCGTTGAATTTCTCTGATATCGGAAGGATTGCCACCTGATCAGGAGTTAGCCAAAGAGGGAAATGACCTGCAGTATGTTCGATAAGCACTGCGATGAAACGTTCCATACTGCCAAACGGAGCGCGGTGAATCATCACTGGGCGATGCTTTTCATTGTCACTGCCAGTATATTCGAGTTTGAAACGCTCCGGAAGGTTGTAGTCAACCTGTATTGTTCCGAGTTGCCAACGACGTCCAAGGGCGTCTTTAATCATAAAGTCAAGCTTAGGTCCGTAGAACGCTGCCTCTCCCAACTCTGTCCGTGTATTCAAGCCCTTCTCCGCACACGCTTCGATGATGGCGTTCTCTGCCTGTTCCCAAACTTCATCGCTACCGATATACTTTTCTTTGTCGTTGGGGTCACGCAGACTAATCTGCGCTTCAAATTCAGTAAAATCAAGTGCCTTAAATATGATAGCAATGATGTCCATCACACGCAAGAACTCTTCCTTCACCTGATCTGGTCTACAGAATATGTGTGCATCGTCTTGTGTGAACGAACGCACACGGGTTAGTCCATGCAACTCGCCTGACTGTTCATAACGGTACACAGTTCCGAATTCCGCACAACGGAATGGTAGGTCTTTATACGAACGTGGCTTGCAAGCGTATATCTCACAGTGATGCGGACAGTTCATCGGTTTGAGCAAGTATTCCTCGCCTTCCTCTGGTGTTGTTATAGGACGGAAGGAGTCTTTCCCATAGTGATCCCAGTGACCTGAAGTCACGTAGAGGTTTTTACCACCTATGTGTGGAGTCATCACTTCCTCGTACCCATAGTGTTTCTGTATCTTGCGGAGGAAATCTTGTAGACGGATACGCACCTGCGTACCTTTCGGAAGCCACATTGGAAGTCCTTTACCGACACGCTCGGAGAACATGAACAATTCCATCTCCTTACCTATCTTGCGGTGATCACGCTTCTTTGCTTCCTCAAGAGCTACAAGATATTCATCGAGCAGTTTCTTCTTCGGGAAAGAGATTCCATATATACGCGTCATCATCGGGCGTTTCTCGTCCCCACGCCAATAGGCGGCCGCCAAACTCAGCAACTTGAATGCCTTGATTGGAGCAGTGGTAGTTAGGTGTGGGCCCTTACAGAGATCTATGTAGTTGCCTTGAGTGTATGTTGTTATGTTTCCATCCTCCAGTTCTGCAATCAGCTCATTCTTGTAAGTCTGTCCCTTTGATGCAAATAACTTGAGCACATCATCTTTTGATATTTCCTTGCGCACGAGAGGTTCTTTCAGCTGTACCAGCTCCTGCATTTTCTTCTCAATCTTCGGAAAATCTGCATCAGTAAACTTGACGCCCTCCGGTGGCATGACATCGTAGTAGAAGCCATTGTCGATGGCTGGTCCAATTCCGAACTGAGTACCTGGATAGAGAGCCTCTATAGCCTCTGCCATAAGGTGGGCAGAAGTATGCCAAAAAGCATGTTTACCCTCAGCGTCATCCCATTTATAGAGTTGGATTGTCGCGTCCTCGTTGATAGGACGGTTAAGTTCTGTTGTCTCTCCATTTACTCCACAGGCAAGTACGTCCTGTGCAAGTCGGGAACTTATACTTTCTGCGATTTGAAGTCCTGTCACGCCAGCCTCGTATTCACGGGTACTGCCGTCTGGAAATGTAATTGTTATCATAACTATCTTGTCTTTTATACGCAAAGCCACATATTTAGGTGCAAAGTTACTAATTTATTACATACTAAAGTCCGACATGCATGATATTTTCAAGTTTCAGACACTTTTTTCACCGAGTTCAAGCCACCGCATGGATTTAACGTCAAGTTCATCATTGAGTTCCGGTAATCGTTTAGACAATTCCACTATTCTGTCAACAGAGATGTCGCCTCCGCTAAGTTGGCATTCTATATCCTTCTTCTCCGCCTCCAATCTCTCTATGTCCGTCTCCAGCTGTTCCATCTCCCTCTTTTCCTTAAACGACAGTTTATTGGGTTTGTCCGACGACTTGTTCAACTTCCATTCATTCTTGGCATTGGTAGCTTGAACGCCATTCGAGGGTTTTGGCTGAAGACCTTTCCACTCTCGGTATTGTGAATAATTACCAGGAAAGTCCTTGACTACCCCATTCCCGTTGAATACAAGTATATGATCCACCACCTTATCCATGAAGTAGCGGTCGTGACTCACTATGATAACACACCCCTTAAAACTAATGAGATATTCTTCCAATATCTGCAGTGTCATGATATCGAGATCATTGGTAGGCTCATCCAATATCAAAAAGTTCGGACTTCTCATAAGCACTGTGCACAGATATAAGCGGCGTTTTTCGCCCCCACTGAGTTTATAGATGTAGCCATACTGTTCCTCAGGAGTGAAGAGGAAGTGCTGGAGGAACTGTCCTGCAGACAACTGCCGTCCATTCCCTAAATCGACATACTCGGCTATATCCCTGACTGCGTCTATCACTTTCTGGTCTTCACGGAAAGCGAGTCCGTCCTGCGAATAATAGCCGAACCGCACAGTCTGTCCTATGTCATATACCCCCTCATCAATCGGTTCAACCCCGAGGAGTGTCTTTATAAAGGTGGATTTTCCAGTCCCGTTATTCCCCACTATTCCCAGTTTCTCATAACGAGAGAACGTATAATTGAATTTATCGAGGATAACCCTTTCACCGAACCGTTTACTCACATCTTTCGCTGTGAATATTTTGCTGCCCACGTATGTACTGTTTATTTCCAAACGCACATTACGCTCACTGATTCGTTGCTTCGCAATCTTTTCCAACTCATAGAACGCCTCTTCCCTGCATCTCGCCTTATGCCCTCTAGCCTGCGGCATACGCCTCATCCATTCCAGTTCTGTCCTGTAGAGGTTGTTGGCACGTTCTATTTCAACCCCCAAGCAGTCAAGGCGTTCCTGTCTTTTCTCCAGATAATAGCTATAGTTTCCCTTATATGTATATATGCGCGAATCGTCCATCTCAATGATTGACGAACATATATTGTCAAGAAAATAGCGGTCGTGCGTTACCATGAGGATACTCATCGTGGTACGTGCAAGATATCCCTCAAGCCATTCTATCATCTCAAGATCAAGGTGATTGGTAGGCTCATCCAGTATAAGCATATCCGGTTCGTCAACCAATATCTTCGCCAAAGCCACACGTTTGGTCTGCCCTCCACTCAATTGACTAACTGGTTGGTCGTAGTCGGATATCTTCAGTTTCGTCAAGATCTGTCTGGCTTTCAGTTCAATCTCGTCATCAGGTCTGTTCTTATGGAAGTCAAGTATTGCCTCCATAACTGTATGACCGTCTTTGAACGCAGGAGTCTGTTCAAGATAACCCACCTTGATTCCATTCCTGAATACGATACGTCCCGCATCATAGCCTTCCTCACCCGCAAGGATGGACAGCAAGGTCGACTTGCCTGTGCCATTTCTGGCTATCAATCCCACATGGTCGCGTTCGTTAACAGTGAACGAGACATCCCAAAACAGAACACGGTCGCCAATTCTTTTACCGACCGACTGCACATCCATATATGGTTGAATTGTTGCCATTGTATTTCTATCGCAATTTTACTGCAAAGATACGGATTTCTATAATTCCCCACAATCGCCCGAGTAAACAAAACGACATAGATGGCTTAATAGTCTCATAGGGAAACAACTACCATTGCACAAATAACGGCTGTTTTGCAAGTTTTTGAACCACATTTCGCCCAAATCTCAGTCAAACGAGCAAATTAAGGCATAAACATTTCATAAGACGAGGATTATTCTTTATCTTTGCAAAGTAATAACGAACAATAACTTTTAATGAAATAGGATATGAAAGCATTTGTATTTCCTGGTCAGGGTGCCCAATTCTCAGGTATGGGCAAAGACCTTTATGAGTCAAACGAGTTGGCAAAAGAATTATTTGATAAAGCAAACGAGATTCTCGGTTACAAAATCACAGACATCATGTTTGAAGGAACTGCCGAGGAACTGAAACAGACAAAAGTCACACAGCCTGCAGTATTTCTTCACTCTGTAATCTCAGCTCTCTGCATGGGAGATGAATTCAAGCCCGACATGGTAGCAGGTCACTCTCTTGGAGAGTTCTCCGCACTGGTCGCAGCTGGATGCCTCTCTTTTGAAGACGGACTAAAACTTGTGTACAAACGTGCAATGGCCATGCAGAAAGCATGTGAAGCTGCACCGTCAACCATGGCGGCTATTATCGGACTACCAGACGAGAAGATAGAAGAGATTTGCGCCACTATCAACAAACCGGAACATGTAGTAGTACCAGCCAACTATAATAACCCTGGACAGTTGGTCATTTCAGGCAACATCGAGGCTGTCAATGAGGCATGCGAGGCTCTGAAGGCAGCAGGTGCGAAGCGCGCCCTTCCGCTCCCCGTAGGCGGTGCGTTCCACTCTCCGCTGATGATGCCAGCACAGCATGAACTGGCTGAAGCCATTGAACAGACTGAGTTCCACGCTCCAAAATGTCCAGTATACCAGAACGTCGACGCAAAGGGACATACTAATCCTGAAGAAATCAAGGCCAACCTTCTGAAACAGCTCACATCTCCTGTAAAATGGACATACGAAGTACAGTCCATGATTGCTGACGGAGCGACTGACTTCACCGAATGCGGTCCTGGCAAAGCCCTTCAGGGTATGATAGCAAAGATTTCACGCGACGTAACAGTACATGGTATCGCATAACCCTGTCACAGTGAGCAAATACAGCCTCCCCAGTTAGATTCTTGAGGAGGCTTTTGCTTTATTTATTATATTTATCACTGCCAACAGACTCAACAAAATGAAGAAAATTGTAATATATCAGACACTGCCGCGCATTTACGGAGCCAAAGGCAAAGGCAACAAGCCTAACGGTGACATAAGACAGAACGGATGCGGAAAGATGCGTGACTATACAGCAAAGGCTTTAGAGCAAATCAAGGAACTGGGATGCAACTACATCTGGTACACTGGACTCATCGAACACGCACAGAAAACAGACTATTCGTCTTTCGGTATACGATGCGACAATCCCACGGTTGTCAAGGGAAATGCAGGAAGCCCTTACGCCATAAAGGACTATTACGATATCGACCCCGACTTGGCGCACAAAGTGCCTGAAAGGATGAAAGAGTTTGAGCAACTGGTGCAACGAACCCATGATGCTGGCTTGAAGATGATAATCGACTTCGTACCCAATCATGTGGCGCGCGAGTATCACTCTGACGCTCATCCAGATGATGTAAGAGATCTTGGAATCGATGATGACACTACAATTGGTTTCTCTCCGAAGAACAACTTTTATTATATCCCTGGACAGACTCTGTCACTCATCAATATAATAGACAAGGACAATCTTTCTAGCGAGCCATACACCGAAAACCCAGCAAAGGTAACAGGCAACGACTGCTTCACTGCCTATCCTGGACGACACGACTGGTACGAGACTGTAAAACTCAACTATGGCATTGACTACATGAACGGACATGCGGAACACTTCACCCCTGAGATACCATCCACTTGGAACAAGATGTTGCATATCCTGATGTTTTGGGCAGACAAAGGTATCGATGGATTCCGTTGCGACATGGCAGAGATGGTTCCGTGCCAATTCTGGGGATGGGCAATACCACAGGTGAAGTCAATCCATAAAGACATCATCTTCATTGCGGAAGTGTATAACCCACAGGAGTACCGCAACTATATATTCAATGGCAAGTTCGATTACCTCTACGACAAGGTAGGGCTCTACGACACGCTCCGTGCTGTCATTGCCGGTGACAGTGCATCTAAAATCACGCAGTGCTGGCAATCAGTGGACGACATCAGCACCCATATGCTCAACTTCCTTGAGAACCATGACGAGCAGCGACTGGCATCCGATTTCTTTGCTGGCTGTGCAGAGAAAGGACGACCTGCATTACTTGTGTCGGCTCTCATGCGCACCAATCCATTCATGGTCTACAACGGTCAGGAACTGGGAGAACGTGGAATGGACGAGGAAGGGTTCAGCGGACTGGACGGACGCACCACCATCTTCGATTACTGGACTGTGGACAAGATACGACGTTTCCGTAACGGAGGCAAGTACGATGGAAGCCTACTCACAAACGAAGAAGCGGCTTTGTACGCTTACTATCAGAAAGTGTTGGGACTATGCAATAACGAGAAGGCGGTGTGCGAGGGAGTGTTCTTCGACCTTATGTATGCCAACTACGACAATACACAGATGGACACCAACCGCACGTATGCCTTCATTCGCAAGTGCGGCAAGGAAAACTTACTAGTGGTGGCAAACTTCGGAGATACGGACACCTGTACCTCAATCGTCATCCCACAACATGCACTCGACTGTCTTGGTATCACTCCAAAGACCTACTCAACTACAGACTTACTCACTGATAAACGGCAACGCATGACTATAACTGCAGACCAACCACTCACCCTGCAGCTTAAGGCACACGACGGTGTAGTACTGAAGTTCAAAGGATGATAATACTCCCGGTTTTTCGAACCAGTGCGCAAGTCAAGCAAAAAGAGCTTGCGGAACTTTGCAACTATTCATCAGGAGAGTTGCCATATTAGTAAGTGACGTGGCTCACGTCACATTTTATTGTCTGTGCAGTGAGACACTGCATCTACTATCTGTGCAGTGAGACACTGCACCTACTATTTGGACATTGCTTTCTTTACTCTCAGAAAGACATACTTCTTCTATTTCTTGCGGTTATCTGACAGAACCGGTTTGCATCCTCTGATTTCCACAGGCAAAGAAACAGAAGTCACTGTTCCGTCGGTACCAAACCTGAGCCTGACAATCAAGGCATCTTGCGTACCGGGTGCGGTCTGGTCGAACACAAAATTACCAAGACTGAAATAAACCAAAGTGGAGTCGCACATGCCGACTCCCTCTGTTTTTATCACAGCTGTGTCCTGCACAACATGTGGGTGATGTCCTATCACGACATCTGTCCCTGCTTCTGCCAACATCCTCGCCTGCATCTTCTGTTTGAGCGATGGGTGCACTTCAAACTCTGTACCCCAATGCAAAACGGTTACAATCCAACTGTCTGCATGCAACTTCTTATACCTGCGGACTGCATCTGCCAGTTCCTCACACGAAGACTGACATATTCCTGGGCGGTCTGCCAGATAATGCCAGTTTTCCAATGGGACAAACACACTGTTGAATACTGCCACCTCTATCCCATCCTTACGTATGACTGTCGGTTTCAGTTGTTCATCTGAATTCTCTCCATAGCCCAGCGGTATGATACCTGCCTCAGTCAGATACCGGTACGTGGACACCAGTCCTCTGCGCCCCTGGTCGTTGGTATGGTTATTTGCCATAGCCGCATGAGTGACACCCACCCTTCTCAATCCTTCAGCACATGAGACATCCGCACGGAATATGAATTTTTTGTTGAGTTGGCTTACAGTGTCAGTCAAGGGACATTCCAGATTGACGACAACTGCATCAGCCCTACGGAAGAGAACTGTCACACCTGCAAAGACGGAGTCAAGTCCTTCGTCTGCAAGCACCGTACGCACTCCCCTGTCGAGAAGCACGTCACCAGTGAACACAATCTCCAAGCAACTGTCCTTCGGGACTTCCGGCACACAGGAGATACATGCCAGAAGCCCGATGAAACAGATTAGGAGTCGTCCTCTACAGACTACTTGCAGTAATATCATGGTCACACAGCTTTCAGCACCCAGAGTTATAGAACACCTCCTCGTTGGCTTTTGGAGCCTTGTCCATAATCAGCGGTTGCATCCATACTGGACGTCCCGGAATGTTCTTCTTTTCTAAGCGTTCCTGCCACTGCTCGTCAGTAAGGCGGTCGCCCAACGGATTGATGAATTCAAAATAGCTGAAAGTAGCACCACGTGTCAAGTACACCTTTCCTCCAATCTCTACAGTCACATAAATCACATCCGCATTACCCGTAGCCTCATACAATATTCCGTTCTTCTTGCATCCAAGTACATTACGCGTGAACACGTCCGCCACACAAGCGATAGAGCGGTCAGCTCCCTTGACTAGATTCCATGAATAAAGATCTACCTCCGGGTCGAGTACACTCAACGTATACCACTCAAGTGAACTGCCCAATAGTCGTATCTCCAGGTACTCGTTTGAGGTCAGCGTCTCACCTCTCAATTCCTTCTCCGACACACTTATGCAAAAGTCCATGTATTCCTCCAGACTCTTGGTCTTACTGTCCAAGTCCGCTGTCATCAAGTGGTTGTTCTCAAGCAAAGAACGAGTCAGGGTAAGCATCTCCCTCATCTTGTTCCAAAAGCGGAGGTTCGGCTCCACATAACCCACAACATCTGGTTGAGGGAAGTCGCTACCATCACCACATTCAGCCAAGATGGGTTGCTCCGCATACAAAACCGCATCATGCTTCAGCTCAGACCATGAGGCAAGGGCTGTGTTTAGGTTTTTCTTCGACCACGAGCCTGTTTTCATATAATCAGGATACTGTTTGTCGGATGCTTGCAGTTCTACCAAGCACTCCATCCATTTGTTGTACATCGACTTATCCCAGTCTGCATACTTTCCGAACTGAGTTTTCAAACGGTTCATCTCCTCTGTAAAACCGTCCCACTTGTTCGCGTCATCATAATAGAGGTCGATGATTGACTCTGCATCATCCACGCCAAAAGCAGCAAACACATCAAGTCCCCGAGGGAACGGCAGTTCACAGTTTGCTTTCTGGTCACACATACGACTAAGAACATAAGCGTCGGGAGTATACCGTTGTGGCATGAAGTTGATTTTGTCCTCACAACCCTCTTCTTCAATCTTGGACGTGATACGGTTGCGGTTCTTGAACAGAGTCTGTAAATGACGGTCCAGTTCCTGCAACTTCTCAGTGTTGGTCACATCCTCTAACGTGAATGTTTTATTATTCGCCAAATACTCCGCAATGTCCACCACAGCGACATTGTCGGGTTCTCCCATGAGGAAGTCGAGTGCACGATAAACACCAAGTCCCTTGTCAGCCACCTCCCTGTCAATGCTGTTCAACAGGTAAGCCATGAATGTGGCCTGTTGAAGATTTTTCTGACTCTCCCTACAGAATGTGTAGGTCTGCATCCACATCATATAACGGAAATACTGCTTCTGTCGGTCCCCACGTGTGTAGTGTCCGCGTGGTTTGAACAAGTCATACGGGAAATTGATGTTCTTGCCCTCCATCATCGGTGACAGTTCGGATTTCTCCCTATAGATATTGTCCACTTCACTTCTTGCGATTTCCACATACGCTCCAGGTACTTTCAATCCACTTCCGGTAAGCAATTTTTCAGCAATCGCAAAGAAAGTGGCGTTGTGTTCAGCCAGTGACCTCAGTTCCTCATGGCCCGTGGTTTTGGCGATTTCACTTGCTTTCCCGTACATTGCCATATTCAAGTCATGCAACCGAGGAATGAACATGTCCTTTTCCAGACTTTTCATGACATAACTGAAGTACATGTGAAACGCCTGCAGGTAAAGGTCTGTAGTGATATAGTTCGGCATCATCGTATAGTCGTTCTCCTCATATATATTGAACAACTGCTGACACTGGGTCGGCATGACGGCGAAGTTATGGTGAGAGAGCATGCCCATCATCTTCGGGTCGTAATCCTCAATTTGGAACATGTTGACTGCCATGACAGGATTCGACAACACCAGTCCATCACGCTCCACGTGCAGTTGTTGGTTCAGTTCACTTATCCTCTCGTCCACTCTCTTCACAAAAGCAGTCTCCTTCTCGGACAACTTCACTTCGTCATAATCAAGCAACGCCTTCCAGTCTGGCGGTGTAAGGTGGTCGAGGCAACGCTGGTAATACCAGTCTGACTTCTGGTCGAAAAACTGGTTGAGATCGGCTTCCATCAGCCACATACCCTTCAGTGCATAAGGATAGTTGCGCAATAACCGCAGTTCCATCATCGTCAAGTCATCGATATCCATATCGAGGTCGATGGTGTCCGGCAATTTCTCAGAAGTAACAAGAAAAGAATGTGGATTGTACTCCACCGGTTTCACGTCCGTGTCAGACTGTAGCCTTTGGTCTGCTTGTTGATTTCCGGCACACCCAACAAGAGCCATAAGGCCCAGAATCCAAATTAGGTTTTTCATACTCTTCATTTTGTTGTATGTCAATGATTTGATTTAATGTATGTCTCACTCACAAATTTCAGTCCGAAGCCCTCATACCGGTAAGTCCTCTCCACCTCGTTGCTGTCACCGTCCATCTCCAGTGAACGGACTAATGCCGGGACTGAGTCGCGCACCACTGAGTAGTCCAACAGTTTTCCGCCAAGACGGGAACCCAACCACAACGGACGGATAAACCGTCCATCATATAGGTGGTATATGAACAGCCTCCTGTCGTTCTGCGGCCTGTAGCGCGTCGGTTTTGTCACTCCAACCACAATCTCGGGTAGTCCGTCCCCAGTCAAATCACCGCAGTCAAACCGATAGACCTCATTCCTTAAGACCAACTCATCCACAAGCGAATCACCTTCCAAATGCACGATTTTATATAGGCTGTCTGACTCACTCTCAAGACGCAGACTCCAAGTCTGCCCATCTCTAACGTATTGGAAAGACGAGTCATCTACTGCACGTAAATCAAGTCTGCCCTTGCCGTCGTCCATACATGCACCACAGATCACGACAACAGTCATCAACAATGCGACAAACCCAAATACAGCCCTCATATAACGTTGATTTGGTGCAAAGGTAATACAATTTTTCAAGAAGATACTTGCACTACACAAATATTTCAACTAATTTTGTCCGCATGAAGTGGATATGTTGTTAAAACAAGGACGAAAGACATGAGTAGACAAAGGTTACTGCTAAAAAACGGAAATGTTGTAGACGGACAACTCAGAACCGTCACCCCTGCCGATGTACTGATAGACAGTGGTATGATTGTAAAAGTTTGCCGTTCTATCGCAACCACGGAAGCCGACACAACAGTAGAATGCAGTGGACGAATCGTGACGGCAGGATTCATTGATGCCCACGTACACATAGAATCATCTATGGTTCTGCCAGCCACATTCGGAAAAGCAGTACTCCCCTACGGAACCACATCTGTAGTGGCAGACCCACACGAAGTGGTCAATGTCGCTGGCTCGGCAGGATTTCGTAGTTTCCTTGACGAAGCAGCCAAAGCACCTATCAACATCTTCACTGTAATACCATCTTGTGTACCTGCCACTCCGTTCGACACCAATGGTGCTGGACACTTCACGGCAGACAAGATGAAAGAGTTTATTGAGCGTCCAGAGGTTGTTGGGTTGGGTGAGGTAATGTCATTCACAGACGTGGTGACAGAGAACCCGGAAATGATGGACAAGCTCAGGATGTTCAAGGGACGTCCAATCGACGGACATACATCAGGAATGGATGTGTCACTACTCGACACTTATGTGTCTCACGGTATCTGCAACGATCATGAATGCTGCGACGAAGAGAGTATGAAGCAATGCTACGATAGAGGCATGAACATATACATACGAGAAGGCAGTGCCGCACACAACGCACGGACATTGTTACAAGGCATCAGACATCTCCAGCTCGACTGTTCACGGTTTGCGTTCTGTACGGACGACAAGCACCTCTCTTCCATCAACGCAGAAGGACATATATCCCATATCGTGCGCATGGCTCTACAAATGGGTTTTTCATGGGGAGAAGTGTCAGCTATGGCATCATACAATGCCTGCAAGTTTTACCGATTGTCCAACCGTGGAAATATACGTGAGGGATTTGTAGCAGATGTGGTCGTAACAGATGAGACATGCGGGCAGATTCATCTGGTACTTAAGGACGGAGTGCCTGTAGACGAGTTGCAGGGCAGTGGTGGAACCCCACATTCCAACACGCCTGACAATACCGTTAAGTTCCGCGAACTCTCGTCCAATGACTTCCTATTGCCTTCCACCAGACAGAACATCGCCATCGGACTCGTTGAAGGCCAGTTACTGACACGGAAAGTGACACTGCAAGCGGATGAATGGAAGAGGTACAACCTGTTGGCAACGGTAGAGCGGCATGGAAAGAACGGTAATATCGCAGTATGTCCGTTGACAGGCTATGGAATAAAAAACGGAGCTGTAGCCACCAGTGTCTCACACGATTCGCACAACGTCATCTGTGCTGGGGACAACACAGGAGACATGGCTGTAGCATGTAACCGGCTGAAAGAAATTGGAGGAGGCTATGTAATTGCTTCCAACGGAAAAGTAATAGATGAATTCGCACTTCCCTACTATGGTCTCATGTCACCGCTCGATACCCAGAGTGCCATTAAGGGAATCAAACGCCTGGAAGAATTGGCACACAGGCTCGGAGTCAACACCAATATAGACCCGTTCACGACCCTCTCGTTTGTAGCGTTACCCGTTATACCTACTCTGCGCCTACTTGACACGGGACTGTTCGACGTAACCAACGGTAAGTTTGTTTTTGGTGAGCTTAGTGACGTGTAGAATAAGAATAGAAAAATAATATGCGTAAAGAATCAAGAGCAATGGACTGTAAAATGGTCTTCGGTTGAATACATTTCCCGACGAATCCATTGAAGTGTGGATAAGAGAGTCATACGATTTGGTAAAGAGTAAACTTCCTACACCACTTTCCACTCCAGCGTATTCACCCCATCCTTCAGCATGAAGTTCATACCGACCTTAACCACTGGCTTCGGCTGCATCTTGAATGCATCAGCGTAGTGCTTTGCCTCTATCTGCGCCAGCGCATCCTCCACACTGCAGTTCAATTTCAGTTCCATCACGTAAACGGTTGTTGCCGTTTCGAGCGTGATGTCGATTCGTCCCTTGGCTGTGTGCTGCTCCACCTGTATGCGGTGATTGGCAAGCAAGGCGAAAATGATGTAAAGCGTCTGCTGCCAATGACCCTCGTAGTTGGTATTGTTGCAGTACGGCACAGTCTCCAGGAAGTCAGCAAGCAACTGCAACCCACCGTCCATATTCCCTCGACGAATCAACACCGCCATCCTGGCAATCGTCGAATTGCCCTTTGCTGAATCACGGTCAAGGTAATGGGGCAAGAGCGAACCGAACAATCCTACTCTTATCTCGTTGTTCGGGAGAGCCAGTTCATAGAGGCCACTCTCCTCATCATAGTCCTTTATGGTCATGTATCCGCTCTGATATAGTAGAGGCATGATGGTAGTCATCGTCTCAGTTGCGGCATCAAAATCCTGCTTTGCGACCCATGTATTCTCACCCAAATCTGTAGGAAGAAAATCATACTTCCTCATCATGTTGATTAGATAAGTTGGCGTGCCTGAACCAAACCAATAGGAATCCAGCGTGCCGTCGGCAAAGCAGTTGAGTAGGCTGAACGGGTTGAACACATCGGGCGAAGGCCACGTGAAGTGGTAACCGTCGTACTGATCAGTAAGCTTTGTGATTGTCTCATCACGGCTGAGTTCCAGTTTAGTGGAAAGTTCGTCTATATCATCACTCATCTGAGTGAGCATCTCATCCTTCGTGATTCCACAGATACTGGCATACGGCACATCCATAGATACATTCTTTATGTTGTTCAACTCACTGAAGATACTCAGCTGCGAGAATTTCGTGATACCAGTCATGAACACGAAGCGGAGCATCGGCTCGGCTGCTTTCAAAGGACTGTAGAAATTACGCATCGTGTCACGGAGCTGAGGCAACAACACGTCCTCATGTACCACGTCAAGCAATGGAGCGTCATACTCATCGATGAGCACTACCACCTGCTTGCCAGTCTTACGGTATACAGACTCCATCAAGTCAGAGAACCTGTTATTCACGCCACTGCGATGTTCCGTAATACCGAACTTCTTCTCCTGATCCTCTAAAATATAATTCAGATATACTTCCAGTTGGTCTTTGTCCTGGTGCTTGCCCCTACTCATGTCGAAGTGCAGCACTGGATACTCCATCCACTCAGTCTCCAACTTCTCAATGGCAAGTCCCTCGAACAAATCCTTGCGACCCTCGAAATAGCTATGAAGGGTGGACACCAGCAATGACTTTCCGAAACGCCGAGGACGGCTCAGAAAGAAAAACTTCCCGGCATTAGCCATACGGTACACATACTCGGTCTTGTCAACATAAAACATACCGAGTCTTCTGATTTCCTCGAACGTCTGTATTCCTATAGGGTATAATCTCGCCTTCATACTTCAAACAGTTTTTTCGGTGCAAATATATGATAAAACTATGAGACCACCAAAAGAGTTGAAGAGAAATCATTATGAGTCTATATTGATTTGAGTGGGTAAAGGTAACGATTCAACTACCCATGAAACGAATTGTTGCCTTAGTAGGTGACGTGGCTCACGTCACATTAGTAGGTGACGTGGCTCACGTCACAACAATAGGAACCTACGTATCCCACGTCAAATCAGCAAATAATGTACGGTGGGACAGGTCACACAATAGTAAATAATGTGCGGTGGGACACCGCACCTACTAGACTGGCACACTTTATCTGCATATAGCCGTTTTTTGACACCGCTGTCCGCCCTTCTTGCCAGCCTTTTATTTGGCTGGCTTTTTGGGCGGACAGAATGTTTTCTTCTTTTTCTTGTTTTTTAAGGTTGAACTGGGAGGACGAGGCGCAGACCGAGGTAGTAGTCGGCATAGCCCGGTGAGTAGCCGTACCGGTTAGACACACGGCAGCTCCCGGCATAGCTGTACCAGCGGCCACCACGGTAGACGCGGTAAGAGCCCGCAGTAGCACCTGTAGGATTGGTCTGAGAGGTGGAGCTGTAACTTCCATACCAGTCACTGCACCATTCATAGACATTGCCGCTCA
>CAVFVJ010000019.1:0-79418 GCA_963626085.1 Alistipes ihumii | reverse complement strand
GTTTGTTTTGAGGAAGGTGACGTAAATGGGGGCTTGCAACTACTCGCAGATTTTTTGAAGACCGTACCGTACTGTGACCATACCAACTACGAAGGTCACTGGCAACAGACGCTTTACATAATTTTTGCCTTGCTCACCGATTACCGCATACAGGTGGAACAACGCACCTCTAAGGGACGTATCGATATCACGCTCGAAACGGCAACGACTATCTATGTGATGGAACTGAAACTGAACGGCAGTGTGGAGGATGCCCTCGCACAGATAGAGGTAAGACATTATGCCGATGCTTTCAAGATGCAGTCGAAACCAGTGGTTAAGGTTGGTATGAACTTCATGCTGAAGGACAGCGTGAACACGCTGGAGTGGAGAGTGCCCTAAGAAAAATTTTTCTCAGGGCAGGGAATTTTGATGTGGAATCACGTTGATGAGAAATCTTCACGTTTGAGTGGAAGACCGTGTGGCATGGATCTTTATGGTCGGAGCAGATTGATGGGTGTGATTTTGATAATCTTCAACTCACTATCTGAAACTTCGTGAGAAAGGGCGTGAAATAGCCCCCAAAGACCCTGTTTTGATTCACTCGAGTGAATCGATCGTTTTACTCGAGTGAATTAACCCTTTCTCTCGAGCCCCATTTTTGAGGGTCTCGATAGGTCCTCGGATTAATCTCTTATGTTTAAGATACATATTCCGGAGCATACCTGCAGTCTTTTTGCACGCATCGTGTCTTTTCTTACAAGAATATCATGGCAACAAGTATAGATTTTCTTGATATTATTTTTTCGTTAAAAACAAATCATTTATTTTTGCGTTTGAATCATTAAAATATTACTACTATTGATGGCAGACAAGATAAATCGCATAGAGCAAGTTTTTACAACTTGTGCAGAAACAATGCACTCGTTGAGTTTATTTTTGCACGCACGTTGATGAATAGTAATAAGAACATTGAAACAGAACACAATGGCAAACGACGTTGACATCAGTGAGAACGACCTTCTCCGCTCGCACCCCGAGGTGCTCCAGAAGCTGCTTCTGGACCATACCACCCAAAAGAACATCTTTTGGGCCACCGACTCGTATGCGCATCTGGGCGAAGGCTTCGGCAAAGAAGGATATGACCGCCTGTCTGCCAACGAGCAAATGACATTGGCTTACGTGTGGAATGGTGAGGAAGTGAGCAATGCCATTTTGCAGCAGCTCCTGTCGCTCAATTCGATTGAGGCTGGGCGTTTGCTTCACAACATGGTGGCCAAGGAACTTCTGACCCAAAACAACAAGGGACGCGGGACTACCTATGCCATTGGTCTTGAAATGGCTAAAAGCGAGGAAAGAAACGAGGAAAGCGAGGAAAGGAGCGAGGAAAGCGAGGAAAGGAGCGAGGAAAGAGGTGATAAAAGGAAGTTGCCAATTCTCACTCCTATAGAAACGCAGATTTTGAAAATAATGGAACTAGACAACAAGTCCACCTATGAGTCACTAGGCAGCAAAGTTGCAATTGGACAAACCAAAGTATACAAGGCGATCGCTCATTTAAAGGAATTGGGCGTAATTGAGCGGACAGGCGGACGTGCTAATGGATGCTGGAAAATTTTATTGCAGGAGTTTGTAAGTGAAAAAGGAAACTGCAAACAGAAACAAGTTCATGCAATAGTGTATAATAGCACTGACGCTAAAAAGAAATGATATGACAGCACCCCATTCCGCAGAAGGAGCTGGCAAGGGAGATGATAACCTTCGCCAACTCCAAGGGCGGCGTGATGCTCTTTGGTGTGGAGGACAAGACGGGCGACATCAAGGGCCTGTCGTATGAGGAAATACAGGAGACAAGTCGTGAACTGGGCAATGCCGGCAACGACATCGGCGACACCAACTATCTGGACAGCCGCGACATCACGGGCACCCTGCCACGGATGTTCAAGGAGGGCATGGCTTTCATGAAGTCGTATCTCCACCACGAGCAGAAGGGACAAAACTTCAACTCGGTGGGCATCCTCGAAATCTCGGAGGTGGTGCTGGAAGAGCTGCTGCAAAACGCCCTCGTACACTTCGACCTGCTCCACCATGCCGCCATCCGCTTGCTCATCTTCGACGACCGCATCGAGATTGTCAAGCCCGAATCGCTGAGAGCCAAGATGAAGGAAATGGTGGAGAAAATGGCTGCCATGTATCAATGAGCATGAAAAAAATGACCTATAGGTCACTTTTTCCAACGAATAATTACCATTCCATCGCACTTTTTCAAGTGAATGTAACCAACTCGTCTCATGAGTGGCAGAATCGTTTCCTTTACACACTTCAATAAACCCGGTCTGCAGTTTGACGCAGACCGGGTTTATTGAAGTGTCTTGGTTCTGACTCCCTTGATTGCAGCGCACTGCAATGTGTGGTGTCAGAATCCAGTATCAGTATGCAGTGTTCTGTGGATCGAAGTTTGTCCAACCGCTCATCCAGTTGTTTGTTCCATCGAACGCTCCAATGTAGGATACGCGGTCGAAGCCTGACCAGTCGGTGAATGAGGCTGCACCAAGCAATGGGCTGCCTACTACAGGAGTGTAACCGTCACTGCCTACGAGGGTTGTCCATGAGTCGTAGTACCTGTTGCTTTTCTCAGAGAAGAAGAAGGTGTTGCTGTATGACTTCTGGTTCTCGTCGATGACAGCTTTGGCAGTTGCGTCGTAGAGACAGTCTGTGTAGATTTTGTTTGCGTCACTACCTACAGCGTCCATGCCAGCGAAGTATACATTCTGCAGCTTGAACTTACCGTCCTTGGCAGCCTGTACTGTGCCACCTTTCTCTCCGTCAACAATCAGACCAATAGGCCATCCGAGTGCCACTGAGTTGATGCAGTTGAGGCGTGAAGAGCGACGTATCTGCATTGCTGCCTGGAACTTGCCGAGGGCAGAACCGTTGTTCGGGTTGTATGCACCTGCTGTGATGTAGTCTGTAGTGTTCAGGAACTGGCTGTCCAATACCTTAGGACCTACGAAGGTGATGTTTGAGAATGTGGCAGTGGTATAAGGCTCTATGGCTGCACCGTCAGCACAGTTGTCGCTCTCGAATCCGTTACTCTGTGATGTGTCGGCAATCTTGCTGTCGCGGAGAGCCAGACCGTACTGAACCTTACCAGAGAATCCGTTGTCGGTATCGAAGTCATCGTCCCATCCTTTGTATGCTACGAGGTACTTGCAGTTCACTGTTCCGCCAAACCACTCGAAGGAGTCATCGTTGGAGTAGGACACCTGGATGTGGTCTATCTGTGTACCTGTACCGATAGATCCGAGGGTCAGACCGTTGATTTCCTTGTCCTTCTGGAACGGATAGCCTGCGAACTCGATACGCACATAACTTAGGATTCCTGAGTTGTCGGCATCGTCATTGCCACCGTGCCTGGTACGCGGACCACCCTCAATCTGCTGCTCGCTCTGGTTGTTCTTTGCCTTACCGCAGAGGATGATGCCACCCCAGTCGCCCGGCTTCCTACTGCCAGCAGCCTCCTCAGATGTGAAGACGATAGGGGCAGATGCAGTTCCCTGTGCAATGAGCTTGCCGCCACGTTCAGCGATGAGCGCAGCCTTGGTCTGCTTGTCGCCCTTGATGATGGTACCCGGCTCGATGGTGAGTTCAGCGCCGTTTGCGATGTACACCCATCCTTTGAGGAGGTAAGTGCCTTTCTTCAGAGTCTGCTTGCCAGTGAAGACAAACTCCTGGTCTCCGTTACCAATCTGAGTGCCGTTGACGTTCTCCGCGCCATCCTCACTGAAGCGTATGTGGTCACAAGCTTTCAGACCACCATCGGTTGTCCATTTGTAAGCTTCTGTGTCATCCTTCTTCTCTTCGTCATTGTCACTGCTGCAGCTGACCAGCATGGCTGATGCTGCGAGGATGCCCATGCATCCGAATAAATAAATCTTGTTCATCTTGTTTTGTTTAATTGGTTAAACAATAGCGTTTATTCTTTTTCTTGTTAATGTTTCAGAACTTGTATATGACCTGCAATCCGAGGTTCCTGCCCGGCTTGTAGCATCTTACAATCTCCTCCACTTGCTTCTCGCTCCCGTCACTGTAAGTCACGTCGGCAAACTGCTTGTAGTATACTTTCTCTGCTAGAAGGTCTTTCACGTTGAACTTCAGTTCCAAGTGTTCACCGAACTTCTTTGCGAATGAGAAGTCGATGCAGTTGCGCGGCATCTCATAGCTGTGTGGCACTCGTGAGTTGGAGTCGTCGCCTGTAGTGCCTTCGCTTCTGCCCACCCCGATGATGCGTTTACCTATGCGGTTGTAGAGTAGGGCAATATCCATTCGCAGAGGGCGGTTCTTGTACATGATGCCAGTGTTGATGAGGTATGGTGACTGTCCCTGCATCGGTCTGTCCTCCTCCTTTGTGCCCGGCTCGAACTGTACCTTACTTTTGATGAGCGCACCGTTGAACGACAGGCTGAAGTCTTTCAGTCCTATGAAGTCCAGACTTTTCCTTATGTCCAGTTCCAACCCGAAGTTGTTGGCGCTCTTGGCGTTCATGTACGAATAGATGAGGTCTGTTCCACCAGCCACGGTATAAGTCCACTCGATAGGCGAGTCGAAGTGCTTATAGAAGGCTGCCAGTGAGATGAGTTCCCCGTTGGACGGATACCACTCGTATCTCAGGTCTATATTGTCGATGTAACAACTTCTGAGTTCAGTGTTGCCCTGCACGTTGCTGGCGAGGTCGAAGTCATAATATACCGAAGATGACACTTCGCGGAATTCCGGGCGGTTGATGCTGCGTCCGTAGGAGAGGCGCAACTGATGCTGGTCGTTGATCTTGTAAGTGGTGTTGAGTGACGGGAAGAGGTCGTTGGTGCGGTAGTGGCGGCTGGTCTCACTCTTCTCGTAGTCGCGAGTATTGGAGATAAGCTCCATGTCGTTGTGCTCGAAGCGGAGACCAGCATACACATTGACCTTGCCGAGCGGGAGGGTTAGTGTCATGTAGCCTGCACCCAGGGTGTTGTGTCCACGGTAATTGTTACGCATCTGTTTTTCCTCCAAGAGGTACAGCTTGTCGTATCCCATGTTAGCCTCGTCGGAGAGTAGTGCCGGTATGTCGCTGTGGCGGAATCCGTCTGGCATGTTGTTGTCAGCCACGTTCCAATTGTATATGAAGTTACGTGTCACGTATTCGCGGCTGCGGTATTCCCCGTAAGCACCCACCTGTAGGTCGGGTTCAAACGAACCGAAACGGAAATGGTGCTTGTCGTTTGCTCCGAGGGAGAGTATGTGTTCGTCGAGTTGTGTCCATTCACGTGATATGTCGTTACCAGTGCTCAACGCGTATGTGCCTGATTCGAGCGCATCATCGGTGAGGTATCTGCGACGGTCGGGCATGTGGCGGTTGGCATACGCATAGCCGAATTTCCAGTCGAGATTATCATCAGTGAACGTGTGCTTGCCAGTGAGTTGGCCGTTGTACGTGGTTCGGCTACGGTAGTAGTATTCTGCGCTTCGCTCCAGGTTGGACTGTGCGCTCACACCGTCACGCCATGTATAGCGGCTAGTGGCAAGTTGGTTGAAGATGTTCTTCAACTGGTACTTGTGGTTGCTGTCCTTAGAGAGCAGTGTGAGGTTGAACATCGCGCCAAGTCTTACGTTGTTGTTGTACTGGTTGTCAACGGAGTGACGCAGGTAGTTCGGTTGGTCGTTCACCGCATCATAAATGCCATAGAGGTTGTTCTCCATGTCTGTGTATGTGCGGTACTCGTTGGTGTAGTTGACAGCAGCGAGCAGTCCGAGAGTTCTGTCCCCGATATTGTAACGACGGTTGAGGCTAGCTGCGATCTTGAGGTCTCCAAGCGGTTTCTTGGACTTCACGAGCCAGTCGTTGTTGAGTTCGTTGCCGAGGAGTGATGTCGCATAATCGCCCACTTTGTTGCCGTCGGCACCAAGTTGTGGAGCAAGTGATGTGTTGATGCCTCCATTGAGACTTCTCATACCATTGTCAAACCCGATGAAGTCGGTGTCTGAGCCTTTGGAATAGGTGAAGTCCTTGAATGCCGAACTGGTGTTCCAGTTGCCGCCTATAGATAAGGAGAACGAGTTCTCGTCTGGAATCTCCTTCGTGTTGACGATGATGAAACCACCGGAGTAGTCTGCCGGGTACTCGGCTGACGGAGACTTTACGATGGTGAGATTGTCTATCTGTGAACTCGGTATGATATCGAAAGAGAAAGCGCGAGAGTCAGCCTCGCTGCTAGGTACGGCTCCACCGTTCACCCATACGTTGTTGTAGCGTTGTGACAGTCCGCGCACCATCACGAACTTGTCGTCAATCAGACTGATGCCCGACACGCGGCGGATGACCTCACCAGCGTTAGTGTCCTGTGTTCGGCTAATTTCCTGCGCTGACACGCTGGAAGTAACCAACGCACTCTGTTTTGTCATGCGTATCATGGCAACATCGTTGTTCTTGACCTCTGCAGCTGTCACCGTCACCTCATCGAGTTGTTGCTCGTCAGGGTTGAGTGCTATCTTCACCACTTGCACGTTACCTTTCTGTGTCTCCACTTGCAACTGTACAGGCTTGTATCCCATATAACTAATAGATAAGGTGTGCATGCCTGATTCGAGTCCATCAATTGCAAACGCACCTTCAATGTCAGTCACCGCCTTACGGTCTGACCCTCCCACGGCTATCAGTGCGCCAATCAATGTCTCATTCGTCTTCGCATCGCTTACGATGCCTTTGATCTGTTGTGGCCATACCTGCATACTGCATGCTGTAAGGCACATCCCGATAATGATTCTCTTTTTTAATTCCATTACTCTAATAACCTTTTGAATACGGCTGCAAAGTTAGTTGGGGCATATTTCAACACAGTTACAGCCGTGTTTAAAGAGAATGACAATGGAATGACATACCTGTTCCGATGATTTTTGTTACCTTTGTAGAATGAAATACTTAATACAAACGATATGATCAAATCTTCTTTACTATTAGCAGCGCTGCTGGTGGGTGGCACTGTATCTGCACAGGATTTTCAAGTTAAGGTGTCAGAAGCGGATGAACCGATGCAGACAGGCGAGTTTACTCCCGACTGGACTTCACTCGCTTCGTATGAAGTTCCGGAGTGGTTCCGTGACGCCAAGTTCGGCATATGGGCGCATTGGGGTGCCCAATGTGTTGAGGGATCGGGTGACTGGATGGCACGTGAACTCTATATGGAGGGGTCTGGTAAGGCCAACTTCCATAGGGAACATTACGGACATCCATCGGAATTCGGCTATAAGGACGTACTGCCGCTGTTCAAGGCAGAGAACTGGGACCCAGAGAAACTGGTGAAGTTCTATAAGGAAGAGGTGGGGGCTCAGTATTTCTTCGCCCTTGGCAATCACCACGACAACTACGACCTGTGGGACAGCAAGTATCAGGAATGGAACTCTCAGAACGTGGGTCCGCACAAGGATATCCTTGAAGGGTGGCGTAAGGCCGCGGAGAAGGCTGGTCTTCCTTTCGGAATCTCCTTCCATGCGGAACATGCTTGGACTTGGTTCGAACCGAGTCGTCGGTTTGACCTTAAGGGTAAGATGATTGGGGTGAAGTATGATGGGTGGCTTACACGAGAGGATGGATTCAAACTCAATGCCGATGGTTCCGAGAAATGGTGGAAGGGACTGGATCCTCAGAATCTCTATGTACAGAACCATGACTTTTCAGACAAGACATGGGACGACGGCTCCATCCATGGGCAGTGGGCCTGGGGCAACGGTGCAAGTGTGCCGTCGCAGGAGTTTGCTACCAATTTCTATAACCGCACGCTTGATGCAATCAACCGCTACCGCCCGGATGTCATCTACTTCGATGCAACCGTGTTGCCTCTGTACCCGGTGAGCGATGCGGGGATGAAGATAGCAGCGCACATGTACAACAAGACCAACAACCCGGACTTGCAACGGAAAGGGGAGAAGACTACTGCGGTGCTGCTTGGCAAGGTACTCGACGATCAGCAACGCAAAGCCATAGTATGGGATGTGGAGAGGGGTGCGCCTAACCAGATCATGCCGGATCCTTGGCAGTGTTGCAACTGTTTGGGCGATTGGCACTACAATACGGCAACTTACCAGAACGGCTGGTATAAGAGTGCGGCTGTCGTAGCAAAACTGCTGGTTGACATTGTGTCGAAGAACGGCAATATGCTTCTGAGTGTGCCTCTGCGCGCCGACGGAACTCCAGATGAGAAGGAGATAGCCATACTCAAGGAGTTCGGTGCATGGATGAAAGTCAACAGCGAGAGTATAGTGAAGACTCGTCCGTGGAAGATTTTCGGTGAAGGACCGATTGCTGATAGTGCCATCAATATCAATGCTCAGGGATTCAATGACGGCAATTATACCAAAGCCGGTTCCGATGAGATTCGTTTCACTCAGACGGATAAATATCTGTATGTGAGTGCTCTTGCATGGCCTGAAGATCATAAGGTGACTGTAAAGGCATTGGCTGATGGAAGTGAGTATTTCTCGGAGAAGATAAGTAGGGTGGAGCTGTTAGGTTACGGCAAGGTCGCTTTCGAGCGAACAAAGGAAGCATTAGTGGTCACACTGCCAGAGGAGAACCTCAACAATATTATGCCTGTGCTGAAGATAAAGAAGTGAGAAAACTGTATAAATCCAAAAAAGCAGACCTGTTGGGGTCTGCTTTTTTTACCTTTACGGTTTGGTCTTAAGCTTCAGCTGGAGTGACTGAGATAGTGGAACGGTTCTTGTATCCTCTGCTGAAAGAAACAAATCCGTCTACAAGAGCGTATAGTGTGTCGTCCTTGCCCTGTCCCACGTTCTTGCCAGGGAAGTGCTTGTTGCCACGCTGACGTACAAGAATATTACCTGCCTTAGCGAATTCTCCACCAAACAATTTAACACCGAGTCGTTTGCTGTGTGACTCACGGCCGTTCTTGGAACTACCTACACCTTTCTTATGTGCCATGTTTCTGTTCTCTTTTTAATGGGTTAAACACTTAAGCGACAACACTCTTGATTGTCAGTTCTGTAAACTGCTGACGATGGCCACGGAGCTTCTTGTAGCCCTTGCGACGACGCTTGTGGAACACGAGGACCTTGTCACCCTTTACGAGCGGAGTTACGACCTCGCACACAACCTTCGCACCTTCAACTGTTGGAGTACCTACAGTTACGGCACCGTCATTGTCTACCAATAACACTTTCTCAAACTCAACTGTCTGCTGAGCTTCAGCGTTCTGAATGTGGTGAACGAAGAGTTTCTTCCCTTCTTCTGCCTTGAACTGCTGACCGTTAATTTCTACGATTACGTACATTATTTATATTATAAAACGGGTTTGGACCGTCGGGCGGACGGACGGCATCACTGCCTCCAGTCACTTGTCTGAGCCACAAACGGCATAAATCGGCTGCAAAGGTACGAAATAAATGATTATGCGGTACTCTTGCAGCCTGATTTTATTGTCTTTTTCGTTGGTGTGGTGGCACTAATTGCGAAAATGTTACGTCATTTGGCAACGATGGTTGCGGTGGATGAGCCGAGCCCGTCGGATGTGACAGTGACTTTTGCCTTACCTTTCTTGCCGTTTGACATGATGCCGACCACCAGTTGCCCGTTGAAGACTTTCATCGTGGGTTCGGTGAACACCTCGAAGGAGGTTGCGTCACCGTTGCAGATTCCCTTGAAGTCAGCCGCACCTTTCACGTCTACTGTAATCCTGTTGTCGGCAAACGGACAGATGTTGCCGTCCTTGTCAACCACACTAACCACGAAGAACGCCATGTCCTCACTGTCGTTTTTAAGAGTATTGTTGCCAGAGTACTCGTCGAGCGTCTGTTGTGTTATTTCGAGGTGGTTGGGCTTTCCGGCTGTGCGTTGCACCGCCTCTCCCTTCCTTACTCCGTTCTCGTCGTAGACCACCACACGGATTTCTCCTGGTTCGTATTTCACATCGTTCCATCGTAGACGGTATCTGTCTATTAAGGGGTCGTCTGCTGACTTTATTTTGTCATTCCCTTGTTTCTTCAGTTCTAGTCGCTTGGTCTTGCGTCCCTGGGTTTTCCCATTCACGAACAATTCTGCGGATGGATAGTTAGTGTAACAATATACTGGTGTTACCTCACCCTCGCGTCCTTCCCATGTCCAGTGGGGCAATATATGTATGGTTTCGGCTTCCTTGTTCCAGTGACTACGGTATAACCAATAACGGTCTTTTGGCAGGCCTGCTAAGTCGAAGATACCAAAGTAACTGCTACGTGCTGGTTTGTAGTCGTCGTATGGCGTCGGCTCACCTAAGTAATCGAAACCAGTCCACACAAACTCGCCTATTACCCAGTCGTTGTCGTCCTGCAAGAGCCAGTCGTCCTCGGGAATGTTGCTCCAGCTGCAAGCTTCCATGTCGTAGCCAGTGCACTGTCCGTCGCTGTATTTCTTGTTATGTGTGCGTACTACAGGAAATTTGTATGTGCCACGGCTACTTACTGTGGATGCAGTTTCACTTCCCAAGATGAATCCATGATGCAACTTGTTGTGAGACTCTGTGTACCAGTGTGTGCCGTAGTTCAGGCCTGGTATATCTGTCGAGTCGGCAAACCCTGAACGTATGGCCCTGTCCACGTTGTTCATTCCGACCGTACACAGACGAGTGCTGTCGAGACTGTGCATCAAGTCTTTCATCTTCACCAGCATTGCAGTGCCGTTGGCGTTGCTCTGCTCTGGAATCTCGTTGCCAAGACTCCACATCACGATGGACGGGTGGAGTCTGTTTGCCATGACGAGGTTGGTGAGGTCGCGCTGCCACCAGTCATTGTAGAACCGGCAGTATCCGTTCTTGCACTTTGGATAGACCCACATGTCGAATGACTCTGCCATTACCATCATGCCGAGGGAGTCGCACAAGTCCATCTGCATTTGTGACGGCATGTTATGGGAGGTACGTATAGCATCACATCCCATCGTCTTGAGTAATTTGATCTGGCGGACAAGTGCGGCTTTGTTGACTGCACTGCCTATCATTCCTAAATCATGATGCAGACATACTCCCTTGATTTTTCTTGTGACACCGTTTAGCTGGAATCCATATTCCCTGCTTACAGATACAGTGCGGATTCCCACTCGTTTTATAACCTTGTCCAGTAGTGTATGCTGCCCTTCTGAGTTTGTCTCATATACGGATACCGTAAGGTTGTAGAGGTTGGGGGCTTCTGGAGACCATAGATTGGGTGTCGGTATACTCATTGAAGCCTTTGCCAGACCGTCTGATGTCAAGTCTGACTCGGTTTGTGCTGTGTCGTCAGCCTGATGCTTCAGTTCTGTCAGCGGGGCCAGGCTGAATCCTACCTTTATGTGTTTACCTCTGTAGCCAGTGACAGAAGCAGATACAGTTACTATGGCTGCGTCCTTGCGGATTTCCTCGGTCACGAAGTTTACGCCCCACATGTCGATGGCAGTCTTGTGGGTTTGGATGAGGGTTACAGGTCGGTAAATGCCGGCTCCAGGATACCAACGGCTACTCTCTGGTACGTTCTGTAGTCTTACAGCGAGTTGATTGTCACCAGCCTTTCTGTTGATGTATTGCGTGATATCCACGTTGAAGGTGTTGTAGCCGTACTTCCATTCTCCTGCCTCGTGGCCGTTGACATAGACGACCGGTTCTGCCATCGCACCATCGAAGTTGAGTATGGCACGTTCGCAGTCCTTGTCTGTCTTAAACTGTAGACGGTACCATCCTGTGCCAATCCAAGGCAGACTGCCAGTTCTGCCTGTGTGCTCTGTCGCTTCTTTCTCCCCATTCTGTTGGATGGCGACTACCTGCTTGTCGTGTTCGCTACTAAACGGGCCGCAGATAGCCCAGTCGTGGGGTACCGTGACCTCTTCCCATTCCGAATCGTCGAATCCGGTGGCTGAATACTCGGGACTGTCCTGTCGGCAGAACTTCCATCCGTCATGCAGAACAGTTTCGGATCGTTGCGCAATGGCACTTGACCATATCAGTCCCATTGTCATTGTGGTAATAATAAGTCGTTTCATTTTCAGTCGTATTTGTTTACACGCCACAAAGGTATGAAAAAAAATAAAGGTGTCCGTCTTGCGGACACCTTCTTGTATTGAAAATTTAGTTTATCCTTTTCGAAAGCATCATTTCAATGCTGAAATGTTGCAAATAATTAAGGCTACAACCATCATAGCCAACATTACGAGTTTAATAGTTTCCATAGTTTCCATAGTTCATTTTTTTTAGTTGTTCAACTTCAATGACCGGGGGACGTTTTCCCCCGCCTCTAAATTAATGATTCTAAATATTATATTGTTTGTTTACCATTTGCCATTTGTCATCTCATTCAATTCTATGCATCTTGCTTTCTTACCTGACTCTGTCAGTGTAATCTCGTGTCGACTTGCATGTCTTTTTCTTTTTGACGCTGCAAAGTTACGACTGTTTGCGGATGTGGAGTGCAAATTGTAAGGGGAAATATATGAAAAACGCTTGAATTATTGATATGCATCAAGCGATGTAATCGCAAACGCTTAGTTTTTGCACGTAATTGAAGCTTATCCTTACATTTATAGAGTACGCTGTTTTTATTGTTTGAACACGTAGTTGGCTGTGATAATACAGCCTAATTTACGTGAATAAGTAGCAAGGTTGACTCTTGTTCTCTCGTTTCCGGCACGTCGTTCGAGGTCGGATATAATCTGTGAGTATGAGAAGAGGTCTGTGTCGTATACGATGAAATCCGTAGCAGTTGTGGAACTCTCTTCTGTCTCGTACATTAAATCGTACTTGTCACAGATTCCTGCCATAGACTCAAGTGAATTGTTGGAACCTTTGAGTAAGAAGTGTTGTTTTTTCATCTGTCTTAATGCTCCCGTACGCTTGGTAAATAATCCTCGTAGCTTACGTGATACATACTCGAAAGCTCCCCTAAGGTAAATGGATAATCGTATTGGAATGGACAGTAGCCAGTTGTATGAGCTGTAGTGCTTTTTGAAAAATATGTACATTGCTTCGTAGAACACGTAGACATATCTGAATGTGTTCTTACGTGAACTTTCGCCTTTGTAGTGTATGATGCTGGAAGGTAGGTAGTAATTCTTTTTGCCTGTCTTGAGAATTCTGTATGACAGGTCTATGTCTTCACCATACATGAAGAAGTCTTCGTCAAACAGACCAATCTCGTCTAATACGGACTTCCGTATGCACATACAGGCCCCTGATATGATTTCTATAGGTTCTGTGGAGTGTTCATCAAGAAATTTCATGTAGTAACGTCCGAATGTCCGGCTAGTAGGGAAAGCATCGTTAAGACCTGACATCTTGCAGAACGCTGTGAATGGAGTAGGTATACCGCGGCGCGATTCAGGTGCGAAAGTGCCGTCGGGATTGAGCATTCTCACTCCTGTGGCTCCAATCTGTTGATTTCCATCCAGTAGCCTGATACATTCCTTGAACAGATCTTCGTTGATGATGGTGTCAGGGTTGAGGATCACGATGTACTCTCCTTGTGCTTGCTTGATGGCAATATTATTGGCCCGTGAGAAACCAAGATTTTTCCTGTTTTCGATGAAGTGGACCTGAGGGTAAAGTGACTTCAAAAATTCCACAGAGCCATCTCTGCTGTCATTGTCGACTATTATAATCTCACCGTCAATATTCTCCATCGCTTTCAGTACGGAATGGATACATTGTGCCAGATAGAACTGTACCTTGTAATTGACTATGACAACCGATAGCTTCATCTGCGACTCCTTGTACCTTATTATATAAAGTGTTGCTTTTGTTAGACTTGTTCCTCCCTTGTCTCGTTTACTTCCGGTAGATCCTCTACAACTTCTTCTTCTTTTGATGAGAGGAAACTATTAGTCTTGCTTTTTGAGGGGAAGCAGAAAAATGTTGTCACCAGTGCTATACAGGCACATAACGCTCCTGTAGAGTTCATCAAGAGAAAATAAGAGGCGAGTCCGAACTCGATGCAGATGGCGAGTATGCCGAGTCTGATTCCGCTCCATAGATGGTATGAATCTAACGCTTCGTCCTTATTCATGCGCCGGAGACTCCGTTCGGTGTTAAGTGAGAATAGTTTGAGAGACAACGGCACACACACGATAATTAGGGTAATGTTGGCCATGTTCATGTAGAACTCTGCTTTGTGGCTGTCGTCCGCTAACGCTCCGTTTGGTATGACGTTGGTCTCTCCAAGAATGAATGTGAGTATGGCTACTATCCATACCAAACAAAATTCTATTATTAACCAGCGCATTAGGCTTTTTATCTGTTTATCCATGATTGTTCAGTTTTATACATTTGTATTAAAGTCCACCCTGTTAGTTATCGATTTTCCGAGCGTTACTTCATCGGTGTACTGCAATTCGTCGTTTACGGACAGACCACGTGCCAATATCGTCAGCCGTACAGTCTTGTAGGGCGACAGCTTTCTGGCGATATAGAAGTTCGTCGTGTCCCCCTCCATGGTTGAACTCATGGCCAGTATCACTTCGTTTATTCCGCCTTTTGCGACTCTGTCCACGAGACTCTGTATCTCTAGGTCGGATGGTGCTATTCCGTCCATTGGGCTGATGATGCCGCCCAGTACGTGGTAAAGTCCATGGTAAAGGGTTGTCGCCTCTATGGCCATTACGTCCTGTATGTTCTCTACGACACAGACCGTAGTGGAATCTCTTGTCGTGTTGCTACAGATCTGACAAACATCTGTGTCCGAGATGTTGTGACATATATTGCAGTAGCGCACATTGTGACGTAGTGACTTTACTGAGTTGCAAAAACAATCAACCGCCCCAGTGTCCATCCTCAATGTGTGTAGTACCAGGCGTAGAGCCGTTTTTCGGCCTATACCAGGTAACTTGGAGAACTCATCTACAGCCCTCTCAAACAACTCCGATGAATAATGTTGATCCATACTGTATCTGTAGACATTGTCGTTTGACGTGCAAAGGTAGTAATTTTTTTTTTAAGACAGGCAGACGGAGTATAAAAACAGATTGAACGCTTTAATAACATCTCCCATTCATGGACTTAGGGGTAAAAAACACTGGGAATAAGTATTTTTCTCCGCTAATCTTGGGCGTATTACAATAAAATGTAGTAACTTTGCGACCGTCTGTGTACAACAATAAGCGATGAAGTATTCATGTATTAACAAATAAACAAACAAAGGAACAGAACAATGAAGAAAACTATTATTCTCGGCTTGGCAGTCGTATCAGCCTTGGCGATAGTTTCTTGTAAGTCAAGTGAAAGCAGCTACAAGAAAGCGTACGAGAAAGCAAAAGCACAGGAACAGACTCAGCAGGCGACCGAACCAGTCACGGCAACTCCAGTGCCTGTTGTCACACCTGTAGAAACCACTAAGGTAGTGGAAGAGGACAACTCAGACTTGCGCAAGGAATCTATTACAGCTGTTAGCGGTGGTTCCCTCAGTCCGTTCAATGTGGTGTGTGGTTCGTTCAAGAGTCTTGACAATGCTAACAACCTGTGCAGTACCCTTAAGAATAAGGGCTACAGTGCCATTGTGGCTCAGAATCCGTCAACGGGTATGTATCGAGTAATAGCGGAGTCAACCACATCAAGAGCTGCAGCTGTGTCGACACGTGACAAGCTTCGCTCTACTTATCCAGACGCATGGTTGCTTTACGCACAATAATATGCATGACACCGTGCTTGGCCAAACGGACAGTGCGGCAGATGTTGTGCATACATCAGCTAAGTTTAAGCACATTTTAATTTCTTTTTGGTAAGTGAGAATAATGTAAGAATTATCTCAGACGGTCACTGGTTGGGAAACCCGTGACCGTCATTGTTTTTGTTTGTGAGTGAGGCATTAGCAACCGTGGACTCAAAAAACAGCAATGGTATGCTTGTAAACGTCTCGGGTGCAACTTAATTAACGTGAAAGATTTGGATTTCTGCGTTTATAGCTGTACCTTTGCACGTTATAAAGAAAATGAGATATAAATGAAAGCTAAGAAAGTACTATTCATCACTTCAGAAATGGCACCATTCGTGCCGGAGACTCCCTGCTCAATAAAAGGCCGTTTTATGCCAGAGGCAATACAATCATTAGGGCATGAGATTCGCTCGTTCGCCCCCAACTGGGGTATAATTAACGAACGAAGAAACCAACTCCATGAAGTGATACGTCTTTCGGGTATGAATATCATTGTCAATGATACAGATCATCCACTAATAATCAAAGTAGCGTCTATACAGTCTGCGCGCATGCAGATTTATTTTATCGACAATGACGAGTTCTTTACACATAAAGGAATCGTCAAGGATTCTGACGGTCAGGAATATACTTTCAATGGTGAACGTTCCGTGTTTTATGTACGTGGCGTTCTAGAGACAGTCAAGAAATTGAGATGGATTCCAGACGTAATACACTGCCACGGCTGGACTGCCGCTCTTGCTCCACTTTTCATCAAGAAGGCATACGAAGATGAGCCTTCGTTCTGTGATTCCAAAGTGGTATACTCCGTTTCCTCTCCAGAATTTGAGACCGACCTCGGTCTCACATTCCAGGCTAGTATCCCGTTTAAAAACATAACTTCTGATGATATCGCAGATATATGTACAGGTAATTGTACTCATGATGAGCTCATGAAGATAGCGACTAAGTTTGCGGATGGAATTATCATAGAGAACGGACAGGTGTCACAGAGTGTCATCGATTATGCTAGGTCAATCAACAAACCAATGCTGATGAGTTCAGAGGATGATTACGCCACAAGTTACAGTGACTTCTATGAGACACTGATGCAGTGAGAGTCATTGCAGATTGACAATTACACCGATATGCATATACAATAACGGAAAAAAACCTTAACAATGAAAACAAGAGTCTTGTATTCTGCAATTGCTACGTTTGCGTTTGCCACGGCATTCATGTCGTGTGATGACAATACAGACACCTTGGGCGGTGACATGATGCCTTACGAAGACTTAATCACGAAGGAAAGTAAGTCGTATGATGTCTACACTCAGTCTTACTCTGCTGGAGATTCCGTGCTCGCACGCTCCAGCATGTCGTACCTCGGACAGTTTACTGACCCTGAGACTGGTACAGTCATCAAGTCCGACTTCTTGGCACAGTTCCACTGTATAGAGGATTTCAGTTTCCCTGACTCCATTGTTGATGACAGTATCCTGTCAACTCAATTGCGTTTGTTTGTGGACGACTTTATTGGAGATTCGTTAGCTACATTCAAAGTGAGTGTATATCCACTTACTACAGTGCTGGATCCAGAAGTGGATTATTATACCAACATCGACCCGACAAAATACTGTAATGTCAGTGATGAGCCGCTCACGGTGAAGTGGTACACCCTCTCCGACCAAACGATAGAAGAAAGCGAACGTAGCAGTTCCAACTATAATAACAAGATTATTATTCCCCTTCCCAACGAAATTGGCAAGGAAATTTACAATGCATGGAAAACACATCCAGAGTACTTCAAGGATTCGGAGAGTTGGATTAATAGTGGGCTTCCAGGAAGCAAGGGCTTTTACTTTAAGTTAGAGAGTGGTGACGGAGCCATGGCTTATATCGACATCGTACAGTTTAATATAAACTATCGCTACCATGACTCCACATATGACACAGACACAACAGGAACATGTCAGTTTGCTGCTACCGAGGAGGTTATTCAGGCGACGCGTTTTGAGAACTCCAATCTAGATGAATTGATTGATGATGAGGAAGCCACTTATCTGAAAAGTCCTGCAGGGATATTCACGATGGCAACACTTCCAGTGTCTGAACTTAACTACAATGACACCATCAATCAAGCGAAGCTGGTGTTGACACGTTACAACGACAAGGTGGACAGTAATTTCAAACTTGATATTCCGAAGTATATTCTGCTTGTCAGACTCGATGACTACAATAATGGTTTCTTCGAGCAGTACAAGGTGGCAGACAATAGTACATCTTATCTGGCCTCTTTCAGCAGTAAGACAAACACCTATACGTTTAGTAATATATCACGCCTTATGAACACCATCCATAAGGAAGTGCGTGACGGTACTGCTACGGAAAACTACAATAAGATATTGTTCATTCCAGTGGAACCGACATATGAAACAGCTACCAGTTCAAGCTCTACTCGTACTCTGGTCAAGCTTTGTCACAGTTTTTCTATGTCGAGTGCGAAACTGGTGGGAGGGAAGGACAGCCCGGTGAAGCTGGATGTAATATACAGTAAGTTCAAGTAACAGGGACTTCGACATCAGGCGATTGCCAGTCGTCTTCCGATGATATGACAAAGGCACTGCAATGTTGCAGTGCCTTTGTCGTAGGTAATGGATATGTGGTTGTCAGTTGAACCACTTCACGTAACAGAAGTCCTGGCGGTGCGGCAGGTCGGAGTTCTTGGGATACATACGGTATGCAACCTTGAAGTCTCCAGCCACCTCCATTGAGTGATCTCCCTCGAAGAAGAAGATGTTGCCTTCACGCTTCACGACCTTGAACGGCTCAACCTTGGCGATGTGCAGTTTTCCGTCCACGTCATTGCACAGGGTGACGAGTTCAATGCCGACCACGTCGTCAAGTCCCTGTTCGTCGACACTGATACTTACCTTGTATGTCTTTCCTGTCGCCACGTTGCCGGCAAGCATCTCCGGCTCCTTTTCCGTAGAAACGACCTTTATGCTGTCCCAACGCTCTGCTACAGTCTCCTTCCAGAGGGCGATTTCCTTGGCCTTCGCGCAGTTGTCTGCGAAGAGTACCTCGCGGCGGTCTGCCAATTTATGGTAGAACTTGCTGTAGTAGTCATCGAGCTGACGCTTCATGGTGAAGCGTGGAGCGATGTGTGCGATTGAGTTCTTGATGGTCTTTATCCATCCCTCGCTGTAACCGTTTCCGTTTGCATAGTAGAGCGGCAGGATTTCGTTCTCAAGCAGACTGTATATAGTGGCTGCGTCCAACTGGTCCTGCTGATCCTGGTTCTGGTATGTGCGTTTGTCTGTCAACGCCCATCCGGCACCTTCGCGGTAGCCCTCCAGCCACCATCCGTCGAGTACCGACAGGTTGAGCACACCGTTCATGATGGCTTTCTCTCCTGATGTGCCAGAAGCCTCCAGCGGACGGGTCGGAGTGTTCATCCAGATGTCGACACCTGTCACCAGACGGCGCGCAAGCTTCATGTCGTAGTTCTCGAGGAAGATAATCTTGCCCAGGAACTCTGGACGACGGCTTATCTCGTAGATCTTCTTTATCAGACCCTGGCCTGCACCGTCGTGTGGGTGTGCCTTACCTGCAAACAGGAACTGTACAGGGTGCTCGGGGTTGTTGACGATACGTGAGAGTCGGTCGAGGTCGGAGAAGAGCAGGTGTGCACGCTTGTATGTTGCGAAGCGGCGTGCAAAACCGATGGTGAGGGCGTTCGGATTGATCTTCTCAAGGATAGAGACGATACGTGAAGGGTCGCCCTGGTGCTTCAGCCAGTCCTCGCGGAACTGCTCCTTGATGTAATCGAACAGTTTCACCTTGAGTGCCTTGCGTGTTTCCCATATCTCGTTGTCGGGGACGTTGTAGATAGACTGCCACAGTTCCTCGTTGCTTTGGTCTTGGTAGTATGTCTTCGGGAGATATTTCGCATAAAGCTCACGCCATTCGGTGGCGCACCATGTCGGGAAGTGTACTCCGTTGGTGACATAGCCCACGTTGTCCAGTTCTTCCGGGAAATAGCCTTTCCATATACCGGAGAACATCTCTCTTGACACCTTTCCGTGGAGCCAGCTGACACCGTTCACCCATGAGCAGGTGTTGCATGCGAAGGTTGACATACAGAAACGTTCACTCTTGTCGTCCGGGTTCACGCGTCCCATACCCATGAACTCATCCCATGAGATGCCGAGCTGTGACGGATAGCCTGACATATACTTGCCGAAGAGTCCTTCGTCAAAGTAGTCGTGTCCTGCCGGCACCGGTGTGTGTACTGTATAGAGTGATGATGTGCGTACAAGTTCGAGAGCCTGGTTGAAGGTGAATCCCTGGCTTACGTAATCAACGAGACGCTGTACGTTGCACAGTGCAGCGTGTCCCTCGTTGCAGTGGTATATGTCTGCCTCGATTCCCAGTTTCTTTAGTGTGAGCACGCCACCGATACCAAGGAGGATTTCCTGCTTGATGCGGTTTTCCCAATCACCACCGTAAAGACTGTGTGTGATAGGACGGTCGAACTCACTGTTGAGTTCGTTGTCTGTATCGAGTAGGTAGAGACTTACTCGACCAACATTGACACGCCAAACGAAGGCATGTACAGTATAGTTATTGTAAGGCACATCCACAACCATCGGGTTGCCGTCCTTGTCAAGTTGACGTACTATAGGTAGTTGTGCGAAGTTCTGTGCCTCGTAGTTAGCTACCTGTTGACCATCCATAGAGAGGGTTTGGGTGAAATAACCGAAGCGGTACAGGAATCCTACCGCACACATGCGTACGTTTGAGTCGGAGGCTTCCTTGATGAAGTCTCCGGCAAGGATACCGAGACCACCTGAGTAGATTTTCAGTACGTGGTTCAAACCATATTCCATACACAGGTAAGCAACCGATGGACGTGTCATGTCTGGCTGTACATCCATATAAGAACGGAATTCCTTATATACCGAATTCATCTGTGCAAGGAATTTCTTGTCGCTTGCGAGTTCCTGTAGTTTCTTATAATTCATGCGTGAGAGCATCAGCACAGGGTTCTGCTGCACATCATGCCACAGATTTGCATCCATGGCTTTGTAAAGTTCCTTGGCTTCATGGCTCCAAGCCCACCACATGTTGTGAGCCATCTCGTCGAGTGGCTGTAACTCGGTCGGCAGTGAAGTGTTTACTACAATGTCTCTCCAGTTTGGAGTGTTGGCATTACTTGCTTTGATTTTCATTTTTTATAGTCTTTTGTTTCTGTTATTAATAGCTATCTCAAACGCTTTATAGTAGTTCTCTATAAAGTGAACCCACAGTGCTTTCTCTGCTATGCCTGCGGCTTTTCTGCATATCTTGGAAATATGGGTCTTGTCCTGCTCGGAGAACTCAATGATGGTAGACTTGATGGCTTCGGCGGCTTCAACAAAGTTCCCGTCTGTTCTGTGGATGGTCATTACCCCGTCGCTCAATTTACTGTTAGATCCTTTTATAGAGTTGACCCACAGTCCGAATCCTGCGAGGTCGGTCGTGATGCATGGAACATGGAACGCCACGCTTTCTGTCGGGGTGTAGCCCCATGGCTCATAATAAGAAGGGTAGATACAGAGATCATTACCTATTAATAGGTCATAGTAGTGCTTGTTGAAGATACCGTCCTTACCATCGAGGTAGCAAGGTACGAAAATCACTTTTACATGGTCTTCATTGCGGTTCTGCAGACCGAGCCAGTTCATCTGGCTGAGGATTGGGTCTTGCTCTTGATTGTACAGATTATGGGTGATTCGTGGGTCTCCGCATGGAACGATCTCTTTCTGCTTGTCTTCTAACCGCTTCTGTAAGTCTGTTCGGGGACCTTTGATCCATGCTGGTACGTTGATGAACACAAGCGCGTCTTTTTTGAAAGTATCGTCAAGACGTAGACGATTTAGAGAGTCGATTAAAAGGTCTATACCTTTGTTCTTGTATTCGTAACGTCCTCCAGTGCTGATAATGATGGTATCGTCTTTGAGGTCTGTTCCGAGAAGCTTGTTAGCGACATTGAGCATTATCTTGCGCGCTCTCTTTCGTGCAAGATTGAAAGGTTGGCCCTGGGCTGGAACGAAATCGTTCTCAAATCCGTTGGTCAGTATCACGTCTGGTTCTTTTTCGAGCAGAGCCTTGCATTCAGTTGCGGTGATGTCGCTGACGGTGGTGAAACAGTCGATGTGATGTGCAGTCTGCTTCTCTATCGAGTGTTTCGCCTGCATGTTGAGTTCCATTGCCATTTGGTCTCCGTTGTAGTCCCAAAGATGGTCATAGAGAGGTTTGTTGTTGCCGGCGATACTGCGTCCGATGCTTGTGGCGTGTGTCGTGAAAACAGTGGCGATTCCCGGAACAGCCTTCTGTAGGTAAAGTGCTCCGAGGCATGTCATCCATTCATGTGCCTGAAAGACTACATTATCTTCTGCTGTAAGCCCAAAGAACTTGTAGTAGCTTTCCGCCACACGTCCAGCACCGTATGCGAACATGGAGGCTTCATCGTAGTCGCCATAAGCGTTCAGTGAGTCCACCTTAAAATTATCCCATGCCCACCAGTAGATTTTGTCCTTGTCACGGAGTAACGGAGTGAAGTCAAGAAGGACTGCAATAGGTCCCCCTGGAATATTCCAACGTCCGATACGTATGTTCAGTCCCTCGTTACGTGCAGACCTCTTCCATTTGGCAAGCAGTTGTTTGTTCTCCTTGAACAGTGGATTCTCCTTGCCGATCCAGAAGTCTGGACCAATGTAGATGATTCTATTGGGAAATTTCTCCTGCAATGTCTTTGCTTGGGTGGAGAGCACGGTGTAGATTCCTCCGACCTTGTTGCATACCTCCCACGATGCTGCAAAGATGTATTTGGGCGCAAGTTCCTCTTTTGCCATATGGTTATTTTTTTAGTGATGCGATACTTTCTTTCAGCGTGGATATCTTTGTCTCAGCATCAGCTTGCTTCTTCCTCTCCAGTTCAACCACCTGAGCTGGTGCATTCGCCACAAATCGTTCGTTTGACAGTTTCTTCTTGACTCCTATAAGAAAACCTTCCAACCGTTTTACTTCAGCCTCCATTTTGTTTACTTCAGCTTCGACATCAATTAGACTGCCAAGTTGTACTGCGTATTCAGTAGTGCTGACAAGGAAAGCTGAGGTTCCCTCGCTTTTTGACTGCACATATTGTATCTCGGACAATCCTGCCATTTTCCTTATAACAGGCCCGATGGCAGGGCATTTGGTTATGTTGCGTTCCTCTTCAGATGTCAGCACAACCTCAAGTGTGAGTTGCTCACGCGGAGAGATATTCTTGCTCTGTCGTGCAGCACGTACTCCAGAGATGATTTGTTTAGCCTCCTCATATTGTGCGATGATTTGTCTGTCGGTTTCTGTCTGTGCTTCCACTTTCAGCAGTGATACCATGATGCTGTCTCCATCTTTGCGTTCCTTGATGTTCTGGTACAACTCTTCCGTAATGAACGGCATGAACGGATGTATGATTTTCATCAATTGCTCGAAAAAGTCCAATGTAGCGTTGAGTGTGGCACTGTCAATGGGTGCTTGGTATGCAGGTTTGATCATTTCAAGATACCAACCAGAGAACTCGTCTGTGAAGAGACGGAAGACGGTCATCAGTGCTTCGTTCAGACGGAATTTACTGTACAGTTCGTCTACCTCAGTTGCTGCTGTCTTTATCTTGGCGTTCATCCATGAGATTGTCTTGGCATTGCTTATCGGTTGTTCCAGCGTGTCTGACACCTCCCAACCTTTGACCAGACGGAATGCATTCCATATCTTATTACAGAAGTTACGTCCTTGTTCGCACAGACTTTCAGAGAACAAAATGTCGTTTCCTGCTGGAGCAGCCAACAGCATTCCCATGCGCACACCATCGGCACCATACTTGTCGATGAGCCCGATAGGGTCAGGAGAGTTGCCTAAGCTCTTGGACATCTTGCGGCCTAATTCGTCGCGGACTATTCCTGTAAAGTACACATTGCGGAAAGGCACATCTTTCATATATTCCTCGCCAGCCATGATCATGCGTGCTACCCAAAAGAAGATGATGTCTGGTCCTGTGACCAGCGTGTCGCTAGGGTAGTAGTACTTTATCTCTTCGTTGTCCGGGTGGTTGATTCCATCGAATAGGCTTACAGGCCACAACCATGAAGAGAACCATGTGTCCAATGCGTCCTCGTCATGTGTGAGCTGATCTATAGTGATATTCTCGTAACCTTGTATTTCGTGTGCTTTCTCCAGTGCCTCTTCTGGGGTCAGTGCCACTACGTACTTCTCTTCTTCTCCTTCCGCTATCGGCAGGAAATAGGCTGGTATACGGTGTCCCCACCAGAGTTGGCGTGAGATGCACCAGTCTTGTATATTCTCCAACCAGTTGCGGTACGTGGTGACGTACTTAGTGGGATAGAACTTAATCTTGCCTTCGAGAACAGGAGGAAGGGCTATGTCGGCGAAATGTTTCATGGAGAGAAACCATTGTTTGCAGAGGCGAGGCTCGACCGCTGTGTCTTGGTTGCGTTCGCTGTAGCCCACTTTGTTTTCGTAGTCCTCTATCTTCTCCATCAGACCCGCTTCTTGAAGGTCTTTCGCAATCTGTTTGCGTACGTCCATGCGGTCCATGCCAACGTACAGTGCAGATGCGTCCGATATGGTACCGTCAGGATTGAATATATCGATTGTCTCCAGGTTGTGAGTCTTGCCGAGGGCATAGTCGTTGATGTCATGAGCTGGTGTCACCTTCAGACATCCCGTACCGAATTCAATGTCAACGTAGCGATCCTCGATTACCGGAATGGCTCTGCCGACCAATGGAACAATTACCTTGTGACCATGCAACCACTGGTTCTTCGGGTCCTTAGGGTTTATGCACATGGCAGTGTCACCCATGATGGTTTCTGGGCGTGTGGTGGCTACCACAGCGTAATACCTTCCGTCTGTATCTTGATGGAGCACCTCTCCATCACAGCCAGTGGGAACAACTGGGTTGGTGTCTGCATCTGCCACGTAGTAACGGAGGTAAAAAAGTTTGGATTTCTCGTCACGGTAGATAACCTCTTCTGTAGACAATACGGTCTGTGCCTTAGGGTCCCAGTTAACCATCCGCAACCCTCTATATATGAGTCCCTTCTCGTATAGGTCTACGAATACTTTCAAAACGCTCTCACTGCGAACATCGTCCATCGTAAATGCAGTGCGATCCCAATCGCATGACGCACCCAATCGGCGCAGTTGTTTGAGGATAATGCCCCCATGCTCGTCTGTCCATGCCCATGCATGTTTTAGGAACTCCTCTCGTGACAAATCGCGTTTCTTGATTCCCTGCTCCGCAAGTTTGTTCACCACCTTCGCCTCGGTCGCAATACTGGCATGGTCTGTTCCAGGTACCCAACATGCGTTCTTCCCGTCAAGGCGTGCCTTACGCACGAGTATGTCCTGGATGGTGTTGTTGAGCATATGCCCCATGTGCAAAACTCCTGTAACGTTTGGAGGGGGGATAACTATAGTGTATGGTTTGCGTTCGTCGGGCTTACTTGAAAACAATTTGTGGCTCAGCCAATGCTGATACCACTTGCCTTCCACTTCGGAAGGGTTGTATTTCGTAGCTAAATCCATAATATCTAATTAGTATGAATGTTTTATCCTTATTCTTCTTACTTTCAAATTTGTTTGCAAAGGTACTATAAAATTTTTGCTTGTGCAAAATTGATTCCGTACAATGTGCATTTTTCCTTTGTCTGTGTGACTTTGACTGCAAAATGTACCCGCAGTCACTACAATGAAGGCTGAAACTCAGTAATAAATGTACTTGCGCACGGTTTTCGACTTATATTCGTTACCGTCATCGTGTATTTCCCTTTTTATGCATATGGTCCAGTTGCCTTCGTCGTCAAAGTCTGTATACTCGTATGTTATGGATATGTCACCGTCGAAGCGTCCGAGAAACTCTTCTTTGTGTAGTAACCCATCTTCGCCGTACAGGAGGGTGTGCTTCTCCAAAAGTTCCTCCCCATTCTCGTTGTATTGCGTTTCCAGTGACAGATGTCCGTCCTTGTCGTATTCGTAGTGATTGGCGTACAGCGGATTGTCTGATTCTCCGTCATAGGAATACTTCCATGTAATCTGTCCCTTCTCGTTGTATTCATATCGTTCTATGGGGTTGTTTCGTGACGCATCAGATATCTGTTTGACACGTCCGTTGTCATCGTAGGCATAGCAAATGGAAAAAGACTGTCCGTCTGTCATCGTTTGTTTGCGCGTTGCCAGTCGTCCGTCTTTGTAAATGAACGTGGTTACGGAGGATGTTCCATTGCCGTACTTGATTCTCAGACTCTTCTCCAGCCCATTCTCAAGGTATTCGATGGTCTCCTTGTAGCTTAGTTCTCCGTAGCTACCGTGTGAGAAGTTCCAGCACTCCTCATGGATGCTTTTTATTTTTGCTTTTCCTATACTTTCGGATGAGTCTGCGTCAGTCTGTTTGTCTTCGAGCCCAGTATGCTTCCCTCCACATCCCACAGTACACAGCATAACACAAAGCACTCCATATGTCAACCATTTACTCATTGTCTGTTCTTGCTTTATGAAAGTGAGCAATGGACTTTTGCTATGCTCACTTGTGTGGGTTGTCCAATTAGTTCGTGTGCAAAGATAGTAATTTTTATACAGATACGTGCATACTCCTGTTTTTTTCTCCTTTCCTCCAAAAGACTATCTCTGTTTCGCACAATTGTTGTACCTTTGCATGTGATTATACATACATACGAATGAGACGATTATTGATGATAGTCTGCATCCAACTGCTGGTGTCGATACATGGTAATGTGCTGTACGCACAAAACAAGGAATTCCTAGTCTGTCTTGATGCTGGACACGGAGGACATGATGCAGGGGCGGTTGGACGGCCAGCGTCCAATAGAGAGAAGGATATAAATCTTGCCATTACCCTCAAGGTGGGGCAATTGCTGAAACTGAATTGTCCGGACGTGAGGGTGTTATATACTAGAGACCGTGACGTGTTCGTGAAACTTGATGAGCGTGCAAACATTGCCAATAAGGCCAAGGCAGATCTCTTTGTCAGTATCCATACGAACGCCATTGAGCGAAATGCTGCCAGGCAGCCGATGGGGGTGCAGTCCTATACTTTGACCCTGCGTACTGCTGCTACTAACCTTGAAGTTGAGAAACGTGAGAACTCTGTGATTCAGTTTGAGGCTGACGGTGAGCAGAAATATAGTTTTATGAATCCCAATTCGCCTGAAAGTGAAATCATGTTTGAACTGATGCAGGACCGTGACATGAAGGAGAGTGTCAACTTCGCAAAACTAGCACAAGAAGAGATGGTGAAGAGCGGAGGACGAAAAGACATGGGCGTGCTGCAGGCGAATCTTGCCGTACTGCGACTTACTTATATGCCTTCGGTGCTCTTGGAGGTGGGTTTTATATCCACTCCAGCAGAAGAGCGTTTCCTTATGAGCGATGAGGGCAGGACAGTCATGGCACAGTGTATCTACAATGCCATTTCTAGATACAAGACCATGCATACGGGACGAATGTCAAAACTGGAGAAGATAGATGCCCTGGTAGAGCAGGAAGAGGTAGAATCCGTAGAAATGGCACAGGAACGTGATACTCTTATAAAGCCTTCTGATGCAGTCGCTCCTGTGGCGACAGATGCCGCTCCTGTATTCAAGATTCAGATTCTGACTTCCAAGAAGAATCTGATACCAGGCAGTACCCATTTCAAAGGTCTTGAATCGGACTCGTTCAAGGAAGGGGATGTGTACAAATATACTTACGGCTCTACGACAGACTATAGAGAGATTCTTAAACTTAAACGGCAGATAGCAGAGGACTTTCCAGATGCGTTTATCGTAGCTTTTAAGGATGGTGTGAAGATGAATACTAGCGAAGCAATAAACGAATGGAAAAAGAAACAATAAACGATAATAGTGTATGAAATCAAAAGAGATAAAGATAGCCATAACAGTGATACTCGCATTGGCACTTGTGTATTTGGGTATCAATTTCCTTAAAGGATTGAAATTGACAAGCACCGACAATGTGTATTATGTGGAGATGAACAATGTAGGTGGATTGATGAAATCGGGTGAGGTAATTGCAAATGGAATGAACATAGGAATGGTGAAGGACATTACCTATAACGCAAGGAAACAGTCTTTGACTGTGGCAGTTGAGCTCGACGAAGGTTTTGTCCTGCCAGCAAATAGTAGTGCCAATATATCAAAGGATATGCTTGGGTCGCCCAAACTTAACATAATATTGGGAAAGAACCCCGACTGTCTGCTTGCTGTAGGTGATACAATTGCTGGGACAGGCAGTGAGGACTTAATGGCTTCTGTAGGACAGCTGATACCGCAACTGTCGATAATGATTCCTAAAATAGATTCAATCTTAACTGCAGTCAATACACTGGTCAATGACCCTGCATTGCAGGCTTCTGTCCATAACATCGAAACTGTTACAGCCAACTTGAAGACTACTACCGATGGCGTGAATACAATACTTGGAAATGAAATACCACAGTTGGTGCATCAAGCAACTGTCGTGTGTGCAAATCTAGAACAAACGACGGAGAATCTGAAGGAGGTAAACATCGCAAATATTGCAGCTAATGCCAACGAAACGTTGGCTACTGCCAATTCTACGCTGGATGAACTGCGCCTATTCACCAATCGGCTCAATAATCCATGCAGTTCCCTCGGTCGATTCCTGGGTGACGATGCACTCTACACACACCTTGATTCGGCTGTATGTAATGCATCAATGTTACTTGAGGACTTGCGGCTGAACCCTTCACGTTATGTGCATTTCTCCGTGTTCAGTTCAAAGAAGAAGTAGAAGCCTAAGATTGTTCTATTTAAATTGTTTGTAAATAGAACCTCTGTGATGATTAAACTCGTTAGATAGAGTGTAAAGTGTTGAATTATCAACGGTCTACGGATAGCTCTTTACAACGCTCAAACAAACTGTTTCAAAAGCTAAAGAAAAAGTAAACTATTGAGCGGCAAACGGATGCGGCTTTTTGTTGGTAAAAGCATATGGAAGCATTTACAAATGTGTAAACGCTTGAAGTCAAAATTGTTATAGCCCGTGGGCTGTTCTTCGCAGCCAAATATTGCATTTTGAAGAACCAAAAAAAGGGCGTACCTTTGCATCGTAAGAAATTAAAATGTAAGAAAGCGAACGAAGGCAATGACTAACGAGTTGAAAGAATTGTGGGAGAGGTGTGTCGATATAATAAAAGACAATATATCTCAGAAACAGTACGAGACATGGTTTGAATGCATCGAGCCAGTTTCCTTTGAGGATAACCAGTTGATGATAACTGTACCGAGCCATTTTGTGTGCGAATATCTGGAGGCAAATTATCTTGACCTTATATATAAGGTGATAACACGAGTGTTCGGAAAAGGAGCGAGACTGTGCTACTCTATTGGGGATACAGACAGTGACAAGAAGGACAGGGCGGAATCACCTGCGAATGGATTCGTCGTGAGTGGAGTACGTGGCACAGCGGTGAGGGCGAACGAAATTCCAGATACAATCGCGCAGCCGAATGCCGTGAGTGACCTCGATTCTCAACTCAAGGAAAGCTATACCTTTGCCAATTACATTGAGGGTGACAGCAATCGCTTGGCACGTAGCGTGGGAATGGCAATAGCAAAGAATCCTGCCAAGACTTTCAATCCATTGTTTATATACGGTCCGTCAGGTTGTGGCAAGACTCATTTGGTGAATGCCATAGGATGGGGCATAAAGGAACAGCATCCGACATTGCGTGTCCTCTATATATCCGCACATCTGTTTCAGGTGCAGTATACCAATGCGGTACGCCAGAACAAAGTCAATGACTTTATCAATTTCTACCAGACAATTGACGTGCTTATCATTGATGACATACAGGAGTTTTCTGGTCTGTCGAAGACTCAGAACACATTCTTTCATATATTCAACCACCTTCACCTCAACAATAAGCAGATTATACTGACCGCTGACCGTCCCCCCATTGCTATACAAGGATTGGAAGACCGCTTGCTCACACGTTTCAAATGGGGACTACAGGCGGAGATTGAACACCCCACGAAACAACTCTGTAAGGATATCCTGAATCATAAGGTGAAGCGAGAGTCGCTCCCTATACCTTCTAATGTAATCAATTATATAGCAGAGAAAGTGAATGGCAGTGTCAGAGATCTGGAGGGTATAATAAACTCACTTATGGCTTATTCGGTTGTATACAAGTGTGACGTTAACATGAAATTGGCAGATATGGTGTTGCCGCGCTTCATCAAAATAAACAATACACCGTTGGGCGTAGACGAGATAAAACGAATGGTGTGCAAGCATTACAATGTCAGTGAGGCTGAGTTGTGCTCGCAGAGTCGTCGACAACCGATTAACCAGATACGTCAGATGACGGCTTATTTGGCAAGTAAACTGACAGAGGTCTCCGACCGTCAGATTGGGGAGAATCTTGGGGGACGTACGCATGCTACAATACTACATGGTATTAAACATATTAAGGACTTGCTTGAGGTCGATGAGACCTTCCGTAGTGAGGTGGAAGAGCTTGAGAATGAGATTAAGCGTAACAGATAATACTACAGACTATCGGAAATTAAGATGGAAACAAAACAGATATTCACGTATGATGAGGCGTTCAAAGCTTCATTGGATTATTTCGACGGTGATGAACTGGCGGCCCGTGTGTGGGTGAACAAATATGCAATGAAGGATTCGTTCGGTAATATCTATGAATGTTCACCGACAGACATGCATTGGCGCATAGCCAACGAGATAGCACGTATAGAGAGTTCGTACAAGAACCCGATGTCTGCACAGGATGTATTTGATTTATTGGATCACTTTCGTTACATTGTCCCAGCAGGGAGTCCTATGACAGGGATTGGCAATAACTATCAGGTGGCTTCACTAAGCAATTGTTTTGTTATCGGACTCGACGGCAATGCAGATAGTTATGGGGCTATCATAAAGATAGATGAGGAGCAGGTGCAACTGATGAAACGGCGTGGCGGTGTGGGACACGATCTTTCACACCTCCGTCCGAAGGGCACGCCTGTAAAAAATTCCGCACTTACCAGTACTGGCATTGTACCGTTCATGGAGAGGTACAGTAACTCTACGCGCGAGGTGGCGCAAGAGGGGCGACGGGGAGCTTTGATGTTATCTGTCTCCATCAAACACCCCGATTCAGAAGCTTTTATTGATGCAAAGATGACGGAGGGAAAAGTAACAGGTGCTAATGTGAGTGTGCGGGTCACTGATGAGTTCATGAACGCTGTCGCGAACGGAGAGACATTCGTCCAGCAGTATCCAGTAGATTCAGACCATCCTACGGTGACAAAGGAAATTGATGCTAGCGTACTTTGGAAGAAGATAGTACACAATGCATGGAAGAGCGCAGAACCGGGTGTGCTGTTTTGGGATACAATTATACGTGAGAGCGTGCCCGACTGTTATGCTGATTTGGGTTATCGTACCATCTCCACTAATCCATGTGGGGAAATTCCTCTTTGCCCGTATGACAGTTGCCGTTTGCTTGCAATCAACCTTTATTCTTATGTTGAGAACCCATTCACGAAGGAGGCTTACTTTAATTATGATAAGTTCCGAAAACATGTGGGCTATGCACAGCGTATAATGGATGATATCATTGATCTTGAGCTGGAGAAGATTCGTTTGATACAGGACAAGATTGAACATGACCCAGAGAGCGATGAGGTGAAGGGCAGTGAACGTCATCTGTGGGAGAAGATATATCATAAGACAAGTCAGGGCCGTCGTACTGGTGTCGGAATCACAGCGGAGGGTGACATGCTTGCCGCACTCGGACTGACCTACGGCACTCCAGAGGCAACCTATTTCTCGTCAGAGGTACACAAGACTCTTGCAGTCGAGGCTTACCGAAGTTCTGTCCTGATGGCGACCGAGCGTGGGGCATTTGATGTATATGATGCTCAGCGTGAAAAGGAGAATCCGTTTGTCAACCGTATCAAGAAAGTAGATCCGCAACTCTATGACGATATGACGAAGTACGGCAGACGTAACATTGCTTGTCTCACCATTGCCCCTACGGGCACTACAAGCCTAATGACACAGACCACATCTGGTATAGAACCAGTCTTCATGCCGGTGTATAAGCGCAGGCGTAAGGTCAATCCTGGTGACCCGAACGTGCATGTTGATTATGTGGATGATACGGGTGACTCGTTCGAGGAATATATAGTCTATCATCCCAAGTTCCTCACATGGATGAGAATCAATAATATCGACTGTAACAAGAGATATACACAAGAGGAGATTGATGCGCTCGTGCAACGCTCACCTTATTACAAGGCTACAGCTAACGATATAGACTGGCTGGAAAAGGTGAAGATGCAGGGTGCTATACAGAAATGGGTGGACCATTCGATAAGCGTCACAATCAATCTGCCGTCTAATGTGAGCGAGGAATTGGTAAACCAACTCTATATGGAGGCGTGGAAATGTGGCTGTAAGGGATGTACCGTATACCGTGACGGAAGTCGGAGCGGTGTCCTCGTCAGTGCTAAAAAGGACGAGAAGAAGACCCAAGTGGGAGTGATGACTCCTCCGCAAATTACCGAGGTGCGTCCGCGTAGTCTGGAGTGCGATGTGGTGCGCTTCCAAAATAACAAGGAGAAATGGGTGGCGTTTGTTGGACTACTCGACAACTATCCGTATGAGATATTTACGGGAGTGCTTGACGATGAGGATGGCATTGCGTTGCCAAAGACGGTGTCGAAGGGACACATCATCAAGAATGTGGATGAGGACGGTAACAAACGCTATGACTTCCAGTTTGAGAACAGACGTGGTTATAAGACAACTATAGAGGGGCTTAACGAGAAGTTCAATAAGGAATACTGGAATTATGCCAAACTGATTAGTGGAGTGCTCCGTTACCGTATGCCGCTGACTAATGTCATCAAGCTTGTAGGCTCTTTGCAACTGGAGAGTGAGAATATCAATACGTGGAAGAATGGTGTGGAACGCGCTTTGAAAAAATATGTGCAAGATGGCACAAAAGTGGCTGGACAGAAATGTCCTAACTGTGGACAAGAGACACTGGTATATCAGGAGGGATGTCTGATCTGTACTAACTGTGGACATTCAAGATGCGGATAGTGTTGGATAACATTAGGCTTTATGCCTATCATGGTGTGCTGGCACAGGAAAAGAAAGTTGGGCAATGGTACACGGTCAATATCCGTATGGATATACAGGATGAGAGTGCCACACATACTGACAACTTGAACGATACCGTCAACTATGCAGTTGTCTATGATATAGTGCGTCATGAGATGGATGTACCATCCCGGCTTATCGAACATGTGTGTGGGAGGATTGCCCGCACCGTTCTGCGTGAGTGCCGGCTCGTGGATGAGGTGACGGTTAGCGTTATAAAAACAAATCCGCCTATTGGGGCGGATTGCTCTGGATGTGGAGTGGAACTGACTTTGAAACGATAGTCAAAGTCTGCTCCACTCATTTTTTTTGCGATCACATATGTGCGGCAGGGTTTATTCTGCTACGTTGGTGAACGTTTTCGAGTAGACCACTTTGTTTTTGGTTTGGTTGGTCACTTCGTATATGAAGGTGCCAGTGCCGTCTCCCCAGTCGATTGTTACTTTCTTTTCAGCAGCCTCGCAGGCTTCCTTTACCTTACTGTCGCAACAGTACTTGAAGTAACTATCGCTCCCGAAGGCTTCCTTGTATGGTTTTTCGATAGCTTTCATTACAGATGCCATACTTGTAAGGGTACTGCCACTGAAGGATGTGGTTGAAAAGCCCATGGTGTAGATGCTTTCTTCTTCATCGTCACTGCTGCATGCGGTAAAACCAAACGCAGTCACTATGGTCAACAGTACCATAGCTGTCATTTTCATTGCTTTTGTCATTTTATGCGTATTATTAAAAATTTGGTAATGCAAAGATAGTACGTCATCTTCGTATGTCGATGCGCTGACTGCGTTTTTCTTTGTTGCGACCCGATTTTTAACACTCCAGGAGTCTGGAACTCTTGAATAGGAACAATGGTTGATGAAAATGAATTCGAAGGTCTGAGAGAAAAAACTCGAAGACCTGCGAGAAAAAATACGGTCCACCGCAAGTTGATGAGGAAAAATTTTGTCAGTAATTAAAAATACAGTAACTTTGCACCCCAAATGGATAAGAACGGATTTGAGATAGACTTGTTTAGTCGCGGTATTGATGGTTTGGAAACCGAATATGCGATTGATGACTCGTTCTTCGATGCGATAGACGGGTTGATTCATCGTGGACGGATTCATACTACAGTATGTGTGAGTGGCACGGTTGATACAAGATTTCGTTTCGACATCCATTCAGTTGGTGTGGTGTATGCTCCATGCGATAGGTGTTTGGCGGATGTCGAGATTCCGGTCGACACGTCGGACGAGATTGCAGTGACAATCGGAGAAAACTACAGCGACGAGGGTGATGTGATTGTCGTTCCCGAGAAAGAGGGGGTGATAGATCTCTCACATATTATTTATGAGTTTATTGCACTCAGTCTGCCTTTGAAGCTGGTTCATGAACCTGGGAACTGTGACGAAGCTATGATTGCTACCCTTGAGGAGCATCTTTCCGCCCGAAGCGGTGAAGACAGTGATGAGGAAGAGAAGGAAATGTAAATTTAAAATAGAAAAGAACTATGGCACATCCTAAACGGAGACAATCAAAGACAAGGGGTCGCAAGAGAAGAACCCACGACGGAGCGGTCGCTCCAACATTGGCAGTTTGCCCACACTGTGGCGAGTACTACGTTTATCACACTGTTTGCCCGGCATGTGGGTATTACAGAGGAAAGGTTGCAATTGTTAAGGAAGAGGCAATCTAAACTTCAGAATAACAAACGCATCGCATACCAATACGATGCGTTTTTTTTCGTTTTAATTGTATATGCATAAATCGGGATTTGTAAACATCGTAGGCAATCCGAACGTGGGAAAGTCCACCCTAATGAATCTCTTTGTTGGGGAGAGAATATCCATTGCCACATTCAAGGCTCAGACCACACGTCATAGGATCATGGGCATAATCAACGACGAAGAGGCACAGATCGTGTTCAGCGACACTCCTGGTGTTCTCAAGCCGAGTTACAAGTTACAGGCATCGATGCTTGCTTTTTCGGAGAGCGCACTGGAGGATGCAGACGTGCTGCTTTATGTAACTGACCCAGTTGAGAAAATAGACAAGAACAGTGACTTCCTTAGGAAAGTGGGCACACAGGACACTCCCGTACTGGTATTGATCAACAAGATTGACTTGACCAATCAGGAACGTCTGGTGGAATTGGTGGAGGAATGGCACGCCACACTGCCCAAGGCAGAGATTATTCCAGTGTCGGCAACCGCTAAGTTTAATGTGGATGTTGTTATGAGGCGAATAAGGGAGTTGCTGCCTGAATGTCCGCCCTATTTTGACAAGGATCAGCTGACAGACAAACCAGCCCGTTTCTTTGTGAGCGAAATCATACGTGAGAAGATACTTCTGTATTACGACAAGGAAATCCCCTATTCAGTGGAAGTGGGAATAGAGAGTTTCAAGGAGGAATCCAAGATAATACGCATCCATGCAGTCATATACGTGAATCACGACAGTCAGAAAGGCATCATCATAGGTTATCAAGGTAAGGCTCTGAAGAAAGTGGCGACAGAAGCGCGCAAGTCGCTTGAGAAGTTCTTTGACAAACACATTTATCTGGAGGTGTTTGTGAAGGTGGACAAGGATTGGAGGGATTCGGATCGGGAACTGGATCTGTTCGGGTACAATCCCAAGTAATAACATAATGAAACAAACATAAATGGCAAATCTAGTAGCGATAGTAGGACGCCCGAATGTGGGAAAGTCAACACTGTTTAACCGTCTGACACAGACTCGTCATGCAATAGTAAGCGATGAGTCTGGAACTACTCGCGACCGCCAGTATGGCAAGTGTGAGTGGGGCAACAAGGAGTTTTCAGTAGTCGATACCGGTGGATGGGTGGTCAATTCGGATGACGTGTTCGAAGAGGAGATACGTAAACAGGTGTTGATTGCTATAGAGGAATGTGACGTGATTCTTTTTATGGTGGACATACAGAACGGAGTGACCGACCTTGATCAGGAAGTGGCGGACATCCTTCGTCGTGTGAAGATTCCGACCATCCTGTGTTGTAACAAGACAGACTCTAATGAATTGCAGTACAACAGTGCAGAGTTCTACTCTTTGGGTCTGGGCGATCCAGTGTGCATATCAGCATCTACAGGCAGTGGTACAGGCGATTTGTTGGACTTGGTGGTCAGCAAGTTTACAAAGGAAATGTCGGATGTGATAGAGGAAGACATCCCACGTATTGCAGTGGTAGGTCGCCCGAATGTGGGCAAGTCGTCCATAATCAACGCATTCCTCGGAGACAGTCGTAATGTGGTGACAGACATAGCTGGAACCACTCGCGACTCCATCTACACAAAGTACAATAAGTTCGGATTTGACTTTTATCTTGTCGACACTGCAGGCATCCGCCGCAAGAAGAAGGTGAACGAAGACCTGGAATTCTATTCAGTGATGCGCTCCATCCGCGCCATAGAAAATTCTGATGTGTGTGTGCTCATGATAGATGCTACACGCGGAATAGAGATGCAGGATGTCAATATCTTTCAGGTGATACAGAAGAACCAGAAGGGACTGGTTGTGGTGGTCAACAAATGGGATTTGGCGAATGACAAGAGCCAAGAAGCCATCAAACATTTCGAAAGTACTATACGCCAGAGGTTCGCTCCGTTCACGGATTTTCAGATTATCTTTGCTTCGGCACAGACCAAACAACGCATATATAAGGTGTTGGAGGAGGCCGAGAACGCTTATAAGAATCGTGTGAACAAGGTCTCAACTCATAAACTGAATGAGGTGATGCTGCCAATTATTGAGGCTACACCGCCACCTTCAATCAAGGGCAAGTACATCAAAATAAAGTACTGTATGCAACTGCCTGCAACATATGTGCCGTCGTTCGTCTTTTATGCCAACTTACCGCAGTATGTGAAGGAACCGTACAAACGTTTTCTGGAAAACCAGATACGTGAGCACTGGAATTTCTGCGGTACACCAATCAACATATTCATACGACAGAAATGATGCGTGTTTTGGTTGTGATGTTGGTAGCTGTTGGCTGTTCGGTCCTGTTCTCATGTGGTGAGGACGAGCAGACTCCTGCAGAGCAGGCTCGTGATGCAGTCGTGACCACGTTGGCCGCCTTGTATTCGGGTGATGTTGATGCGTACATGCGAAATTCAGACTTCGGTGCGCCTTTGGATTCTACCAAGACTCTGTGGCTTCGTATGGTTCTCAATGAGTATGTCAACAGTGTGAAGGGACGTGGCGGATTACAATGTATAACACCTGTCGGATCGGTGCAAGAGGGGGATTCACTCTATGCTGTCAGTTATGAGCTAAAGTACAATGACGGTACAAGGGAGAGGTGTATACAGAAGGTGAAGCATGCTGACGGAAAATGGAATTTATGCATCAGTGAATGAATACTCTTATGGAAACCATATACTACAAGGTTGGTGAATGTGTGTTCGCTGTGTCTGCGGAGGAGAATCTGACTCCCCTCATGACAAATTATGAGCCTTTTGTCTGCGATGACAGTGAGCCTTTGTTTACTCTTAATGTCGGAGGAGGCTCTGGCGTGGATTATGTGGAGGAGACTCGACAGAAAGATGGAGACAATGAAATTGTATGTGGAATGGTTGATGACCGACCCGTCTTCGAGTTTAAAGTCAAGAGCAAAACATCTGGATTCCTTATATGTGACTCGGATTACCATTGTGCACGATTGGTTTTGACAGACAATGCCAAAAAGCATGCGCTTGATAACTCGTTGATGATACTCTATGCACTTGCCACTGCTAATGAAGGGGTCGCGTTGTTCCACTCTGCTGTTGTCAGCAAGGCCGGAAAGGCTTATATGTTCCTCGGCCGGAGCGGCACAGGCAAGAGCACTCATGCCAAACTGTGGCTTCGATATGTGGAGGGGACAGAACTGATGAATGACGACAATCCAGTGGTTAGGGTTGATGGGTGCGGAGAAGTGACAGTGTATGGCAGCCCGTGGAGTGGTAAGACTCCGTGTTACCGTAATGTGTCAGCTTCCCTCGGAGGCATCGTCTTGTTGTCGCAGGCTCCTTACAACAAGATAAGACGCTTAGAGGGGGTTTCCGCATATGCGGCTGTAGTTCCGAGTATATCAGGCAAACGATGGGATGTGAGGGTGGCAGACGGATTGCACAACACAGAGAACGCCTTGGCGATGAGAGTCCCAGTATGGTATTTTGAATGTCTTCCGGATGAGGCTGCCGCACGTCTTTGTTACGAAACGGTAAAATAACAATGACTGACGGACAGATAATAGGTGAGGCCATAAGGCTAGTGAATGAAGGAGTTACTGTCACGTTTCCTGTGAACGGCTTCAGTATGCTCCCTTTCATTATTGGAGGTAAGGAAAGTGTGCTCCTTTCCCTTCCAAAGGATATAAGGAAGGGGGTTGTAGTGCTGGCATGGGTAGACGGCAGTCATTATGTGGTTCATCGTGTTATAAATGTCAGCGGTGACCGTGTCGTACTGATGGGAGATGCTAACCTGAGGGGTGTGGAACATTGTCTTATGTCAGATATCAAGGCGGTGGCTACGCATGTTGTCGGAGCTGATGGCAGACGACGTTCGCTACAGTCAAGGTGGAGTCTGTACGCTGCCAGTGTGTGGTATGTGCTGCGTCCCGTACGACGCTGGATTTTGGCAATTTACAGAAGAACAAACAAAAATATAAAGAGATGAGAATAAGGAAAGGATTGGTATTGCGTGAAGTGTGTGGAGTACAGGTCATCGTAGGCGAAGGACTCGATGCTCTCGATTTCGGAAACTTGTTGAGTCTTAATGATAGTGCTGCATTCCTCTGGAAGGTAGCGGTGGGATTGGATGATGTCTCAATCGAACCTCTGGTGGATGCATTGTGCCGTGAGTATGATGTAGAGCCGGAACAGGCCAAGTTGGATGTCGTTAAGATGATTGACGAGTGGCAGCAGGCGGGAGCCTTTGAATGAACTACGTTCGCTGGATTATACACAACACCCGTGGCATACGCCTGAACATTGCAGTGCGTATCGTGTCTGGAGTCCTTCGGGTCGCCTTGAGCATCCTGATGGTGTGGCTGTGTCGTATGTTTATTGACGAGACAATCCACTCAAGTGAGTCGTCGGATGTGTTGGGTATGATCGCGTTTCTGGTCATTGTAGTGATATGCATGACCGCACTCCGTCAGGTCGATTATTACATGACCATGACCGCAACTGTCCGTCAGACAAATGATATGCGGCTGCGTATCTTTGGCAGTCTGTTCCGCAGACAGCTCTTCACCGGACATGGCTTGCACTCTGGGGATGTGACATCGCGCATGTCGAAGGACATAGACGCGGTGACCGCCACCTCTGCTTCCAGTCTGCCTCAGATGGTGATAACGACAGTGCAGTTGTGTGGGGCATTTCTCTTGATGAGATGGTTTGATGCACGACTTGCATGGGCATTGCTACTGCTTACCCCTATAGCTGTCGTGTCAGCCAAGTTGGTCGCACGTAAATTGCGCCAGATGACACTCGATATACGCACTGACGAGAGTCGTATACAGATGCATGTACAGGAGGGAATGGAGTATAATGCGGTTTTGCGCTCGCTTGGCAGTGAACAACAGATGTGTGACCGCTTGGAATCCATGCAACGACACTTGTGGTCCACCATAATGAGGCGCACGCGCTTTACAGTGTCCACCCGTATGCTTCTCGGCCTGGTGTTCGGGTTGGGTTATCTGCTCGCTTTCGTTTGGGGCGGCATCGGATTGCGCAACGGTACAATCACCTTTGGCGTAATGACCTCTTTTCTTCAGTTGGTGGGTATGATACAGAACCCGATACTACAACTTCTGAATCTTGTGCCGGGTGTGATACACTCTACTGCAAGTATTGACCGTCTGAACGAACTGGAAAAGGCGGAAGTGGAACAGAATGATAACTGTGGCGATGTGTGTGTGCATAAGGATGCATTAGGAGTGATGTTCGAGAATGTATGTTTCCGTTACGCCAAGGGCGACAGGATAGTATTGGATGGTTTTACCCACTATTTCGCGCCAGGCTCAAAGACTGCCATACTGGGCGAGACAGGTATAGGAAAGACAACCTTGTTTCGCCTTATGCTCGGGTTTATACAGCCTGATGATGGGGTAATCAAACTGTGTGGAAAGGACGGCTCACAAATTCCTGTCAGTGCCGCGACACGTGCAGATTTTGTGTTTGTGCCACAGGGCAACACCCTAATGAGCGGTACGGTACGTGATAATTTGTTACTAGCAAAGTCGGACGCTACCGATGATGAGATGTTGGAGGTACTTCATGTGGCGTGTGCTGATTTCGTGACAGAACTGCCGATGGGACTTGACTCTGAGTTGGGGGAACGTGGGGTCGGACTGAGTGAGGGACAAGCACAACGTATTGCCATTGCACGTGGACTGCTTCGTCCCGGATCTGTTCTGCTACTTGACGAGATAAGCAGTGCGCTTGATGAACAGACTGCACGCGAACTGTGCCAGCGACTGTTTACCGCATATCCGACAAAAACAATGATTATGATTACCCACAGTCCATTGGTGGGTGAGTTGTGTGACGAAAGAGTCACACTTTGACAATCTGACTTTACCTACTCTTCTTCGGCTTCCCTCAGTTTCTTCTCCTCAATCAACTGGAAGTCCTTGGGACGGAGAACGAAGTTGGATCCGAGGTACTTGTCACGCACTACTTGGTTGTGTGCCAGCTCTTGTGGTGTCCCTTTGAATAATATGCGGCCTTCAAAAAGCAGATAAGCACGGTCGGTGATGCAGAGCGTCTCTTGTACGTTGTGGTCTGTAATCAAGATGCCTATATTGCGATCTTTCAGTTTCCATACGATGTACTGTATATCCTCCACTGCAATCGGGTCGACTCCTGCAAATGGTTCGTCAAGCATTATGAATTTAGGATCGATAGCAAGGCAACGTGCAATCTCGCAACGCCGACGCTCTCCTCCAGATAGCTGATTGCCTTTGTTCTTACGTACCTTCTGCAGACGGAACTCGTCAAGCAGGCTCTCTAACTTGTCTCGTTGGTAGTCTCGGGGTTTGCCGGTCATCTCAAGCACGGTCATGATATTGTCCTCCACACTCATGGTTCGGAATACCGACGCTTCCTGGGCAAGGTAACCAACACCTTGACGGGCACGTTGCGCCACAGGATACTTGGTTATCTCCAAATCGTTCAGGAATACTCTCCCTGCATTGGGTACAACCAAACCCGTCGTCATGTAGAAGGATGTTGTCTTTCCCGCTCCGTTCGGACCGAGGAGTCCCACTATCTCGCCCTGGCGCACGTGTATTGACACGTCGTTCACTACGGTGCGCTTTCCGTACGTCTTGACGAGGTTGCGGGTGTAGAGAGTCATCCTGTCATCTGAGTAGGGTGGAATCTCCGCATCGCCAGCATTCGTTATGCGTGGCGCATTGTCTCTGTTGCCTGTTGCAGTCATGCTTAATTCTTGCTTTACGGTTGCAAAATTACTAATTGTTTGCTGATTTATAGAGTCGGGAACTAAATAAAACGTGCCGGAACACCTGTTTTATTCGTTTTTCAGTAAATTTGCACGGCAAAAATATGCTTATGCTATCATTGAAAGGTGCACTGACAGATTTGGGGCGTTACGTCCTGTTGATGGGGCGTGTTCACACGCGTCCCGACCGTTGGAGGATGTTCTTCAGACAGTATGTGAACGAGATGTTTCAGTTGGGATACAACTCGATTGGCATAGTGCTGATAATCTCGTTCTTTATTGGTGCGGTCATCTGTCTTCAGATAAAACTAAACATACAGAGTCCGTGGATGCCGCGTATGGTCGTCGGGTATACCACCCGTGAGATCATGTTGCTGGAGTTCTCATCCTCCATTATGTGCCTCATCCTGGCGGGAAAAGTGGGGTCGAACATAGCTTCCGAGCTGGGTACGATGCGTATCACTCAACAGATTGATGCTTTGGACATCATGGGCGTCAATTCCGCGAACTATCTCATCCTTCCAAAAGTGGCGGGACTGATGACTATTATGCCGGTACTTGTGACCTTTAGTGTAGTTTCGGGTATCATTGGGGCCTACTGCACTTCGCTTATGGGCACTACAACTGTGTCGGAACTGACTGAAGGATTCCGATATGGGTTCAACCAGTGGTTCTTCTGGTGTGGTATCATCAAGGCAGTGGTCTATGCCTTCATCATCACCACTGTCTCGTCTTACAAAGGCTATACCGTTTCAGGCGGTTCAGTGGAGGTGGGCAAGGCAAGTACAGATGCTGTAGTGTCGAGCAGTATACTCATCCTCTTTTCAGACATATTCTTAACACAGTTGCTGACATGATAAAGGTAGACCATTTATTTAAGTCGTTTGACGGTAGAACCGTATTGCGGGATATCTGTGCTAAGTTCGACAGTGGAAGCGTCAATCTGATAATAGGACAGAGTGGGTCGGGCAAGACTGTATTCATGAACAACCTTGTCGGGCTACTCACTCCAGACAGCGGAGACATATTCTACGACGGACTTGACTTCGTACATATGGGTAAGCGAGAGAGGAGCCTGCTAAGGCGTAAGATGGGCATGATATTTCAAAGTGCAGCCTTGTTTGATTCCATGTCTGTGCTCGACAATGTGATGTTTCCACTCAACATGTTCAGTGACAAACCGTATGAAGATAGAGTGAAGCGAGCTGAGGATTGTCTGAGCCGTGTGAACCTGTCGGGCACTGGGGGCAAGTATCCGAAGGAACTAAGTGGCGGAATGCAGAAACGTGTGGCTATCGCACGCGCCATCGCTCTTGAACCGAAATATCTGTTTTGTGACGAGCCGAACTCCGGGCTCGACCCGAAGACGAGTTTGGTTATAGATGAATTGATTCAAGGCATCACTCATGAAGACAATATCACTACGGTGGTCAACACTCATGACATGAACTCTGTGATTGGGATAGGCGAGAATATCATCTTTATCTGTGAGGGAAAAGCCGAATGGCAGGGGTCGAACAACGAGATAATGGATGCTGACAATAAACGGCTTGACGATTTTATCTTCGCTTCCGACATTTTGAGGCAGGTGAAGCTCGCGCATGATGGGGCAAAGCAACAAAAAATGTAATTCTTACAGCTATGTCACATATAATTTGTATCTTTGCACCTCGAATTGAGAATAATAATAAGTAAATATACATAAGATGAATATCACATTAGAGAAAGTTGATGCGGTTAATGCCGTCATTACAGCAGAAATCGCACCTGCTGACTATGAGGAAAGGTTCAATAAAGCAGTCAAGAACTACAGGAAGAATGCCAATATCCCAGGATTCCGTAAGGGTATGGTTCCTGCCAGCCTGATAAAGAAACAGTTCGGAACATCCATTTTGACAGAGGAGGTATTTGAACTGCTTCGTGAGAGTCTTTTCAATTATGTCCGTGACAATAAGGTTGATATGTTGGGTGAACCATTCCCAACTGAGGAAAACAATTCTGTAAACTTTGTGGAAGGCGGTACGTTTACCTTTAAGTTTGAACTTGCCCTCGCTCCAGAATTTGAGGTTAACCTCTCAAAGGACGACAAGATCAGTTACTACAATGTGACTGTAAGCGATGACATGGTGAACAAACAGATTGACATGTATCGTCAGCGTTTGGGTGAGTACAAGAAGGTGGACGAGTATCAGGACAATGACATGTTGAAGGGAGTTATCACAGAACTCGATAAGGATAACGCAATATCAGAAGAGGATGTGGTGATGCTTCCGAAATATTTCAAGAACGAAGACCAAAAGGCTCTTTTCGTAGGTGCGAAAGTGGGCGACACTGTCACGTTCAATCCATCGGTGGCTTATGACGGTAGCGAGACGGAACTTGCCTCACTCCTGAAAATTGAAAAGGAACAAGTGGGTGACCATAAGGGCGATTTCACTTTCAAGGTGACTGAGATAACACGGTTTGTGCTCGGTGACTTGGACGAGAATGTATTCAACTTGGTTTATCCAGATGGCAGCGTGAAAACCGCTGAGGAGTTTACCGCAAAAACACGTGAGGCTATCGAACAGCATTTTGTCAAAGACTCAGACTATCGCTTTATCATCGATGTGCGTGAGTATATTGCCACTAAGCTCGGTAAGCTTACCTTCCCCGATGAAAAACTGAAGAAGCTGATGCTTCTCAATACCAAGGGCGACGAGAAGAAAGTGGAGGAGAACTATGAAGAAAGTCTGAAGGAGCTCACTTGGCATCTTGTTCAAGAGAAACTTGTTGAGAAGACAGGCATCAAGGTTGAGGACAGTGATGTGAAGGAAATGGCAAAGGACGTGACACGCATGCAGTTTGCACAGTATGGAATGCTCAATGTGCCCGACAACTATCTTGAGGAATCTGTGACTGAGATGCTGAAGAAGCGTACAACCGTTGACAACCTTGTAAACCGTTGCGTGGAGGTCAAACTCGGAAAGGCTCTGAAGGACATCGTCGCTTTGGACGAGAAGAGTGTCACTCCAGAGGAATTCAACAAACTGTTCGAGGAGTAAGCTTGTTGGAAAACACCTGGACGTGTTACATTATAAATAGCGTACATAAAAGGCGGAGGATGCTGTTCCTCCGCCTTTTATATATGTCAAAACGCCAAGTCTCCATTTTGTTTCCGTTTTATTTGCGTGTTTCAGAGAAAAGCGGTAATTTTGGCAATGATTAATACTTATGACTATGAGGAAACAGATATATGGCTACTTGCCATTCATCGCATTTGCCGTACTTGCGTTCGTGTATCTGGCAGTGACATCACGGGACTTGTTCTATGTGGCGCAGAGTCAAGACCTGTTCGTGTATGACGTGTTCCATTTTGACAAAATCGCTCAGACTCCAGGATTCGTGGTGCAGTACGTGGGTAGCTTCCTTACTCAGTTTGCCTATTATCCGATGTTGGGCATATCTGTGTTTGTGACACTTCTGGTAGTTCTGGCTATGCTGACCGCATGGGCGTTCAAACTGCCGAAACGAACATGGAGCTTTGCCCTAATACCTTGTTTGCTGATAATCCTCTATCTGTTGCGCTGGGATTATGGAGTGTTCAGTATGCGTCAGTATGGCAACCTGTTCTCTCCAGTGATGGGCCTGTTGTTACAAGTCGCATGGGTCGGACTGTATGTGAGGGCGAAAAACCGTGTCGTGAGATATGTGTGGAGTGGGGTAACTATTGTGCTACTCTATCCGTTGTTGGGGTGTTATGCTCTGATGGGTGCAGTGGAAGCTTTGCTCATGGATGTCTTCGTGCTGAAACGCATGGATTGGATTCAGGCGGCGGTTGTCATAGTCCTTATAATGTTCGTTCCTGTAATCGAGGTCCGTATGTTCTTCGACAACTTCAATACAAGATACTTGCTCGTGGCAGGACTTCCGTATTTGGACTTCTATTCTGACCCTACACAGACCCTTCCTCTTTATCTATCGCTGGCTTTTGTCTTGCTATTGTCTGTCTGTGGACGTTGGCTCGGTGCGGTAGGGGAAAGGGCTGCGTACGTTTTGTCCGCTACTTGTGCAGTTGCTGCTGCGTGCGTTCCTGTTTTCGCCAATAAAGACTCCAATTTTCATACACTGATAGCTGTTGAACATGCCTATGATATAGGGGACACAGACAAGGTGCTGGAACTGTGCGTGGCGCAGGAGAGACCCATACGCCCCATCATTATGTATCGTAATATCGAGTTGTATAGAAGAGGTGAGTTGCTCGACAAGATGTTCCAGTACACATGGCAGTCGGACACCATCTGTACAAGGAACGAGAGGATGGCTACTATGATGGTGGCACCGAGGGTATGTGAACAGTACACTTTTTGGAACTTCTCCTACCGTTGGGCGATGGAGCGTTATGTCAAGTACAAGCCGACATATGTTGACACTCGCATCATGGCGAAGGACTGTATATATAATGGTGAGAAAGAGGTGGCTGACAAGTATCTGTCAAAGCTCGACAACACACTCTTCTATAAGGACTGGGCGGAGCGGCAACGTCGTTTGCTAAATCCAAAGACTCTTCGTGAGGATTCTATATACAAGCTCCATACTCAGCTGGTGGTTGTCCCACGTGGTGCGCTCGATAATACTCCTTCATGTGAATACATGCTATTGAAACACTTCTGCAACTTGTTCGTCAACACTCAGGAACGGGCGGTGATGAGTATTGCTGCCGCACTTGTGACATTCAATGAGGATGTGTTTTGGCAGATGACATTGGCAAAGGTGAAGGCGAATCCGGGAGTGACACTGCCGAGGCATGTGCAGGAAGCTGCCCTGTTGTTTACTTTGAAACGCAATAACCCGAGACTGATGGAACAAATCAAACTGATGGTGGGGGCGGATGGGCTGGTGTGCCAACAGTTCGATAGGAATATCGATTTGTTGACACGTCTGTGTACGCAACCTACTCAGATGGATGCGGAGACACTCCGGACTCTCTGTCCCGGTACGTACTGGAGCTATTATTTCAATGATGGGCGACAGCCTATGTTGTTTGACTGATGAGAATGATAACTGAACGAAAGAGTAACTTATGACTGGATATATGACAAGGACAATCTTGACTGTGTGCGTGATTACGCTGATGGTAGCCTGTGGCACAAACGTGCCTCAAGATGCAGTGGACAACAATAAGTCTGTTTCTGTGTTCCCTGACTACACGGAGGTGACTATACCTTATAATATTGCTCCACTGAACTTCCATGTGAATGATGACGAGGCGGAGGATTGGGTGTCGGTGGTGGAGGACAAGGATGGTAACCGACTGGTGGCAGGCGGACAAGACGCTCAGTTTGATGAGGATGACTGGCGCGCCATGCTTGAGCAAAACAAAGGCAAGAACCTGTCTGTCACTGTATACGTTAAGAAACAAGGGCGGTGGGAGAAGTACAAACCGTTTGAAGTCAGTGTCGCAACTGACCCGATTGACGAGTATATATCATATAGGTATATAGAACCGGGTTATCAGAATTATAATGAGCTGACGCTTAACCAGCGTAACCTTACTAATTTCGACGAGTCGGTGATATACTCCAACAAAATGCTTTCGGAGACAAATCCTGTGACTGAATACCAGTGTGTCAACTGCCATTCATATCAGAACTACCGCACAGACAATTTCCAGTTTCATATCCGTCAGTATAAAGGCGGAACAATCATTGTCAGGGACGGTAAGGCGGAGAAGTATAATCTGAAGACTGATTCGACAATATCATCGGGTGTTTATCCTTCGTGGCATCCTACAGAACCACTAATCGCCTATTCGGTTAATAATACGGTGCAGGCGTTTCTTATAAAGGACACAGACCATAAAATAGAAGTAATGGACACATTGAGCGATCTTGTGCTGTATTATGTGGATACCGGTGAAGTTCAAGTAGTACAGAAAACACAAGACTCATACGAGACATTTCCCACTTGGTCTCCAGACGGTAAGACTCTTTACTATAGCTCGGCTTATTTCCCGATTAAGGGCGAAAAACACCATTTTGAGATGGGAAACCATTATGACAACCTCTACTATGATATAATCCGCCAGTCGTATGATTACAAGACACGCACGCTTGGAGAACCGGATACGGTGTATAAGGCCAGTGCGATTCACAAAAGTGCCACCCAACCACGGGTTAGTCCGGATGGGCGTTATATGCTCTTCTCAATGGGCGATTACGGGTACTTCCATGTGCATCATGTATCAAGCGACTTGTATGTGGACGACTTGAGCACGGGCCAGGTGCGTGCTTTGGATGCCATTAACAGCGACAAGTCTGACAGTTTCCATTCATGGAGCAGTAACGGACGCTGGATTTTGTTCAGTACAAGGAGGGAAGACTGCAATTATACACGGCTTTATATCGGTTACTTCGATAAGAACGGTAAGGACCACAAGGCATTTGCGCTTCCGCAGAAAGACCCATTGTACAATAAGAAACTGATGAAGTGCTTCAATGTGCCTGAGTTTATGGTTGAACCGGTAAAAATATCCGCAAGGGATTTGGCTGAGGTGGCGACGAGGGAACCGAAGTCGGCAAAATTATACAAATAATGACTGGAACCGCTTGGAGATTCGGATTTTTTCTATACCTTTGCTAATAGAAACACTTAAAACGGAAGTTAGAACGATAAAAGAATGAATATTGACATGATTGACGATTTCAGAAAGTACGCAACAAGAAAGGTGGGAATCAACAGTCAAGTGCTGGACGATGTGGTGAAAGCACAGGCAGGTTATCTTAACCCTTATATATTGGAGGAGCGACAGCTTAACGTAACCCAACTCGACGTGTTCTCACGTCTGATGATGGATAGGGTCATATTCCTCGGGACGGAAATAAACGACTATACAGCTAATGTACTACAGGCTCAGTTGCTGTATCTTGATTCGGTGGACTCTGGCAAGGACATAAGTCTGTACTTCAATTCCCCTGGAGGAAGTGTGTACGCCGGTTTGGGTATATATGACACCATGCAGTTTGTCAATAGCGATATCGAGACAATCTGTACGGGTATGGCTGCGTCAATGGCGGCTGTATTGTTGGTTGCAGGTAAAGAAGGAAAGAGGCGTGCATTGCCCCACAGCCGTATCATGATACACCAGCCGATGGGTGGTGCACAGGGACAGGCGAGTGATATTGAGATCACAGCGCGCGAGATTCAGAAACTGAAAAAGGAACTCTATACTATCATTGCGGAACATTCACATCAGCCGTTTGAGAAGGTGTGGGCTGATTCCGACCGTGACTATTGGATGACTGCGGATGAGGCAAAGGAGTATGGAATGATAGATCAAGTCCTTAAACGTAAGAACTGATGGCAGACAAAAGAAAACAGGACAGATGTTCGTTCTGCGGACGTTCTGCGAACGAGGTCAACCTCTTGATAACGGGTGTTAACGGCTTTATCTGTGACGAGTGTGCGGAGGCAGCTAATAGGGTGGCGATGGAAAATCTGGAACATCTTAAGTTGAATGATTCGTTCTCTATGACTAAGTTGCCGAAACCAAAAGAAATAAAGGCATATCTCGACCAGTATGTCATAGGACAAGATGATGCCAAGGTCGCTTTGTCTGTGGCAGTGTACAACCATTACAAACGCCTTCAACATGAAACTCAAGCGAAGAAGGCTGATGATGTGGAACTGGAGAAGTCGAACATTATAATGGTTGGCAGTACCGGTACTGGCAAGACTCTCTTGGCGCGTACCATAGCCAAACTTCTGGTGGTACCGTTCACAATCGTGGATGCTACAGTCCTGACGGAGGCTGGATATGTGGGCGAGGATGTGGAGAGTATTCTGTCTCGTCTGTTGCAGGTGGCAAACTACGATGTGAAGGCAGCGGAACGGGGAATAGTGTTCATAGACGAGATTGACAAAATCGCACGAAAGAGCGACAATCCGTCCATCACACGTGACGTGAGCGGTGAGGGAGTGCAACAAGGTCTTCTGAAACTGCTTGAGGGATCTAAAGTTAATGTGCCGCCATATGGAGGCAGAAAGCATCCTGAACAGAAGTTTATAGAGGTGGATACCCGTAATATATTGTTCATATGCGGTGGTGCGTTTGATGGCATTGAAAAACGTATCGCTACGAGAATGAATACTCATGTGGTTGGTTTTGGGGCAGTGGAGAACGCTACCAAGATTGATCGTAAGAATATGATTCAGTATATCATGCCGATGGACTTGAAGGCCTACGGACTTATACCGGAGATTATCGGTCGCTTGCCGATCCTCACGCATCTCGAACCTCTCGACAAGAGTGCGCTGCGGCAAATTCTTACTGAACCGAAGAACTCGATAATAAGACAATATAAGCGTCTGTTTGAAATGGACGGTATAACACTGGAGTTCGCTCCGGAGGTACTTGACTTTATAGTTGACAAGGCTGTTGAGTTTCATCTCGGTGCCCGTGGCTTACGCTCTATAGTTGAGACTATAATGATAGATAAGATGTATGAGTCCCCTTCAAGGCGGATAAAGAACTTGACGATAGACTTGGATTATGCCAAGGCACAGATAAGTAAGGCTGGTGGGCAGATAATGTCTGGTGGCGAATAAAGCCCGAACAGTGTGCCAGAGTTAATGACGTAGACTTGTATGGAGAATCACAGTAAACTTAAAGAATACTTGAAGTATTATTTCGGGTTTGATTCCTTCAAGGGAGATCAGGAAGCGATAATATGCAACTTGATGGCTCATAAGGATACTTTTGTCCTGATGCCAACGGGTGGCGGCAAATCGCTGTGCTATCAACTTCCTGCCTTGATTATGGAGGGTACTGCGATTGTGATTTCACCATTGATAGCTTTGATGAAGAATCAAGTTGATGCCATAAAGCACCTTAGCGGAAATGACAACGTGGCACATTTTATCAATTCGTCGCTCAGTAAGGCTGTCATCAATCAAGTGAAGGATGACATTAAGTCGGGACGTACCAAGTTGCTGTACGTGGCACCGGAGTCTTTGACCAAGACAGAGAATGTGGAGTTCCTTAAAGGGGTGAAGATTTCCTTCTACGCAATAGATGAGGCTCATTGTATCTCAGAGTGGGGACATGACTTCCGACCGGAATACAGACGCATACGACCTATCATAAATGAGATTGGCGAGGCACCTGTCATCGCTTTAACTGCTACTGCGACCGATAAGGTCCGAACGGACATAAAGAAGAATCTCGGAATTTTGGATGCAACTGATTTCAAGTCGTCATTCAACCGTTCCAACTTGTATTACGAGGTGAGGCAGAAGACAGAGGATGTGGACAAGGATATTGTGAAATACATAAAACTGCATCCTGGGAAGAGTGGCATCATCTACTGTCTTAGCAGAAAGAAGGTGGAGGAACTGGCTGAAGTGCTGAAGGCTAATGATATAAAGGCTGTCCCTTACCATGCGGGATTGGACTCAGCATTGCGCACTGCGGCACAGGATGACTTCATCATGGAACGTATTGACGTGATTGTGGCTACAATCGCTTTCGGAATGGGTATTGACAAACCCGATGTGCGTTTCGTGATTCATTATAACATTCCTAAAAGCCTTGAGGGCTATTATCAGGAGACTGGACGTGCTGGGCGTGACGGAGGAGAGGGACGGTGTATAGCCTTTTATTCGAGGACTGATCTCAAGCGACTTGAACGGTTTACTGCCGGCAAACCGCTTGCAGAACAAGATATATGTAGACAATTGCTTGCAGAAACACAGACGTTCTGTGAGTCGTCTGTCTGTCGCAGAAAACTCATACTGCATTATTTCGGGGAAGAGTATATGGAGGACAATTGTGGTAACTGTGACAACTGTCTGCATCCGAAGACGAGGATAGAAGCAATGTCGGAACTGAAGCTGGCATTGCGTACAGTGGAGGCAATCAAGGAGAATTTCAAGATTGACTATGTCATCGACGTGCTTGTCGGAAATGAACTGAACGACTTGATACAGGCACACAAACACGACCGTTTGGAGTTCTTTGGTGCAGGTGGCGACAAGACACCAACCTTTTGGAACGCAGTCTTGAATCAGGCGATGATTGCAGGGTACCTGAAGAAGGACGTGAACAACTATGGATTGTTGAAACTTACTAAAGACGGAAAGAAATTTATCAAGGAACCGGTCTCATTCAAGATTGTCGAGAACAACGAGTTTGACGATACCGATGACACGGACGAGGGTGACCGCTCGGGTGCGCTTGACGAGACTCTGCACAAGATGCTGCTTGACCTTCGTAAACGTCTGTCGAGAAAATATGATGTCCCTCCGTATATCATATTCCAGGACCCGTCGATAGATGCAATGACAACGTTCTATCCCATTACCCTGGATGAACTTCAGAACATCCCTGGAGTTGGTGTGGGAAAGGCTCACAGGTATGGTCAGGAATTCGTGCAACTGATAAAGGACTACTGTGATGACAATGAGATTGACCGTCCTGTGGATATCCGTGTGCGTACTGGTGCAAATAAGTCAGCACAGAAAGTAAGTATCATTCAGAGTATAGACCGGCAGGTGGCTCTCGACGACATCGCCAACGCAAAGGGACTTGATTTTGATGAGTTGCTCGATGAACTTGAATCCATTGTGTACAGTGGCACTAAACTCAACATTGACTATTTCATCAATGAGGAGATTGATGAGGAAAAGGTGGAGGAGGTTTATGAATACTTCCGTACCAGTGAAACAGATGATCTGGAGGCCGCTTATGAGAATATCGACGATGACATCTCAGAGGAGGAGATACGTCTTGTGAGGATAAAGTTTATCTCTGATTTGGCTAATTGATGGTTCTTGTAGACGGGACTGGCAATATATGGCGTAAGGGCAAAAAGAGGAAATAATAGTTAATAACAGCGGTGTCTTCGTGTTTTTTTTATTCCAGCCATTATAAATCCCATAGAAAATTCATATCTTTGCAAGCAATAAAATTTTCAGTATTATGGCTTCATTTATTGCAGATAGAGTAGTTATGGAAGGACTTACGTTTGACGATGTGCTGTTGATTCCCGCATATTCAGAGGTGCTTCCGAAGACAGTTGGACTCACAACCAAATTTTCACGTAACATTGATTTGAATATCCCGTTTGTGACTGCGGCTATGGACACGGTCACTGAGGCTCCCATGGCCATTGCCATTGCGCGTGAGGGTGGAATAGGCGTTATCCATAAGAACATGTCTATTGAGGATCAAGCGCGTCAGGCGTCAATAGTGAAGCGTGCGGAGAACGGCATGATATATGACCCCGTTACAATCAAGAGGGGCAAGACTGTCGGTGATGCTTTAGCGATAATGGCTGAATACCATATAGGTGGAATTCCTGTGGTGGACGATGAAGGCAAATTGGTGGGTATCGTGACCAACCGAGACCTCCGCTTCCAGCGCGACAAATCGGTCTTGATCGACACGGTCATGACTAAGGATAATCTGATTGTGACACATCAGAAGACTGATTTGGAAAGTGCCTCACAAATCCTTTTGAAGCATAAGATTGAGAAACTGCCAGTGGTGGATGACGAGAATCATCTGATTGGACTGATTACATACAAGGATATAACGAAGGCTGAGGACAAGCCTATGGCATGTAAGGATTCCAAAGGTCGTCTGCGTGTGGCAGCTGGTGTAGGCGTGACCAACGACACTTTCGACCGTATATCCGCTCTCGTTGCGGCTGGTGTGGATGCGATAGTCATCGATACGGCTCACGGACACAGTAAATTCGTTATCGAGAAGGTGAAGGAGGCTAAACAACACTTCTCGGATGTGGATATCGTTGTGGGCAATGTCGCTACGGGTGAAGCTGCAAAGATGCTTGTAGAGGCTGGTGCTGATGCCATCAAAGTTGGTATAGGTCCAGGTTCCATTTGTACCACACGTGTGGTAGCTGGAGTGGGAGTCCCTCAGTTGAGTGCTGTCTATGACGTGGCGAAGGCTCTAAAAGGAACAGATGTTCCAATCATAGCCGATGGCGGTCTCCGCTATTCGGGTGATGTCGTGAAGGCTCTGGCTGCAGGTGGTTACAGTGTGATGATAGGCTCACTTGTAGCAGGCACAGAGGAGGCTCCAGGCGAGACAATTTTGTTCAACGGTAGAAAGTTTAAGTCATATCGTGGAATGGGTTCGTTGGAGGCAATGGAAAACGGGTCCAAGGACAGATATTTCCAAGCTGGAGAGAAGGACGTGAAGAAACTGGTGCCAGAGGGTATCGCAGGTCGTGTACCATACAAGGGAACAGTGCAGGAAGTTGTCTATCAGCTTGTGGGCGGTCTGCGTTCAGGTATGGGCTATTGTGGTGCACATACCATTGAAGACTTGCATCATGCCAAATTCACGAGAATTACATCTGCTGGTGTGCTTGAGAGCCATCCGCATGAGGTGATAATAACCAGTGAGGCTCCAAACTACACCCGTCATGAATAATCTGTAAAGTGAAGTCTGAGATGAATCGATTTTTGATGTCTGTTGCTGCATGCCTGTCTGCGATGACGGTATTGGCTCAGTCCGACCCGGTATTGATGACAATCAACGGAAAACCGATAACCCGTTCTGAGTTTGAATACAGTTACAACAAGAACAATACGGATGGGGTAATCGACAAGAAGAGCATTGAGGACTATGTGCCTCTGTTCATTGACTTCAAACTGAAGGTCGCTGCTGCTGAGGAGGCAAGGTATGACACCCTTGCTGCCATACAGAAGGACTTGCGTAGTTATAGGGAACAGATGTTGCTCCCGACGATAGTGGACAAGGATTTCATTGAGCGTGAGGCGAGGGCTACTTATGAAAATACCGCTGCACGGTTTGCAGGTCAGGATATCCTAACAGCCAGTCATATATTGATTGGGATGAGGCAGGACGCTACAGACGAACAGCAGAGAACAGCACAACTGCGAGCAGACTCATTGTATGACGCGTTGCAGAAAGGTGCCGATTTCGCTACTTTGGCAAAGCAGTATTCTGATGACAAGGCATCGGCTGCCAAAGGCGGACAATTGGGCCAGTTCGGGAAAGGAATGATGATTCCTGACTTTGAGAATGCCGTGTACTCAATGTCTGTGGGACAGATTTCCAAACCAGTCAAGACAACTGTCGGATGGCATATAATCAAGCTGGAGGACCGTCACCCATTTGAGTCGTATGAATTTCACCATGACAATATAGTAAAGTTCCTTGAGTCGCGAGGAATAAAGACTGCCTCTGCCAATCATTATATCGATTCAATTGCCAAGGCGCATAATATGAATCGTGAGGTGGTTGTCTCTGAATTGTTTGACGGTATGATTGCAAAAGACCAAGAAGCCAAATTCTTGTCACAGGAGTATTACGACGGCACGATGATGTATGAGATAAGCAAGAATCTGATATGGGATGTCGCATCAAAGGATGAGGATGGCATCGCAGACTACTATTCCCACAACAAGAAGAAGTATGTATGGGACAGTCCGCGTTTCAAGGGAATTGTGATGCACACAAAGGATCAGGCAACGGCGGATGCGGCAAAGAAAATGCTTAAGAAGGTGAAGGATGATTCTCAGTGGGGCAAATTATTGGTGGACGAGTTTAATAACGATTCAGTAACTAACATACGGATTGAACACGGCATATTCAAGCAGGGTGACAATACAGGCGTGGATGTGTATGTGTTTGGTGTCTCTGGTGAGGTCAAGCCAATGAAAGGTTATCCTGTGACGGATGTCTATGGAAATCTATTGAAGAAACCGCAGTCGTACAAGGATGTGAAGGGTAAGGTTGTTGCGGATTACCAGACTGCAAGGGAGAAAGAGTGGGTTGAGAGCCTACGGAAAAAATACTCTTACAGTGTGGACAAGGATGTCCTTAAAACCGTAAATAATCATTGACAATAAGCAATAGATGAACAAGTTAATAGGATTTGTGTCTGCCTTGTCGCTTTGTCCGTTGGCGGTTCTTGCCCAGACGAATGACAATGTGATTGATGAGGTAATATGGGTCGTGGGCGATGAGGCTATTCTGAAGTCTGATGTGGAACAGTATAGGGTGGATGCTCAGATGCAAGGTATGCATTTCGACGGAGACCCTTATTGTGTCATTCCAGAGCAATTGGCAGTGCAGAAACTTTTTCTGCATCAAGCGGCAGTCGATTCCGTCAGTGTCAGTGACTCTGAGGTGTGGCAACGTGTGGATGATATGCTTGACCAGTATGTGCAGATGGTGGGCTCAAGGGAAAAACTGGAACAGTATCAAGGCAAGACAATGTCGCAGATGCGTGAGGAACAGTTTGACTTGCAGAAGAATGCGTTGCTCGTGCGCGAGGTGCAGAGTAAGTTGATTGGTAGCACCAAGGTGACACCAGCTCAAGTCCGCAATTATTTTAAGGAACTTCCGGAAGACAGCCTGCCGTTCATACCTACAAAGGTGGAGGTGCAGATTCTGACACTTGCACCTAAGATTTCGCAAGAGGAGATAGATAACATAAAGGCTGATTTGCGCAGTTATACGGAACGCATCAATTCCGGCAAGGATAAGTTCTCAACACTGGCGATACTGTATTCTGAGGATGGCTCTGCCTCCAAGGGCGGAGAACTCGGGCTCATGGGACGGGGTGAACTGGTCCCTGAGTTTGCGAATGTGGCATTTAGCTTGACAGATCCGAACACTGTAAGCAAGATAGTGGAGACGGAATATGGTTATCATATTATTCAGTTGATAGAGAAACGTGGCGACAAGGTAAACGTACGTCACATCCTCCGCAAACCAAGGGCTACGGATGAAGCAGTGGAGGAGTGTGTGAGTCTGCTTGATTCTGTCCGCAATGACATAAACGCTGGTAAGGTTACGTTTGAGGAGGTGGTGCCAATCTTGTCTGACGACAAGGATACTCGCAATAACTACGGAAACATGGTTTATACTGATCCGAATACGTGGGAGTCATCCTCTAAGTTCGAGATGGTCAATCTCTCTACTGCCATAGCACGAAATGTGGCTGGCATGAATCCGGGTGACATATCCAAACCGTTCACCATGGTGAACAGCCAGGGCAAGGAAGTGGTGGCAATAGTGAAGTTGAAGAGTAGGATAAACGGTCATCGGGCTACTATGAAGGATGATTATCAGGCTCTCCAGACGATGATGGTCAACAAACTGAATGAAGATAAGATTGATCGATGGATAAAAGACAAACAGAAGTCTACTTATATCCGGATCAATGACGGTTGGCGCAATTGTGAGTTTAAATATCCAGGATGGATAAAAGAGTAGGTGATAGGGTGACATTGCATTGTTCATACAATACAAAGGATTATAGGATGCTTCTTGTGAGCATCCTATGTTTGCTTGTCTCCATACCTTCATTTTCCCAAAACAGGTCGAAGAGGACGGACTCAAGGATACACCTTATTCACACTGACATACTGAAGAAGACACCACAAGACCCTCGTGCTGAAATACTGGTGGGACATGTTAAATTGAGTCATGAGGGCGCCATCCTTGATTGTGACAGTGCACGTTTCTACCGTGAGGACAATTCTTTTGATGCTTACGGACAGGTGCGTATGACTCAGGGAGATACGCTTGCGCTCGACTGTGACTCACTCTTATATGACGGTTTTGCTTTGCAAGCTCATGCCCGTAGCAGTGTTGTGCTGACACATCGCCATTCGAGACTGGTTACTGAGAAACTCGATTATGACCGTGTGTATGGAGTGGGTATGTATATAGATGGTGGAACACTGTACAATAATGAGGACACGTTGACCTCGGTGTGGGGACAATACACTCCAGCGACACATGAGGCGTTCTTCACTGACAATGTCGAACTGCGAAATCCGAACTTCAACCTTGTTTCCGACACCTTATATTATTATACTGACATAGAAGTGGCGAAGATTGTGTCACCAACCAACATAACTACATCTGATGGTACGTTCGTGTATGGTGAGGCGGGCGATTATGACACGAAGAACTCCAGAGCGAACCTGCTGGACCGCTCGTATGTCATAAAGGACATGCGCAGGATAGAGGGCGACAGCCTGTGTTACGACAAGGCGACGGGTATCAGTGAGGCGTTCGGTGATGTCGTGATTACGGACGACGAGAACCTATGTGCGCTCAAGGGAGGCTACTGCTGGTATGACGTGAATGCTGGGAATGCCTTTGCTACTGACAGGGCTGTAGCGTTGGAGTATTCTGGTGCTGACACACTTTATGTGCATGGAGACACCTTGAGAATGTACGCATATAATTTGAATACGGATTCGGTGTACCGTAACCTGCACGCATACCGGCATGTCAGGATGTATCGCAATGATGTGCAGGGGGTGTGCGACTCGTTGGTGACACTGCAGTTGGACTCTTGTACGTACATGTACGGACAACCGATACTATGGCATGATGACCAACAGATTTTTGGAGAAGAGATTCGTGTGTACAACAACGACAGTACAATTGACTGGATACATATTATCAAACAGGCAATGACGATAGAGCGGCTTGACTCTGTGTCTTACAATCAGGTGGCGGCACATGAGATGATGTGCTATTTCAAAGATGGAGAGATTGAGCACAACGAGGCACACGGCAATGTGTATGTGGCCTATTTCTTTGAGGAAGACGGAGGCAACAGGGTGTTGATGAACTATACAGAGACTTCCGAACTGAAATTGTTTATGAAGGACAAGAAGGTGGACAAGATATGGATGCCTACAGCTCAGGGCACCATGTATCCTGCGTTACAGATTCCGACGGAAAAGCGTTATCTCGGTAATTTTGCATGGTTCGACTATATACGTCCACTTGGTAAGGACGACCTGTTTGAGTGGAGAGGCAAGGATGCGAAGAATATGTTGAAGGCTACTTCCGACAGAGTGTTGCCTGTACAGAATTTGAAGGAGATAAAGTAACGGCTTAAAGAGTAGAATATTATGGGAATGTTCAGAGTCAACAAACCGAGAGGCTTCCACCATAATTATGTGTATTATGATCCAAGGAAGGAACGCCTTGAGAAGATAGAGGAGAATGCCAAGCGTGAATTGGGCATGCTGCCGGAGAAAGAGTTTAATCCGGAGGATATCCGTGGTAAGTTTGTTGGTGCGACAAAGCATCTGAAACGGCGGAAGGAGAGTGGCAGGAAACCGATACACTCTGGCATACTTATAATTATCATAATTGCCTTGATACTATTGATGAAATATATATATACTGGTACTTTGTTCTGATATTATGGAGGATATAATTCATTTACTTCCAGACTCCGTAGCCAACCAGATAGCGGCAGGGGAAGTGGTTCAGCGGCCTGCTTCTATAGTGAAGGAGTTGGTGGAGAACTCACTGGATGCCGGGGCGCATAATATCCAAGTACTTGTGGTGGATGGTGGGCGCACGTGTGTGCAGGTCATCGATGACGGTAAGGGCATGTCGGAAACGGACGCACGTCTGGCATTTGAGCGGCATGCCACATCAAAGATTACTACCGCTTCGGATCTGTTCGCACTCACAACGATGGGTTTCAGAGGGGAGGCATTGGCTTCTATTTGCGCTGTGGCTCAAGTCGAGCTGAAGACTCGTCGTCTTGAGGACGAGGTGGGTACCATGATTGTCATTGCTGGCTCAAAAGTGGAGAAGCAGGAACCAGAGGCTTGTCCTGTAGGCTGCAACTTCTCTGTGAACAACTTGTTCTTCAATGTACCGGCGCGGCGTAAGTTTCTGAAGTCTGCACAGACAGAACTCAATAATATCGTGGCAGAGTTTGAGCGCATAGTGCTCACTCATCCAGAATGTGCTTTCAGCCTTTACAATAATGGTGTGGAGATGTACAACCTACCTGTGGCTTCGGTCCGCCAGCGTATACTTGATGTGTTCGGCAAGAAAACCAACTCCGATCTTCTGTCTGTGGGAGTTGAGACTTCTCTTGTCAATATCTCTGGATACGTAGGCAAACCAGAATCTTCAAAGAAACGGGGTGTGCATCAGTACTTCTTCGTCAATGGACGTTTCATGCGCCACCCTTATTTCCATAGTGCTGTCATGCATGCGTTCGACGGACTGATTCCTGTGGGTGATCATGTGTCCTATTTTATATATATGGCAGTGGACCCGTCTTCGATTGATGTGAATGTACATCCTACAAAGACTGAGATAAAGTTTGACAACGAGCAACCTATATGGCAGGTGCTGTCAGCCTCAGTCAAGGAGGCTTTAGGAAAGTATAGTGGTGTGCCGACCATAGATTTCGATCCGGAGGACAAACCGTATATACCGACAATGTCCTATGACCGTGATGTGAAGGCGGTGGCTCCGCCCACATCGGTGACCACTGACTACAATCCGTTTAGAACTGGAGGACTCTATGAAGGAAGCGACCGCCAGACGGTGCCCGACAAATGGGAAACCCTCTATTCTGGAGTGTCCAGGTTAGCTGATAGTAGTACTGATAATGAGGATGTAGACTTGACGCTATGGGATAGGATTGATGACGGGAAACCGGATCTTACAGCACCTCATTTCCAGTATAAGGGACGCTATATAATCATGCCTGTATCCTCGGGACTGATCGCTATCGACCAACACCGTGCACATGTGTGTGTGTTGTATGAACAGTATCTGGATAGCCTGTTTCAACAGAAGGGCGCATCGCAGGGGATGCTGTTTCCTGAAATCATACAGTTCTCCAAACAGGAAGAACTGACTTTGACTAGCATCATGGATGACCTTGAATATATCGGTTTTGAATTGACTAATCTCGGTGGTGGGTCTTACTCCATCGCTGGTGTCCCTTCTGGCATTGACGGAGTCAATCCTATTACGTTGCTTCATGACTTGATGTATGCAACCATGGAGACTGGAAGTAGTGTTAAGGATAAAATTCATAAGGCGATAGCCGCTACGATGGCAAGAAATGCAGCGCTCGTGTATGGGCAAGTGCTTTCTGATGATGAGATAAACGTTCTGCTGGAGCAACTCTTCTCTCTGTCCAATTCTAGATATACTCCAAACGGATTACTTGTGTATTCAATCATCGAAGATTCTGTCATTGACAAACTCTTCAAATGAATTGGTAAATGTGAATAAAGAGGTGCACATATAGGGATGTTTGGTGCAAAATAAGATAAAAAACGGCTCTGTATCGGAAAAAAAACGGTTTTCAAGCTCTTTTTTACTAGTATGGTTGTTTGTTTATAAATGAAAAATACTAATTTTGCAAATGAAATATAGGTGTGGTGTCGCCTTTGGACGTGGGTGTCTGGATGTGGCGCAAGACTTGTATAAGCTGTCTTTAGAGAAGTCTGGGGATGGCAATGAGATAAACGGAAATAAGTAATCAATGTTTAAATCTAAAAAAAGTATTTATGAAAAAGCTTTTGATTGCACTAGCATTTGCTGGTGTGGGTACTGTAGCTAATGCGCAGACTACCCAAATTGAAACACCTTCTAAGTACACAGTTGCAACCAACTCATTCTGGTCAAACTGGTACATTCAGGCTGGTGTCGACATGTCAGTGCTTGACGCTTACAAGAATGGTCAGGCTCTCTTCACAGGAGAATGGCACAACAACCGTACTTATGGTGTAAACCTTGCTGTAGGCAAGTGGTTCACTCCAGGTCTCGGACTTCGTCTGAAGCTCAACTGGCAGAACGGTCAGTTTGCTCACGCATTCCGTAACACAGACCATCTCGTAGAGACTCCAGATTTTGAGAAGGGCGGTTACGGAGCTCTTTACGGTGATGTTCAGTTTAACCTGAGCAACCTCTTCTGCGGTTACAACGAGAACCGTGTATGGAACTTGAGCGTTTACCCACGTGCAGGTGTTATCCGTAACTTCCAGACCAACGAGTATATGCCAGCTCTTGGAGCCGGTCTTACTTCTACATGGAAGGTGTCTAAGCTGATCAGTATCTATGCTGACGCTTCTTGGACTATGACAGATGACGCTCTTGCCGCTTATGAAAAGACCGATGACGACGCTTTCCGCGCAAACGGCATCTTGAACTTCGACCTCGGTGTTCAGTTCAACCTTGGTAAGAGCAACTGGTCAAAGGCTGTAACTCTTGAGCAGTACAACGCTCTTGCAGCTGCTTCAGAAGAGGCTCTTGCAAAGCTCCGCTCTGAACTCGACAAGGAGCGCGCTGAGAATGCTCGTCTTCGTGCAGAACTGGCTAAGCAGCCAAAGACCAATGCCGCAAAGGTAGACAAGGTGGTTGCAGCATCAAAGACTTCTGTCTTCTTCGACATCAACTCTGCTGCCCTCAACTCAAAGAAGGATCTTGTTAACCTTGAGGCTGTGGCTTCTGCAGCTAAGGAGTCTGGTGCTAAGGTAATCGTTACAGGTTCTGCAGATAGCAAGACAGGTTCTTCTGCATGGAACCAGAAGCTTTCTGAGAGCCGTGCACAGGCTGTCGCTGACGAACTTGTTAACCTTGGTGTTAACCGTGACAACATCACAGTTAAGGCTGTCGGTGGTGTGAACGAGATTTCTCCGTACACTCTCAACCGTCGTGCGGTTATTGAACTGAAATAAGTAAATCATCATAACGCAATAGAGGCGCGGTATCATTACCGCGCCTTTCTTGCGTTTGTAGTTATAAACGTGGAGGGGGACTTGTCAATTGACGAGGTGTTTCATCGCATGTCCTCCCCACTGGCTGTCGTTCTGATAGATGAAACCAGCTGAGGCGTACAAAGCTTCACCTGTAAGGTTGCCTTTGTCTACCAACAGTCCTACGCATGGAAGTCCCATGCAGTTGGCTTTCTCTTTTGTTGCACGCAGCAGCTTCTGGGCGATGCCTTGTCTACGGTGGCTGGAGAGTACAGCCAGGGAGTCGAGGTAGAGTTCTCCCGACTGTGTCTCATCGTCCATTTCAGAATGGTCTTTGCCAATATACTGTTTCGCTGCATCGATGAAGGCACGACGCAGCTCATGCAGCTTGCCTCCGTCGTAACTGACTGCAATGCCCACCACGGTGCAGCCATCCACAGCCACCAACGTGTTCCTATAACTGTACTGTGAGTCGTCGCGCTCCACGAGTGATGTCATCATCGCATGGAAATCGTCCAGTCCATGACCCTCACCGCAGAAGTATAGGCAACATTCGTCAGTCATCGCATCCATGATGAGACGTGCAACGGCTGATGCCTCACCCTTTATTGCTTTGCGGATTGTAATATCTCGCTTAATGTTTGTTGTGTCTTGCTTCATATGTATAAGTTATCGTTGTTTCAGTCTTGCTTTTGCAAAGATAACGAATAATTTGGTACTTTCGACATAAAGCCGTACATTTGCAGAGAGAATTATAAAAACCGGGTGAAGCATGGAGCGAAATAAAATAAAGGAAGTGCCGTATGGAGTTTCTGATTTTGACATCGTGAGGCGTGACAACCTCTACTATGTTGACAAGACGATGTATTTGCCGAGGTTGGAAGGCCAGGCGCGCAACCTCTTCTTTATACGTCCACGCCGTTTTGGCAAGAGCTTGTTTATCGGTATGCTCCGTGCGTACTATGACATCCGCAACAAGGACAGGTTTCAAGAACTCTTTGGTGGTTTGTGGATAGGTCAGCACCCGACACCGTTGCAAGGCAAGTATCAGATTCTCTATCTCGACTTCTCTCAGGTAGGAGGTGATATAGAAAGACTGGAGACGAGGTTTAACTTCTACTTGGGGGTTGAACTGGACGGTTTTGTGCGTGATTACCACGAATATTATTCTGAGGATGTGGTGAGAAAGGTAAAGGAGACAGAAGACGCTGTCGGTAAGTTTGCCATCATTACAAGTGAGGCGAGGGCAAGATCGTACTCGCTCTATGTTATCATTGATGAGTACGACAACTTTACCAATACAGTGCTTAACGAACAAGGTGAGGACGTGTATTGGGCCATTACACATGCCGAGGGCTTTTACCGTGACATCTTCAAGAAGTTCAAGGGTAATTTTGAGCGCATCTTCATCACGGGAGTCAGTCCCGTGACGCTCGATGACGTGACCAGCGGTTTCAATATCGGTTGGCACATCTCCACTAAGGCGGAGTTCAACCAAATGTTGGGTTTCTCTACAGAGGATGTGCGTGAGATGTTTACTTATTACAAGGAACAAGGACAAATTCGTCCTGATGCTGACATCGAGTCAATCATTGACGAGATGAAGCCTTGGTACGACAACTATTGCTTTGCAGAGGATGCGTTGGCGAGTCAAAGCCGTGTGTTCAACTGTGACATGGTGCTGTATTATCTCAGAAACTATATGAACAGGGGTGAAAGTCCAAAGGACATGATAGACCCTAACACGAAGACGGACTACAACAAAATGCGCAAGCTTATCCAGCTCGATAAACTCGATGGCGACCGAAAGGGAATCATTCGCACCATTGCCGAAACAGGACAGATTGTGACTCGTCTGGAGGAGACATTTCCTGCGCGGATGATTACCAATCCGCAGATATTTCCGAGTCTGTTGTTTTATTATGGCATGCTCACCATACAGGGTTCTTATGGAAGTCAGTTGGTGTTGGGTATACCTAACAACAATGTACGTAAACAATACTATGGATATTTGTTGGAGGAATATCAGAATGTGAAGTATGTTAACCTGTCCGATTTGGAATACAAGTTCACTCTGATGGCTTTTGAGGGCAAATGGCGCAACACTTTGGAGTGTATGGCTACTGCTTATGCCAATGTATCGTCGGTGCGTGACGGTATCGAGGCGGAACGCAACCTCCAGGGATTCTTCATGGCGTACTTTAGTCTGAATAGTTATTACTACATAGCTCCGGAACTGGAACTGAACCACGGTTACTGTGACTTTTTCCTCCTGCCCGATTTGACTCATTATCCCACCAAACACAGCTACATCCTAGAACTGAAACTGATTCCGAAGAAGGAGAGGGGTATGACGAAGAAGACGCATGAGGGCTTGATTGCCCGACAGTGGAACGAAGCGGTGACACAGATAAAGTCGTATGCCGAGGCTCCTCGGGTTGAGGCGTTGCGTCAAGGGACACAGCTGCACAGAATCATCATGCAGTTTGATGGATGGAAGTTGTACCGCATTGACGAGGTGTGATTCTCAAATGGAATAAAATACTAATCATGAAGAAAGAACTTACTACTGCTTTTTGTATTGCTCTGTCTATGACTGTGTCTGCGCAGAGCGAAATCTATCCTCAACATTTCGACCTTGAAGAGGTCACTCTACTTGACAGCCCACAGAAAAGGGCGATGGAACTCAATGACTCAATCCTGTTCGAATATGATGTGGACCGGTTGTTGACGTGTGCTATCATGGATGCGGGACTTAATGACGATTCCTCGTCGAAGTATTATAAGTGGAGTGATACCCACCCTGTTTATTCTATATGGTATTATGAGAGTACCATTCCGCATTATGTGTCGTCATTGACAATCGCCTATGCGGCATCGCATGATAAAGAGATGAAAGCAAGACTTTTGGAACGCCTCAACTATTGTTTGGAGGTGTTGAAGGATTGCCAAAATGCAAACGATGATAGCACGGACGGATTGAAGGGATATTTAGGCACTGAGAGGATATCCGTGATGTGGAAGTCGCTCTACGCCGGTAATGAAAACACGTTCTACCAGTATACTGGATGGTGCCCTTATTATTACATCCACAAGATGTTGGCAGGTCTGCGTGACGCTTGGATCTATGCTGACAATAAAATGGCAATGGAGATGTACAGGAAACTGGCGGATTGGAGTGGACTGGTGATTTCAAACCTTACTGACAGTCAAGTGCAAAAGGTCCTCGGTGCATCCGAGCATGGAGGTATGGTGGAGGTGTTGGCAGACGCTTACCGACTGTTTGGCGACTCAAAGTACCTCGACTATGCCAAGCGTTACGAGCATAAGGAGATGCTTGATGGTATGCAGACTCTCAACTTGACCCTACTTGATGGTAAGCACGCCAATACTCAAGTGCCCAAATATATGGGACTTGAGCGTGTCTATCAAGAGGAACTGCGTAGTGGACGCGAGACCTCGGGACAGAGGGAACGTATCGCTGCGCACAATTTTTGGACTGATGTAGTAGACAACCGTACTGTCTGTATCGGTGGCAACAGCGTGAGCGAACATTTTCTTGCAGCAGGCAACAGTAAACAATATATTGAAAATCTTGAAGGTCCTGAGACATGCAACTCCTATAATATGCTGAAACTCTCCGAAATCCTGTTCGATGAGACTCATGACGCTCGTTATGCGGATTTCTATGAGTCAACCATGTGGAATCACATAATGTCCTCACAGAACCCTCGCACAGGCGGATTTGTCTATTTCACACCTTTGCGCCCGCAGAGTTACAGAATCTATTCCACCACCAACCTCAGCCTGTGGTGTTGCGTGGGTACTGGAATGGAGAACCATAGTAGGTATGGTCACTTCATATACACTCATTCCGAAGATAACAGTACACTTTATGTCAACCTCTTCATCCCGTCACAGTTGGAATCGGAGACATTTGCGGTGACACAGCGCAACAACTATCCTTCAGTGCCTTCAACTACGATAACAGTTGATAGAGGAGGACGGTTTACGCTGGCAGTGCGCCACCCGTGGTGGACAACAGAGTCGTTTAGTGTTACTGTCAACGGTGAGGCTGTCGCATGTGATGTCGAGTTGGGAAAAGCTGGGTATGTCAATATTGAGCGCGAGTGGAAAGCAGGGGATGTTGTTGAGGTCAGTCTGCCGATGCAACTGCGTTATGAGACATGCCCTAACTATGAAGATTATGTGGCATTCAAGTATGGACCACTCCTTTTGGCTGCCAAGACGACCTCTTCTTCTGAGGCTGAAGCAGAGCGGACGGGACTTCCTTATGAGAACTTGCCAAGACAGTTTTCCGATGGTAGCCGTTGGGGACATTCGCCCAGTTCAATGACAACTCCTCTCACACTTATGTCGTCGCCTCTGCTCATAGGAGACCGTGACTCAGTAATTGGTATGGTTAAACCGACAAATACCCCGCTTGACTTCACTGTTGAAGCATCGGACGAGTACGGAAAGACCGAGTGGCCAACGTTGCATCTGGTACCGTTCTACACTGTTCATGAATCGCGTTATGTTCTCTATTTCTACCAGCAGACGGAAGAGGGATTCCGGAAAGGGGAGATGGGACGTGCGGACTCGCTGGAGACGGTGCTCAACCTCCGTACCGTCGATTTTGTGGGTACTGGAGAACAACAGAGTGAACTGGCTCATGATGCAAGTTACTCTTTAGGCTCAAATACAGGTATCGCGGCGATGGAACGCTATCGGGACGTGACAGCAGATGGATATATTCAGTACACACTGTTCAATCCAGACGGACTTACTGACGGACTGTCTCTTCTCTGTCGTTTCAATACGTATGACAAGGCGCGCAAGTCGACCATACTGATTGACGGTGTGAAACTTGTGGATGTGACTATTCCTGCACAGACAGGCAAGGCTAACAGTCAGGGACTGTTCGACTGGGAGTATCCCATTCCGTCGGAGATGATGCTGAACGACGACGGCAGTGTGAAGAAACAGATTACTTTCCGTCTGCAGGCTTCCTCATCTACGATGGCACCCGGACTTTATTACCTTCGTCTCCTTAAGGATTTCGATACGAAACTCTATAAGTTCACTGCTACCGACTGGGTATCCATTGACGCAAACCGTCTCACACAGGACAAGATTGGTTATGACCTGTCTGCAAACACCATTACCGTCTCTGCGGGTACTGGCAACAACAATGTATGTCTGCAACTCGACCAGAGTATGACTGATTATTATGTCCGTGCCTCAGACAAGTATCTGATTGTTAAGGGAACGGGATTGAGCCTCCTCAATGGCAAGAGCTATTTGTGGTGGTTGAACGGAGTGAACAAGGGTTCGTCTGTGTCTCCTACCTATACTGCTACAGCGAGTGACGGTGAAAAGGTAATTGCATGGGATATAACCAAGAGCGGTCTTGACGGTAACAGTCAGACTGACCCATGGAACTCCACTTTGGGCTTGACCTGTTTTGGACTGACATCCCTCACTGGTACGAGTACCATCAGTTATATAGGCTTTCAGCCTTCATTTGACGATTTCGTAAATGCAGTCGGCATTGAAAGTGTGCCGGAAGACGGCGGCAAGTCGCAGGGCGGGGCCATTTATAACCTTCGGGGACAACGGCAGTTGCCGGTCATTCAGACAACGGGAATTTACATAACAGACGGTGACAAGTATCTTGTAAGGTAACGGACCGTATAATTGGGTGATTTCGACATAAAGCAGTACATTTGCAGAGAGAATTATAAACACAGGGTGAAGCATGGAGCGAAATAAGATAAAGGAAGTGCCGTATGGCGTGTCGGACTTTGAGATAGTGAGGCGCGACAACCTCTACTATGTTGACAAGACAATGTATTTGCCGAGGTTGGAAAGCCAGGCGCGCAACCTCTTCTTTATACGTCCCCGTCGTTTTGGCAAGAGCTTGTTTATCAGTATGCTCCGTGCGTACTATGACATCCGCAACAAGGACAGGTTTCAAGAACTCTTTGGTGGTTTGTGGATAGGTCAGCACCCGACACCGTTGCAAGGCAAGTATCAGATTCTCTATCTCGACTTCTCTCAGGTAGGAGGTGATATAGAGCATTTGGAAGAGCATTTTAATAACTATTGCAAAATCAAACTCGACAGTTTCGTGGGTGTATATCGCCAGTGGTATTCTGAAGAGTTTGTACAGAAAGTCCTTGATGCGAAAGATGCTTCTGATAAACTGTCGCTCATCAATGACGAGTCTGCAAAATTGAATTTGTCTACTTATCTCATTATCGACGAGTATGACAACTTTACCAATATAGTGCTTAACGAACAGGGTGAGGATGTGTATTGGGCCATTACACATGCTGAGGGCTTTTACCGTGACATCTTCAAGAAGTTCAAGGGTAATTTTGAGCGCATCTTCATCACGGGAGTCAGTCCCGTGACGCTCGATGACGTGACCAGCGGTTTCAATATCGGTTGGCACATCTCCACTAAGGCGGAGTTCAACCAAATGTTGGGTTTCTCTACAGAGGATGTGCGTGAGATGTTTACTTATTACAAGGAACAAGGACAAATTCGTCCTGATGCTGACATCGAGTCAATCATTGACGAGATGAAGCCTTGGTACGACAACTATTGCTTTGCAGAGGATGCGTTGGCGAGTCAAAGCCGTGTGTTCAACTGTGACATGGTGCTGTATTATCTCAGAAACTATATGAACAGGGGTGAAAGTCCAAAGGACATGATAGACCCTAACACGAAGACGGACTACAACAAAATGCGCAAGCTTATCCAGCTCGATAAACTCGATGGTGACCGTAAGGGTGTTATCGAGAGGATAGCGGAGACAGGTGAGATTATAACCCATCTGGAGGAGACGTTCCCTGCAAATCGTATTACTGACCCAGAGATATTTCCGAGTCTGTTGTTCTATTATGGAATGCTGACCGTCAAGGGCACTCGTGGGGACAAACTCATCTTGGGCATTCCTAATAATAATGTGCGTAAACAGTACTTTGGTTATTTGAAGGAGATGTTTGAGGAAAAAGCCACCCTCAGCGTGAATCGGCTCACTGACTATTACTATGATATGGCGTATGACGGTAAATGGAGAGAGGGACTGACCTTCTTGGCTGAGAGCTATGCCAATGTGTCGTCCGTGCGTGACGGTATCGAGGCGGAACGTAACCTCCAGGGATTCTTCATGGCGTACCTCAGTCTGAACAATTATTACTACATAGCTCCGGAACTGGAACTGAACCACGGTTACTGTGACTTCTTCCTCCTGCCTGATTTGACTCATTATCCCACCAAACACAGCTACATCCTGGAACTGAAACTGATTCCGAAAAAGGAGAGGGGTATGACGAAGAAGACGCATGAGGACTTGATTGCCCGACAGTGGGACGAAGCAGTGACACAGATAAAGTCGTATGCCGAGGCTCCTCGGGTTGAGGCGTTGCGTCAAGGGACACAGCTGCACAGAATCATCATGCAGTTTGATGGATGGAAGTTGTACCGTATTGATGAGGTGTGATGTTTGGTGGTGTTGAAGGATTTCAAATATAAATGAAACGAATGGAAAGACTGAAAATATCAACATCGGTGGAACTTGTAAGGATTCCCACTGGGGACATTGCTTTCATCAAGGCTTCAGGCAACTATTCCGACATCTACCTTTTCAACGGAAAGGTGATGACGATGACGTTCCAACTTCATTTCTTTGTCGACGCACTGAATCAAATGAAGGAAACATCTTTTGTGAGGGTCGGCAAGAGCTTGATAGTGAACAAGGAGTTCATCTATTCCATCAACATATCTAACCAAGACCTGTTGCTGATGGGCAATCGCTTGACTTCTGATTTTAAGTTGAGGGCATCGAAGGATGCGTTGAAGGAACTCAAAACTACATTGGAAGAGGAAGGAGACAGCTTATGAAATACAAGGAAGAAAACGATATACAGATGAAACCCATAATCGTGATAGAGGATTGTGAACAGCCCTCTTCCACACAGGAGTGCCAGGAAAATCCAGTCATTACCATCGAGAAGGATGATCCCTCTGACAGTGGCTTGTCTGACGAACCTGTAGTTGCAAGACATAGCAAATGGAGAATCTTTCTTGAGTATATCATAGTCATTGTCTCCGTGACAGTTCTACTCGTGGGAGCCTATGGAGGAGTCCGACTATACAATTACTATTATAATATAGGTGTGGGCATCTCTGTGTCACCAAAGGAGAATATAGCCAAGTTGGCTGGAATGAAGCCGCAGGGCGGCAAATCGGAAGTGGTGTTGAAGAGCGACTCTGTACTTGGTGTAGCTCTGGATATGTATCAGTTGCGTAATGTGCGGGCGGAGATGACTCTAGAAGAACCTGATACAGCGGACCAAAGCGTGCTGCTGTATACTCGCACAGCCGACTATACAACCACAGGCGAGTACCTCGGTTCGTTGGTCATCGATGGTGAGCAGTTGCAGAGTGATGTCTCACGACTTGGCTATTGTGCTGTTGTGGATGGCTACATGGTGATAGGTATCTCCCGGAGCGAACGGGTGAAGGACTATGTGGAGGAACACAAGGGATCTTATTTCCGTCAGTTCATACTCGTGTCCAATGGAGAGATTCCAGCTCGCTTTTACTTGCACGGTAAGGTGGAGCGCAGGGCTTTGGGACGCACCGTCGACGACAATCTTTATGTCATCGAGACCCGTCATGCAGAAACCCTTTGGGACTTTGCCGATGCCTTGCGTGAGTATGGTTTCGTGGATGCAGTCTATCTTACCGGTGGTAATGGATGTGGTTTCTTCCGTGCTTCCGACGGCACAACACGTTTCACGAAAGAGGCAGCCGTATACCGTACTGCGAAGCACCATAGTGTTGCTCCGTGGTTGGTACTGAGGAAGAAATGACATTATTGCCTAAGCATCCATTCCCATGCAGGGAGGATGTGTATTGTGCGATTCCCAATGACCACATCTTCCTTCTCTTCCATGGTGATGATATGTCCTTCCGACAGATCGTATGCTTGCATGGCTTCTAGTAGTCCGTCAATCTCTCTCTTGCGGGTTTTCTCGTCTGTCATGGATACAGTGACTTGGTATGCTTGAGTAATCTTGATGCCTTGACGCACCACAAAGTCGCATTCCTTCTTGTCTGCATGATAGAACAGGTCGTAGCCACGGCGTTTTAGTTCTATGAACACCATGTTCTCAAGTTTGACTCCTTGGTTGTCCGTGGCGTTGAAGCCAATTCTGTTTATGATGGCATTGTCGATGAAGTATATCTTCTTCGGACTTAGCATTTGAACTTTGACGGAGGGCGCGTATTTCAAGAGCTGGAATATCATGTATGTCTGCTGTATATACTCCAGATAATTCTTTATAGTCTCTGCGTGCCGTATTCCAATAAGTTTCCCTAATGAGTTGTAGGTGATTCTTTTCGTGGCGTTACTTGCAAGGTAAAACGTCAATTCCTGTATCTCCTTTTCGTTGGTGAGACTATTGCGTGCCATAACGTCACGAAAGACGATGCTATCATAGAGTGATGAGATATAACGTGGAGATGGGGATTGCAGATATTTCGGGAATCCGCCTTTCTCCAAGTAATCTTTGAAATGGCAGAGTAGGTTGGTGCGCCCGGATATCAGGTAGAAATCCTTTTGCGTCGGTTCTATGTATTTCAACAGTAGGTATTCTTTGAATGAGAATGGGTAGGTCTCTACGGATATATACCTGCCAGTAAGGTGGGTGCCGAGCTCCTTGCTGAGCATTCGGGCATTTGATCCAGTGATGATGATTTTGTTTCCTTCGTTGTATAACCGTCTGACAAAATTTTCCCAACCATCGATGTTCTGTATCTCGTCGAAGTAGTAGATGTGCTGCTCACCGAATAGTTCGAAGAAACACTCTTGGAGGGTGGCAAAGTCATCTACATGGAAATTGACCAGTCGCTCGTCATCGAAGTTGAAGAAGAAGTCCCGTTCCTTCAGCTTGTCGCGTAATTGTTGTAGCAGTACGGATTTTCCACACCGTCTGATACCCGTGATAATGAGTATCTCGGAAGTAGTTAACCATTCCTCTTCAAGATGTCTCGGTATAGCACCCTCTGTGAGGTTCTTGCAATTCTCTTGTTGCTCAAATATAATTCTTTTCAGTAATTCTTTCATATCCGACGATTTTGCCTGCAAAGATATGATAATTCACCGTAAGCTACAAATGAAATTTGTGAAATCTTTTCATTTCGAATGAAAAGATTTGTGTAAAACCTTTCATTCTGAATGAAAGGTTTGAACGGTTTTGTGACATATATCTAAATTGTAACTATTCAGCGACTCGTTACCAGTTCTTAGTATTAATACATTTGATAGTTAATGCTGTTAGATGTCGAAACTCCAGCGAAAAAAAGCTCTCGAGTGAATCGATCATTTCACTCGAGTGAAACGATCGATTCACTCGAGTGTTTTGATGAATTCACTCGAGTGTTTTGATGCATTCATTCGGGTGATTGTGGGTGCAAATATGGTTCATTTATTTGGATTACGCAAATGTTTTTGTAGGAATCCTCCGAAAATACCGAAATGTTTAGTCTTTGAGTGTGTCGACTACAGACTGTGCCCTTTCATTTTGCCTCATAGAACTTGTAGTGGGCGACGTGTCTCACGTTGCAACTACTTCAGGTTGTCTTATGTTGCATCAACATCCGGTTGTCACACGTTGCAACCATGTAACGCTTTTTATGGGCATTGATCGCCCTCTACTCTCATTTCCGCAATAAAAACAGCGGAACCATGATTGTTTTTATTGAAAAAAATGTGTGTATGTTTGTTGCAAGATAAAAATTTTGTATATTTGCCGTTGGATTGCGAGTGAGTCGGGTTGGGTGTCACAGCCCCTCGTAGACGAGCAAGCGGTTCAAGCCTCAGCACACGCCGAGCCTTCAGTGAGGCGCACGCCCCATGACAAGGCGGTTGGGTGGGTAACGAGGCACGACATAATAAAGGCGTTTACTTGACGCTCTGTTTGAGACGCACTGTAATCTCGCACATTCACAGTCATTATAGTCTTGAACTCAGCAACGGTAGATGTCCCGGGTGTGATTATATCGAATCCCGTGGAGACCTTGTAAGCATAGATTGTATCCATACGGATGCAGTTGACTGTATTATATAGGTCTCTTTACGGTAAAGGTTTTCATATCGGCGTGGGCTCTGACGTTGTCTGTTCAACTATAATAGGCAATGCGAGAGCCTCAGTGCGTGGGACGGACAACAGGTAGGTTCTCCACGCTTCTTTTTTGTGTCAATTTATTAACTGGGTTCTGCTTAGAATAAGTTAACACCGATATGAAAGTCGATGAATGTGCATTGCAAGATGCGCACACCCCAGGAGGTGGTGAATTCCCTCCTTGCGCTGGACTTACCTCCAACGCCCTCCCCGAAGCTCAAAGCACTGTTTCCGCAGAGAGTTCACAAACAGGGGTGTCCACCAGAAATGCGCATATAGCAGTAAAGACTAAAGCACAAAAAGAGGAAGGTGTTCCTCATTGGTATGCCTTACGCACCACTTATGGTAGAGAGAAAAAGGCATACGACTATATGACCGCCAAAGGTGTCACGGCTTTCTATCCAACAATCAGTTCAGTTAAACTTATAAATGGTAAGCGCAAAGTTGTTACCGAGTCACGTTTACCAAACATCTTCTTCGCCTGCGGCACCGAAAAACAACTCAAAACATTTGTTTACGACAACGTAAACCTCCCGTTCCTTCGTTTTTATTATCACCACACCCATATTGGCAGCAGAATAGAGAAAACTCCATTGATAGTTCCTGACTATCAGATGGAAAGCCTAAAGATTGCGTGCGCTTCAGAGGAAGATGACGTTATCATTGTCTCAGGAGAAGTGCAGAAGTTTGAGAAAGGGCAGTTGGTAAAGGTCGTAAAGGGTGCGTTTGAAGGTTTTATAGGCAGAGTGGCACGTCACAAAGGGCAGCAGCGAGTAGGTATTGTTTTAGGGGACTTATTAACCGTGATGACAGCGTATGTACCGAGTGCTTATTGTGAAGTGGTAGAAGATAAGCAGAAGTAAAAGTTTCCTATACCTTATTATATAGATATAGCAATGACAGTAAAAAAGATATTTACACAAGATTTGCAGATAGCCAAGTCCTTGATAAACAAGGATGAAATGGTTACACGTAAATACTTCTATCAACAATGCTATCCCCTGTTTAAGTCCATATATGACAACTACTATACCGATTGTGCAAATTGCAAGGAGTTTATAGACGAGATATACATTGTTGTTCTCGCTCCAAGTAAGGCAACAGGAAAGTGCCAGATGGAAAACTTCAGAGGTGAGAGTACATTGACCAGTTGGCTGAAGACTGCCTGTTTGTTTTACTGCTATAAACAGTTTGAACAGAAAGAGCGTATGCCAAAACATGAGCAGATTTTCCATTCTGACATGAAAGATGATTATATTGAAGGTGATAGAGCCGATGCCGTTTACGGCTCTATAGAGATAGATTTTTCAAATCTCAATCGTCAAGACGCTCTAACTATCATTAAGCAGATGCCTAACAAGCGATATAGCGAGTTGATACGTCTGCGTTATTTGGAGTTGAAGACCAATGAGGAAACTGCAAAAGAATTGGGAATGTCAATGGAGAACTATTATAATAAGCATAAACTCGCCAAGGAGCAGTACGAGCGAATTTTCAGAAAGGAGGAACGACATGGATAAACACCCAAACATACCTCTAAGTATAGAACGCTTTGCAGCCTATCTTGACCACAATTTGTCCGATACCGAAATGCAAACTATCGACAATGTGGTTAGTAAAAACGAATCGCTGAGCCAACTTGTTACTCTGTCTAAAGAAGCTGATACTTTTATGGCTGAATGGCAACCAGAAGATACTCCTTTCGATACCAATTCTATAGATTTTGAATTACCACAAATCGAACCATTCAATTCTTCTGATAACGAATTGGGAGTTGCTGCTTTTGGCGATGTGGCAAACTTTGACGCTTCACTTGCTGGAGACGATAATTTTGATAATGATTCACCATTTCAAACCAACCAAGATATTGACATCAATCATGATGACATATTCAATACAAATGATGACTCGTTTGATTTAGATGATGGAACTTCTTCTTTTGATGACGCATCACTACAACCATAGTTTAATAATTTCACAGAAAGATTTCAATGGATATACCCATAGCATCACAAAACGTACACCTTCCTGGTTACGGCATGTTTTGGATAGCCAACTCTATCAGCTCTACGCTTTTGGGATGGAAAAACCGTCATGTGCAAGATAAGGCTCATGAACGTTCTGAGGCTTTCCAACATGAACTGGAGCGGGCACGCAATTTAACCGATGACCAAAAGAGACAAGAAGAAATCGCCTTTCGTCGTCGTATGCTTGAAGTCGCTCGCCAATATAAACAAGAAGAGAGTGTAGCCACATTCATTTCAAAAATGAAAGTGGATGAACTGCAAACCTACTTCAAACAATGTTGGCCGCTTGATCCCCAACTTCCTTATGTATTGCTCGAAAAGACAAAGAGTGAGAAGGCTTTTGCCCATCCTCATCTGAATGTCATACTGATGCGCACACCTCTTTTACCACAAAAGAAGTATGGAGGAGCTAATGAACAAGACAAAGATTTGTATGAGGAGTTGGAATATTCTATAGTACAAAAGGACATTCCCCTTATTGGCAATGTGCATTACTGGAAAGATGCTTGCTGCAAGTCCGATATTCAAGGCGGTAATGCAAGCATCATGAATATCCACTTCCTCATGAGTCAACTCCCCACATTGGTAATTGCTCCGCATTACATAGATGGGCATATCAACTTTAAGGGGGCTGTATGGGAACCACAGGCTGCACGTCCTCTTATCCGACCTTTGTTCAACATGGATTTCTCTCCCGAAAAGGCTTTAGCCGATGACGAATACCGAAAAGGGGCAATGGAAACATTTCATACAGCCGTGTCGGTCATCACAGGTTCGGTACGCGACTCTTATTTGTTGCTTACCCAAGGTAAAAAGCCAACTTTGCCTTATCTGCTCAACGACTCGGCACACGAAACAATGAAGGCTATCGCTACAAGTCACGAAGGCATCCAAATGTTCATCAAACAAGAGAATCAGACCATTCTTGCTTCTCTCAACGAAGATACGACTCCACACTTGCTCGAGGTGTATAGCCGAGAGGAGATAAACGATATAAAAGAACAAATCCAATCAACAATTTAGCTTATGCCAATAGGAACCATAACTATGGTGCTTGCCAATGTAGGTTTGCAAATCTACAACAACTGGTGTGGCAGCAGGCAGAACGAGCAACTCCGTCAAAAGCGTGAGGAGTTCGAACAGGCTGCTCTTGAGCGTAACACTCAGCGCATGTGGCAAATCATGCGCGAGGGACAAGCCCTTACACTGGAATTGGAAGAGCAAAAGCACCAGCAACGTTTGAAGGATTTGCAAGGTGAGGTGGATAACCTGCTTCACAGTATGGCATACTCTGCCACCATCAACAACTGGCCGCTGAACGTATTACCTATTGTGATGAAAAATCAAGCTCTTGGTAATCTACTTGCTCAGCAAGAAGAAACCATAGCCTTGCATTGCATCCTCACTCCGTCCAATTCTCAAAATTTTAACACCTCGGTCTTTTCTCTGATAGAGGAAGCATTGGAAAACTACAGTAATCAACATTGGAGTATTGCGTCAGACCATCCCATTCTCTTTTATAGTGGAGCATGGAAATCTAACACGCACCCTACTGAGGTACAGATTGCCTCAATGCGTACTGCACTAAGCAACCTTCCAACCTTGCTTATAACCCCAGAGTTTCGACCAACTGACGGAAAAATGGTGTTCCAAGTGCGCACGTGGGGTGTAGGTGCATCTTCATCTGACGAGTTTACTATTCCAGAAATAGAGCCTACTGAGTTCCAACGTGACTATACTTATTCTCTTGACTATGCTCACGATTCAGAATTGGCATCTGAAGTGCTTGAAGACTTAATTCCATATCTGCAATGTCTTATCGGCTATATGGCAGATACATACTTCTGGTCTTCTTTAGGCAAGGCACCGCATCTACCATCACTTGTTACTAATGGCAGTATCAATACGGATGGGATGAAGTATTTGGTGGAAGCTACTAAGGGCTATTATGAAAGTCTGTTCGTTGAAGAGAACAAAAATAGTTTAGAGCTACCATTTGAAGATACTAAGGCATTAAGTTTATATGATGGAACTTCTTGTTTCTATAAAGAAGAATCAAAGAAATCAACTTTAGAGGAGATTTTCATCTCTTATTGCTCAAAACATACAGCCAACGAATTTCATTCTATTGCCGAATGCCTTGATGTAAGCAACTTTACAAAAGAAGATTTGCCGTTCATTCATAAATTCCGTTCATTATATAATGACTATCAAAAGGAGTTGGAAGATATTCAATCTATACTTGAAGCAGTCGATTTCGATTACTCCATATTGGAATCTACGGATGTTGTCTGTTTGGAAAAACTTGCCAATGAAGGCAATGGGGCTGCAACGTTCAGATTAGGTGAGATTTACGAGTATTCGATAGGTGTAAAATATAATGAAAATTTGAGCAAAAAATATTATGAGCAATCATTTAATTCTGGATTTATTTTAGCAATTATTCAACAATCAAGTAATTTAACCATTATACAACAAGAAATCATTCAATATCTTATTAATATAGGAATACCGCAAGCCTATACTATAATAATAAAAAGAGGAAAGGCTGAATGTTTAAGTATTAATTTGCCGTCAAAAGATATTATTTCAAGTCATCCTTTCTTGGAATATACCTTTGCAAACAGATTAATTGAACAAAACGAAATTAGCGAAGCAGAATTACTCTTGCTTCATTCAGCAGAATCAGGATACAGAAAGGCTCAAGAGAAATTAATGAATGCATACAAAGGTATGTATGGCTTTTCCGAACAGCCGTCTTTACATGCTCTATATGCAGAAAAAGCGATGTTACAAAATAGCCCAAATGCGACTTATAATTTAGCATTATGCTATATTCATGGCTATGGAATCCAACAATCTACAAGTGTAGGAATGATGATGATTGACCAAGCCGTTGAATTGGGTAGTTCTGAAGCTATAAGAATACAAAAATTATTAAAATCATTATGATATGGATACATCACAATTGCAAGCTATCGGTATAGATAAAGCAGAAGCCGAGTTGATGATGAAGGTAAGAAAAGTAACGAAAGGTAAACAGACCAAGAACTTCCAAGAAATTTATAGAACCTGTGCTGAAAGTGGTCTTTTTACTAAAGAAGAATTGTTAAAACTTCAAGGAAAGAATGTGAAGCACGAGTCTTTTCTGGATGTTTTGGTAAAACTAATAAAGAAACTATTAAAAGTATGAACGAACAAGTAACAGACACTCCGTTGGCTCAGTTTATGAGCTACATGGAAAGCAAACTAAAGCCAAAAGAGTTTGAGGAGTTTAGAACTAAAGTTCAGACAGAACTCCTTGATCGTGCACCTGTTGTTGCCATTATTGGGAAGGCAGGAGTTGGCAAAACTACAACTATCAACAATTTGTTTGATGTTGACGATTTTGTAGCGGAAGCATTGACCTTTGACGATAAAGGTCATATAGGGGATGTTCGTAGAGGAACAACGACTGCAATTCGCAAACGCTTTGACTTAAAGATTGGTATTGGTCTTGATATTATAGATCTTCCAGGTCTGGGAGATGATATTCGAAAAGACAAGGAGTTTGAAGCGATTTATCGTCAGATTCTTCCTCAGTGTGACATTATCATTTATGTGCTAAAAGCAGACAATAGAACATTAGGAGAAGATGAAAGAATTCTTCAGAATATCGTTTTGCCTTCATGTGATAAGAAGAAAATAATTCTTGCAGTGAATCAAGTTGATATTCTTGGCGAGAATGAAGGTCTGCATTGGGATACACGAATAAATCTTCCAGACCCACGCCAAGAGGAATTAATTCAATTGAAACAAAAGGATATATCATCAATGTTTCATGAAGATCTTGATGTTGACGTCAATAAGATAGTTTGTTATTCTGCTATCAAGCGTTACCATTTATTAGAATTGTTACACTCTATTGTCAAGACAACACCATTAGGTTTTATATTTGGTGTTTTAGGATTGATGCCAAGGGAATGGATTGAAGATGCAGAACCTGAATGGCGAGAGAAATATGAACAAATCAAGGATTTAAAACTATAGAGCAATGTATAATTTAGATTATTTGGAGCAGGAATGGTATGACAAATTGCGTACTATTGGTTTTGGCCATGAAGACGCAATACTTATGGCTCGTATTAAAGCAAAAATGGAAAGAGATAGAACTTTCGGAGAAACAATCCGTAAAGAAGGATTTGATGGTTTCTGTAGATGGGTAGAAATACATTGTAAGGACATCTACTACGCAGTGAAAGGTGACCTATAGGTCATTTTGCGTGGTGAAACACGTCTTATTCCTCTTAAACACAA